>NZ_CP032093.1:2509579-3136974 GCF_003544875.1 Vibrio alfacsensis
TTCTTAGCATTTGCAATATCTCACAATTAGAGGAGTAAAAAGAACAATCCAGTCTCATCGTTTCGCATAATGAGGGTAACCCGTTTTAGGTAGTGGGCTACATTTGGATTAGATATTGCGGAGGGATTATACGGTTAACGCAATCGCTTGACCACAAATTTTTAATTTTTCTTGCATTTACCCCCTTGATATGTATTATATTGCCGCTAACTTCCATACTCACGTCTACGGAATTAGCTGTGCTCTCCCAGACCAATCAAAATATCTTCACGGTTTCTCGTCTCAATGCTGAAGTGCGTCTGTTACTCGAAAACGAAATGGGGATTGTTTGGCTCGTCGGAGAGATCTCCAACTTCTCTGCGCCTGTCTCTGGCCATTGGTATCTCACGCTTAAAGACTCCCGCGCTCAAGTTAAATGTGCCATGTTCCGTGGTAACAATCGTCGCGTCACTTTCAAACCGGCTAACGGTAATCAAGTTCTCGTTAAAGCTCGTCTCTCTTTGTATGAGCCGCGTGGTGACTATCAGCTGATCATCGAAAGTATGCAACCCGAAGGTGATGGCCGTCTGCAACAAGAGTTTGAAGCCCTTAAGATGAAGCTGGCTGCTGAGGGTTTGTTTGCTCAAACTAATAAGCAACCTTTACCAGAGCATCCCAAGCGTGTTGGTGTGATCACCTCAAAAACTGGTGCAGCGCTGTACGACATCTTAGACGTATTGAAACGCCGTGATCCATCGCTACCCGTGGTGATTTACCCAACCATGGTGCAAGGTGAAGATGCAGCGATTCAAATTGCTCAAGCAATCGGTCGTGCAAATAGCCGTGATGAATGTGACGTATTGATTGTTGGTCGTGGCGGTGGTTCATTAGAAGACTTGTGGTGCTTCAACAATGAAATACTTGCTCGTACGATTGCCGCAAGCCAAATTCCGATCATCAGTGCGGTTGGTCATGAAGTTGATGTGACAATTGCTGATTTTGTCGCTGACATGCGCGCACCGACACCATCTGCCGCAGCTGAATTGGTCAGCCGTGATAACAGCCATAAAGATCAAGCTCTGGTCACTCGCCAGCATAAACTCGCGAGTGCGATGCGTTACTACTTTACGCAGCAAAAACAGCAAGTCGCTCAACTGACGCATCGTTTAGAACGCCAACACCCGAGCTACCAACTGCAACGCCAGTCGCAGCAATTAGATGAATTAGATATGCGCTTGCAACGCGCTATGCAACGATTCATCTCGACTCATCAGCAAGCCGTAGAACGAAAACACCATCGTTTGCAACTCAACTCCCCTAACAAACGACTTGCTGAGCAAAAATCGAAGCTTGATCGGGTCGAACAGAAATTGATGGATGCGATGGATCGTAAATTACTGACCATGCGTCACCAACTTGCGCTCGCAGCGGAAAAACTCGATACCGTCAGCCCATTAGCAACGCTAAAACGTGGCTATTCGATTACACAAACCGAGCAAGGCAAAGTCATTACTCAAGCATCAGATGCAAAAACGGGCGACGTTTTAGTCACCCGCTTGGCCGATGGTGAGCTTCGCTCTACCGTAAACTAGTTTGTACCAACCTGTTAGTACTTAACATTCTATTTAGTACTTAACATTCTATTCGCCTGTCACCACTTTTTGGAACTCAAATCGAACTCGAGATTTTGATTTAAGTTCATTACAGCTATTACAAAAGTAATTGGCTGCCCCACACGCCTGTAGCTTTTCTAACTCTGCGTCACAATCGGGGCAAAACCCTACCTTTTGAAAATCAGAATCGCATTGATTACAGTGGTATTGACCTGTCCACTCTAGTTCTACATCACAGCTTGGGCAGATGTTTTGTTGCATGCTTCTCTCCATAATTTATACCAGTACCACTAAATGATACCAATCACCGTAAATAACTGATCATTTTAGCTTGTTACAACGCTCAACACCGAGTTATACGATTTCGTATGGTTTGATCGATGTCAGTATTGATGGTTTTAATCTTTACAAGTTTGATCCAGATCACACAAAGTAAGCCACTGATCGCTGATGTAGAAAAGATCTTCATCTGATCTTCTGATATTTACCCTTTGATCAGCGATCACCCCTTAAAAGAATATTTATATACCCACACGCCGAAAGCATAAGTTACATATTCTGCATCTCGATTTTAGATAGGATAAAAATCTAATTATTGTTTTTATAGCGGCTGAAATTAGAGTTTAATAAAAGAATAGCAACCTAGTCTCCATTGTTTACATTGCTGTGCATTTCGATAGTTTGGGAATCCATTTCTATTAACGTGACGGTAATAGAATTGAAGTCACTAAGTTGGCTTGCATGCGTTCCACCACAAGGGATCACAGCCATTTGGCTTTCACCTAGATCACATTGCCAATACCGTGAATCTGTCAGATGTTCACCATCACAGTTGATCTTGATCTCTACGCCTCGCTGGATCCAATCAATGAGCTGGTTATTCACTTTTTGCTCTATTAATTTTAGGTCAGACAGCATATCTGCGCTATTTAGGCCCCTTTTGCGTAGAGTTTTACCTAGACGATAGGTATCAAGACATTTATCTGGGGTAACAAAGCTGGTTTCTTGTGCATAGCTGTTGAAGTCGTAGTTTCCATGCGGGTCTTTACGATCTGCATCTTTACGCCAATAATTCTCTGCCAATACCTTATTCAGTGCCAAATACGCTAAATGCCCAGCACTATGACCTCGACTAAGAGCGAGTTGATATTGTTTATCAACGTCGAGCGAGATGACATCACCAACATTGATCGCATCGGTATAAGATAAAACATGCACGACAACAAACACCCAGCCTTGAGTATCGCGTTTTACAGGAATTGCACGGCCAACATACAGTTCTCCACTGACAAGTTCCACGGCGCCTACTTGGCAATCTATCACTTCAAATGCCTGACCATTAAACACTACCGAGCCTTTATCTGCCGGATGATCTGGCCAAATATGGCTAACGGGATGAAATGGGGTGATATCCGTAATAACGTAAGTGACGCTTTCCGTTGATTGAACGAGTTGAATTTGTACTTTCAATTGCCAAGTTTGGTGACAGAAACGAATCTTTGTTGCGGTGATAGTCATATTCAATTTCTATACATAAAAATACCCAAGCCTAAACTTGGGTATTGAAAACAGTGTCGATTACTTGTTGCGGTTTTTAACCATAGACATCATACGTTTACGTTGACGTTCTTGTGAAATCGTCAGCTTGTTCGTACGGTTCTCGTATGGGTTATCGCTATTCTGGAAGTTAATACGGATAGGTGTACCCATAATTTCCAGAGACTTACGGAAATAGTTCATCAAGTAGCGTTTGTATGAATCAGGCAGATCACGAACCATGTTACCGTGTACAACAATAATTGGCGGGTTGTAACCACCAGCGTGTGCGTACTTCAGTTTGATACGACGACCACGCACCATTGGTGGTTGGTGATCATCTGTTGCCATCTTCATGATACGAGTCAATACAGAAGTACCTACGCGAGTCGTTGCTGATTTGTAAGCTTCTTGAATCGATTCAAATAAGTGACCAACACCTGTGCCGTGCAGTGCAGAAATAAAGTGAATACGAGCAAAGTCAACGAAACCTAAACGGCGGTCGAGCTCTTTCTTCACTCTTTCTTTCACGTCATTGTCTAGACCATCCCACTTGTTTACCGCTAGTACGATAGAACGACCAGCATTCAAGGCAAAACCGAGTAGACTCAGATCTTGATCAGAAATATTTTCACGTGCGTCGATCACCAATAGAACCACGTTTGCGTCTTCTACTGCTTTAAGCGTTTTAACCACGGAGAATTTCTCTACCGTTTCGTTAATACGACCACGACGACGTACACCCGCTGTATCGATCAACACATACTCACGACCATCACGTTCCATTGGAATGTAGATAGAATCACGAGTGGTTCCTGGCATGTCGTATACGACAACGCGCTCTTCACCAAGAATTCGGTTTGTCAGTGTTGATTTACCAACGTTAGGGCGACCAATGATTGCCAATTTGATTGGCTGGTCTTGTAAACGTTTGAATTCTGCTTCTGCATCTTCTTCGGTGTAATCTTCGATCGCTAGCTCTTCGTCTTCGAATTCAGTCAGATCTTCAATCTCACCTTGCTCTGATTCACTGGCAAGTAAATCATCGAAGAATGGCGCTAATGCGCGTTCTAGCAATGCCGTTACACCACGACCATGCGCCGCAGCGATTTGGTACATGTCGTCAACACCAAGTTGCCAAAAATCGGCACAAGCGGCGTCAGCATCAATACCATCAATTTTGTTTACAACCAGCATTGCTGGCTTTTCAATTTTACGCAGATGAGCCGCAATTGCTTCATCCGCAGACGTTAGACCTGCACGACCATCCACTAGGAATAGCACTACGTCAGCTTCATCAATTGCTGCTAACGATTGCTGTGCCATCTTCGTTTCCACGCCTTCTTCTGTACCATCAATACCACCGGTATCAACAACAATGAATTCGTGTTCTTCGCCAAGTCTTGCTTGACCATATTTACGGTCTCGAGTTAGGCCTGGAAAGTCCGCAACCAACGCATCACGGGTGCGAGTCAATCGGTTAAATAGTGTCGACTTACCTACGTTCGGACGCCCTACAAGAGCAACAACAGGTACCATAACAACCTCTACAATAATCTATCTTCTGTAGTTATAGGTAACGACTTGCCCAATGCCAAATCAAACCAGCTTTTTACCTATAACCACATCCGGTTTTTAATAATTTCAAACAACAAAACGGCTCCTAACTGTTACCAGCCAGGAGCCGAATGTGAATTATATCACGATATTATTCGTTGATGGTCAGTTTCTTTACATCGCCATTGCGTGTTGTAATGACATAACCATCGGATAACAACGTTGGACCGACAGCAAAACCGCTGTCATCCACATATTGTTGTGAAACGAACTCGCCCGTAGAGCGATCGAGCCAGTGCAAGTAACCCAACGTATCACCAACAACAAGGTAGTTATCAATGATCACCGGTGCGGTAAGCTGACGGTGTTCTAACTTGCTGTTTTCCCAAAGTTCAGTACCACTACGAGCATCAACAGCTACGATGTGATCTTTCTCTGTAATGACAAAAACGCGGCTACCATCTGTGGCGAGATCATTCGCTGATGAATAATTACGTTTCCAAATTGGGTTTGCCGAACGTAAGTCAATCGCAATTAACTGGCCATTATAGCCCACAGTGAAAAGAGTACCGCCTAAAACGATTGGAGAAGCATCAACGTCAACCAAGCGATCAATCTCTGTCGCGCCTTTTGGCGTTCCTATTGGCTGTTGCCAAATCAATTGACCACGATCAACGATGGCTGCCGCAAGACGTCCATTCGCCGTGCCCCAGAATACACCGCCACCAATCGCTGTTGGTGTACTATCACCACGTAAGGTTAGGTTTGGTACTTCAGTGCTCAGCGCCCAGCGTTGTTCACCCGTGCTTTCATCCAGAGCAATCAAGGTGCCTCGGCTTGTGTTCACGATGATCAATCCAGAATCTGCTACTGGCTTAGCAAGTACTTCACCACCAACAGCAACGCGCCAAAGAACTTCACCCGTTTCTTGGTCAAGCGCAATCACTTCACCATTTTCAGAACCAATGTATAAGTTCTCATAAGCAGCCGTAATACCACCAGAGAGACGTGCAATAACATCCTGTTCTAAGTCAACTTGCCAAATTGCTTTGCCATTTTCAGGGTCTAGCGCTTTTACTAGACCATCGCGGCTTGCCACAAACAGCATATCATTTGCGACAACAGGAGAAAGCTTAGAAAAGTATTGACCAACACCACCGCCAATCGATGCGCTCCATTCACTGCTTGGTGTGAACTGGCTGTCTACTTGAGGCAATGGAGCCATTACAATGGTATCTTCCTCGCTAGCACAACCAGCCAGAATACCCACTGTTAACGCCCCTAGTAAGGCTTTCTTAAAGACTCTTTTCATCCAATGCGGTCCTTATTTGGCCAAGTCATCCAATTTCATTTGTAGCGTTGGGCTAGCATCTGCTGCTTGTTGAGCTTCGGTGTACGCTGTGTATGCAGCTTCTTTGTTACCTTGACGAAGTGCAATGTCACCACGAAGCTCAGCAATACGACCAGTCCAAGCTGAATCTGTTACTTTGCTAAGTTCAGAATTTGCCGCATCAAGGTTACCCATTTCTGCTTCAATGCGCGCAATACGGTAGCTGATAAGTGGAGATAGCGCGGCATCTTTCGTGTTGCTTTGCGCCCACTTTAACTGCTCAAGCGCAGCAGCAAGGTCTTTCGCATCCACTTGCACTTTTGCTAGCTGAAGAGCAGCAAGTACTGAGTATTCTTTCACTTCATTTGAGTCAATGAACGCCTGAATATCAGCCTGAGCATCTGCGCCTTTAACTTGTAAAGCATTCATTACTGTTGTGTAGCTTTGAGAAGCTGCTTCACTCGCCTGAACTACAGAATCCTGGTAGTAACGCCAACCAAATAGACCACCTAAACCAACAACAGCACCGATAATGACGGCTTTGCCGTTTTCTTTCCACCAGTCTTTAATGGCTTCAACTTGTTGTTCTTCAGTATCGTAAAGTTCCACTTCCTGTCCTCTTAAAACATGTAAATGGCAGCAAGGGCTGCCATTGTTCCTATTTCGTCGAAAGGCTCCTATCTTGGGAGCCTTACTATTACGAATTAAGATATAATCTTTAGCTTATTAAAAGACTTAGATCAGTGCTGCGATCTTCTCTGCAACTTCTGCTTGGTTGTAAGTTTCTTGCTCACCACCAGCTAAATCTTTCAGTACTACGGTGTTATCTGCGACTTCGTTTTCGCCCAGAACCAATGCTACTACAGCACCCACTTTATCTGCGCGTTTAAACTGTTTCTTGAAGTTACCACCACCGAAGTGATTCATCACGCGAACGCCTGGGATGGCTTCACGAAGCTGCTCTGCTAGCTTCATACCCGCCATCATCGTGCCCTCACCGGCGGTTACGACGTAAACATCAACACTACGACGAACATCATTTAGCTCCAGCGTTTCTAGCATGAGAACTAGACGCTCTAGGCCCATAGCAAAGCCAACTGCAGGTGTAGCTTTACCACCTAATTGCTCTACTAGCCCGTCGTAACGACCACCACCACATACTGTACCTTGTGAACCTAGGCTTTCAGTGATCCACTCAAATACCGTGCGATTGTAGTAATCAAGACCGCGAACAAGACGCTCATTAACGGTGTATTCGATACCAGCAGCATCAAGAAGTTCACACAGACCCGCGAAATGTTGCTTAGAATCATCATCTAAGTAGTTAGAAAGGCGAGGTGCGTCACCTAAAATCGCTTGCACATCTGGGTTCTTAGTATCAAGAACGCGCAGAGGGTTAGTGTGCATACGACGCTTACAATCTTCATCCAGAACATCCATGTGTTGCTCTAGGAATTCGATCAGCGCTGTGCGGTAGTTTGCGCGCGCTTCTAGAGAACCGATAGAGTTAAGCTCTAGACGTACGTGCTTGTCGATGCCTAGCTCACGCCACAGGCGAGCCGTCATCATGATAAGTTCTGCGTCTACATCTGGACCGTTTAGGCCAAATACTTCCACACCACATTGGTGGAATTGACGGTAGCGACCTTTTTGAGGGCGCTCATGACGGAACATTGGGCCCATGTACCATAGACGTTGTTCTTGGTTGTATAGCAGGCCATTTTCAATACCTGCACGCACACAGCCTGCTGTACCTTCAGGACGAAGCGTTAGGCTATCGCCATTACGGTCTTCGAACGTGTACATTTCTTTCTCAACCACGTCGGTCACTTCACCGATCGCGCGGCTAAATAGATGCGTTACCTCAACGATTGGCATGCGCACTTCGTTATAACCGTATGCGCTAACTACATTTTTCACTGTGTTTTCAAGTTTTTGCCACAGTGGAGATTGAGTTGGGAGGCAGTCATTCATGCCTCGGATTGCTTGGATTGGTTTTGCCACAATACTTACCGTAATTCTCGTTGAGATTAATCTTGTACGTTAACTTGGATGCGATTTTCTTCGTCCAATACAGACGCTTTCGCACGGATCTTAGCTTCCAGCTGATCCACAAGGTTATCATTATCGAAACGCTCTTTCTGACGCTTACCGTCTTCGTAGAATGCGCTCTTCTTGTTACTGCCTGCTAGACCTAAATGTGAAACCTCAGCTTCACCTGGGCCGTTCACAACACAACCGATAATCGATACATCCATAGGGGTGATGATATCTTCTAGGCGTTGTTCTAGCGCGTTTACCGTGCCAATCACGTCGAACTCTTGACGAGAGCAACTTGGGCAAGCAATAAAGTTGATACCACGTGAACGAATACGCAAAGACTTAAGAATATCAAAGCCGACTTTGATTTCTTCAACAGGATCTGCTGCCAGAGAAATGCGGAGTGTATCACCGATACCCTCGGCCAACAGCATGCCTAAACCAACGGATGATTTAACCGCACCGGCACGCGCACCACCCGCTTCAGTGATACCTAGGTGTAAAGGTTGATCGATCTGTTTTGCCAATAGACGGTATGAATCCACCGCAAGGAACACATCTGACGCCTTTACACTCACTTTGAACTGATCAAAGTTAAGACGATCAAGATGATCCACATGACGCATCGCCGATTCAACCAAAGCTTCTGGCGTTGGTTCACCGTATTTCATTTGCAGATCTTTTTCTAAAGAACCGCCATTGACACCAATACGGATTGGGATGTTTTTGTCACGGGCACAATCAACAACCGAACGAATACGCTCTTCGTTGCCGATATTGCCTGGGTTGATACGTAAACAGTCTACCCCGTATTCTGCGACTTTCAACGCAATACGGTAGTCAAAGTGAATGTCCGCCACCAGCGGTACAGATACTTGCTGTTTAATAAGCTTGAAAGCTTCCGCTGCATCCATCGTTGGTACTGAAACACGTACGATGTCTGCGCCTACCTTTTCCAAAGCTCGGATTTGTGCGACTGTTGCTTCTACATCAGTCGTTCGGGTGTTCGTCATTGACTGTACAGCAATTGGTGCACCATCACCAATTGGCACATCACCCACGTAAATACGCGTTGATTTACGACGAATAATAGGAGATTCGTGTTGCATAATTCTTTATAACGGTAATGTGAATCGAGCTACTTTGCCTGAAGTATACCCAGAAAGGTCGACAGGTTCACTTGCAAATGTCATTGTTACTCCCTCTGGTGCGCCTAATATCACTTTAAAAGGGGCTTTTCCGGCAAGTTCTACGTCTTGACCCGGCTTACGAGTACCACTTACGAGTGTTCTGCCGTTAACATCTTTTACTTGAATCCAGCAGTCAGCCGCAAACTTCATAGTAAGCAACGTCATCCCCTCAGGAACAACAACCGACGGCTCTGTAGACTCTTCTGCTACTTCCACCATCGCAGGCTCATTTTCAGAGGCATCAGTGGCAACAGCGTCAACCACTTCTGCTGTCACTGCTTGTGCCGAATCATCAGCAGCAGACACTGGTGCTGGCTCACTTTCAACAACAGATTCAACCATCGTTGGTGCAATTTCTGCAGGCGTGCTAGCAATTAACTCATCCGCGCTGATGCTATCGATTTTTTCAATGTCCACCGCCATTTGTTCTGCGTCTAAACTTGATTCAGAGACTACTTGAGTAAGACTGTCCTCTTGCTGGTTTTGCCACCACCAAGCCGCAGAAATGCCTACAATAACAATGGCAATGACCCAAGTGAGCAACATGATACGGCTATTATGTTTCTCATGCTTTGTTTTGCGAGAAAAGCTCTGCATTTCTGTTTCTTGTTCTTGGACATGTACCTCAGAATGTTGTTCTAAAGCTGCCAAAACATTCTTTTCATCAAGGCCAACCAATTTTGCATACGAGCGAAGGTATCCGCGAGTAAACGTCGCAACCTGTTGCGATTCAAATCGATTGTTTTCAATGTCTTCGATAACAGAAACGCGAAGTCTTAGGCGATCAGCAACATGCTTCTGAGTCATACCTAAAGATTCGCGTTTATTTTTTAATAGTGTCCCAGCTTCCATAGAAAGCGGCACTTCATTCGTCTTTTCTTGTTCAGTCATAATGGTGATATTTAATCTGTTGGGTGGCTAACACGGTTATTTATTTTCGTTTTTGTTCTTAAGCCTCATTTAAAGATAGCTAGCCTAAACGCGTTAACCAAAATAATCTGTTAGAAATTCACAGTACTTATTGTATGAATGCACGACTTGCAAAGATTCAGCAAAGCGTATTGGAAAAATACTGTGTATTGTCAGTGCTATAGATCACCATAATAAGCGAATGTATAACAAAGACAAAAACTCTTTCCGTCCAAATTAACAGATAGCTCAAGCTTTTGTCCAAAAATTGACACAGTGAACAACATTTCACACCAACCACACTGTAAGCGGCAGGTTACATTCCATATACAACATACAAAATAGCCAGAGCGTGGTGCTCTGGCTATTTCATGATTCATTGCAATTTATACTGCTTTTACATCGATGGTGTCTGCACCACGAGCCGCTTTTAGTGCCGCTGTACGTTTCGTACGGTCGATAACATCGCCGACCAACTGACCACATGCTGCATCAATGTCATCACCACGAGTCTTACGAATCGTAACCGTATGTTCATATTGCATCAGTGTCTTTTGGAAACGGTCAATTCGCGAATTACTCGGTTTCTTGTACGGAGAACCTGGATATGGGTTAAACGGAATCAAGTTGATCTTACAAGGGGTGCCTTTCATCAACTCCGCTAATTCACGCGCATGGTCCATATCATCATTGATATGATCAAGTAACACATACTCAACCGTCACTTTGCCGCGGTTTGCATTTGATGAAGCAATGTAACGACGAACTGACGCCAAAAATTCTTGGATATCCCAGCGATCGTTAATTGGCATGATTTCACTACGCAACTTGTCATTTGGTGCGTGAAGAGAAATCGCTAATGCTACGTCGATTTTGCCTGTCATCTGATCAAGACCAGATACCACACCAGAAGTCGAAACGGTAACACGACGTTTTGATAGGCCAAAACCAAGATCATCAAGCATGATTTCTAATGCTGGGATCAGGTTTTTCATATTCAGAAGTGGTTCGCCCATGCCCATCATTACTACGTTAGTAATTGGGCGACGACCTGTTTCTTTCTCTAAACCTACTTCGCGAGCAGCGCGCCATACCTGACCAATGATTTCTGATACTTTCAGGTTGCGGTTAAAACCTTGCTGCGCGGTTGAACAGAATTTACATTCCAATGCACAACCCACTTGAGAAGATACACAAAGTGTCGCACGGTCATCCTCTGGAATGTAAACCGTTTCTACGTCTTGATCGCCTACTTTCATCGCCCATTTAATGGTGCCATCAGATGAATGTTGAGCCTCAGAGACGATAGGTGCTTTCACTTCACATTTTTGATGTAGCTTTTCACGCAGCTTCTTGTTGATGTTCGTCATGTTGTCGAAGTCATCAACACCGAAATGGTATATCCACTTCATAACCTGATCCGCACGGAACGCTTTTTCGCCTAGCTCTTCCGCGAAAAATTGACGCATGCCTTTGCGATCAAAGTCGAGTAGATTGATTTTTTCAGTAGTCATGTTGCCTCTCAATGACTGAAACAAGAATAAGGGCGCGAATTGTACAGCCTTTATGCAGTCACAACAAGGGTTGTAAGACCCTGAGTTCGCTAAGGCATTAAAATCATGACGGTTAAATTTTCACCAACAATTATCCATCTTTCTCGTTGATTGGCAGATAATAAAAAGCCCCGGATAAAACCGAGGCTCAACAATAAAACGAGTACAAGGCAAGATTAGCGTGGGCAAATCTCGGACGCAGGGAAGAAGAACTCAATTTCTCGTGCTGCAGACTCTGGGCTATCAGAACCATGAACGGAGTTATGGCGCATACTCAAAGCGTAATCCGCACGAATGGTGCCACATGCCGCTTCTTCTGGGTTTGTTTTACCCATTAACTCACGGTAACGAGCAATCGCGTCTTCCCCCTCAAGAACCTGAACCATAATAGGGCCAGATGTCATGAACTCTTTCAGAGCAGGGAAAAACTCTTTACCTTCATGTTCTGCATAAAAACCGCTCGCCTGTTCTTCTGTCAGATGAACCATCTTTGCTGCTACGATTCGTAAACCTGCTTTTTCAATACGGTGGTAAATCTCACCAATCAAATTGCGTTCTACAGCATCAGGCTTAACAATTGAAAACGTTCTTTCTAGAGCCATAAAGTTTCCTTTTTGTACTTGTAATAATAGTTTTAGACCTAAGTGACTTTTCGTCCCTTTTGGTTATACCAGTACAGACATCAATCTGCACTGGCAAAAGTTTTATTTAGCCGCTTGTTCGTTCAAGAAACAAGCAAGAGTGCGAACACCCATCCCCGTTGCGCCCGCCGCCCATTTATCTGATGCTGATTTACGGTACGTACCTGCGCAATCAAAGTGCAACCAACCTTTTTTGTAATCTTCAACGAAGTAAGACAAGAATGCTGCTGCGGTGCTGGCGCCAGGTGAGTAATCACCAGAACTGATGTTAGAAAGATCAGCAAAGTTTGATGGAAGCATACCTCGATGGAACTCCGCAAGAGGCAGTGGCCATAGACCTTCTTTCTCTTGGTTTGCCGCCGTTAGCGCTTGGTGGGAGAGTTCATCGTCAAAGCTCATCAATGCATGGTAATCATTACCTAGCGCATTCTTAGCAGCGCCTGTAAGTGTTGCACAGTCAACGATTAGCTCTGGTTTTTGCTCACTGGCGTAGATAAGACCATCAGCAAGAACCAAACGACCCTCAGCGTCCGTATTCATGATCTCAACGGTCTTCCCGTTTTTGTAAGTGATGATGTCGCCCAGCTTAAGTGCACGACCAGATACCATGTTCTCTGCACAGCAAAGGATCAATTTCACACGCTTGTTCAGGCCACGAAGAATCGCAAGTGCAAGACCACCAGTGATGGTACCAGCCCCTCCCATGTCCGCTTTCATTGCTGTCATGAAGTTTGATGATTTGAGGCTGTAGCCACCTGAATCAAACGTAATGCCTTTACCAACTAAGCACGCAAATACTGGTGCGTTTTCGTCACCTGTTGGGTTGTAGTCCAGTTGTAGCATTGCAGACGTACGCTCAGAACCACGGCCAACAGCATAAATGCCTTCCCAGCCATCTGAAAGTAGATCTTTATCTTTAACGATACGAGCCGTTACGGTGCCTTGAGGTGCGATAGATTTGATGAATTCTGCAGCCATGGTTGCCAATTGACGAGGCGCCACTTCTTCTGCTGTTTTGTTGATGATATCGCGAGTAAAGTCCGTTGCCGTAATTCGAGCATGAAGTTCGAGTTGGTCTTTCTCAGACAATGCTGTCCACTCTAAAGCGCCGTGTTTTTTCGGATTGCGGTATCCTTGATGAAAAGCCCAAATGCTCTCTAGGTCCCAGTGTTCACCAGACAGCAAAATAGAATGGATACCTTGGCCATCAAGTTGACGTGATGCACGTTGAATAGAATCGAGTTCATCCCCTGCTGTTACGTGGATAGTTACGCCATTTTCTACAAACGAAAGCAACGCATTTTCACCCCAGTGTGGAGCGGCAGGTTCATGACTTAAAAATACAGACATCTGTGTAGACATGGTTTCTCCTTGTCTTATAACGGCGTTACCTACGCCGCTTCTTTTTAATAACTCACGGATGTTAGCATTATGTAGGGTAAAAATGTCAATTTGATAAAAAAACGGACCATAGGGTCCGCTTTTTTTAGTAAGAATTGTTAACTCGGCTGTGTTTCTCACCGAACTGAGCGCTAATCCGCTTCATCCATCCAGCACAAGATAACGGCTTCTAGAATCTTTTCGTTACAATGGTTTGGCTCATCGTCAAACTCATCTAACTCCATGATCCATTGATGAAGATCGGTAAAACGTACCGTTTTAGGATCCACATCTGGAAACTTGTCACAAAGCTCAATCGCGATGTCGCGAGAATCTATCCATTTCATTGCTCACTTTCCTTTTGCTTCCCCCTATTAAGGGGCAGAATTAATGATCTTCTGACGCGTGGTTTAGCGTGTATTTTGGAATCTCAACAACCAAGTCCTCATCGGCCACTTTTGCTTGGCAACCAAGGCGAGATTCTGGTTCCAGACCCCATGCTTTATCAAGCATGTCGTCTTCTAGCTCTTCGCTTTCTTCTAGTGAATCAAAACCTTCACGAATGATCACATGGCAAGTGGTACATGCACATGATTTCTCACACGCATGCTCAATACCAATGCCATTTTTTAGTGCTACATCTAGAACGGTTTCACCCGCTTTTGCTTCCAACACCGCACCTTCTGGGCACAAATCTTCGTGTGGCAATACAATAATCTTAGGCATAACTACTTATCTCTTATATATCATTAACTGACTGACCTGACAGTGCAGCTCGAATTGATTTATCCATACGGCGTGACGCAAAGTCTTGGCTCGCTTTATCGGTATCTTTAATGCCTTGCTCAATCGCATCAGCATCTTCTCCGTTACGCAGTTCAATCAGTGCTTCAATCACTTTCAATAGCACTTGTTTCTCTTGCTCTGATAGTAGTTCATCACCATCAGCTTGCATCGCAGCAATCAGCCCCTCAATCACTCGGTCAGCTTCGACACGCTGCTCGGCCAATGCGCGTGCCTGCATGTCTTCTTTCGCATAAGTCATCGAGTCACGAAGCATATTCGCGACTTCATTGTCACTTAAACCGTAAGATGGCTTAACTTGAATCTCTGATTGAACGCCCGTACTCTTCTCCATCGCAGTAACTGACAATAGACCGTCTGCATCTACTTGGTAAGTCACGCGAATGTGCGCTGCACCAGCCGCCATTGGTGGGATGCCTTTCAGCGAAAAACGAGCCAATGAACGGCAGTCATCAACCATCTCACGTTCACCTTGTACGGTATGCACCGTCATTGCCGTTTGACCATCTTTAAACGTGGTAAATTCTTGTGCGCGAGCCACAGGAATGGTGGTGTTACGTGGGATGATTTTCTCAACCAAGCCACCCATGGTTTCAATACCAAGCGATAATGGAATCACATCAAGCAATAGCATTTCAGAATCAGGTTTATTACCCGCTAAGATGTCCGCCTGAATACCGGCACCAATAGCAACCACCTCATCAGGGTTAATGCTTGTCAGTGGTGTTCGACCAAAAAACTCGCCTACCATTTCACGCACAAGCAATGTGCGTGTTGAACCACCCACCATGACGGCTTCAAGTACATCTTCCGCATCCACATCAGCATCTTTCAGTGCACGGCGGCAAGACATCAGCGTTTTCTTCACTAACGGACGAATCAGATCTTCGAACTGCTCGCGAGTCACTGAGCCTTTCCAACCAAACACGTCAACATCAACGCTGTCTTTTTCAGAAAAAGCAATCTTCGTCGCCGTTGCTATGTTCAGTAGTGCACGGTTTTTCTCAGCAGAAAGTGGCGCTTCTAGGCCTGCTTGCTCCATTAGGTAATCCGCTAATAGATGGTCAAAATCATCACCACCTAGCGCAGAGTCACCGCCTGTTGCTAATACTTCAAAGACGCCTTTCGACAAACGTAAGATAGAGATATCAAACGTACCGCCACCTAAGTCATAAACGGCAATCACGCCTTCTTGACCAGAGTCTAGACCGTAAGCAATCGCAGCCGCTGTTGGTTCGTTAAGCAGACGTAGTACGTGAAGACCCGCCAATTTCGCCGCATCTTTTGTGCCTGCACGTTGAGCATCATCAAAGTAAGCAGGAACGGTAATAACGACGCCAGCCAACTCGCCACCTAGTGTCTCTTCAGCACGTTTGCCTAGTGCTTTAAGAATGTCTGCAGACACTTCAATCGGGTTTTTATTACCCTGAGCGGTTTGCAAAATTGGTAAGCCGTTATCGCTCTCTTTAAATTGGTAAGGCAAAGATGGGTAACGAGCTTGGATGTCTTTCAGAGAACGTCCCATCAAACGTTTAACCGATATAATGGTGTTTGCTGGTTCTTGCTCCGCTTTTTCTCTCGCATCATAACCAACGAGGGCGGTTTCTTGTGTGTAATTAACAACAGATGGCAGAATACTGCGTCCTTGATCATCCGTAAGTGTGGTTGCGTTACCACTGCGCACGGATGCAACTAACGAGTTTGTTGTACCGAGATCGATACCTGCTGCTAACTTATGCTCATGAGGTGCCGAGCTTTGGCCCGGTTCTGCGATTTGAAGTAGTGCCATGATGGGTCCTTGTCACGCTAACTAGCCGAGAAGTTTATCTTCAACCAGTTCAATTTCGTTCTTTAGCTTGGCAATGAATTTAAGTTTGCGAACTCGGTCCGCGGCTTCCGCCCAACGACCATCTTGAAGTTCTCGTTCTACACTCGCCAAATGCTGCTTGTACATTTTGCTGACTTTAGCGTCGAAATCAAAAAGCGCTGATTCCAGATCGGAGCTGCCAGCAATGTCTTCCAGTTCTTCACGCAGTTCCATTTGTTCCATAAGAAACATCGGATCTTGCATGGTTTGTTGCTCACCACGAATCTCTGTGCCATTTTCAGCCAAAATGTATTCAGCGCGAGAGATTGGGTGCTTAAGCACTTGATACGCATCGTTAATTTGCGCTGCTTTTTGCACCGCCATGAGACGATCACGTTCTGAGGCAGTAGCAAAGTTATCTGGGTGGAAGCGTTTTTGTAGTTCTCGGAACTGGGAAGAAAGAAGGCTACCATCCAGTGTAAACTGACTTGGTAGCCCAAATAATTCAAAGTGATTCATTAAGATCGGGTCCTAGTAAAGCCTTCTGGACTCGTTTGCCCAGAAGGACAATCAATTAGACGTTGAAGCTTTCACCACAACCACATTCACTTTTCGCGTTCGGGTTGTTGAACTCAAAACCTTCGTTCAACCCCTCTTTTACGTAATCCAGTTCTGTACCATCTAGGTACACTAAACTTTTCTTATCGATGATGATCTTCACGCCCGAATGATCGAACACTTCATCTTCTTCATTAAGATCGTCTACAAACTCAAGCACATAAGCCATACCGGAACAGCCTGTCGTCTTCACTCCAAGACGCAAACCGACACCTTTGCCTCGGTTATCTAGGAATGCTTTTACGCGACTCGCCGCTGTTTCTGTCATTGTGATGGCCATACTGCACCTTACGTCTGTCTAAATTACGATTTGAATCGGGGCTTTAATTCAAGGCCCCCATTATATACGGAATACTTATTCCTGGTGTTTTTTCTTATAGTCAGCAACTGCTGCTTTGATTGCGTCTTCCGCTAGGATTGAGCAGTGCACTTTCACAGGAGGAAGTTCTAGCTCTTCTGCAATCTCAGAGTTTTTGATAGATGCCGCTTCGTCGATAGACTTGCCTTTCACCCACTCAGTTACCAGTGAGCTTGAAGCGATTGCACTACCACAACCGTAAGTTTTGAATTTCGCGTCTTCAATGATGCCCTCAGGCGTCACTTTGATTTGAAGTTTCATTACGTCACCACAAGCTGGCGCGCCAACCATGCCGCTACCTACTGATGGATCTTCTTTGTCAAATGAACCAACGTTACGTGGGTTCTCGTAGTGATCAATTACTTTTTCGCTGTATGCCATGATAAATTACCTCGAATCCTCTATTTCAATCCCTGAGATTAATGGTGAGCCCATTCAACCGTGCTCAAATCAATCCCTTCTTTATACATATCCCATAGAGGAGACATGTCGCGTAGCTTAGTCACTGCAACGCGGATTTGTTCAATTGCGTAATCAATTTCTTCTTCAGTCGTGAAACGACCAAATGAGAAACGTACAGAGCTGTGAGCCAACTCGTCATCTAGACCAAGAGCACGAAGTACGTAAGATGGCTCTAGGCTCGCTGATGTACAAGCACTACCAGAAGATACTGCTAGGTCTTTTAACGACATCAGTAAAGATTCGCCTTCTACGAATGCAAAGCTCACGTTTAGGTTATGTGGAACACGTTGTTCTAGATCACCATTCACGGTTACCGCTTCTAGATCTTTCACGCCATCTAGCAGACGGTTACGAAGTGCTAGTGCGTGATCGTAATCTTTTTGCATGTCTTCTTTTGCTACACGGAACGCTTCACCCATACCCACAATTTGGTGAGTTGGAAGCGTGCCCGAGCGGAAACCACGTTCATGACCGCCACCGTGCATTTGCGCTTCAAGACGGATACGAGGCTTGCGACGCACGTAAAGTGCACCGATACCTTTCGGGCCGTAAGCTTTGTGCGCAGACAGTGAAATTAGGTCAACTTTTAGTTCTTGAACGTCAATTGGCAATTTGCCTGCTGATTGCGCTGCATCAACATGGAACACAATCTTACGTTCACGACATAGCTCGCCGATAGCCGCAATGTCTTGAATGACACCGATTTCGTTGTTTACGTGCATGATTGATACTAGAACCGTATCTTCACGCATTGCTTCTTGAAGCTTGTTTAGATCAATAAGACCATTTGATTCGGGCTGCAAATAAGTCACTTCAAAACCTTCACGCTCTAGTTGACGGCATGGGTCAAGAACGGCTTTGTGCTCGGTTTTGCATGTAATTACATGTTTACCCTTTTTAGAGTAAAAATGAGCAGCACCTTTGATTGCAAGGTTGTCAGACTCTGTTGCACCTGATGTGAATACGATTTCGCGTGGATCTGCATTTAATAGGTCAGCAATTTGCTCACGAGCAGTATCGACAGCTTCTTCTGCCTGCCAGCCATAACGGTGCGAGCGTGAAGCTGGGTTGCCAAATGTACCATCCATCGTCATGTACTGAACCATTTTTTCAGCAACACGTGGATCAACTGGACATGTAGCGGAATAATCAAGGTAAATCGGCAGTTTCATTCTCTACTCCAATGTAAAATGCTGACCGCTATGAGCGGACGTTTACACCGATGGGCGCGGCGGTTGTATTTTTGTTTGATAGCCCATGAGTCACCGCCAGATCAATGTCCTGACGATCAGAAATTTCTAATACTTCATTGTCTGTCATTAGCTCACCGAGCGTAATGTTGTTCAAGAAGTCGCTAATACGAGAGCTTAGGTCGCGCCACAGAGTGTGGGTTAGGCAACGAGTCCCACCTTGGCAATCTCCTTTGCCTTGGCATTTAGTTGCATCGACCGACTCATCAACAGCAGCAATCACGGTACCGATAGCTATACTGTGTGCGCTGGCACCAAGTCGATAACCACCACCAGGACCACGAACGCTTGCAACAAGCCCTGCTTTACGTAGTTTTGAAAAAAGCTGCTCTAAATAAGAGAGCGAGATCCCTTGACGCTCTGAGATGTCTGCAAGAGGTACCGGGTTTTGTTGCGAGTGCAGTGCTACATCCAGCATGGCTGTCACCGCATATCTCCCTTTAGATGTAAGTTTCATTCCACACCGTATCCACATGGTTTGTAATGATTAGGATTTTTCCATACCTGACTAAAACGGTCAAGTATTTATTTGACTAATTTAGTCAGGTATTCATCCACACCTAAAATGGTTATTATTTGCTCAGAATTTCTTTTCAATCGAAGTCAAAATACCGCGCAATATATTGAGCTCTTGCGCTTCTGGTCGAGCTCGTGAAAACAAACGTCGTAGTTTGTTCATTACCTGACCTGGTTGCTCCTGATTAATAAATTGGGTCTCCACAATGACCTTTTCAAGGTGCTCAAAGAACATTTCTAGTTCTTTATGTCGAGGGTATTCTTCTGGCTCAGTTGGCGTGTACTTACTTTGCTCTAAATTTAGATAGGCAACTCGAACTTCATAACTTAGTGTTTGTACTGCCATGGCTAAGTTGAGTGAGCTGTATTCTGGGTTTGCAGGGATACAGACATGATAATGGCACTTTTGCAGTTCTTCATTGGTTAGGCCTGTTCTTTCACGGCCAAATACCAATGCGACAGGGTGCTTTTGCCCCTCTACTGCAAACTTTTCACCACACTCACGCGGCTCAAGCATTGGCCATTCTAATGTGCGCGAGCGAGCGCTAGAACCAACAACAAGGCCACAATCTTCAATCGCTTCTTCGAGCGTATTTACGACTGTTGCGTTTTGAGCGATATCACCTGCACCTGCTGCAAGAGCAAGGGTTTGTTCATCGACTTCACACTGTGGATCAACTAATACTAATTGGCTTAAACCCATGACTTTCATTGCTCGTGCTGCCGAGCCAATATTGCCTGAATGTGAAGTTCCGACGAGTACGATTTTTACTTGATCCAACATCTATGTTTGCCACCTAAATTAAAACCGATGGATGTTATCATAATTTTTTTACACACCCTATAGTGAAGCGGTTTTCTAGCTGTATTCTCGTCGTTTGGTGCTCTGCATCACGATAGATTCTCAAATACATTTGCAGTGGCGGACAAAAAATAACCACTTCCCTTTTGGTTTATCTCTGGTATACTCGCCGCCGCTTTCATTTTGTTCTTTAACATCCGTTGGGAAATTCGTATGCATCCTATGCTAAATATTGCTATTCGCGCTGCGCGAAAGGCAGGCAATCACATTGCTAAATCATTAGAAAACACAGATAAGATTGAATCTTCACTAAAAGGCACTAATGACTTTGTTACTAACGTTGACAAAGAAGCAGAAGCTATCATCATCGATACTATCAAGCAGTCTTACCCAGAGCACTGCATCGTAGCTGAAGAAGCTGGTCTTATCGAAGGTAAAGATAAAGACGTACAATGGATCATCGACCCGCTGGATGGCACTAATAACTTTGTAAAAGGTTACCCACACTTCGCAGTATCTATCGCAGTTC
The DNA here is from genome assembly GCF_003544875.1 of Vibrio alfacsensis. NCBI lineage: Bacteria > Pseudomonadati > Pseudomonadota > Gammaproteobacteria > Vibrionales > Vibrionaceae > Vibrio > Vibrio alfacsensis. Next base: position 2,530,454 of record NZ_CP032093.1, read on the forward strand.
GCTTCAAAGGTAAAACTGAAGTGGCTTGTGTATACGATCCAATGCAAAATGATCTGTTCACGGCTCAACGTGGTGCAGGCGCACAGCTAAACAACGCTCGTATCCGTGTAGCTCAACTTAAAGATCTACAAGGTACTGTTCTAGCGACTGGTTTCCCATTCAAACAGAAACAACACGCTGAATCTTACATCAAGATCGTTGGTTCTCTATTTTCTGAATGTTCAGACTTCCGTCGCAGTGGTTCTGCTGCTCTTGACCTATGTTACGTTGCTGCAGGTCGCGTTGATGGTTACTTCGAGCTAGGTCTAAAACCTTGGGATATGGCTGCGGGTGAGCTAATCGCTCGTGAAGCTGGCGCTATCGTAACTGACTTTGCTGGCGGTACTGACTACATGAGTTCTGGTAACATTGTTGCTTCAAGTGCTCGTGGTGTTAAGTCAATGCTTAAGCACATCCGTGAAAACGGTAATAGCGCGATCCTTAAGTAAGGTTTCAAATCATACTTAATTCATCACGCTGATGAACTTTTAAGAAAGCCCCACTCATTGAGCGGGGCTTTTTTTATGTCTAATTTTCGTTACTTTGTAGCGCGTTTCTTTGAAAGGATACAAAGGATATACATTGGTAAGAAAACTCTAAGGCAAGAAACTGGGGTATAAAAAAACCGCTGAATACTCAGCGGTTTTTATTATTAACTTCTCAAGTTGCCTTATGGCATCTCGTCGAATTCTGCACCTTCTTTTTCTACTTGTGGTGGCATCAAGTGTTCTTTCTGGATACCCAGTTTTAGAGACAGTGCTGACGCAACGTAAATAGAAGAGTAAGTACCAACGGTGATACCAAGCAATAGCGCCGTCGCAAAACCATGGATCATCGCACCGCCTTGCGTAAACAGAGCGATAACTACGAACAGGGTCGTACCTGAAGTAATCAATGTACGACTCAGCGTTTGCGTGATCGCACTGTTAATCACCTCAATAGAGTCACCTTTACGCATCTTACGGAAGTTTTCACGGATACGGTCGAATACGACGATGGTATCGTTGAGTGAGTAACCGACAACCGTCAATAGTGCAGCAACGATGGTTAGGTCAACTTCAATTTGAAACAATGAGAAGATACCGAGAGTGATGATGATGTCGTGAGCCAATGCCATTACCGCACCAGCTGCAAGACGCCATTCGAATCGCATCGATACGTAGATCAAGATACAGATCAGTGACACAAGAATTGCCAAGCCACCCGCTTCTGTTAGTTCATCACCTACGTTTGGACCAACAAACTCGATACGACGCATTTCTACGCTTTCACCTGTCCCCTCTTTGATTGCACCAATGATCTGGTTACCCAGAGTTTCACCAGAGATGTCATCACGAGGACGAAGACGTACCATCACATCACGAGCACTACCGAAGTTTTGTACGGTTGCATCGCCATAACCTTTCGCATCTAGCGCACCACGGATCTCTTCAAGGTTTGCTGGTTGTTCAAAACCAACCTCGATAAGCGTGCCGCCCGTGAAGTCTAGACCCCAATTCAACCATTTGGTTGAAAGCGTAAAGATAGATGCAGCGATCATGACCATCGAAAATGCGAATGCAACTTTCGACCAACGCATAAAGTCGATCGTGTTCTCTGCTTTTAGAATTTGAAACATAATAATTCCCAGCCTTAGATCGACAATTTCTTAACGCGCTTGCCGCCGTACACCAAGTTCACGATACAACGTGTACCAATGATTGCGGTGAACATAGAGGTCAAGATACCGATAGATAGTGTTACCGCGAAACCTTTCACCGCACCTGTACCCACAGCAAATAGAATAATTGCCGTGATCAGTGTGGTGATGTTCGCGTCGGCGATAGTACTGAACGCGTTCGCGTAGCCTTGATGAATCGCCTGTTGAGGGCTACGACCCTCGCGAAGTTCTTCTCGAATACGTTCAAATATCAACACGTTCGCATCGACTGCCATACCAACCGTTAATACGATACCGGCAATACCTGGCAAGGTCATCGTTGCACCTGGAATCATCGACATAATACCGATGATAAGCACTAAGTTTGCCATTAGTGCCACGTTCGCGATCAAGCCAAAACCACGGTAGTAAAGCAGGGTAAAGATCATTACCGCAACCATACCCCAGATACATGCTTGAATACCCATATCGATGTTTTGTTGACCCATTGATGGACCAATGGTGCGCTCTTCAACGATAGAGATAGGTGCAATAAGCGCACCAGCACGCAGTAGAAGTGCTAAGTTGTGTGCTTCTGCTGCAGAGTCAATACCGGTAATACGGAAGTTACGACCAAGAGCAGACTGAATCGTTGCTTGGTTGATGACTTCTTCGTATTTATCAAGAATAACTTTGCCTTCTGGTGTACGGCGGCCACTGTCTTTGTACTCTGCAAACACGGTTGCCATTAGCTTACCGATGTTCTTTTTAGAGAACGCAGACATCTTATTACCACCTTCGCTGTCTAGCGAGATGTTAACTTGTGGACGACCGTATTCATCAACACTTGAGCTTGCATCTGTGATGCTTTGACCACCAAGAATAATGCGTTTCTTAAGTACGACTGGACGACCATCACGGTCCATTTTGATTTCACTGCCCGCAGGAGCTCGGCCACTTGCCGCCGCCGCTAAATCAGCTTTATCATCGACTTCACGAAACTCAAGTGTCGCTGTCGCGCCAAGAATTTCTTTTGCACGAGCGGTATCCTGAACACCAGGAAGTTCAACGACAATTCGGCTTGCACCTTGACGTTGAACCAATGGCTCAGCAACACCCAGTTCATTCACACGGTTACGCAGAATCGTGATGTTTTGTTCAACCGCGTAGTTACGGATCTCTTGTAAACGTTGCTCAGTAAAAGTGGCGACAAGAGCGTAACGACCGTCAGAATCAGACTCGACAAAATTCATGTCCGGGTGATTCTTTTCTAACGTTGCTTTTGCTTCGGCAAGTTGCTCTTCATTGCGCAACAAGATTTCCACGCCATCTTGACCCGATGGGCGAATAGCACGGTAACGAACTTTCGCTTCACGAAGTTCACTACGGAATGCTTCTTCTTGTTGGCCGACCAACTTCTCCATTGCGGCATCCATGTCCACTTCCATCAAGAAGTGAACACCACCACGTAGGTCAAGACCTAACTTAAGTGGCGATGCACCGATCGCTTCTAACCAATGTGGTGTCGATGGTGCTAGGTTGAGGGCAACGATTTTATCTTTGCCAAGCGCTTCGCTGATAATATCGCGTGCACTGATCTGTGTATCAGTGTCATTGAAGCGAACAAGGATTGATCCATTTTCGAGAGCAATGGATTTATGAGAAAGGTGCTCTTTATCAAGAGCTTTAGTGACAGCATCCAGCGTTGACATATCTACAGAGGCGCCACGCGCCCCTGTAACTTGAACAGCCGGATCTTCACCGTAGATATTTGGAAGCGCGTATAACGCGGCGGTGATGATGGCAAAAAATACCATCAAATACTTCCATAGAGGGTAACGGTTTAGCACAGCGAGGATCCTTTGGCTGTTTTATAGAGACTTAAGCGTACCTTTTGGTAGCACTGCAGTAATGAAATCTTTTTTGATCACAACTTCATTGTTTGCATTTAGCTCAATTGAGATGTAGTCGTTATCTTCTGTAATCTTAGTGATTTTACCCACTAGACCACCACTGGTAAGAACTTCATCACCTTTGCCCATAGAAGCCATTAGGCTCTTGTGCTCTTTTACACGCTTAGCTTGTGGACGGTAGATCATGAAGTAGAAGATCACCGCGAACATGCCTAGCATGATTAGCATTTCAAAACCGCCACCTGCTGGTGCGCCTTCAGCTGCTGCGTGAGCTTGAGAAATAAACATTAAAACATCCTCATTATATTTTATTGATAATCCAACAAGTTGGGCATTCGCGATTGAGATTCAAGTCTGAGAACAGCTAATAGAGATCGCTCTCTCAAAAAAACTGTGCGTTTGCCTACTTTATTAGCAAAAGCCTCTGGCGACATGCCAAAGGCTTTAATTTTTTTATGCTTCGCCTAGTGGCGGAACTTCGCGGTCACGACGAGCGTAAAACTCTTGTACGAACTCATCGAAACGATCTTCATCAATCGCCTTACGAATGCTCTCCATTAAACGCTGGTAGTAGCGTAAGTTATGGATAGTATTCAGACGAGCACCTAGGATTTCGTTACAACGCTCTAGGTGGTGAAGGTATGACTTACTGTAGTTTTGACAAGTGTAACAGTCACAGTGCGGATCTAATGGTGTTGTATCCGTTTTATGTTTCGCATTACGGATCTTGATCACACCACCAGTCACAAATAGGTGACCATTACGTGCATTACGCGTTGGCATTACACAGTCAAACATGTCGATACCACGGCGAACACCCTCAACCAAGTCTTCTGGTTTACCCACGCCCATTAGGTAGCGAGGCTTGTCTTCAGGTAGTTGAGGACAAGTGTGCTCTAGAATACGGTGCATGTCTTCTTTAGGCTCACCTACTGCTAGGCCACCGACGGCATAACCATCAAAACCGATTTCAGTCAGACCTTTAACCGATACGTCACGTAGGTCTTCGTAAACACCACCTTGAACGATACCAAACAGGTTGTTCGGGTTTTCTAGTTTATCGAAGTGGTCACGTGAACGTTGAGCCCAACGTAGAGACATTTCCATCGATTTTTTCGCTTCGTCGTGCGTCGCAGGGTATGGCGTACACTCATCGAAGATCATTACAATGTCAGAACCTAGGTCTTTTTGGATTTCCATCGACTTTTCTGCGTCCATGAAAATTTTGTCACCGTTTACAGGGTTGCGGAAATGAACACCTTGCTCGGTAATAGTACGCATTTTACCTAGGCTGAATACTTGGAAACCGCCTGAATCGGTAAGAATTGGACCATGCCAGTTCATGAAATCATGCAGATCGCCATGCATTTTCATTACTTCTTGGCCAGGACGCAACCATAGGTGGAAAGTGTTACCAAGCAGAATCTCTGCGCCAGTACCTTTCACTTCTTCTGGTGTCATGCCTTTAACCGTACCGTATGTACCAACTGGCATAAAAGCAGGTGTTTGAACTGTGCCGCGTTCGAAAGTCAGTTGACCACGACGCGCATTGCCGTTTTTCTTCTTAAGATCGAATTTTAATTTCACGATGCCTCCGGGTGTCAGAGAAACAGTCTGACTGTGTATCCGGGGATAAATCCCCACTTTAAGGAGCGGTCGCTTTTCCATGCGAGAGACAAAACAGACACTCTGTTTTATTTCCTAGCTTACTGCTAGCACTCGTAAACATTTAAAAAACTAACTAACACAATATTACCGCTGAAGAGCAAGAGCTGCGCTTACCAACGTAAGTAGGCACATTTAACTCGCTATTAACGCATAAAATACCGTTAGTTCGTTTTTTTCTTGATAAACATTGAATCACCATATGAGAAGAAACGGTAATGATTTTCTACCGCATGCTTATAAGCGTTCATGGTGTTCTCGTAACCTGCAAATGCACTCACCAACATAATCAAGGTTGATTCTGGTAAATGGAAGTTAGTGATCAAGCAGTCCACCAGCTGGTACTCGTAACCAGGGAAGATAAAGATCTCAGTATCACCAAAGAATGGGACAAGCTCAGTGCCTTTCTTTAGTGCATCTTGTGCTGCACTTTCTAAAGAACGCACCGATGTCGTGCCAACAGCGATCACTCGACCACCGCGAGCTTTGGTTGCAGTGACTGCGTCTACCACTTCTTGCGGCACTTCAACGTACTCCGCATGCATGTGGTGATCATTAATATTATCCACTTTTACCGGCTGGAATGTGCCTGCGCCAACGTGCAAAGTGACATAAGCAAACTCTGCACCTTTCGCTTTAATTTTTTCTAGCAGTACATCATCAAAATGTAGGCCTGCTGTTGGTGCCGCTACCGCACCTGGTTTTTGGTTATAAACCGTTTGGTAACGCTCTTTATCTGCGTCTTCATCTGGGCGGTCAATATATGGTGGGAGTGGCATATGGCCAATTTCTTCCAATATTTCCAGAACCGTCTTATCAGAGTTAAACTTCAACTCAAACAGTGCATCATGACGAGCCACCATCTCAGCCGAATATTCATCGTTTTCACCGACAATCACTCTCGAGCCAGGTTTTGGTGATTTAGAGCAGCGTACATGCGCTAAAATGCTTTTTTCATCGAGCATTCGCTCAACCAGCACTTCAAGTTTACCGCCTGATTCTTTGCGACCAAACATACGAGCTGGGATAACGCGGGTATTATTGAAAACCACGAGGTCACCGGCTTGAATATGGTCCAACACATCCGTAAATGTGCCATCCACTAGCTCGCCAGTATTGCCGTCCATTTGCAGCAATCGGCTAGCGGTACGCTCTGGTTGAGGGTAACGAGCGATGAGTTCATCTGGAAGGTCGAAATGGAAATCTGATACTTGCATGTTACTTGTCTTATCTATTGGTCAAATCACGTCAAAGACGACGATAAAATTGCGACGAGTTTTTCGCAGCAGACTAGTATATGTTTACATGCTGCAATAGCAAGCAAATCCCCTTTGATTAACGGTAAAAGCGCTGACTAAGAGTGTAATAAAACATGAAGAGCGTATTGTCCCACGACATGTCGATATAAATCGGCAGACCTTATTATTATCAAATTACTCAGTAACTTTACTTTTAGACTATCTTGACTAAGAGCAATTTGCTCTATGTTTGAATTTTTGAGGTAAGTATGAAGATGTTAATTACGCTATTCAGCGCCGCCATTATTTCTTTTTCTGCCAATACGTTAGCAAGCTCTGATCAAGAGACGTTAAAAGCGTTACAAAATGCGTGTAAGCTAAAGCAAGTTCCGCGCTTGTGTGCTGTAAACCTCCCTAACAAGAACTTTATTGGCCGATGTGTCGACGCAAAAGCCTATGGTCTTATCTGTGTTCATTTTAGACAGAGTTAAGAGTAACCAAAGCTAAGGTTTCAGCGCCTTAGCTTTGGTTATTTATGATAGCGCTTACATCGCGTGTATCTCTACTGTCCTTTCGTTTTTGTCCGCTTGTACTCACCTGTTTTATGTAAACAAACCGCTCATTAACCGCTCAAATTGATCTCCGTCTATTAACTTTTATTTATTGGCGAAAACGAGTTAGGTCCCAGTTATAGGTCAAAATTTTCTCTATATTTAGGTAAAGGACAACGCCTCTGGAGGTCTCTATGATCAAGGTTGAAGACATGATGACACGCAACCCTCATACGCTATTGAGTACCAATACGTTGCGTGACGCTCAAAGCATGATGGAAGCACTCGATATTCGGCACATTCCTGTCGTCGATATAAACAAGCACTTACAAGGTTTGGTAACACATCGTGATATTCTCGCGGCCAAAGAATCGAGTTTACATACCGAAAAAGACGAATTCTCATTTACACTCGATGCCCCACTCAACGATGTCATGCACACCAACATCATGACCGCAGAACCAAGAGCGGGACTGAAAGAAAGCGCCATTTATATGCAAAAACACAAGGTGGGTTGCTTGCCAGTCGTCAGCAAAGGCAACTTAGTCGGCATCATTACAGACACTGACTTCGTCACCATCGCGATTAACTTGCTAGAATTGCAAGAAGAAGTTGAGCCAGAAGAAATAGAGCCCAACGAGTAATTCAACAGCCATTATCAATTCTGACTGGGGCAAACAAAAAAAGCGGCTAACTATAGGGTAGTTAACCGCTCTAAATATAATCGCTAATAGCTCTCTATATACTAGCTAACGGCTCTGCATATACGAACTAGCAGCTCTGAGTGACAAGATTTATCGTTCTAAATCAGAGCGCTTATCTTGCCATCAACCCGTTTAGAATTGGTCTTCTTCGGTAGAGCCTGTCAGGGCCGTTACTGAAGATTGCCCGCCTTGGATGGTGTTGGTCATTCTGTCGAAGTACCCCGTACCTACCTCTTGCTGGTGCGCTACGAATGTGTAGCCTTTCTCTGCCGCTTCAAACTCAGGACGCTGAACTTTCTCAACGTAATGACGCATACCCTCACCTTGTGCGTAAGCGTGTGCCAGTTCGAACATGTTGAACCACATGTTGTGGATGCCTGCTAGCGTGATGAACTGGTACTTGTAGCCCATATCTGCAAGCTCTTGTTGGAACTTAGCAATGGTTTCTGCGTCTAGGTTTTTCTCCCAGTTGAATGAAGGCGAGCAGTTGTATGCCAACAGTTGGTCTGGGTACTCTGCATGAATCGCTTCTGCAAACTTACGCGCTTCTTCTAGGCAAGGCGTCGCTGTCTCACACCAAATAAGGTCCGCATATGGCGCGTAAGCCAGACCACGAGAGATAGCTTGGTCGATACCTGCACGAACACGGTAGAAACCCTCTGGTGTACGCTCTCCTTGAATAAAATCTTTATCGTACGGGTCGCAATCAGACGTTAGCAAGTCTGCTGCGTTTGCATCGGTACGCGCAATAACCAGCGTTGTCGTGCCAGCAACGTCCGCTGCTAGGCGAGCCGCGACCAGTTTTTGCACTGCTTCTTGAGTTGGAACCAGTACTTTACCGCCCATGTGACCACACTTCTTCACGGATGCCAGTTGGTCTTCAAAGTGAACACCCGCCGCACCTGCGTCGATCATCGATTTCATTAGCTCGTAAGCGTTAAGTACACCACCAAAACCGGCTTCTGCATCCGCTACAATTGGTAGGAAGTAATCAATACCGCCTTCGTCTTCTGGCGACTTACCCGCTGACCACTGGATTTGGTCTGCGCGGCGGAATGAGTTATTGATGCGCTTTACTACCGATGGTACAGAGTCTACTGGGTATAGAGATTGGTCTGGGTACATCGTCGAAGCGGTGTTGTTGTCCGCTGCTACCTGCCAACCTGACAGGTAAATCGCTTCAATACCCGCTTTCGCTTGCTGTACGGCTTGACCACCCGTCAGTGCACCAAGACAGTTTACGTAGCCTTTCTTTGAGCTACCGTTGACCAGTGACCAAAGTTTGTCAGCACCACGTTGTGCGATTGTGTTCGCTGGCACCATAGAACCACGCAGTTCTACCACTTCTTCTGCTGTGTAAGTACGCTTTACGTTTTTCCAGCGTGGGTTGGTTGCCCAATCTTTTTCCAAAGCTTCAATTTGTTGGCGGCGAGTTAAGTTAGTCATTGGTCTATCCCTCTTATAATGTGCACTTGTGCATGTGCGTTGAGTTTTCCGTTCTCAGACAGTACATCCTTATCTGCCTCGAATCTTTCACGTATTGGTTAAATAAACATGTATTAGTTAAGTAAATTAGTGTTCTAAATCTTTGGGTTAATCCAAGTAGTCGTAACCTGGAATGGTTAAAAAGTTGGTCAGTTCATCACTGGTGGTGAGCCTTGCCATCAAGTCTGCCGCTTCTTCAAATCGACCTGCTTGATAGCGCTGCTCGCCAATTTCTTGCTTCACTATTTCAATCTCTTCTTTCAGATACAGCTCGAACAGCTCTTTAGTGACCTTCAATCCGTTGTCGAGCGACTTGCCGTGTTGAATCCATTGCCAGATCGAAGCGCGTGAGATTTCTGCCGTTGCTGCGTCTTCCATCAGTCCATAAATCGGCACACAACCATTGCCAGAGATCCAAGCTTCGATGTATTGCAGCGCAACGCGGATGTTATGGCGCATGCCCTCTTCTGAACGTTCACCTTCGCACGGTTCAAGTAGCTCTGCGGCGGTGATTGGTGCATCCTCTGCACGACTCACGTCCAATTGGTTGGTACGCTGCCCCAGAGTGGCGCTGAACACTTCCATTGCAGTATCTGCCAACCCTGGGTGAGCAACCCAAGTTCCGTCGTGACCATTGTTGGCTTCTAGCGATTTATCGTTATGAATCTTATCCAGTACTTTTTGGTTTTCTTGTGGGTCTTTAGCTGGAATAAAGGCTGCCATGCCACCCATCGCAAATGCACCACGTTTATGACAAGTACGCACCAACAATCTTGAGTAAGCGTTGAGAAATGGCTTGTCCATAGTCACCACTTGGCGATCCGGAAGTACGCGATCTGGATGGTTTTTCAGTGTTTTGATGTAGCTAAAGATGTAATCCCAGCGACCACAGTTCAAACCAACGATGTGTTCTTTCAGTGAGAACAGAATCTCGTCCATTTCAAATACGGCTGGTAAGGTTTCAATCAATACAGTGGCTTTGATGGTGCCCGTATCCAAACCAAAATACTCTTCGGTGAAATGGAACACTTCACTCCACCACTTCGCTTCATGATGCGATTGCAGTTTTGGAATGTAGAAATACGGCCCACTTCCCTTTTTCAGTAGCGCTTTATAGTTGTTGTAGAAGTACAGAGCAAAATCAAATAGCGCACCTGGAATGATCTGACCGTGCCACGTGACGTGTTTTTCGTTGAGATGCAGTCCGCGAACACGGCAGATCAACACCGCTGGGTCTTCTGCCAGCTGATAGTGTTTACCATTGCCAGGATTGGTGTAACTGATGGTGCCATTAACAGCATCGCGCAGGTTGATTTGACCATCCAGAACTTTACTCCACGCTGGAGACATCGAATCTTCGAAGTCTGCCATGAACACTTTTACATTCGCGTTCAGTGCGTTAATCACCATCTTACGATCGGTTGGTCCGGTAATCTCCACTCGGCGATCTTGCAGATCTTGCGGAATCCCAAGGATCTTCCAACTTCCTTCACGAATATCTTGTGTCTCTGGTAGAAAGTCTGGTAGTTCACCTGCATCGATGCGTGCTTGCTTCTCTTCTCGTGCTTCCAGCAACTGTTCAACACGTCCGGCAAATTTTTCACACAGTAGAGATAAAAAGGTTTGGGCTTCAACAGGGAAAATAGCTTGATGTTCAGGAGCAACGACTCCATTCACCTCAAGCATGCCTTGGGTTTGCTTTAGTTGTTGTGTTTTTTGTTCTGTCTGAGCAAGCATAATCATTCATCCTTAACGTGCTTTATCCATCTTGGGCAGTCAGCCTAAAGCTACATTTGTAAGTTATGAACAACAAATTACATCCTTTGATTTGGTGTTCAGTTCGCTTCGTTATGTCTATACCTTGCGCAACCTAAGTTACTTTTTCAATCTAGACATAAGTCTTACAAGCCTTTAATTAAGCTAACCCAACAGAGGTTTAAGCGAAACCCCAAAGTAAACAAAACGTTAAATTTGAAGTTTTATCCGGAATCAAACAAGTGTTTGATTTTTGATGTGTATTTGTAATTAATTACGTAATTTAATTACATGTATTTTTCAGATATTTTTCGAATTCAAACAGGTGTATTAATAGTAAGGCGAGGAAAAATCCCTTGTATTCACAAGGGCTAGCATAAGGAAGTCAAACGCAACTCAAACGCTTTCGAGACCGAGACGTGTAAAATTAACATTGTGAAATTTCACTATTTTATGAAAGCTTCATGAATGTTTGTCTGTGAAATTTTACAAGTCAAAGTTCACGGGCAGAATAAAATGCTAAAAAGCACACTTTTTACAGTGTGCTTTTTAAGTTACATTGAGGTTATACAGGCTAATACTAATCGCTATAGCAATTCGGAAACGAGATCTGCCAATTGATTAAAAGTGTTGGAGCGTGACGAACTTGGACGCCACACTAAACCAATATTGCGATACGCTTGCTGACCAGGAGGGTCAATGACAACCAGATTCTGGTTATGCAACAAGCCGTGATCAATGGCCATTTGCGGGATAAACGTGGTACCTAAACCATTCGCGACCATCTGAACCAACGTATGCAAACTGGTTGCGGTAAATGGATTGATCTTCTCTTTATCGGTTAACTTGCATGCCGATACCGCATGCTCTGTTAGACAATGTTCTTTCTCTAATAAAAAAACCGATTCATTGGGAAGATCAGCATAACGAATAGGCACTGGGACAGAATCCGCTTGATTTGCACTGATTACCATGCGGAATGGATCTTGCCCCACCACTCGACTTTCCATCCCATCGATTTCTACGGGCAGTGCCAAAATCAGCACATCTAACTCACCATGACGCAACGCCTGCAACAAATTCGTCGTGGTATCTTCTCGCAACAATAAATTCAGTTGAGGAAAGCGGTAATTCACCTCTTGAACCAGGTCGCAGAGTAAAAAAGGCGCAATAGTAGGAATACACCCCACCTTTAGCTGACCTTCCATGTCATCACCTTGGCACAAACGGCCAAGCTCAACCAAATCTTGTCCTTTCGCGAGTAATTCGCGACCTTGCTGCACCACCAATTCACCAGCTTGGGTAAAAACCAGTGGACTCTTTTTATCTTTCTTTTCGTAAAGCGGGCAACCAATCAACTCTTCAAGATTTTGGATCCCTTTGCTCAACGTAGATTGACTGACAAAACAACGCTCAGCCGCATCGCAAAAATGTCGCGTTTCGTGCAAAGTGACCAAATAGTGTAACTGCTTCAAGCTAGGCCATTTATTCATAATTCTATTGGTATCTATTGCTGTTCTAGTGATCGAGATAATAGTTTTGGCTTTATCGCTTTTTTCGATTAACTCAATCTATTTATTTCGCTTTTTTCAATACTACAATCTGTACTATAGTTTGTCTCGCACAAACACGGACCGAACCGAAATAACTAAAAGCGGTTTGGAGCAAACCATAATTTTAGGAGCAAAAAATGGTACTAGTAGGTCGTCAAGCCCCTGATTTTACTGCTGCAGCTGTTCTAGGTAACGGTGAAATCATTGAAAACTTCAACTTTGCTGAGTTCACTAAAGGTAAGAAAGCGGTTGTTTTCTTCTACCCACTAGATTTCACGTTCGTTTGCCCATCTGAACTAATCGCATTCGACAACCGTTTCGAAGATTTCCAAGCGAAAGGCGTTGAAGTAATCGGTGTTTCAATCGATTCTCAATTCTCTCACAACGCATGGCGCAACACGCCAGTTGAGAATGGCGGTATTGGTCAAGTTAAGTACCCTCTAATCGCTGACGTTAAGCACGAAATTTGTAAAGCTTACGACGTAGAGCACCCAGAAGCGGGCGTTGCTTTCCGTGGTTCTTTCCTAATCGACGAAGATGGTCTTGTACGTCACCAAGTAGTTAACGACCTGCCACTAGGCCGTAACATCGATGAAATGCTACGCATGGTTGATGCACTAAACTTCCACCAAAAGCACGGCGAAGTATGTCCTGCACAATGGGAAGAAGGTAAAGCTGGTATGGACGCATCGCCAAAAGGTGTTGCAGCGTTCCTATCTGAGCACGCAGACGACCTAAGCAAGTAATAGACACTGCCGCCCAAGCTCAACGGGCGAGTTGGTTGGATGTATATATAAAGCAAAAGCTATCGCGGAAAAACCGCAAACGCCAATCAGTCTAAGTAAAGTCATAAAAAAGCCCAGAGTATTCCTCTGGGCTTTTTTTATCTCCATTTTGACAAGGAAAAGAGGCAAGCAAGATTCAAAAATTTACCTCTATTTCTCCTACCTCTGATGGAGATTCTGCTCTTTCGTCCTGCTAGTATTTGTTCTAATTACAATAATTCAGGACAAACACGTGAACACTCAACTCGAAGTCTGTATCGATAACATTGAATCCCTGCACAATGCCATTGCCGGTGGCGCAACGCGTATCGAATTATGCTCCTCCCTGGCTTTAGGCGGCTTAACTCCAAGCTATGGATTTATGCAGCAAGCCGCTAAGCTTTCTTCCGTTCCGGTCTACGCGATGATTCGTCCACGCCAAGGTGACTTTTTCTACAGCGAAGAAGAAATAGAAATGATGCGTTGGGATATTGAAGCTGCACACCAAGCAGGTTTGAACGGTGTCGTTTTTGGGGTATTGACTCAAGACGGCGACATTCATATGCCTTATGCAACAGCGCTGTGTGAATTTGCCCAAGCGCTTGGATTAGGAGTGACATTCCACCGAGCATTTGACCAATGCCGTGACGCAGAAAAAGCGCTTGAAGAAATCATCAGCCTCGGCTGCGAGCGCATTTTAACATCGGGGTTAGCTGCATCAGCTCCACAAGGTATCGATGTGCTTACAGTATTAGTAGCGAAAGCGAAAGGTCGTATTGCGATCATGGCCGGAGCGGGAATAAACGCCGATAACGTAAGCCAGTTGATTGAACAAACTCAGGTGACGGAAGTGCACTTGTCTGGAAAAACCACTCGTCCTAGTCACATGACATTCACCTCTGGTCAAAGCAAAATGGGCGCGGCGGATATCGATGACTTTGTTATCCCAATCACTAGCCAAGAAGCCATTGCAAACATGGTAACAGCTCTCAAATAAACATCACGAGCCTCCCTCTTTGACTATCAAGTGCTAACATATTGATAACTAAGGAAGGAGGTTCACTAATGGCAAAACTAAGCAAAAAGGAATATGAAGACGCGCTAGAACAGCTGCAAATTGAGTTGGTGAAGCTACAAGAGTGGGTGAAACACAAAGGCTTAAAAGTAGTGATTCTATTCGAGGGTAGAGACGCTGCTGGAAAAGGTGGTGTTATCAAACGCATTACTGAAAAACTCAATCCTCGCGTATGCCGCATCGCCGCACTCCCAGCCCCCACTGAAAAAGAAAAAACCCAATGGTACTTTCAGCGCTATGTGGCCCATCTACCCGCCGCTGGAGAAATTGTTCTATTTGACCGCAGTTGGTATAACCGAGCAGGCGTAGAGAACGTCATGGGCTTTTGCACTCCAGACCAATATGAAGAGTTTCTCCGCTCTTGTCCTGAATTCGAGCGTATGCTGCAGCGCTCTGGCATCATTCTCATTAAGTACTGGTTTTCAGTCTCTGATGAAGAGCAAGAGAAGCGTTTTCTCGAACGCATTCATACACCAATCAAACGCTGGAAGTTCAGTCCAATGGATCTAGAATCACGCAATCGCTGGGCAGAATACTCCGAAGCCAAAGATAAGATGTTTGCGTACACAGATACGAAAAACTGTCCTTGGTGGGTTGTGCCCTCTGATGATAAAAAGAAAGCTCGACTCAATTGCATTAGCCACCTACTCAGTCACATTGAATATCAAGAAATTGAGTATCCGCCAATAGCGTTACCAGAACTGAACAAAGACGGTTACATTCGAGCACCTATCGAAGACCAAACATTTGTTCCCGATAAGTATTAGAGATTATTCATGGCAAAAGACCTGTACAACACCTTAGATTTAAACTTATTGAGAACCTTTGTGGTTCTAATGCAAGAAAAAAATATGCGCAAAGCATCGCAACGCTTGTTTGTTTCTCAGCCTGCAATAAGCCAATCATTGCAAAAACTGCGGAACCATTTTAACGATGAGTTGTTTGTTAAGGTCAAAACAGGTCTTGAGCCGACTCCTTTTGCTGAATCACTTAATAGTGGCATTAAGCCTCACCTAGATGGCTTATCTGGAGCAATCAATCGATCACACCAGTTTGATCCAGCAGAAATCAACAATAAGATTCGTATTGCACTTGCTCCTATCACCATGACATGCCTCCCAGGCTTTCTCTTCAAACAACTGCAAGCTTTAGCACCAAATGCACAATTGGAATTGGTAAGTTGGTCCAATAGTACTATCGAAGAAATTTTAAAAGGTGAAATTTTACTCGGCGTAAACTATGAGTTAATTCTGTCCAATAAAGAGATTTACACCCCTAAACTGCTCGACTTGAAAGGAAGAATTATTGTTCGTAACGATCATCCCATTACCAAGCCCCTTGTCGAACCGAAAGATCTCGCTGGTTACCCTATTGCCTCTCTGATTTCTCCAGGATGGAATGACAAATTCAGCTATGCCTCTGAATTACTTACAGAGATGGGCATCGAACATACCATTGGGTTTCGCTCAGAAATGGTCACTGCGATACTTGATGTGGTGAGACATACTGATATGTATTTACCCCACTCAAATCTATTTCCTGTGGAACAATACCCTGGCTTAAGAGCGCTAGATATAACCATTGATAGTCAACAACAGACGAAATCCGTTCATGCTCATATGCATGTTCGAAATCGAAATAGTCCTTTAGTAAGCTGGTTAGTAAATCTAATCAAACAAGGATTAAAGCAGCAAAGTGATAAGTGATAAGTGATAAGTGATAGTTATCATTGAGATAACGACTGCCATTTAGTCATATATTACATTTCTCAATAAGATAGCCCTGCTTTTAAGGGATATTCAAAAAGCGATAACTCACAGTATGGATACTGTTTTTCGTTTACTTATTGAGAGTTCATACATGACACACAACATTGCGAAGTTGACCGCTGCTTGTACCCTATTAGCTTCATTTAGTTCCTTTGCTGCAATTACCTCTGACCGTCCACACCCAGACCGATCACCGACACCACCAATTGAAGCCGTACCGGAGCAACCAACTCTGCCGGAAAAAGATAACGGTATTCCAAGTATTCCAGAGCGTCCACATCCAGATCAGTCACCTACACCGCCAATTGAGGCCGCACCGGAGCAGCCAACCTTGCCGGAAAAAGATAACGGTATTCCAAGTATTCCAGAGCGTCCACATCCAGATCAGTCACCTACACCACCAATTGAGGCCGCACCGGAGCAGCCAACCTTGCCGGAAAAAGATAACGGTATTCCAAGTATTCCAGAGCGCCCAACACCTCAATTGCCATCAAATCCAATTGAAAATAATCCGACGGATGATCGCTTAAACAATCTTGAAAATCTTGCGATGGAATACGATTACCGTTTGAATGAGCAAGCGGAGCAAATGGATGGAATTCGTGCAAGTTTGCATGCGGTTACTAATGCTCGTCCGTATGCAACAAATGGAGAACTGGCTATTGGTGCAGGTGTCGGATTTGCAGGTAGTAAAGAAGCCGTAGCTATAGGTGGAGCTTATGGGTTAACGGATCAAGTGAGTTTATCAGGTACATTCCATTACGAGTCATCAGGTAAATATTCATCTTCTGAAGTCGCTGGCGGTGTAGGCGTGCAATTCACGTTTAAGTAAAAATCTATCTTATAAGTCCATAGCCAAGGATGGCGCCTATTTAGGTTATTATATGCAACTCAAATTTACTCTTTTCTTACTTGTTCTTGCCCCGCTGTCTGCACAAGCCTCAGGGTTATTTATCTCTCCAGAAGTGAAAGTTGGTTCATTTCGTGGGGCTGGCATCCAAATCGGCACCAATGACATTGCCGGCTTTGACGCACTCTATTTTGATTACTCTCAAGTCACTTATACTAGTGGCAACTTCGATGAAACGATAGATGCTTATCGCCTTGGTTTTCAGCATATGTTTGCACACCAACCTCAAATGGGGTTTCAAGCCAGTTTAGGAGTGGCAGACTATCGAGGTTCTTACAGAGAAGATAAAAGAGACACAAAAGGATTAAGTGTCGGAGGGGCCTATGTTTATCAGGTGACCCCAACGCTTTCGGTGAGAGCTGGAGCGGATTTAGATATCTTCAAAGATGATAAAACCCACACCTTTACCGACACTGCCGTACAGTTTTCTGTGGGTTTTGGTCTTCGTCTGTAACAATAAAATGTCGAACGCTGTATTTAGTACTACTTTAATGCGTCATCAATGCTTTGATCACCAAGATGGCGCACATCTTTGCCTTTCACAAAATAAATAATGTACTCACAAATATTCTGGCATCGATCGCCAACACGTTCGATTGCGCGTGCAGACCACATAACTTGTAATATGTGAGGGATATTTTTAGGGTCTTCCATCATATAAGTCATCAATTGACGAACTACCGCTTCATATTCAGCATCCAGCTTATCATCCAATTTATGCACTTCCGCAGCCGCTTCCACATCCATGCGTGCAAACGCATCGAGCACTTGGTGCAGCATCTGGATAGCTTGACGGCATAATGGCTCTAGTGATACTTGAAATTGGCGTTCTTTCGAGGATGGGCTCTCAATCGCCACTCTGGCAATACGAGTCGCTACATCACCAATGCGCTCAAGGTCAGTAATGGTCTTAATGATCGCCATAATCAAACGTAGATCTTTTGCCGTAGGTTGGCGTTTGGCAATGATACGAGTACAAGCATCGTCAATAGAGACTTCCATCGCATTCACTTTGTGATCATCACGCACCACTTTTCGCGCCAGTTCAACGTCTTCTTTATTCAAAGCCTGAATAGCATAAGACAACTGCTGTTCGACTAATCCTCCCATGGTCAAAACATGGGTACGAATGGATTCTAGCTCAACGTTAAATTGCCCAGAGATATGGCGTCCAAAATGCATGATGTTCCTTTAATTAAAATTAGGGCTAACCGTAACGCCCCGTGATGTAATCTTCGGTTTTCTTTTTCATTGGTGAGGTAAAAATTGAGTCTGCATCCGAGTATTCGATCAATTTTCCCATATGAATAAAGGCAGTATGGTCACTCACTCGCGCTGCCTGTTGCATGTTATGAGTGACGATCACTACAGTATATTGAGTCTTGAGCTCGTTGATAAGCTCTTCAATGGTTAAAGTTGATATTGGATCCAAAGCTGAGGTCGGCTCATCAAGCAGCAACACTTCAGGTTCAATAGCAACAGCTCGGGCAATAACTAAACGTTGTTGTTGCCCGCCAGATAAACCAAAGGCATTTTCATGTAGGCGATCTTTGACTTCATCCCACAATGCCGCAGAGCGCAACGAGCGTTCTACCGCATCATCTAAGCTACGTCGATTTTTGATACCCTGTAAGCGTAACCCATAGACGACATTTTCATAGATCGATTTCGGAAATGGATTCGGTCGTTGGAACACCATACCGACTCGACGTCTCAAGGTTGCCACGTCAACACTTGGATCATAAACATTTTTACCATGCAGGCGAACCTTTCCGGTCACTTTACAGCCCTCAACCAAATCGTTCATACGATTGATACAGCGTAAAAGCGTTGATTTTCCACAACCAGATGGGCCGATAAACGCGGTCACTCGACCACGAGGGATACGCATCGAAATATCATGCAACGCTTGAGCCTGGCCATAAAACAAATTTAGGTTTTCAATTGAAATAGCGGTTTGTTCATCCGTTAGGTTATGCACATCTAATGGCGGCTCATAACCTAATGTGTTATCAAAGTTAAACATGCTTAATCTTGTCCCAACGTTCTGTACTTCTCGCGTAGATTATTTCGAATGCTAATTGCCGTTAAGTTTAGCCCGACAATCACGGTCACGAGTAGGAATGAAGTTGCGTAAACCAGAGGTCTCGCCGCTTCGATGTTCGAGGTCTGAAAGCCGACATCATAGATATGAAAACCTAAATGCATGAATTTTCTTTCTAGATGCACATAAGGGAATTGCCCATCAACGGGTAAACTAGAGGCCAGCTTCACTACTCCCACCAGCATCAATGGTGCCACCTCGCCTGCCGCGCGCGCAATCGCCAAGATTAAACCGGTAATAATGGCAGGGGTCGCCATAGGCAAAACAACACGCCATAAGGTTTCAAACTGTGTAGCGCCTAACGCAAGTGAACCATGCCGCACGGAGTTAGGGATACGGGTCAGCCCCTCTTCTGTCGTGACGATAACAACAGGCAAAGTTAATACAGCGAGTGTTAAGGCAGACCAAAGCAAACCTGGCGTACCAAAAGTTGGGGCAGGTAATCGTTCTGCGTAAAATACGTTATCGATTGAGGCTCCGATCGTATAAACAAAGAAGCCTAGACCAAACACGCCATAAACAATCGATGGAACACCTGCAAGGTTTATAACCGCAATTCGAATAATTCGGGTTAACGCGTTATTTTTAGCGTATTCATGCAAATAAATGGCAGCCACAACACCAAGGGGCATGACGATTATCGACATGATGATCACCAAAAAAACAGTGCCAAATATCGCGGGAAATACCCCTCCTTCAGAGTTAGATTCGCGAGGATCTTCTGATAGAAACTTCCACACTTGTTTCCCCCAATGTGCCACTTTCTCTGGCAATGACATGGTATTTGGATACCAATAGTCCAAAATGTCTTTCAAGGGGATGGCAACTTGTTCTCCCATCATATCTTCAACGATTAGGGAATAATCAGACATCCCTAGCCTCAGGCCATCAAGTTGGACATCGAGCTTAGCCAACTCTTGTTCGAGTGCATTTTTCTGTTTGCTATTATCAGCTAGAAATTCGTCCGTGATCGTGTTGTTTAACTCATGCTTACGTTTAGCGAGCCGCAGTTGTTCCAACTGCCAGCCCAGATCTTTCACTTGATCATCCACCAGCATATCAATTTCACGGCGCAATCTTTCCGCATCTTCCAATTTGTTGTTCAACAAATCCTGGATGTTATTTTCGTAGCGTGTTTGTCCATCTTGAAAGGCGACAATTTTGCCAAAGAAGTAGCCGCCACTACTGCGCTCAATCACCGCCCACTCGCTTGGCGTAGTAGGTTCATCCAATTGCATTTTTAGTACGGAAATAAAATCGGCAGGATACAGCTCTCGATTTGCAATTTTAATGTTGAGCCGCGTGGCAAACTCTTCATCATCGGCCAGTTTATTTCGAGCATCTTCTGGTAAATAACTCCTAGGTACAAAACTACGCTCATAGATTTGACCAACGAGTATTGAGTTTTTATCCAGCACTTCGCCTTGCACAGGGGTGAGCGCTGCAACATTCCATTGATACAAAGGTGCAGGCCAAAAATAAGTCAGACCTTTCCAACCAATTAGCAACAGCAAACCTAAAACTGAGAGTAAGCTGATACTTACCGCACCACCCGTCAGCCAAATCCAAGGTGCGCCAGAACGAATCCAATTTAACACTTGCCCACCCGCTCTCTCTTTAAATCATTACAACGCACGATATTTATCCCTAAGTCGTTGACGTACCCACTCAGCCAACGCATTCACCGCGAAAGTGAAGACAAACAAAATCAATGCAGAGAGGAACAATAATCGATAATGTGAGCTTCCCACTTCAGATTCTGGTAGCTCTACCGCTATCGTTGCCGACAAACTTCGCAAACCCTCTAATATATTCCAATCCATTAATGGTGTGTTGCCCGTCGCCATTAGTACAATCATGGTCTCTCCCACCGCGCGCCCCAATCCCATCATTATGGCGGAGAAAATACCAGGGCTCGCCGTTAACAAAACCACATAAATCAAGGTCTGCCAAGGTGTCGCTCCCAGCGCAAGGGAGCCATCTGACAAATGCTTAGGCACGGAGAAAATCGCATCTTCTGCAATAGTAAAAATCGTCGGTATGACGGCAAACCCCATCGCAAGGCCAACCACAAGCGCGTTACGCTGATCAAAACCAATACCATGATCGGTAAGAAAGAGTCGGATATCACCGCCAAAAAGTGCTGTTCAAGCGTCGGAGAAACCCATATTCCCAGAACGATAAGTAGCAATAAAACAGGCATTAATACCAACGCATGCCAACCATTAGGAAGCTGATTGCGCAGCCCCTGAGGAAGTAGGGCCCACAACGCACCAATAACCATTGTACTTAAAGGCAATACGAACAATAACACCACCACCGTAATTAGGTGATCTTCAACAATCGGGGCAAACCAGAGCCCAGCAAGAAAACCTATGATAACGGTAGGTAGCGCTTCCATCAGCTCAATGGATGGTTTAACGACTCTGCGCATCCGCGGCGACATAAAATACGCGGTGTATATTGCCCCCAATACGGCAAGTGGCACTGAAAACAGCATCGCAAACATCGCTGCTTTAATGGTGCCAAATGCGATGGGAACAAGACTAAATTTTGCTTCGAAGTTATCACTTGCCGACGTCGATTGCCACACGAACTCCGGTTCAGGATAGCCCTCGTACCACACTTTTTGCCACAAGGAAGACAATGAGATTTCTGGATAAGGATTATCGACCGCGGTAACACTTAACTCGTTATTTTGCCACGTAATCAAATAGCGTTCGTTATTCGACATTGCCGCAATAGCGGGAGCCTGATGAAACGCGCGTTCAAACAGAACTAACTTTTCACTTGTCGTGTAATGACTTTGTAATGTGCCATTGGTGTAAAAACTATAAAAACCTTTGCGATGAGAGTCAGGAAGCAAATACTTCACCTCCGACGCTAATTTGAAATCGCGAATATGGGTTAACTTTCGCTGATCACCTTGCAACGTATCAAACCACTGAGACACTTTTCCGTCATTATGAGTAACCAAAAGCGAATACGCACCAGCTAAAAGATCCATAGTTCTCACAGAGTGCTTTTGGTCCCCCTCTGTTAAATCAACCACTTCTCGAACAGCAAACTTATCCAACTGCTTAACCAAAACAATGAGCTCTGAGCCCGTACGTAAATACAGAGTTTGCCCATCAGGCGTAAGCAACATCTGTTCAGGTTTATCAAACGCCGATGAAAAAGCAAACTCAACAAAAGTTGGAGACATCCCCAATCCCGGCGTCTCTTGCCAACGCGCTTTAAGCAAACCACTCTGAGTTTGCCATACTAGCGTTAAAGCGTCCGTATTCGCACTAAAGGCAAATAAGGTAACAGGATCGTGCGTGTCGCTCAGCTGCATGTTCATACTTGATTGCAGATCTATAATCTCTGGAGGGCGAGTATTTTCTCGTAAGGTTGCGTTAAATTCCGGCTTGAAGATGTGGGCTTGTCCATTAGCACCCACCAAGCCATACCAACCAAGTCCTGGGGCTGACTGAGAAAAAGCAACAGGATTTTTTGCCACTTGCTGTTCATACAGCACTGGCTTATCAGGGTCGTCCAAAGATAAAAAGCGTAGCTGACCATCAGATGTCAATTCAAAAGCAATTTGAGAGTAATCATCAACAGAAATTGCGAGGGGCTTACCAGAATGAGTCACGCGAGAGGCATAGTTAGTTTCGATCTCTGCATCAGAAAACAGAGGAATGATCACCATGGCAAGGTAAACAAAGATCAGCACGAGAGCAGCGAGAACACCGACACCTCCTGAGGTCACTGCAAATCGGACTAAACGATCTTTGAACAATCGTTTCTTATCTTTTTCCTGCAATGAAAACTCGGCCTGTGCCATTGATCTCTCTACCCTTTTTGACTTAGTACTAGAATATGTCGTTAAGATGACAATTATATTACAGATCACATTAAACAACTGAAAAGAATACAACTCTTATGCAATGTGTAGAATGAAATAAATCTGTAACGAAAATCTCATAGTGTTCACATTTATCTTATTTCCATCGTGAGCATGGAATGCTTCACTTTAGATTAGGTAGAATTATGAGCTCTGAGAAACTCTATATAGAAAAAGAACTTAGTTGGCTATCTTTTAATGAACGAGTTCTGCAAGAGGCCGCAGACAAAACGGTTCCCTTAATTGAGCGTATTCGATTTCTCGGCATCTTTTCTAATAATCTAGATGAGTTCTACAAAGTAAGATTTGCCGACGTAAAGCGTCGAATTTTGATCAACCAAGAACGTGGGGTCACTGATAACTCCAAACACCTATTAAGTAAGATGCAGACTAAAGCACTGAAACTTAATGATCAGTTCGATGAACTCTACGGCGATTTGATTCGTGAAATGGCACGACGTCGGATCTTTCTAGTTAATGAAACCCAACTCGATGATGCTCAAAAGCGTTGGATAACAAAATATTTCCGTAATGATGTCATGCCTCACATTACGCCTTTACTAATGAAAGATGACATAGATGTATTGCAATTTCTCAAAGATGAATATGCTTATATCGTCGTAGATCTTAAAAGGCGAACAATCCCAATACGCTCTAATAGAAATCCCTACTGACCACTTACCTCGCTTTATCATGGTGCCAGAGCAGAAAGGCAAGCGCCGCAAAACGATCATCTTGCTCGATAATATTATTCGATATTGCTTAGATGAGCTGTTCAAAGGTTTTTTCGATTACGATGAACTCAACGGCTATGCGATGAAAATGACTCGAGACGCTGATTACGATCTGCGTCAAGAAATAGAATACAGCTTACTTGAACAAATGTCAGAAGGCGTAAGTCAACGTCTCACTGCAATGCCAGTTCGGTTTGTCTATGAACGTGATATGCCACAAGAGATGCTCGACTTTTTGTGCAACAAGCTCAAAATATCTCATTACGACAGCTTAATTCCTGGTAGTCGCTATCATAACTTTAAAGATTTTATTGGCTTTCCTAATGTTGGCCGGGATTACTTAGAAAACAAGCTACTCCCTCCGATGAAATGCGCTGACTTTGAGGGTTACCCCAATAGCTTTGATGCAATTCGAGCCAAGGATATTCTACTGTATTACCCGTATCACACGTTTGATCATATATCAGAACTCGTACGCCAAGCCTCTTTTGATCCCAAAGTGCTGAGTATAAAGATCAACATCTATCGGGTAGCAAAAGATTCACGTTTGATGCACTCGTTGATCGATGCTGTTCACAACGGAAAAAACGTTACCGTCGTAGTTGAGCTCCAAGCCCGCTTCGATGAAGAGGCCAATATCGAATGGTCCAAAGTTCTCACCGATGCAGGTGTACACGTCGTATTTGGGACTCCTGGTCTTAAAATACACTCTAAACTGTTGCTTATTAGTCGTCGTGAAGAGAGTGACATCATTCGATATGCGCACATTGGAACAGGTAACTTCCACGAGAAAACCGCTCGTATCTATACCGACTTCGCGCTTCTTACCGCCGATCAAGACATAACCAACGAAGTTCGTAATGTCTTTGGCTACATTGAAAACCCTTACAGACCAGTTCGGTTCGAACACCTCATTGTCTCTCCAAGAAATTCTAGGAAGCAACTCTACCGATTGATTGATGCTGAGATAGCCAACGCGAGAGCAGGAAAAAAGTCCTCACTCACAATTAAAGTGAATAACTTAGTCGACAAAGGCATCGTCAATAAACTTTATGGTGCAAGTAATGCCGGCGTAAAAATCAACATGATTATACGAGGCATGTGCTCTTTAGTGCCTGGTATTGAGGGGGTGAGTGAGAACATTCGTATCATCAGTATTGTTGATCGCTTTTTAGAGCACCCTCGCGTCGTAATCACTCATAATGATGGCGATCCTCAAGTTTATATCTCATCGGCAGATTGGATGACTCGCAATATCGACCATCGTATTGAAGTTACCGCTCCAGTTCGAGATCCTCGCTTGAAACAAAGAATTATCGATATCATCAACATCCATTTTACTGATACGGTAAAAGCTCGGTTGATAGATAAAGAGATGAGTAACACTTACGTTCCTCGCGGTAACCGTAAAAAAGTTCGCTCACAAATCGCTATCTACGACTATCTTAAAATATAGAAAACAAGTAAGAAAACAAAACACGATGCCTCAAAGACTTGAACAAGATGTACGTCATATTGCAGCCATTGATTTAGGCTCAAACAGCTTTCATATGGTCGTCGCTAAAGTGGTCGGGAGTGATTTACAACTCGTCAGCCGCCACAAACAGCGCGTCCGTTTGGCTGCCGGCCTTGATGATGAGTTGAATCTTAGCCATGCGGCTATGGAACGAGGGTTAGAATGCCTAGCGATGTTTGCAGAGCGTTTACAAGGGTTCGAAGCCGAGAATGTTAGAGTGGCTGCAACTCATACACTGCGCCGAGCTAACAATGCGCACGTATTCATACAGCGAGCAAAAGATGCTCTGCCTTTTCCCATCGAAGTCATTGCTGGAGAAGAAGAAGCTCGCCTTATCTATCTTGGTGTTGCCCATACTCAAGTAGAGTCCAACTCGAAGTTAGTGGTGGATATTGGCGGTGGTAGTACTGAGATGATCATTGGCCACGAGTTTGAACCTGAAGTGCTCAACAGTAAGCAAATGGGATGCGTCAGTTTCAACGAACAGTTTTTCAGCAATGGCAAACTATCGCGTAAGAACTTCAACAAAGCAATGCTAGCGGCAGAACAAAAGCTCGAGTCCATTGCCAATAAATACAAGAAAAAAGGCTGGGATATTGCCCTAGGTTCATCCGGCACAATCAAAGCCATTCGAGAAGTCCTAATTGGCCTTGGCTATGAAGATGGCTTAATTACGAATAAGCGATTAACGAAGCTAATCGAACATCTTTGCGAATTTGACTCGATAGATGACATTGATTTAGCAGGTCTTACCGATGATCGTAAACCTGTGTTTGCTGCCGGTGTTGCGATTTTGTCTGCCATATTCCAATCATTAAAAATCAATCAAATGTTCTTTTCTGATGGCGCATTGAGAGAGGGTCTGCTCTATGAGATGGAAGAACGTTTTGCTCGTTCTGATATCCGCATGCGCACAACGGAAAATCTCGCTAAAAAACACCTTGTTGATATTGAACACGCAGCACGAGTGAAAGGCCATGCACGCGAAATGCTATGTAACATCCGTTCAGAGCTTGGCATTAAGAAAAAAAGTGAACTGTTCGATTTGCTAGAATGGGCCGCACTTTTGCATGAAGTTGGTTTAAGTATTAGTTTGCGCGGCTTCCATCGACACTCGTTCTATATTCTTTTGCATTCCAATTTACCTGGCTTCAATAGAGAGCAGCAACTGGTCCTGGCCACACTGGCTCGTTTTCAACGAAAATCTCTAAAGCTCAATGAATTACCAGAGTTCAACCTATACAAGCAAACTGACATCATCAATTTGATTAAAGTTTTACGCCTTGCCATTGTCGTCAATGGGCAACGAAGTGAAGACCCGCTACCAGAGTTAACTCTGCATATAAAAGACGATGAGTGGGGACTTACCTGCTCTGATGATAATTGGCTGGAACAAAATAAATTACTAGAGGCAGATCTAGAAGAGGAGCAGGTTCGTTGGAATAACGTCGGGTGGCAATTAACGTTTTAATCGAAAAAAGTCGGCTTATAGGCCGACTTTCTTCAACTCGTATGCCGCTAAATCTGCAGTAATAGGCACGTAACCATCCTTTGCAACCAAAGCTTGCCCCTGAGCTGAGAATATAAAGCGGATGAACTCAGACTCAATTGGACTCAATGGGTAGTCTGGGTGTTTATTAATATATACATAAAGATAGCGTGATAGTGGGTACTTACCTGTCACGATATTTTTTCGCGTTGGGCTAACATAACGCTCGCCTGATTTTGCGATTGGCACTAAACGAACCCCAGCAACGCGATAACCCACACCTGAGTAACCAACTCCACTGATCGTCGATGCCACAGATTGAACAACTGAGGCAGAACCGGGTTGTTCATTTACTCGTGTTTTAAAATCACCACCACACAGTGCATTACTTTTAAAATAACCATAAGTACCAGAAACAGAATTGCGCCCAAAGAGCTGCAAGTTGCGTTTTGCCCACTCTGTTTTAATACCCAATTGACGCCAATTTGTGATGAACTCACTTTCGCCACAGCGCAGCGTTGCTGAGAACATTGCATCAAGCTGATTAAAATTCAGCCCCCGTATCGGGTTATCTTGATGCACAAAAATACCGATTGCATCAATGGCGACTCTCAAAGCCGTTGGTTTGTAGCCGTGAACTCGTTCAAATGCTTCAATTTCACGCAAACGCATGGAACGACTCATAGGACCAAATTGAGCAGTTTGCTCTGTCAATGCAGGAGGAGCCGTCGATGAGCCAGATGCTTGAACCTGAGCATTAATATTTGGGTAGATGGATTTGAACTCTTCTACCCAAAGCGTCGTCATTCCAGCTAATGTATCAGATCCAACAGACAGCAAATTACCCGCGATTCCCGTTGTTTTTTGGTAGTTCGGTAATGGCTTCGTATCCTGTGCTAACGCTGCACTCGAGCATAGCAAAGTAGCCAACATTACAGATTTAAATCGCATGCTGACAGCAATCATTTTTTTACCACCAAACGGCTTGGTAGAACGAACGAAAACTTACTACCAACACCAACTTCACTATGGATATCTAAATGAGAGTCATGGTGGCTAAGCGCATGTTTTACAATAGCAAGACCGAGGCCACTGCCTCCGGTATCACGAGAGCGCGCTTTATCAACGCGATAAAAACGTTCCGTCAATCGATGTAAGTGCTGCGGTTCAATCCCATCTCCGCTGTCTTCAACTTCAAGGCAAGCGCCTTGAGCCCTTTGGTACCAACGCACATTAATATGAGCACCTGGCGGCGTGTACTTCACTGCGTTGTATACCAAGTTAGAGATCGCACTGCGTAATTGATCGTCATCACCTAGAACATGTAAGGTAGAATCAACATCAAATGTCAATCGATGCTGATCATCACCGCTTAAGCTGTTCGCTTCTTTCTCGAGTATTTCCAACATACTTGGTACGTTAACTTCATCTTCCAATTCATGCATTGGTGCCGCTTCGATCTTCGATAACGTCAAAAGTTGATTAACCAAACTGTTCATGCGATTAAGCTGTTCAGTCATAACACCATGTGCTTTCGTCCACATTGGGCCAACGAGCATATCAGGATCTTCCGTCATCTCGAGATAGCCTTGCAAAACCGTCATTGGTGTACGTAGCTCATGAGAAACGTTAGCAAAGAAGTTTCTGCGCATCCCTTCCAATTGCTTAAGCTGACTGACATCACGTACGACCATCAAGTGCTCCCCCTCTGTGTAAGGTACGATACGCAGTTCTAACATTCGCTCTACGTTGAGCGGCGAGCGCATCTCTAGTGGTTCAGAAAAATCTTGTTTACTGATGTACTTAATGAAGTCTGGAGTACGAATAAGATTGGAAATAGGTTGTCCAGAGTCTTCCGGCCAATGAAAACCCAAAAGGTGTTGCGCCAGTTTGTTACACCATACGATGTTGCCTTCAGCACGAAATACCACCACTGCATCGGGTAGTGATTCTGCACCATTGCGGAAACGACGGATTAAGTTTGTTAGCTCTTTGCGTTTGCGACGCTGACGCTGCTGCAAACGATATAAACCGTTAAACAGAGATTCCCAATTGCCGCTACCCGATGGTGGCGTCAAACGCTTCTCATCCCATAACCAAGCAGATAAACGAACTTGATTATGCAAGTGCCAAACAAGCTGCAAAGCCGTGGCAGCTAAAAGCAACCACGGCATATAACCAAATATCCAACCTATAATCACCCAAGGGGTGTAAAAAAAAGCCAGCTCCCAAGCCAGCTTTTTCCACGTTAATCTTTCAACCACTCATTACTCCGGAAATGGTATTGATAAGCTGCTTATGACCTTATGCTTTCGTTGAAAAACGGTAACCCGCACCGCGCACTGTTTGAATCAATTTATCGTGGTCAGCGGCTTCAAGCGCTTTGCGTAAGCGACGAATATGGACATCGACCGTTCTATCTTCAACGTAAACGTTAGTACCCCATACATTATTTAATAGCTGCTCACGGCTGTAAACGCGTTCTTGATGCGTCATAAAGAAATGCAGCATTTTGAATTCTGTTGGGCCCATATCCACTGGCTCATCATTCGCTGTAACACGGTGAGAAACCGGATCCAATTTCAAGCCTTGTACATCAATCACATCTTCGAGTGCTGTCGGAGTCACACGGCGAATGACCGCTTTAAGGCGTGCGACCAATTCTTTTGGCGAAAAAGGTTTCGTGATGTAATCATCTGCGCCCACTTCTAAGCCACGCACTTTATCTTCTTCTTCACCACGAGCAGTTAACATCACAACTGGAATATTGCGAGTTAACTCTTCACGTTTCATGTGTTTGATAAAATTGATACCACTACCACCTGGTAGCATCCAATCCAGCAAGACTAAATCAGGGAAGGGTTCAGCCAGTTTGGTTACCGCAGTATCATAATCTTCTGCTTCGACTGCTTGATAACCTTTCTGTTCAAGTACAAAGCACAGCATTTCGCGAATCGGAGCTTCGTCTTCAACAACTAGAATCCTTCTAGACATAATTGAATAACCTTATGTTAGTTTAGCTAATGAATTTAAGGACAAAGCGCCCTCTATGCATAAACATTATTACCACCAATTATGACACTTTTGTGACCTTTGAAAACAAATTTTCATATAACTTTCTTTTGGGGTTCATTCTGATATTTTGCATTTCTATTAGGACATCGACACCAAAATTCCCTATTATTAGCACCTCCTCATCAAGCCTAGAGAAGATTTATGTGGTTTAAAAACTTGTTGGTATACCGTGTTAACCGTGAGGTTAATTTCAACGCTGAGCAACTGGAGACTCAACTAGCAGAGTTTCGATTCACCCCTTGTGGCAGCCAAGATAAACAAAAATTTGGTTGGGTTAGCGCAATGGGAAGACATGGCGACATGATGACCCACGTTTCCGAAAACCGCATTCTGATTTGTGCTAAGAAAGAAGAGAAAATGCTGCCAGCATCTGTGATTAAAGAGTCGCTGAATGCCAAAGTTGACGCAATGGAAGCACAAGAAGGTCGTCCTCTTAAGAAGAAAGAAAAGGATAACCTAAAAGATGACATCGTAATGGATCTTCTTCCACGCGCATTTAGCCGCAGCAGCCACACTTACGTTTTGATCATGCCAAAAGAAGGCTTCATCCTAGTAGATGCGAGCAGCTACAAAAAAGCAGAAGACGTATTAGCTCTGCTACGTAAGACAATGGGCAGCCTACCAGTTGTTCCTGCTATCCCTGAAGTTGCGATTGAAACCACACTGACAGAGTGGGTGAGAACCGGAGATACGCCAGCAGGAATCACAATGATGGACGAAGCTGAGCTTAAGTCTGTTCTAGAAGAAGGTGGCGTGATTCGTTGTAAGAAGCAAGAGCTCACAACGGATGAAATTCGCAATCACATCGCAGCAGATAAAGTGGTAACGAAACTTGCTCTGAACTGGCAAGACCGTATCGAGTTCATTATGGCTGAAGATTCTGGCATCAAACGTCTTAAATTCTCAGACGAACTCAAAGATCAAAACGATGATATTCCGCGTGAAGATCAGGCAGCTCGTTTTGACGCAGACTTCTCGCTGATGTGCGGTGAATTCAGTGCATTCCTGCCAAATCTATACGATGCGTTGGGCGGATTGCCGAACCCTAACGCTTAATTTAGAACAAAAATTGAACACAACGCCCTCTCTAGATTGGGGGCGCTTTTTATACAACTCATAATTCTCCTAGTCACTCATCACATTTTGACGTAAAATTTGCGCCCCATTTCCATAAGGTGGAATTGGCCTGACTTGTGATCAGATACTAAGAGAATTGAGCAATGACAACAGAGAAAGCATTCGTACCAGAGCTACTGTCCCCTGCTGGTAGCCTTAAAAACATGCGTTACGCATTCGCCTATGGCGCTGATGCAGTTTACGCGGGTCAACCACGTTACAGCCTGCGAGTACGTAACAACGAGTTCAACCACGAGAACCTACAAATCGGTATCAATGAAGCGCATGCTTTAGGCAAAAAGCTTTACGTGGTATGCAACATTCAACCGCACAACTCTAAGCTTAAAACATTCATCCGCGATCTAAAGCCCGTGGTAGAAATGGGTCCAGACGCACTTATCATGTCTGATCCTGGCCTAATCATGATGGTTCGAGAAGCATTCCCAGAGATGCCAATCCACCTATCTGTACAGGCAAACGCCGTTAACTGGGCAACAGTGAAGTTCTGGGCTGCAAATGGTGTTGAGCGTGTTATCGTTTCTCGTGAACTTTCTCTAGAAGAAATCGAAGAAATTCGCGAGCACTGTCCTGAAACTGAACTAGAAGTTTTCGTTCACGGTGCTCTATGCATGGCTTACTCTGGCCGCTGCCTTCTATCTGGTTACATCAACAAACGCGACCCTAATCAAGGTACTTGTACTAACGCATGCCGTTGGGAATACAAAGTCGAAGAAGGCAAAGAAAACGATACTGGCGATATCGTAGAGAAATTTAACCCAGCAGAAGCACAAGCGATTGAAGTTCAAGCCGCAGCGGTTGCTGATGAACGCCCTGAAACAACTATCGGTCGTGGCAAACCTACCGATGAAGTGGTTCTGCTTTCTGAAGCGCACCGTCCTGAAGAAAAAATGGCGGCATTTGAAGATGAGCACGGCACTTACATCATGAACTCGAAAGACCTACGTGCAATTCAACACGTTGAGCGCTTGACGAAGATGGGTGTCCACTCACTAAAAATCGAAGGTCGAACTAAATCATTCTACTACTGTGCACGTACTGCTCAGGTTTACCGTAAAGCGATTGATGATGCCGTTGCTGGCAAGCCTTTCGATGAAAGTCTAATGGGCACACTAGAAAGCCTAGCTCACCGTGGCTACACAGAAGGCTTCCTACGTCGTCACACTCATGACAGCTACCAAAACTATGATTACGGCTACTCAGTATCTGATGCTCAGCAATTTGTTGGTGAGTTCACTGGTAAACGTCGCGGTGATTTAGCAGAAGTTGAAGTTAAGAACAAATTTGTTGTGGGCGACAGCCTTGAGTTAATGACACCAAAAGGCAACGTAATCTTCACACTAGAAGCGATGGAAAACCGAAAGTCAGAATCAATTGAAGACGCAAAAGGTAACGGCCACTTTGTATTTATTCCAGTTCCTCAAGATATGGATCTAGAGTACAGCCTACTAATGCGTAACCTAAACGCTGGTCAGGACACACGTAACCCAACAGGTAAGTAATCATGGCGTTACTTATTACAGATAAATGCATTAACTGCGACATGTGCGACCCTGAATGCCCAAATGGTGCAATCAGCATGGGCAACAGTATTTTCGACATTGATCCTGCATTGTGTACTGAATGTAAAGGACACTACGAAAAACCAACTTGTCAGTCAGTCTGTCCAATAACAAAATGCATTATCACTGATCCAAATCATGTAGAAACAGAAGAGCAATTGCTTGAGAAGTTTGTGATTATTCAGGGGTTAGCATAGTTTAAAAAGGTTCAACTTTGAATCAAAGTTGAACCTTTTTTTAACCCGATTTTTCAATAGGATAGATATTGCAAAATAACTCTTTTTCAAAGTGATACTCTAACCTTTCCCGCCAATTTTCTGCCTGAGAAACAGGAACAAGATAAAAATTTTCACGGCTTGTATCTGTAACGAAAGCCATCCCGTATTGCATTAGTTCGTAATGCACATCATTAACAAAGCCGGGATCAAGGCGCTGACGGCCAGTAAGATGATTGACATCTTCTCGAGTCAGTAGAACCCCTTTCGTATCACTGCTAAATCTGTGTCTTAACCACTCCGCAAACTCTTTTGCACAAATCATAGTCATGGTTTTGTCCTTGATTAAGTCTTCAATGGGCGAATTCACAAGCCCGTCTGCGTACATCTATCCATGTTGTCACGTATCCCTTATCATCAGACATATAGTTGAAAAAGGAAATTGTAATGAAAGTTCCTAAAGCAGAGTTATCGCAATTTCAGCTAAATACAAATTATTGTTATTAGGAGATTTCTAAAATAACTCACCAATCTAAGTAGACTTTTAAGCTAGTACTATTCAATGTAGCCAAAAGTATGATGTTTCTCCAGTTTCATAAAAGAAACACATATACGAGCTATCTTTCATCTTTCATCTTTCATCTTTCATCTTTCATTAAACAAAATCATCGCATTGATATCAAAGGCTGACATTGTGCAGGAATGACCTTTCTCTTTTTCTGTTTTACTTTATTTGTCTTCCTCTTATTTATACTAGGCTCTAAAACTGCTTTGGGCTTCCAACTCGCTAACTCAGCCCCGCAGCCATCACCTTGAGGTGGCAGAGCTTGATTCACACAGTTTAAACTAGATTTAGGACACACTAATCGCACATGGAAGTGATAATGGTGCCCCCACCACGGACGGACCTTACGTAGCCAAGAACGGTCATTATTCGGAGCTTCTTTACACAATTGTTCTTTGATCACAGGATGAACAAAGATACGTGCGACATCAGTACTTTGTGCCGCATAACGAATAATATCAAAGTGCCTATCCTCCCAGCGATGTTCCAAAATTTGATAATTTTTTAGGTCAACAACGCTCATTGGTGTCGGAAGCTGAAGCTCATTATAAGAAAGAGGCTTGTCGGCCAAACGTAACCAAATATCAATATCTAATCCCGTTTGATGGCTAGAGTGCCCGGAAGAAAATCGCCCACCACGCGCAAGAGACAAGTCACCAATAAGCAATGTTGTGTCGAGCTCTTGTTGCACTTTTTGGGACAATTTTTCGATAAACAGGATGGTATGTGGATGCCCATAGTATCGTTTCGTTTTACTACGTAATACTTGATAACCAACGCCATCTAGAGGGAGAGGCTGAGCCCCATCTAAGCAGCCATTTGCATAGCTACCTATTGATGAGGAGATATTATTTGTGGGACCAGGAACCTGCTCCCACGAAGTTGCATTTATCGAAACTGAGAATATTGTACTTAAACAAAAAAAAAGTCCCAGCTTCATATCACCTATTCCTTAGTAATGCTCACCATTATCATAGTAGCCATTAGGAGAAAGTGCAGTGAAAATTACCGCGACATTAATATCTTCGCCAACCACAGATCGAACTTGGTTTGTAATGATTTTTGCTACTTTATCTTGAGTTTCTTGGCCACGGTCAAACCATAACACCTCAACAAACGGATAAGCACCACTCACTTCACCCTCGCTAAAAAACGTACTGTAAATGTATTCAAACGTAAAGTCTTCACGTGGAGACTTCATTAGAGGTTCTAATTCGTCAGTAAGAGGCTTTGATAGCGCTTGAACCATTTGAGGCTCTACCGCACGAAATCGTAAATGTGGCATAAAATCACTTCCTAATTATTGGTTTCGCTACGGATCATAACAGGAAGCGGAGTTCTAATCATCTTAAGTAATGATTGAGCCCATCTGAAGAATTTTTAGATATATCCTAAAAATACAAATATTGAAATGCAAAAAGCCTCAGCATTTCTGCTGAGGCTTTGAAGATGGCAGGGGTGGAGAGATTCGAACTCCCAACACGCGGATTTGGAATCCGCTGCTCTGCCAATTGGAGCTACACCCCTGTTGTTCGTTTTTAATGAGACGACTCTCAAATAAATGGCGGAGCGGACGGGACTCGAACCCGCGACCCCCGGCGTGACAGGCCGGTATTCTAACCAACTGAACTACCGCTCCACACGGTGACAGAGATTTCTCTCTATCCGGTAATCGCCGTTCAACGCGTTTACCTTTCTTTTTGTCTTCACTTTTTCATAAAAAGTGAAAATAAAATTAAAGCCTGGCGATGTCCTACTCTCACATGGGGAAGCCCCACTACCATCGGCGCTATTTCGTTTCACTTCTGAGTTCGGAATGGAAATCAGGTGGGTCCAAAATGCTATGGTCGCCAAGCAAATTCTGTCTTTTACTTTCACTTTTTAAAAAGTGAAAACAAAAGTTGGAAAGCTGTTTCTGTGTTCTCTACACAATCAAGTCTTGTTCTTGCTTTGAGTCCATCAAAACCCTTTGGGTGTTGTATGGTTAAGCCTCACGGGCAATTAGTATCAGTTAGCTCAATGCCTCACAGCACTTACACACCTGACCTATCAACGTCGTAGTCTCCGACAACCCTTTAGGATACTTAAAGTATCAGGGAGAACTCATCTCAAGGCTCGCTTCCCGCTTAGATGCTTTCAGCGGTTATCGATTCCGAACTTAGCTACCGGGCAATGCGTCTGGCGACACAACCCGAACACCAGAGGTTCGTCCACTCCGGTCCTCTCGTACTAGGAGCAGCCCCTTTCAATTCTCCAACGCCCACGGCAGATAGGGACCGAACTGTCTCACGACGTTCTAAACCCAGCTCGCGTACCACTTTAAATGGCGAACAGCCATACCCTTGGGACCGACTTCAGCCCCAGGATGTGATGAGCCGACATCGAGGTGCCAAACACCGCCGTCGATATGAACTCTTGGGCGGTATCAGCCTGTTATCCCCGGAGTACCTTTTATCCGTTGAGCGATGGCCCTTCCATTCAGAACCACCGGATCACTATGACCTGCTTTCGCACCTGCTCGAATTGTCATTCTCGCAGTCAAGCGGGCTTATGCCATTGCACTAACCTCACGATGTCCAACCGTGATTAGCCCACGCTTCGTGCTCCTCCGTTACTCTTTGGGAGGAGACCGCCCCAGTCAAACTACCCACCAGGCACTGTCCGCAACCCCGATAAGGGGTCGACGTTAGAACATCAACACTACAAGGGTGGTATTTCAAGGACGGCTCCACAGATACTAGCGTACCTGCTTCAAAGCCTCCCACCTATCCTACACATATAGGGTCAATGTTCAGTGCCAAGCTGTAGTAAAGGTTCACGGGGTCTTTCCGTCTAGCCGCGGGTACACTGCATCTTCACAGCGATTTCAATTTCACTGAGTCTCGGGTGGAGACAGCGTGGCCATCATTACGCCATTCGTGCAGGTCGGAACTTACCCGACAAGGAATTTCGCTACCTTAGGACCGTTATAGTTACGGCCGCCGTTTACCGGGGCTTCGATCAAGAGCTTCGACCGAAGTCTAACCCCATCAATTAACGCTTCCGGCACCGGGCAGGCGTCACACCGTATACGTCATCTTACGATTTTGCACAGTGCTGTGTTTTAATAAACAGTTGCAGCCACCTGGTATCTGCGACTCTCGTCAGCTCCATCCGCAAGGGACTTCACCATCAAGAGCGTACCTTCTCCCGAAGTTACGGTACCATTTTGCCTAGTTCCTTCACCCGAGTTCTCTCAAGCGCCTTGGTATTCTCTACCCGACCACCTGTGTCGGTTTGGGGTACGATTCCTTACAATCTGAAGCTTAGAGGCTTTTCCTGGAAGCATGGCATCAATGACTTCACTACCGTAGTAGCTCGACGTCGTGTCTCAGCCTTAGAAAGAGCCGGATTTACCTAACTCTTAAGCCTACGCACTTGAACCTGGACAACCGTCGCCAGGCCCACCTAGCTTCTCCGTCCCCATCGCAATTGTAAGAAGTACGGGAATATTAACCCGTTTCCCATCGACTACGCCTTTCGGCCTCGCCTTAGGGGTCGACTTACCCTGCCCCGATTAACGTTGGACAGGAACCCTTGGTCTTCCGGCGAGGAGGTTTTCACCCCTTTATCGTTACTCATGTCAGCATTCGCACTTCTGATACCTCCAGCATGCTTTACAACACACCTTCAACGGCTTACAGAACGCTCCCCTACCCAATGAAGTAAACTTCATTGCCGCAGCTTCGGTTTATTACTTAGCCCCGTTACATCTTCCGCGCAGGCCGACTCGACCAGTGAGCTATTACGCTTTCTTTAAATGATGGCTGCTTCTAAGCCAACATCCTGGCTGTCTGAGCGCTTCACATCGTTTCCCACTTAGTAATAATTTGGGACCTTAGCTGGCGGTCTGGGTTGTTTCCCTCTCCACGACGGACGTTAGCACCCGCCGTGTGTCTCCCGGATAGTACTTACTGGTATTCGGAGTTTGCAAAGGGTTGGTAAGTCGGGATGACCCTAGCCTTAACAGTGCTCTACCCCAGTAGTATTCGTCCGAGGCGCTACCTAAATAGCTTTCGGGGAGAACCAGCTATCTCCAGGTTTGATTGGCCTTTCACCCCTAGCCACAAGTCATCCGCTAATTTTTCAACATTAGTCGGTTCGGTCCTCCAATTGATGTTACTCAATCTTCAACCTGCCCATGGCTAGATCACCTGGTTTCGGGTCTATATCCAGAGACTGAACGCCCAGTTAAGACTCGGTTTCCCTACGGCTCCCCTAGATGGTTAACCTTGCCACTGAATATAAGTCGCTGACCCATTATACAAAAGGTACGCAGTCACAGGACGTAATGCCTGCTCCTACTGCTTGTACGTACACGGTTTCAGGTTCTATTTCACTCCCTCACAGGGTTCTTTTCGCCTTTCCCTCACGGTACTGGTTCACTATCGGTCAGTCAGTAGTATTTAGCCTTGGAGGATGGTCCCCCCATATTCAGACAGGATATCACGTGTCCCGCCCTACTCGATTTCACTGAATGTGCGTTGTCGACTACGGGGCTATCACCCTGTATCGCCGGACTTTCCAGACCGTTCGTCTAACGCATATAAAGCTTAAGGGCTAGTCAATTTCGCTCGCCGCTACTTTCGGAATCTCGGTTGATTTCTTTTCCTCGGGGTACTTAGATGTTTCAGTTCCCCGGTTCGCCTCATTAACCTATGAATTCAGTTAATGATACTAGCTTATGCTAGTGGGTTTCCCCA
Organism: Vibrio alfacsensis; assembly: GCF_003544875.1. Lineage (NCBI taxonomy): Bacteria > Pseudomonadati > Pseudomonadota > Gammaproteobacteria > Vibrionales > Vibrionaceae > Vibrio > Vibrio alfacsensis. The sequence continues at coordinate 2,568,539 of NZ_CP032093.1, forward strand.
TTCAGAAATCCCAGACTCAAATGGTTGTTACTACCTAATCTGGGCTTATCGCAAGTTACTACGTCTTTCATCGCCTCTGACTGCCAAGGCATCCACCGTGTACGCTTAGTCACTTAACCATACAACCCCAAAGAGTTTCAGAAGAAATCTTGAGTTTGTTGTTTAAACAACCAAAGTTGCTATCTCATTATTTGAATGAGCGAGATAGCTATCGATTTTGCCGGACTCAAATATGTTTTGCTTTCGCAAAACCCAAGAACACTTGAATGTGTTTTTGTGTATTCATCGAAATGAATACTTTGAGAACTTTACAAACAAACGCTTATCTATTTAAGACAAGATTTGTTTTGTCAGCTTTCCAAATTGTTAAAGAGCTAATCACTTCTCATGAAGCAACCATTTTTAAAAACACTCTGCTTTCTATTAAAAGAAAGTGTGCTTAAAGATGGTATCCCGTAGGGGAGTCGAACCCCTGTTACCGCCGTGAAAGGGCGGTGTCCTAGGCCTCTAGACGAACGGGACACTGTGCTGCATCATAAAATAGATACAATAAAGCTAGTGGTGGAGCTAATCGGGATCGAACCGATGACCTCTTCGCTGCCAGCGAAGCGCTCTCCCAGCTGAGCTATAGCCCCACATAAAATCGTTTCAGCATTTTATGCAGAACCAATCTTTTGCTCTGAAATCTAAACCATATCAATCTGTGTGGACACTCATCGAGACTCATTTGTCTTCACTTTTAAAAAGTGAAAGCAAACTATCCGTTTCGTATAAGGAGGTGATCCAGCGCCAGGTTCCCCTAGCGCTACCTTGTTACGACTTCACCCCAGTCATGAACCACAAAGTGGTAAGCGTCCTCCCCGAAAGGTTAAACTACCTACTTCTTTTGCAGCCCACTCCCATGGTGTGACGGGCGGTGTGTACAAGGCCAGGAACGTATTCACCGTGGCATTCTGATCCACGATTACTAGCGATTCCGACTTCATGGAGTCGAGTTGCAGACTCCAATCCGGACTACGACGCACTTTTTGGGATTCGCTCACTTTCGCAAGTTGGCTGCCCTCTGTATGCGCCATTGTAGCACGTGTGTAGCCCTACTCGTAAGGGCCATGATGACTTGACGTCGTCCCCGCTTCCTCCGGTTTATCACCGGCAGTCTCCCTGGAGTTCCCGACATTACTCGCTGGCAAACAAGGATAAGGGTTGCGCTCGTTGCGGGACTTAACCCAACATTTCACAACACGAGCTGACGACAGCCATGCAGCACCTGTCTCAGAGTTCCCGAAGGCACACCTGTATCTCTACTGGCTTCTCTGGATGTCAAGAGTAGGTAAGGTTCTTCGCGTTGCATCGAATTAAACCACATGCTCCACCGCTTGTGCGGGCCCCCGTCAATTCATTTGAGTTTTAATCTTGCGACCGTACTCCCCAGGCGGTCTACTTAACGCGTTAGCTCCGAAAGCCACGGCTCAAGGCCACAACCTCCAAGTAGACATCGTTTACGGCGTGGACTACCAGGGTATCTAATCCTGTTTGCTCCCCACGCTTTCGCATCTGAGTGTCAGTATCTGTCCAGGGGCCGCGCTTCGCCACCGGTATTCCTTCAGATCTCTACGCATTTCACCGCTACACCTGAAATTCTACCCCCCTCTACAGTACTCTAGTCTGCCAGTTTCAAATGCAATTCCGAGGTTGAGCCCCGGGCTTTCACATCTGACTTAACAAACCACCTGCATGCGCTTTACGCCCAGTAATTCCGATTAACGCTCGCACCCTCCGTATTACCGCGGCTGCTGGCACGGAGTTAGCCGGTGCTTCTTCTGTAGGTAACGTCAAATCCATACGCTATTAACGCATGAACGCTTCCTCCCTACTGAAAGTGCTTTACAACCAGGCGCTTCTTCACACGCGGCATGGCTGCATCAGGCTTGCGCCCATTGTGCAATATTCCCCACTGCTGCCTCCCGTAGGAGTCTGGACCGTGTCTCAGTTCCAGTGTGGCTGATCATCCTCTCAGACCAGCTAGGGATCGTCGCCTTGGTGAGCCCTTACCTCACCAACTAGCTAATCCCACCTAGGCATATCCTGACGCGAGAGGCCAGAAGGTCCCCTCTTTGGCCCGTAGGCATCATGCGGTATTAGCCATCGTTTCCAATGGTTATCCCCCACACCAGGGCAATTTCCTAGGCATTACTCACCCGTCCGCCGCTCGCCGCCCAACAAATCCTCCGAAGATTCAATGTTGTCGCTGCCGCTCGACTTGCATGTGTTAGGCCTGCCGCCAGCGTTCAATCTGAGCCATGATCAAACTCTTCAATTTAAGATTTTATTCGGCTCAATGAATACTGACTTCAAAACTGCTCTTACTCGAAAGTAAGAAGTAATTTTAAAGCTATTATCGTTCCAACAGAACGATAATGAATTGACTGTGCCAAGTCTTTCGACTCGTTTGGTCACTCAGTTCATTGAAACCTAATTTGATACCGCTTTCCGTTAAGAAAGAAATACCTAATTGGATTATCATCAACGAGTGCCCACACAGATTGATAGGTCTATATTTTAAAGAGCACACCCTGAAGTTCTCTTCAAAGTGGACGGCCATTTTAGCGAGATAACTTATCGTGTCAAACACTTTTTAAGTTATTTCTCTGTGAGTTACTTTCGAACTCACTGACCTTGTTATCTCGACGTCGCTTTGTTTGCTTTCCCGTGACAACGGAGGCGCATTATAGGGAGTTAGCTTAGGAACACAAGCCTATTTTTCAAAAACTTATCTTTTGGTTCGTTCGTATAGAAAACAATCAAAACCAATAAAAGTGCATTTAAAGGGGCTAACGCCCCTAAAACTTGAACTTGATCTCACTTTTCAGTGCATTGATACAATTACTGGTGAGCAATGATTTGGTCATTGTTCACAATCAGCTGAATTTTCTTATCTGGCAGTATTTGACCAGCCAAGATTGATTTCGCTAATGGATTCTCAACATTCTGTTGAATTGCACGTTTTAGAGGTCGCGCACCATACACAGGATCGAAACCAACTTGAGCAATCAGATCGAGCGCTTTGTCAGATACCTCTAATTGATAACCTTTCTCTTCTAATCGTTTAGCCAAACGACCTAACTGAATAGAAGCAATCGACTTAATGTGCTCTTGGCCAAGCGGATGGAATACCACGCTTTCATCAACGCGGTTTAAAAACTCTGGACGGAAGTGTTTACTGACCACATCCATCACTTCATTCTTAATACCTTGGTAATCCAGAGTAGCAAAGTTCTCTTGGATTCGAGCTGAACCTAAGTTCGATGTCATGATCACTACGGTATTACGGAAATCCACCGTTCTACCTTGACCATCAGTTAATCTACCATCATCCAATACTTGCAGCAGAATATTGAACACATCTGGGTGTGCCTTCTCTACTTCATCTAAAAGGATGACAGAATAAGGTTTACGGCGAACGGCTTCTGTTAAATAGCCACCTTCTTCATAGCCAACATAACCCGGAGGCGCACCAACCAATCTCGCCACAGAGTGTTTCTCCATGAACTCGGACATATCGATACGTACCATGGCATCTTCGCTATCAAACATGAAGCTAGCGAGTGTCTTACATAGTTCAGTTTTACCCACACCTGTTGGACCTAAGAATAAGAAGGAACCAATCGGTTTGTTTGGATCGGATAAGCCAGCTCGACTACGACGAATTGCGTTAGACACCACTTCAACCGCTTCTGCCTGACCAATCACACGTTTGTGCAGCACCTCTTCCATGCGAAGCAGTTTTTCTTTTTCTGCTTCGAGCATTTTAGAGACGGGAATACCCGTTTGCTTAGAGAGTACTTCTGCAATCTCATTGTCAGTCACCTTATTACGCAGTAGCGTCATCTCTTGCATTTCAGCTTGAGTAGCAAGATCGAGCTGTTTTTCAAGTTCAGGAATACGGCCATATTGCAGCTCCGACATGCGGTTTAGATCACCGGCTCGGCGTGCAAAATCCATATCCATTCGGGCTTGCTCTAACTCACTTTTAATATGTTGAGTGCCAGATAGTGCTGCTTTTTCAGCATTCCACACTTCTTCCAGCTCTGCATATTCACGTTCTTTCTCGTTCAACTCGTCGTTAAGCACGTCTAAGCGTTTTTCACTTGCTTCATCATGCTCGTTGCTCAGCGCTTGCTGCTCGATCTTAAGTTGGATGATTTTACGTTCGAGTTTGTCTAAAGACTCTGGCTTGGAGTCGATCTGTAGACGAATGCTAGAGGCTGCTTCATCAATAAGGTCGATCGCTTTATCGGGTAACTGGCGATCCGAAACATAACGATGCGACAAACTTGCAGCAGCAACGATCGCAGGATCGGTAATCTCTACATGATGATGAAGCTCATAACGTTCTTTCAAGCCACGTAGAATCGCAATCGTATCTTCGACACTTGGCTCATCCACCAGCACTTTTTGGAAACGACGCTCAAGTGCGGCGTCTTTCTCTATATATTGACGGTATTCATCTAAGGTTGTAGCACCCACACAGTGAAGCTCACCACGAGCTAGTGCAGGTTTTAGCATGTTACCTGCGTCCATAGAGCCCTCGCCCTTACCGGCACCAACCATGGTATGAAGCTCGTCGATAAACAGAATGACGTTACCTTCTTCTTTAGCGAGTTCATTCAATACCGATTTCAAACGCTCTTCAAACTCACCACGATACTTAGCTCCGGCAACAAGTGCGCCCATATCTAATGACAACACACGGCGACCACGCAGCCCCTCGGGAACTTCATTGTTGATAATGCGCTGAGCCAACCCCTCGACGATAGCGGTTTTACCCACACCTGGTTCACCAATGATCACAGGGTTGTTTTTCGTGCGGCGTTGCAACACTTGGATAGTACGACGGATTTCATCATCACGACCGATTACCGGATCCAACTTCCCCTGCTCTGCACGTTCAGTAAGGTCTATAGTAAACTTTTCCAACGCTTGGCGAAGCTCTTCCGCATTAGGATCATTGACTTTTTGTCCACCCCTGATCTTTTCGATCGCTTGGCTAACTTTTTGCTCGCTCAAGCCCACCTCTTTTAACAACTGACCAAGTGGACCGCGATCTTCTAATGCAGCAAGCAAAAAGACTTCAGACGAGATGTAGGAGTCCTGACGCTTTTGAGCTACTTTGTCACATAAATTGAAAAGTGTCCCCATAGAGCTAGACAACTGAACATCACCACCGATACCACTGACTTTAGGCAGTCGGTCTAGCATTTCGCTTAACTTAGAGCGTAAATGAGTCACGTCGACGTCTAACATCGTTAGCAGTGGACGAATTGGGCTACCGTTCTGATCAAGCAGTGCCACCATTAGGTGCACGGGTTCGATATATTGATGATCGCGCCCTAACGCTAGTGACTGAGCATCAGAGATAGCGATTTGAAACTTACTTGTAAATCTATCAAGACGCATATCTTCTTTCCTAACCTCAACTGAAGAAAATTCTTTTGACACTTAGAAAGATGGATACACAACGGAGGAATTTCAAGGGGAGAATAAATAAAGATAGCTTTGCAAAAATGACGCTATTCATCTCTGCTATTTTGCGGTGTAGTTAGTCTTCAATCCAAATAAAAGTCGCTTGTCGACCTGTCACCCCATCTCGACGATATGAGTAAAAGTCTTCTCTGTTTTGGAAAGTGCATAATCCGGAATCAAATACTTGAGTGACACCAGCTTTGTTAAGACGTTGAGTCGCAAGCTTAGACATATCAGCCAGCCACTTACTTTCAACACCGCGGCTAGTGAATGCTTGATGAGCCTGAGAGTCGACATCCACAAAAGCTTGCAAAACATCCTCGCCAACTTCGAATGCGTGCGGCCCAATTGCTGGACCAAGCCAAGCCATAACATTACCTGAAAATAGATCTAACGCATTTTCTACAATACCATTTGCTAAACCTCGCCAACCTGCATGCACTGCCGCCACTTGAGTACCTTGAACGTTCGTCAGTAGCACTGGCAAGCAATCTGCTGTCATTGCAGAACACACCACATAACTTGACGAAGTGAACACCCCGTCAGCATCAAGTACTCGTTGAGTTGGAGCGTTCACTTGAGCAACAACAGTAGAATGGGTTTGGTTTAACCAAATTGGCGCAGTAGGCATATTAGCCTGTTGCACCAACCCGTCTCGGTTCTTTTCAACGATAGATAGATCATCCCCAACATGCGCACCAAGGTTTAACCCTTTATAAGGGCCACTCGAAAAACCTCCTACTCTTGTAGAGGAGAAGGCTTTTACGTGTTTCGGTGCAGACCAGTTAGGAACAATCGCTTTCATATTAGAACTCGTCAGGCAGACCGTATTCTTCTGTATCTTTACGCAATGCTTCTGTCATGATGACCATATCATCTGGAACTGGAGCGTGGAACTCTAGCTGCTCACCAGTAATAGGATGTTCAAAACGCAACATTACCGCGTGTAGAGCTTGACGATCAAAACCACGGATCATCGCCGTCAACTCTTCAGAAGCACCGGTAGGGATACGAGCGCGACCACCATATGCCGTATCACCTAGCAGCGGATGCTGTAGGTAAGACATGTGCACACGGATTTGGTGCGTACGGCCGGTTTCAAGACGTAGACGAATACGCGTATGCTCACGAAAATGCTCCGCAACACGGTAATGCGTCACTGCTTCTTTCCCCATAGGGCTTACTGCCATCAAAGTACGTTTAGTAGAGTGACGACCAATAGGTTGCGCCACCTTACCACCCGCAGTCATACGACCGATCGCAATCGCTTCGTACTCACGCGTAATGTTACGCTTTTGCAACGCACGTACTAAACGAGTTTGAGCGGGTACTGTTTTCGCAACCACCATTAGACCGGTGGTGTCCTTATCCAAACGGTGTACGATACCTGCACGAGGCACTTCTGCAATGTCTGGGTAATGGTGCAATAATGCGTTAAGTACCGTACCGTCTGGCGTGCCTGCACCAGGGTGTACAACAAAATCACGAGGTTTATTGATGACGATGATGTCTTCATCTTCGTACACGATATCAAGAGGAATATCTTGCGCTTCCCAGCGCTGCTCATCTTCTAACTCGGCTTGCAAGGTAATTTCCTCGCCACCCATTACTTTGGTGCGAGGTTTAGTGACAATTTCACCATTCACTTGTACTTTCCCATCAAGCAACCATTCTTTCAGGCGCGAGCGAGAGAAGTCAGCGAATAATTCGGCGATAGCTTGGTCTAAACGTTGACCTAACTGGCTATCTTTTACTGTGTTGGTTAAAACAATCTGCTGAGCCATATCGAACTTTTTTAAAAACTGTGAGACTAATGCTCACGACTGTGGAAAAATAGACTATTACATCATTGTATCTGTTACTGGAAAGAAAGTAACGGCAGCTTAAGAAATATTTAGATTCAAGGAACAGACTCCTGATATGAAACGTCAGACTTTAATAGGCCTTTTAGCGGTATCCTTTCTGTTTGGTTGTGCAAGCAAAGAAGAAATCGTTCCTGATGTGCCACCATCTGAACTCTATGCAGATGCGCAAACTTCTCTGCAAAGCGGTAACTGGCTATCTGCCATTGAACAGTTGGAAGCACTAGACTCTCGCTACCCATTTGGTGCCTACTCTGAACAGGTACAACTTGATCTTATTTACGCGTACTACAAAAACGATGATCTTGCGTTAGGTTTAGCCACCATCTCTCGTTTTATGCGTTTAAACCCAACGCATTCTAAAATGGACTGGGTATTGTATATGCGCGGTTTAACCCACATGGCACAAGATCGCAATTTCATGCACGATCTATTCAGTGTCGATCGTAGTGACCGAGACCCTGAACCGGTAAAAAAAGCATTTGATGACTTCAAAAAGCTACTTGAGCGCTACCCGAATAGTCCATATGCAGAAGATTCACAAAAACGTATGGTGGCTTTGAAAAACCGTTTAGCAGAATACGACCTTGCAACCGCAGACTTTTACCTGCGTCGCGAAGCATGGATTGCTGCAATAAACCGCACGCAAGAGCTTCAAAAGGCATACCCTAATACTGAAGCCGCTCGCAAGTCTCTAAAAATCCAACTTGAAGCTTATAAACAACTTAAGCTCGATGATGCCATTGCTCACACAGAAGAGCTCATCAAGTTAAACCCTGTAAAATAAGCCTTACCGCCGCAGCTCAAACTGCGGCGGTTTCATTTTGTCTCCGCATTCAATTCCCCCCGATAACTTGATGGTTTTTAAAGCACTACTTATGCTTAAAGTTCTCATTCACCGCCAACATGGACGTGAGCGTGACGCTATCAAAATTATGGGTAAGTCTGATACTTCTCCTCTCCGCAACGGCTTTTTCATTAGAGCTGTCTCCTTTGAGACAACCGCCATACACCGGCGATCTCGATGTCATTAAAGAAAAAATGTATTGCGGGTGTTAGTCTCTGCCGATTTAGGTTTTATTATATTGAGGGTGGTGAACCAAAAGGCATTGGTGCCGAACTCTTAGCTCATTTTGAAAAGAATTACGCAAGATAAAGCCAAAACTCAACGTTCAAATTATCCCTGTATCAAGAGATGAATTACTTCCCTCATTGGAACAAGGTTTAGGGGATCTTGTCGTTGCAAATCTAACCATCACAAATGCACGTAAAGATAAAGTCGATTTTAGTGACCCTATTATGACGGGTATTGATGAATGGATCATCACGAATAAAGCAACTCCTGTCATGACTAATATAGACCAACTCAGTGGGAAAGAAATTTGGTTACGTGCCAGCTCCAGTTACTTCGAGAGTATTCAGGCTTTAAATAAGAAGCTCAACAAAAAGGGGTTAGCGCCCGTTGTTGTTCATTTCATCGAAGAAACACTCCAAGACTATGAGCTTGTCGGAATGCTCAATAATGGCTACGTAAAAGCCATCGTTCTCGACAGTCACAAAGCAAAGCTATGGATGAACGTCATGAATGACATACGTGCCCAAACAAAAATCCCGATCCGTACCGGAGGCAAAATTGCATGGGCAATGCGTCACGATAGCCCAGAGCTAATGAAAATAGTGAACAAATTCATTCGAACGTCTAAATCTGGCACGCTACTTGGCAACGTCATTTACGGTAAGTACATCAGCAACACAAACTGGCTCAATAAAGCGCTTAACCCTAAAAAAATCGCCCAGCTTGAAAAGCTCTCTTCACTATTCTCTCGCTATGCCGACAAATATGATTTTGATTATCTAATGGTTGCGGCTGTTGCTTATCAAGAATCAGGATTTGATAACAGTCTTGTTTCAAGTCGAGGTGCTGTGGGGGTCATGCAGATTCTGCCGAGTACTGCCAGTGATCCTAACGTCAATATAAAAAATGTTCGTAACTTAGAAAATAATGTCCATGCAGGTGTGAAATACATGGCTTTTCTACGTCGATATTATTTTAGCGATGACGCCATCACTAAGCAGAACAAAATGTACTTTACGCTTGCGGCATACAACGCGGGGCCGGGTAATGTCGAAAGGATGCGTAAGCGCGCCGCGCGACGAGGGTATGATCCCAACATATGGTTTCACAATGTAGAAGTAGTCATGCGAAGTGGCTTAGGTGAAACAGTGAGGTACGTAACTAACGTGAATCGATATTACGTGATCTACAAACAGCTTGAGAGCCTAGATTTGGCTAAAAGCTTGGATAACGTACTGCTCGTACCTGACGATCCTGTTTTTATGACACCGTTGCGCAGGATTAGTCAAACGCCAAATACAAAAACATCGCTCTCTAATTGAGCGGCATCAAAAATGCTAATTTTCACAGAGACTTGGTTTCAAAGAAAATCTGTTTCAAAGAGAATGTGTTTCAAAGGGACTGAACTTCAAAAAACTATGCTTTGATATTAGCAGCCTTGGTATTCGCAACTACCCGAACAGGTCGAGATGTGCATCACATTTTTATACTGGTCATTTTTTAACTAACGAAAATAACAGGTCGTATAAAGTCCCTAAAAACGGGGAGTTTTCAGCTAAGTACTCTACCCAATGTAATGATTCTGCACTCGATAACAAGTACTTTTCACATTAATCACAATAGTTCTTGAGTGAGATCACATTCATTTTCCAACTCAAAAAATCAAACCAAAATAGTGACGTACATCACATTATTTTCCTCTCAGAGCGGTAATCTGAATTCAACCCATGAGGGATGAAACAGAGGAAAATATTTATGACAATGAACATTACTGGTAAAAACATCGAAATCACCTCTGCAATCCGCGCTCATATTGAGAGCAAATTTAAAAAGCTGGAGAAATGGCAAGTCGACATCATCGGATGCCAAGCAACATTCAGTGAGGAACCAAATAAACAGAAGAAATTCGAAGCGGTTATTAAAGTACCTAAAGGACAACTAATCGCCTCAGCGACTCATGAAGACCTTTACGCAGCGATCAACGAAGTGGAGCAAAAATTAGAACGACAGCTAAACAAGCTAACCCACAAACCTGAAGCTCGCCGCGCAAGCAAACCTGAGCTAGTGGAAGAAGAAGAGTAAACTTACCAGATTGAGGAAATAGCGCCGAAAGGCGCTATTTTTTTGCTTGACGCTCTTCATCGGCTTGCTTATTGTGTTTAAACACTCACAAACTAAGCACTATTTATGCTATCAACCAACCTGTTTATTTTTGACTTCTTTTTCCTCCCATAGTTGGAGGGGCGAACTCGTTTGTGAAAGAAAAGTCAAAAACAAACAGAAAGCCTCCCGAAATGGGGGGCTTTTTTATAAGGAAAGAATTGATGACTGACCAACCTATTTCCCTAGAAGAAATTCGTTTACGTTTGAATGAACTTGATGACCAACTTCTTAGCTTATTATCAGAACGCCGCAAGCTCAGTATTGAGGTCGCCAAAAGCAAAGTTCAAACATCAAAACCGGTTCGTGATGCTGTTCGTGAACAGCAGCTTCTAGTAAAACTGATCACCAATGGCCGTGATAAATACGAACTCGACGCACAGTACATCACCAAACTTTTCCATACGATTATTGAAGATTCCGTTCTTCTACAACAAAGCTACTTACAAAACCTTGTTAATCCTCAGCAAAGTCGAAAGCCATTAGCTCGTGTCGCTTTCCTAGGGGCAAAAGGCTCATATTCTCATCTCGCAAGCCGTGAATATTTCAGTCGTAAAAACACCGAACTGATTGAACTCAACTGTGACCACTTCAAAGAAGTCACCCAAACGGTGGAGTCGGGTCATGCCGACTACGGCGTTCTGCCAATTGAAAACACCAGCTCAGGCTCTATCAATGAAGTCTACGACCTACTACAGCACACTACGCTATACATCGTTGGTGAGTTGACTCAACCAATCGAGCACTGCCTCGTGGCAACCAAAGACATTCGGCTTGAGAACATCAAAACGCTTTACTCACACCCTCAACCCCACCAGCAATGCAGCGAGTTTTTAAGCCGCATGAAAGGAGTGAAGCTCGAGTCTTGCGCAAGTACTGCAGATGCGATGCAAAAAGTCCAAGAATTGAATCGAGATGATATTGCAGCCATTGGAAATGCGTCTAGTGGTAAGCTTTATGGACTGCAAGCCATACAAGGTAACATTGCAAACCAGACCGAAAACCATACGCGTTTTATCGTGGTTGCCCGTAAACCGGTAGAAGTGTCAACGCAAATTCCAGCCAAGACGACACTTATCATGTCGACTTCGCAAGAGGCAGGCTCGTTGGTTCAAACACTATTAGTGCTTCAGCGCTACGGCATCAACATGACCAAGCTAGAATCACGTCCAATCATGGGTAACCCATGGGAGGAAATGTTCTATGTGGATCTCGAATCACACCTCGGTTCTACCGAAATGCAGCACGTTCTAGATGAGTTAACCAAGATCACTAAGCACTTGAAAGTACTGGGTTGTTACCCTAGTGAAAACATCAAACCAACCCAAGTAAAACTGAGTTAATTTACGGTGATCGGTAAAAAGGACAAACCAAGCAAAAAGAACATAGTAGGTAAAAAGATCATGGCAACCCAAAAAGTCGCAATTGCTTCCTTAAACCCTGCAAAAATCAAAGCGGTAGAAAGTGCTTTTCAAAGCGCTTTTCCAGAGCAAAGCTTTGAGTTTGTTGGTGTCAGTGTACCTAGTGAAGTCGCTGATCAGCCGATGTCGAATGAGGACACTCACCTTGGCGCATTGAATCGAGTTCGCAATGCCAAAGCTAAAATGCCAAATGCTGACTTCTATGTAGGCTTGGAAGCTGGGATTGAGGAAAACGTTACTTTTGCTTGGATGGTGATAGAATCTGAAACTCATCGCGGAGAATCTCGATCTGCAAGCCTGATGTTGCCACCAGAAGTACTACAGAAGCTTAAGCATGCCAATGAACTTGGGGATGTGATGGATGAGGTATTTGGCACCGACAACATCAAACAAAAAGGTGGGGCGATTAGCCTGCTGACTCAAAACCAACTGACGCGCAGTTCGGTGTATCATCAAGCTTTGATTTTAGCGTTGATTCCATTTACGAACCCAGAGCACTTCCCTGCCAACCTGTAACGAAACTAAAAAGAAAGTATTAAAAGGGCGGAAAACTCCGCCCTTTCTGCTGTCTGTAACTCAGAAAGTTCGACTCAAAAATTATTGAGCGCCCTGCTCTAATAATGTCTTGAGTTTGTCTTTGTCGTCATCGGACTTCGACTTTAACTCATTCGAACCACGAGTGATGGTAGCAATCCCCACTCCAAGCATTTGACTGATTTGACGCTGAGAAAGCTCACCCTTTAGCAATTCACTAAGAATATTCACGCGTGCAATTAATGATTCTCTTTCATCCGGCGTCATTAGCATGGTCAACAACATCTCATGCTGATGATCGTTGGCACTAGAACGGATTAATTCGACAATCTGTTGCCAGTCTTTGTACTCTGGTTCGTGTGACATCAAGTTACCTCTTTCAATACTTGGTATTGATCTCTTGTTGGGTCAGAAACGAACCATCGACGCCCAAAAGATCACGGTAGTAGGTTTCAAACATCAAAATGTTTTGTACATAACCCCGCGTCTCTTTAAATGGAATGGCCTCAATAAAGGAATAAGCATCCACTTTTCCTTGCGTTCGCTCTCGCCATGTTTTTACTCTGTTTGGTCCTGCATTATAAGCAGCAAGCGCAAAAATACGATTATTATCGTAATCTTCCATCAAACCTTGCAGATAGTGACTTCCAATTTCTATGTTCTTACCCACATTATAGAGTTCTTCGGTACCTTGATATTTCAGCTTGTATTTACGCGCAGTATATTTCGCCGTTGCAGGCATGATTTGCATAAGGCCTCTCGCCCCTACGGGTGAACGCGCTTCTGAATCTAACGCACTTTCTTGTCTTGCTAACGACATCATCGTGATTGGATCAATATCATGTTTCTCCGCATAGAAGTTAAACCACCAACGGTGCGCTATTGGGAATCGCAGTGGAATATTGTCCCACATTTTAGCTTGAATACTCGCCGTTACCGTCAGATTGTGCCAACGCTTTGAAGAAGCATAAGCGGCCAACATAGCTTTTTCTTCTTTTGACACGCGTCTTAGTAAATGCGCCCACTCACTTTTAGCTGCGGCAATTTTGTCCGTTTCGATCAACTCCTCAATACGTCCTAACGACCGTTGATAGGGTTGGATAACGTTCTTATCTAACTTAAGAGTACTGGATGGGTATTTTATGGATTGACCAATTGCATTTGCCGCAGCCACGCTGTAAAAATTCCGCTCACCAACCAATTTAGCGAGGCGTTGTTTACCCGTAACCTCATCCCCCAAAGCTATCTCGCTTCGTCCTTGCCAATATTGCCATTTCAATGATGCTTGATGCTTATCATCGAGCACTTCGATCCACTTCTGTACACCACGCCAATCCCCATTTTGAATCGACAGACGAATACGGCTTTCAACTAATGGTAAATGTTGGCTCGTTTTGATTTTGTCATCACGCCATTTCGCCAATGAATCAGACTCGGTACGAATCAAACGAATTGCGATGTAATCGGCCAGTGCTTGTGCTTTCTCAGGGGAAAACTTCTGACCTTTCACAACATCAGCGTAAGCTTCTTGCGCCCTTTTGGTATCCTTACGCGCTAATTTTTCTAACGCGTATTCACTCTGAGCACGGTTGAATTCATTCGCTGGTTGCTTCTTGGCAAATGCAGCGACCGTTTCTGGCTTATCGAACAGCGCTTTCATTGCCTTGGCCTGCTGTTTCGCTTTAGCTGATTCGGGTAATTTCTGCAGATAACTCATCAAACCGCCGTTACGCGCATCAAACGCCAGCAACATTCGTTGAAGAATCAATTCGTCAGTGCGTTCACCCGCTTTGTCCCACGCGGAAAACAACGGGTCACATTCGTCAGCAATGCTCTTGCCACGTAACCACATGTGCTCAGCCCCTTTAAAGGCCGCAACTTGTTTCCCTTGTTCTAGCTGAGCGGCATAAAAGATACATTGATAACGCTCACCACTTGGTTCCACTTTCTGGAACTCTGTAATGGTTTCCCAGTCTTTTTGACGATAGAGATTATTTAAGTAAGGAGCGCGAATCCGGCGAGAGAATGGAAACGCGTCATGCTCACTGATAAATTTATCAACTTGTTGTGGTGATTTACTCGAGAGTTGCCTCAGAAATACCCGATAGTCCACATAAGGCGTCAGTGGGTAATTGGCGATTTGAGATCGAATGGATAAATAACCATCGATATCATTCTTATCTAATAGGCTTTGTGCTTGCTCATACACTTGGCGTTGTTTTTCCAAACTTGGCGCAGCATTCGTTGTCACGCTAACCGCACACAAAGCGGCTGCATAACATACTTTCTTAGCCAATTCAGGGACGTTGAATTTCATGTGCGTCATTTTCCTCAGACGTTATTTTATATCTCTATTACAGGCTTTACTAAAAAGGCGGTGTAAGCCAGATAGATAATTCCTTATATGCATCTATTTACATCGTATCTGCCTCTGATTGTAAAGCGACTTGATGTAATAAATGTTGTACTCGTAAAACTTTAGAGCCCTTAAACTCAAATAGATTCCCATCAATTCAACCATCAAAATGAACGATTGGCTTTGATTTAAAGGCGAACAAGAAAAGTGTATACCCTAACGTTGTGAGTTTCCGGTCAGCAATGAATAAGAAATCACACTCGGTAGGAATTTCTTGCAATGCGGTAACAAAACTCAGGGAGTTGGTATAAAATGGTGGCTTTGATTGACAGTTAATTTAGGAACGATCGGCAATGGCTGAATACGTATATACCATGTCGCGGGTGAGCAAAATCGTGCCACCTAAGCGTCAAATTCTTAAAGACATCTCTCTAAGCTTTTTCCCTGGAGCAAAAATCGGTGTTCTAGGTCTGAACGGCGCAGGTAAATCAACGCTGCTACGAATCATGGCGGGTATCGACACTGATATCGATGGTGAAGCACGCCCACAACCAGGTCTTAACGTCGGTTACCTTCCACAAGAACCGGTTCTCGATGAGTCTAAAACGGTTCGTGAAGTGGTTGAAGAAGCCGTTGCGGATGTTGCTGGCGCACTTAAGCGTTTAGATGCGGTATATGCGGCATACGCTGAGCCTGACGCTGACTTCGATGCTCTTGCAAAAGAGCAAGGCGAGCTAGAAGCGCTGATCCAAGTAAAAGATGGCCACAATCTAGACAACGCGCTAGAGCGCGCGGCTGATGCTCTTCGTCTTCCTGAATGGGATCAAAAAATCGCGAACCTTTCAGGTGGTGAACGTCGCCGTGTAGCAATCTGTCGTCTTCTTCTAGAAAAGCCAGATATGCTACTACTCGACGAACCAACCAACCACTTGGATGCGGAATCTGTTGCATGGCTAGAGCGCTTCTTGGTGGACTACACTGGTACTGTCGTTGCGATTACCCACGACCGTTACTTCCTAGATAACGCAGCAGGTTGGATCCTAGAACTTGACCGTGGTGAGGGTATTCCATGGGAAGGTAACTACACCTCATGGCTAGAGCAAAAAGATGCGCGTCTACAACAAGAAGCGTCTCAAGAAAAAGCTCGTCAGAAAACTATCGAGAAAGAACTTGAGTGGGTTCGTCAAAACCCTAAAGGTCGCCAAGCAAAATCTAAAGCTCGTATGGCACGCTTTGAAGAGCTGCAAAATACTGAGCACCAGAAACGTAACGAAACCAACGAGCTGTTCATCCCGCCAGGTGAGCGTTTAGGTGATAAAGTTATCGAAGTGAAGAACCTAACTAAGTCATTCGACGGCCGCGTTCTTATTGATGGCCTATCATTCAACATGCCTAAAGGTGCGATCGTGGGTATCATCGGTGCCAACGGTGCGGGTAAGTCTACGCTATTCAAGATGCTAAGTGGCACTGAGCAACCAGATTCAGGTACGATTGAACTGGGTGAAACAGTGAAACTGGCGTCTGTTGAGCAGTTCCGTGACTCAATGAACGACAAAAACACCGTATTCCAAGAGATTTCTGAAGGCGCTGACATCATCAAGATCAACAACTTCGAAATCCCAGCTCGTGCTTACTGTTCACGTTTCAACTTCAAAGGCTCAGATCAACAGAAGATCATCGGTGAGCTATCTGGTGGTGAGCGTAACCGTGTGCACCTTGCTAAACTGCTTAAAGCTGGCGGTAACGTACTGTTACTCGATGAGCCAACCAACGACCTTGACGTTGAAACACTGCGTGCACTAGAAGAAGCTCTACTAGAATTCCCTGGCTGTGCAATGGTTATCTCGCATGACCGCTGGTTCCTAGACCGAATTGCTACGCACATCATCGACTACCGCGATGAAGGTCAAGTTAACTTCTACGAAGGTAACTACAACGAGTACATGGAATGGCTGAAGAAGACCCTTGGTCCTGAAGCCGCTGAACCACACCGCATCAAATACAAGCGCGTATCGAAGTAATATCGTTTATACGACAGGTGTGCGGTATATCACCTTACACTTACCTGTGCTTGTAATTCGTACAAAGGTCGCTATCATAGCGACCTTTGTTGTATATGTTGCATAAATGACTCAGATTGATATTTTTCAATATCAAATTTGACCTTTCGCGAACGTTACCTTGTGCTTCCTCGACATTTTCAGAACAATAATTGAACAATTTTTATTCTGTTTGATATAGTCTTCAGCTTCTTTGATGACTTATGAGAAAGCTCTATGACAGAGAAACGACGCTTTTCACGTATTATCTATCAAGTTCCTGCTCTCATAGAGCAAAATGACTTAGCTCTAGAGGCGACGATTCAAGACCTTTCATTGCACGGCTTACTGCTAAAAGTGACAAAGGTAACTGAACTTGATACGTCTCATCCGGTAGGTATTCGTTTCTCATTTATTCAATCTGAACAAGTAATTCAACTAATTGCTAGTATCGTTTCAATAAATAGTCATGAAGTTCGATTAAAGATTATCAACATAGACATCAATAGTATTAGCCAATTAAAACGATTTATAGAATTGAATATAGGCAATAACGAGCTCCTGAATCGAGAGTTAGAGCATCTTTCAGATTTAGGGAAACAATAAAAATTGAATGCCTAGTAACAATAACCATGTCTAAACAAAATACCACGCAAACCCCAACCACAGACGGGCGTAAGCAATTTAAATTGGGTCGCCTTTCGACCCTTACAATTTGTGTCTCTTTCATTGCATTACCTGCCGTTATTGGTGGGGCTTGGCATATGAACCAACAGCAAGTTCAAAATGTAGAAACACTCAATCAAGCAATAGCAAAACTTGAAAGCGAAAAAGCACAAATCACTGCGCTGTATGAGGAACAATTGGATACCAACCACACGCTTTCTCAATCTCTCACTGACAAGAACAATCAAATTCAATTACTTGGGAAGCGAGTTTTTGATGTGGAATCCGTTCTAGGTTTAGCTGATGAAGAATTGGCAAGCGAAGAAAGTAACCTCGCATTGGAAGAACGCATTGATGCCGCAGCGATAGATTCAGCGGTTCGTGCGACCATGTTCCGATTAATTCCAAACGATAGCCCGATGACTTACCAACGAATTTCATCTTCCTATGGCAGTCGTGTCAATCCAATATCAGGGAAGCGCCATGTCCATACTGGTATTGACCTCACCTGTAAACGTGGTGAACAGATCCTTGCTCCTGCGGATGGCGTAATCGAGACCGTTCGTCCTAGCAACAAAGGTTATGGTAACTATTTAACTCTGCGTCATTCATTCGGATTTTCAAGCTCTTACGCACATCTGAGCAAGTTTAACGTTAAGAGTGGACAGTTTGTTAGTAAAGGGGATGTGATCGCACAATGTGGTAACTCTGGAAATTCAACTGGTCCACACCTTCACTATGAAGTCCGTTTTTTAGGGCGAGCTCTAAATCCTCAATATTTGATGGATTGGACGCCAGAAAACTTTAACTACGTGTTTGAAAAAGAAAAGAAAGTGAAATGGGGTCCATTGGTACAGTTGATTGATAATGTCGTTCGTCTGCAAATCAACCTAACCAATTCACCTTACCGTGATACCAGCATCAGCACAGTATCCAGCGAAGAGAAGACCGAAACGCGACCAACTGAGTCCGCTCTTTGGTGCTTTTTACTAAACCTCACACATAAAAAAGAGCAGCGAATAAGCTGCTCTTTTTACATTCAAAATCTGTTCTTATCCACGATGGATATTGTCATTTGCCTGTTTGAGCAAGTTCTGACTTTCGTTCATGAATTGCTGCGAGTAATCACCAAACCAGTCACTCACTTGTTCGAAACTTTCGACAAACTCAGCCTTATCTTGACTGTCTAAAACAGACAAAGCTTCACCAAAGCGTTGGTGGAAACGCTTAATCATGTCGATGTTCTCTTGCGATGAAAGAATGATATCACCGTAAAGATTGGGATCCTGACCGAACAGACGCCCTACCATTGCTAGCTCCAAACGATAAATCGGCGAGCTCAGTTTTAGCAGTTGTTCGATGTTCGGATTCTCTTTGCTTAGGTGCATGCCGTAAGCAAAGGAAGTGAAGTGACGCAGCGCCTGAATCAAAGTCATACCATGATCGTGCTCTTGCGCATCGATTTGGCACAAGCTTGCGCCCCAAATTCCAAACTGTTGCAGTAGCCATTGGTATTGCTCGCTACCACGACCGTCACAGTACACAATCACCTGCTTAGCTAGGCTCGGTACATCTGGGCCAAACATTGGGTGCAAACCAACAACCGGACCTTGGTGCACATTCAACATTGCTTGCAGCGGCTTAGACTTGATAGAAGTCAGGTCACACAGAATGCAGTCTTTTGGCAGGTTACCAAGTTTTTCAATCACACCTTCTGTTAGGTGAATCGGCACAGTAACCACTACCAGACCCGCATCTTTTAGAATGTCATCAGCATGATCCCAGTCTTTGCTGCCCAGCACTTTGACTTGGTAGCCAGATAGTTTGAACATTCGGCCAAACAGACCACCTAATTGACCATTACCACCAATAATGACCACAGAGCGCAATTCTGGGTTCAAACACTTAAAACCGGAATCTTTCTCGCTGGCATAAGACTCACGCATTGTTCGACGAAGAATGTCTTCAATCAGCTGTGGAGGGATCCCCATCTTTTCAGCTTCAGCTCGTCGTGATGCCAGCATTGCTGCTTCACGATCTGGGGCATAAATTGGCAAACCGTGTTCGCTTTTTACTTCACCCACTTTCTCTACTAGCGCTAAACGCTGAGCGAGTAGCTCTAGCATTTGCTTGTCGACTGCATCAATCTGATCGCGTAATGCGTTAAGTTCAACTGCCATTGATGTTCCTTAAATCCCGTGTTGTTAGCCTTTTAGACGATTCTCTAAGAAAGGCACCAGCTCTTCGTGTGCATGACGTAATAGTGCCTCAGTTGAATCCCAATTGATACAGGCGTCAGTGATCGATACGCCGTATTTCATCTCTTCGAGTGACAGGTCAGAAGATTGGTTACCCTCATTAATATGACTCTCAATCATCAAGCCGATAATCGACTTATTACCTTCACGAATTTGATGAATCACGTCTTCTGCAACTAATGGCTGGCGGCGGTAATCTTTACGTGAGTTTGCGTGGCTACAGTCCACCATCAATGAGGCGTCAAGACCAGACTTCGCCATCTCTTGTTCACACTCATTAACCGATACTGAATCGTAGTTAGTTTGTTTACCGCCACGCAGAATCACGTGACCATTCGGGTTACCTTGCGTTGTCAGAAGCGCAACTTGGCCTTCACGGTTAATACCCATGAAACGGTGGCTAGAAGAAGCCGCTTGCATCGCATTGACAGCGGTTGCCAAACTGCCGTCCGTACCATTCTTAAAGCCGACAGGCATAGAAAGACCACTTGCCATCTCACGGTGTGTTTGTGACTCAGTCGTACGAGCACCGATCGCAGCCCAGCTAAAGGTATCCGCAAGGTATTGCGGGCTGATTGGATCAAGCGCTTCTGTTGCCAGCGGGATTTCCATCTCTGCCAATTCAACCAGCAGTTCACGACCAACATGCAGGCCGTGTTCAATGTCGAAGCTGCCATCTAGGTGTGGGTCATTGATCAGGCCTTTCCAACCAACCGTGGTTCGAGGTTTCTCAAAGTAAACACGCATTACAATATACAGTTGATCGCTTAGTTGTTCTGAAAGCGCTTTTAGACGCTTAGCGTAATCCTTCGCTGCCTCGACGTCATGGATAGAACATGGTCCACATACAATGAGTAGACGATGATCTTTTTTGTGAATGATGTCAGCGATGGTTTGACGAGACTCTTGAATAAAACGACGCGCTTTTTCACTAAGAGGAAGCTTCACTTTTAGCTCCTCTGGTGTGATCAGAACTTGTTCTTCGCTGATGTTGATGTTGCTCAATTCACTTCTTTGCATAACTTTGACCTGTATATTTATATTTACGACCAACCAATCCCTTGGTGAGACAACTAAGCTTTATCAACAAGATAACAGGCCATAAAAGAATTACAACCGTACACAATAAAAACATTTACTGTAAATTTAAATTTACGCAAAGAAAAGCCGAAATGCAGAGCACTTCGGCTTTAAATGGATGTTTTAGAAAGTTTACGTCTCACCCTGAACAAACCATTATTCAGGGGTGAGATAGCTAGCCAATCAATCGCTTCATAGCTTCAGAGGCATCTTTCCACTCTTGCGAAAGTTTTAGCTCGCTTAGAGAAAAGCTCTGTTTCTTCAACAAGGCATCAGCTAGGGGAACAGAAGTGATTGGTAGATTATCAAGCACCTCAACTTGCGCATCGCGCTTATTACAAACCAACAGCATATCGCAGCCAGCGTTTAATGCTTGTGCGCCACGTTCGGCAGGGCCACCCATAATTGCAGCCCCTTCCATGGTCAAATCATCAGAGAAGATCAAGCCTTTAAAACCCAGTTGCCGGCGCAGGATTTGTTTGAGCCAGTATTCAGATCCACTCGCTGGTTGGTCATCATAGTTTGGAAAAATGACATGAGCAGGCATCATCGCATCCAAGATGCCAGCTTCAATTTGCGCCTTGAAGATAGCCATGTCTTGCTCAAAGATATCGCTACGCTCGTCGTATGGTGTTTCTAAGTGTGAATCAGCAATCACACCACCATGACCAGGGAAATGTTTGCCCGTAGTCGCCATGCCGACACTCTTCATGCCCT
Organism: Vibrio alfacsensis; assembly: GCF_003544875.1. Lineage (NCBI taxonomy): Bacteria > Pseudomonadati > Pseudomonadota > Gammaproteobacteria > Vibrionales > Vibrionaceae > Vibrio > Vibrio alfacsensis. The sequence continues at coordinate 2,590,230 of NZ_CP032093.1, forward strand.
GCATGTAAGCGGAACTGTGACGCAAAATTGTGTCCATATCCTCACCAAAAGCTCGGCTGCCGATCGCTTTGCATTGATGACCTTTATCCAGCACTGGTGCGAAGCTTAGGTCAATGTCATGAGCAATCAGCTCTGCTGCCATCAACCAACCGCCCATGCGTGCTAACTCTTCACTATTTTGATGTTTGGCATATTCGTCTGCCGCTGGAATAAGTGAGAAGCCATCACGGAAACGCTGAACACGTCCACCTTCTTGGTCAACACCAATCAAAATCGGACGTTTCGCCGCTTTACGGATCGATTGGGTGAGGGCTTGAAGCTGCTTACTGTCGTGGTAGTTGCGTGTAAATAAAATCAAGCCACCAACCGTTGGATGTTCCAAAATTTCTCTGTCTTCTGCAGTCAGTTCGTAGCCTGCAACATCAACCCATAACGGTCCCATTGTTTCTCCTCAAAATCGGCTGAATATCTCGTATTCGATGAGGTTATTCGCTTCAGAATTGCTTTACAATAAGTGAATCGAAGAATTGACGGAATCGGCTGTGAATCTTAACAATCTGTACATTGGCGTGATGTCTGGAACCAGCATGGATGGCGTAGATACCGCACTAGTTGAAATTGAAAATAACCATGTTCGCTTGATCGCACACGATGATTACCCAATGCCCGCTCATATTAAGCAAACTCTATTATCGGTTTGTACTGGGCAAGACACGAACCTTAAAGCCATTGGTGAACTCGACCACCAACTTGGACACCTGTTTGCTGATGCAGTCTTACAACTATTAGATAAATCTGGCTATTCCGCTGAGCAAATCCGAGCCATTGGCAATCATGGTCAAACCGTGTTCCACCAGCCAACTGGCGATCTTCCCTTCACCACCCAACTGGGCGATGCCAACATCATTGCGGCTAAGACTAGCATTGATACCGTGGCAGATTTTCGTCGTAAAGACATGGCATTGGGCGGTCAAGGCGCACCACTCGTCCCTGCTTTCCATAAAAGCATTTTTGCCATGCAAGATTCCACCACCGTGGTGCTTAACATCGGTGGTATTGCCAACATCTCAGTACTGCACCCAGAACAAGCAGTGATTGGCTACGATACTGGTCCAGGTAATATGTTGATGGACGCATGGTTTGAACGACACACTGGACAAAGCTTCGACAAAGATGCGCTATTTGCTCTGCAAGGCAATATTAATGCGGCTTTACTGGCTCAATTCTTAGCAGAACCTTACCTTACCATGTCGGCACCAAAGAGCACTGGCCGAGAGCTGTTCAATACCGATTGGTTGAATAAACAGATAGCACTTCACAATGCCTCTGCGCAAGATGTACAACGCACACTTTGTGAGTATTCGGCGGTGACTATTGCAAACGAGGTTGAAAAGTTCACTCATGGTCAAACGCCTCAGCTATTAGTGTGTGGTGGTGGTGCGAGAAACCCACTACTCATGCAACGCTTGATAGAACTCCTACCTCAGTGGCAAGTCGCAACAACGAACGACAAAGGTGTGGATAGCGACTATATGGAAGCCATGGCGTTTGCTTGGCTTGCTCAGCGACACATCAACGGATTGCCGAGCAATTTACCGGAAGTGACTGGTGCAAGCCGTCTTGCTTCCCTCGGTGTGCTTTATCCTAAAAACTAAATGCGTTGTTCCAGATACAGCGACAAAAATAATCGAAATCAGTATTCAAAAGGCTTAAACCACTATGACAAATGACGCGCTTATTGCTGCTCTTGCCCACCTTGTATCAGAGGGGCGTAACCCAGATACAATGGACATCGACTTGCTGCCATCTTTAGACATTGTTCAACGTATTAACCAACAAGATAAACTCGTTCCGCTCGCGGTGGAAAAGGTACTGCCAGAAATCGCCCTCGCGGTGGACAACATTACCGACGCATTTAAAGCTGGAGGTCGTTTGGTGTATATGGGGGCTGGTACCAGTGGCCGCTTAGGCGTGCTCGATGCATCGGAATGTCCGCCAACGTTTGGCGTGTCTGACAAAATGGTGATTGGCCTAATCGCTGGCGGACCAGAGGCCATCCTCAAAGCGAAAGAGGGCGCGGAAGACTCTCCGATGTTAGGCGAGCAAGATTTGAAAGACATCGAGTTCACCAATCGCGACGTCGTGGTCGGCATTGCCGCCAGTGGTCGCACACCTTATGTAATTGGCGGTTTGGAGTACGCCAATGAGATTGGTGCGACAACGGTAGCGCTATCTTGTAATCCAGATTCTCCAATTGCAGACATTGCTAAAATCGCTATTTGCCCAGTAGTCGGGCCTGAAGCATTGACGGGCTCAACACGTTTGAAATCAGGCACTGCGCAAAAACTGGTTCTGAACATGCTAACCACAGCAAGTATGATCCGTTTAGGTAAGAGCTATCAAAACCTGATGGTGGATGTCAAAGCAACCAACAACAAGCTCGTCGCACGAGCAGCACGTATTGTGATGCAAGCGACCGATTGCAGCAAAGAGCAAGCAACTGAAGTACTTAAACAGACTGGTTACGAAGTGAAGTTAGCGATCTTAATGATCCTGACCGATCTTGATATCGATTCCGCTCGGACACATCTACATCATCAAGACGGTTTCCTACGTAAAGCGGTAGAAAGCCACCAGCCCAAATAACTGAGTCGAACTTATCTAACCTCAACTTGGGATAACCTAAGCCATTCAAAACCAAAAGGAGACAACAAGGTCTCCTTTTTCATTTAATATCAATCATTAGTCTTCATACAACCACTCATCAAACTCTTGATTGAGCTTGTCATTCGCTTTACGTTTGATGCGATCGGGATTGGTCATGTTCTTAACATTGTCGACTTTATTGGTGTACTTGCGCGTAGTTTGGTTCACTTCACGCTTCACCTGATTTTCCACATAAGTGCCATCGGTGATCTCCTTGATATTGCGCTTCGTGTGATTAATTGAGTTGGTAATACGATGCTTGTTGTGGTCGTAATTCCGCTTCATTTTTATCGACTCTTTCAGCACATTCGTCGCACCAACGGTTAAAGGGAGCAATGCCAATCCGACCAATAAGACTTTCTTCATGTTTTCATTTCACTTGTGATTCAATCTCATACCATTAGTACATCAAATCAATAAAATTCAAATGTCAGAAGATTAACAAAGCCTAACGTTGTCTTGATTATGAAACAGCACTAATTGTTGTACTCGTTCCAACCACGCTGCCATTCCATACGGAACTTTTGCGCTTGGGGCGTACCTTCACATACCCCCTCGTAATACTGGCCGGAAAGGCCCATTTGATAAGCAAAATCGGGATTACAATATTCCGCAACACCCTCAAGGTAACCTTGATCATAATCGCCTTGTTTAACATCCCCCAATGCACGTAGTTCTTTCACTGAACGTGACGTATGGCCTGCAACGCCATCTTGGTAACCGACTTGATACCAATCACCAGACTGCGCCAATTCTTCCGTAGTTGCCGCACACCCAGCAAGTAAAACTAACGCCAACCCTAACGCTGCTTTTTTCATTGTTCTTCCTTAACTGATTGTTTTCAAAACAAGCTTACCACTATTCTATTATCTTTACCGCTTATCTCATTGAAACAACCGTTGAGCATCAGCCACAACCACTAAATATCGAATGCCACCATTCATACAGGGCACCTCTCCACTCAAGCAAACGTTAAAACCACTTAATCACCATAGCGACCACTCGTTTCTCTATTCGACCACTCACCGACTAAGCAAATGCACAGAACAACAGAGGCGAATACCATGCACCTTGAGATTTTAAAATTACTCTTTCAAACCATAACCCAAGGACTATTGTTATGATGTGGTTTCTAACCTGTGTCGCGGCCCTCATCGGCGGATACTTCATCTACGGCGCTTTCGTTGAGAAAGTTTTTGGCATCAACGAGAATCGTAAAACACCTGCGCATACTAAAGCGGATGGTGTTGACTACGTTCGCATGCCAACTAAAAAAGTTTACCTTGTTCAACTACTTAACATTGCTGGTGTCGGCCCAATCTTCGGCCCAATCATGGGTGCGCTATACGGTCCTGCGGCGATGCTTTGGATTGTAGTTGGCTGTATCTTTGCAGGTGCCGTCCACGATTATTTCTCGGGCATGCTTTCTATTCGTAATGGTGGTGCTTCTGTACCAACTATTACGGGTCGCTACTTAGGTAATGGCGCAAAACACTTTATGAACATCTTTGCCATTGTCCTACTGCTTCTTGTTGGTGTGGTATTCGTTTCTGCTCCTGCTGGCATGATCACGAATCTAATCAACGAACAAACTAGCCTAACCGTTAGTATGACGACGATGGTTGTATTGATTTTTGGTTACTACATTCTGGCGACTATCGTTCCTGTCGATAAAATCATTGGTCGTTTCTACCCTCTATTTGGTGCGCTACTGATCTTTATGTCTGTCGGCCTAATGACGGCGGTTGCTTTCTCTGGTGAGCATACGGTAATGAGTGATTTCCAAGTGAGTGATATGTTCACTAACTTGAACCCTAACGATATGCCTCTATGGCCTGCCCTGTTTATCACTATTGCATGTGGTGCGATCTCTGGCTTCCACGCGACTCAATCTCCTTTGATGGCACGTTGTATGGAAAACGAAAAAAATGGCCGTTTCGTTTTCTACGGAGCGATGATTGGTGAGGGTGTTATTGCCCTAATCTGGTGTGCTATCGCTCTGTCTTTCTTCGGTTCACTAGACGCGTTATCTGAAGCGGTGAAAAATGGTGGTCCTGGTAACGTGGTATACAGTGCATCATTTGGACTTCTTGGTACGTTTGGTGGCGTACTGGCTTTCCTTGGCGTAGTTATCTTACCAATCACATCGGGGGATACCGCGTTCCGCTCTAGCCGCTTGATCCTAGCTGAATACTTCAACATGGAACAAAAAACACTGCGTAACCGTCTACTTATGGCAGTACCTCTGTTCGTTATCGGCGGCATTCTCACACAAGTTGATTTCGGAATTATCTGGCGTTACTTCGGCTTTGCTAACCAAACCACAGCCGTCATGATGCTTTGGACTGCTTCAGCTTACCTACTACGTCATAACAAACTGCACTGGATTACAACAGTACCTGCAGTATTTATGACAACGGTGTGTGTGACGTTTATCCTCAACAACAGCACGCTAGGTTTTGGCTTACCGATTCAAGTCTCAACTATCGCTGGTATCTTATTCTCACTTGCAGTAACAGGCTATGTAATCAAGACTTCTAAAGGCAAAGGGGAAACGGATCTTGCCGATGAAGACAAACCACAAGCAGCCTCAGAAACTGCATAACGCAAATCGTTGCTCGCTAACCCATTCATTATTATGACTGGAAGAAACCAAGAGCCTGCACATCGCAGGCTCTTTTTGTTTTCTTCTACGTTACAATAACCGCATCATCGTTAGGTTAGGTTCATTATGGAACTGGTCATCTCCCTATTACAGCAAATGTGTGTTTACTTAGTGCTGGCTTATATGCTGAGTAAAACGCCGATCATCTTGCCACTACTTAGCATCTCTTCTCGTCTTAGTCATCGGCTGATTTGCTATGTGCTCTTTTCTGGCTTTTGCATCTTAGGTACTTACTTTGGTTTACAAATCAATGATGCAATCGCCAATACACGTGCCATTGGCGCGGTGATGGGCGGGTTGTTTGGAGGACCGGTTGTTGGCTTTGCCGTGGGCTTAACTGGCGGAATTCATCGCTATACCTTGGGTGGCTTTACTGACCTAGCCTGTGCGATATCTACAACCGCTGAGGGTTTAATTGGCGGCTTATTGCATGTCTACTTAATCAAGCGCAACAAAGGAGCGATGCTGTTTAACCCTAGCGTAGTATTCAGCATTACCTTTATCGCCGAAATCGTACAAATGGCATTATTGCTCGCGGTAGCAAAACCATTCAGCCAAGCCTATGAACTCGTTTCAGCCATTGCCGCACCAATGATCATCGCCAACTCAGTCGGCGCCGCTTTGTTTATGAGTATCCTACAAGATCGTAAAACCATCTTTGAAAAGTACTCCGCCACATTCTCTCGACGGGCTCTGAGTATTGCTGATCGCTCAGTCGGTATTTTAAGTACCGGATTTAATAGTGAGAACGCCGATAAAATCGCTCGTATTATTTATGAAGAAACCAAGGTCGGGGCAGTTGCGATCACCGATCAACAAAAGATACTCGCATTCGTTGGTATTGGGGATGATCATCATAAGCCAAACACACCGATCTCCTCACAAAGCACATTAGATTCAATGGAAAAAAATGACATCATTTATCTCGATGGCAGTGAGCACCCATATCAATGTTCTCTCGCAACAGATTGTAAATTGGGTTCCGCATTGATCATCCCATTGCGCGCAGGCAAAGAGGTCGTGGGTACCATTAAGCTCTACGAGCCAAAGCGAAAGCTTTTCTCAACTGCGAATATGTCCATGGCAGAGGGGATCGCTCAGTTATTATCGAGCCAAATCCTTTATGGCGATTACCAGCAACAACAAGCACTGTTAGCTCAAGCAGAAATCAAACTACTGCACGCTCAGGTAAATCCGCACTTTCTGTTCAATGCGCTTAATACCATCAGCGCGATTACACGCCGTGATCCCGACAAAGCGCGAGAGCTAATTCAAAACTTATCGCACTTCTTCCGCAGTAACTTGAAGCAAAACATTCATACCGTCACGCTCAAAGAAGAACTTGCGCATGTCAATGCTTACCTGAGCATAGAAAAAGCCCGCTTTACCGACCGCTTAGAGGTGGATATTGATATTGCTCCTGAGTTACTTGATGTCAAATTACCCAGCTTTACGCTGCAACCTCTGGTAGAGAATGCGATAAAACATGGCATCTCCAATATGCTCGAGGGGGGAAAAGTGCACATCTATAGCCGCCCTCACCCACAAGGTTACCTCATTACCGTAGAAGACAACGCAGGCAGCTATAAGACGCCGCAAGAGAATCATTCTGGTTTGGGGATGGAAATTGTCGATAAACGGTTAGCCAATCAATTTGGACGTGATTCAGCGCTAAAAATTACTCATCAGCAGGACCAATTTACCAGAATGAGCTTTATCATTCCGTCCTTAAGAAGCGCACAATCAATTGCACAATAAGGTAGTCTGGGATGTTAACCGCCCTCATCATTGATGATGAACAATTTGCTCGTGAAGAGCTGGCAGAATTATTAAATGAAACTGGTCAAATTGAAGTCATTGGCGATGCCGCTAACGCGATTGTCGGACTGAAAAAAATCAATGAACTAAAACCGGACGTCGTATTTCTCGACATCCAAATGCCACAGGTTACCGGCATTGAACTTTTAGGTATGCTTGACCCAGATACCATGCCATACGTGGTATTTGTCACTGCCTATGACCAATACGCTATTCAGGCGTTTGAAGATAATGCCTTTGATTACCTGCTTAAGCCTGTCGATCCATGTCGCCTCAATAAGACGGTGGCACGCCTCAACAAAGCTTTCAGCCAATCGTCACTAACCCAACAATTCTCCAGCATTGCGCCTAATCGCTTGGACCAGATCCCATGTATTGGACATAACCGCATTGTGATCATGGCTACCGAAACGGTCGAATGTGCCTACAGTGACATCAGTGGTGTACATGTACGCTCTTTAAGTCAAACAGCCAGTACACAACTCACCCTAAAAACTATTGAAGAGAAAACACCGCTAGTACGCTGTCATCGTCAGTACTTAGTCAGTATCAAAGCCATCAGTGAGATTAAGCTACTCGAAAATGGACTGGCGGAAATCATTACCAAAACAGGCTTTGAGATCCCAGTAAGCCGTCGTTACCTCAAAGTGCTTAAAGAGATGCTTGGTATAAGCCATTAATATGGGGTAACCATTGGTACGATTGCGACCATCAATACTGCTACCCTCGTCAAAATCAAGAGCCAAGCGAATAAAAAAGGCGACACCGTGGTCGCCTTTCTGGTATTTAATTCGTCTTAATCAACTTGCTTGATTTGTAGCTCTTTTGGTACTTCGAAGAACATGTTCTCTTCGCGGCCAAGAACTTCATCCACTGAGCGAGCACCGACCAACTCTTTGATGCGCTCAAGGATCTGATTTACCAGCTCTTCAGGTGCTGATGCGCCAGCGGTCACTCCCACCTTAGATTTGCTTTCAAACCATTCTGGCTTAATGTCTTCAGGACAATCCGTTAGGTAACCTGGCGTACCTAGCTTTTCAGCCAACTCTTTTAAGCGCGTTGAGTTTGAGGAATTCTTAGAGCCCACAACAATCATGACATCCACATCACTAGAAAGCTCACGCACGGCATCTTGACGATTTTGCGTTGCATAGCAGATGTCGTCTTTACGCGGGCCTTGAATGCCTGGGAATACACGGCGTAGCTCTTCAATCACATCCGCCGTTTCATCAACAGACAAAGTCGTTTGGCTTACATAGTGCAGATCCGATGGATCTTTCACGATCGATTTGAGCTTCTCGACATCGGCTGGCGTTTCCACAAGGTACATGCCACCCGTCTCGCTGGAGTACTGGCCCATAGTGCCCTCCACTTCTGGGTGACCAGCATGACCAATCAGCACCACTTCCATATTACGACGGCTCGCACGCGCGACTTCCATATGTACTTTGGTTACCAGCGGACATGTCGCATCAAACACCGTTAGATCACGAGACTTCGCTTCTTGGCGAACGGCTTGTGACACACCATGAGCGGAGAAAATCACAATGTTGTTGTCTGGCACTTCGCTTAACTCTTCAACAAAGATTGCCCCACGCTGCTTTAAGCCCTCGACGACAAAACGATTGTGCACGACTTCATGACGAACATAGATTGGTGGCTGATACATCTCTAGCGCACGTTCTACGATGCTAATCGCACGGTCAACACCAGCACAAAAACCACGTGGGTTAGCTAACAGGATTTTCATTTCATTGCTCATGGAAGTTATCTTTTATTTGGTTCGCTATTCTACTGACAAAATTTCGACTTCGAAAGTCACGTCTTGCCCCGCGAGTGGATGGTTAAAGTCCACCGTTACTGAATCTCCGGCAATTTCAGTAATGATCCCTGGAATTTCCATACCATCTGGGCCACTAAACGCCATGATCGTACCGACTTCCACTTCTGCATCGCCGACAAACTTGGTGCGTTCCATATGATGAATATGATCAGGGTTAGGCATGCCAAATGCGTCTTCCGCTTTTAGTTCAATTGCCTTTTGCTCACCAGATTTCAAACCTAACAAACACTGCTCAAAGTTTTCACTTAGGCTGCCATCCCCCATCGCGAACTTCGCTGGTTTCCCCATATTATGCGTGCTGTCTGCAACCGACCCATCTTTCATCTTGATGGTGAAATGCAAAGTTACTGCCGAATCACTCTTTATTATTGTCACGTTACTGCTTCCTTGTTCTCGGGTTATCCAACGTTCTATTTAAAGTACACGCTGATTGGCTCCAACATAATAAAAAGCGCCGCCCGAATCAACGGACGGCGCCTAGGGTTATTCGCTATATCGCAAAAAGATTATGACTCAGCATCCTTTTTACGGAAACCATCAAGGATGATCATTGCCGCGCCGATAACAATTGCCATATCCGCTAAATTAAACGCAGGCCAGTGATAACTGCCCCAGAAAAAGTCTAGATAATCAACGACAAAACCATGTACAACACGGTCAAATACGTTACCGACAGCGCCACCAATGATCATAGCATACGCAATGTTATTCCACTTTTCTTTCGCAGGCAGTTTGCTCATCCAGTAAGTTAACAGGCCAGTCACGACAAAAGCGATGCCTGTAAAGAGCCAACGCTGCCAGCCCGCTTGATCGCTCAGAAAACTAAATGCTGCACCATAATTATGAACATACAATAAGTTAAAGAATGGCAGTACCTCAATACGGTTTGCCCACCCATAACCCATGTTATCCATCACTACCAACTTGATACTAATATCAGCAATAAAGATCAGAATCGCAAGCCATAACCAGCGAACTCCAGATTGCTTTAACGTCAGTGCTTTTTCACTCATTACTTTACCTACAAACAGCCCCAGTAAATACTGGGGCTGTCAATTTTAATAAAAGTTCAATCGCTCTAGGCAATTATGCGAATTTACGCTGTTCGCCTTCACCATCAACGTTAGACACACAACGACCACAAACTTTCTCGTGACCTTCGATTGTGCCTACATCAGCGGTATGGTGCCAACAACGGTCACACTTCTCGCCTTCTGCTGCTGTCACTTCAACGAACAAACCTTCAATGTCCGTTGCTTGTGCTGCGTCAGACTTCTCGCTTAGTGATTTCACTTTCGCGCCAGAAGTTAGCAATACGAAACGTAGTTCGTCTTCTAGTTTATTGATTTTCGCAGCAAGTACATCATCAGCAAATAGCGTCACTTCCGCTTGAAGGGCACCACCAATGATTTTCTCTTTACGAGCATCTTCTAGAAGTTTGTTCACTGCACCACGAACTGCTTGGATTTCAGTCCAGAATTCGTTGTTTAGCTCTTCGCCTTCAGCAAGACCAAATAGACCATCGAACCATTCACCCGTAAATACAAACTTGTCACGGTTCTCTCCAGATGGAAGCAACGCTGGCATTTCGTTCCAAATTTCGTCTGCAGTAAACGACATAATTGGCGCCATCCAACGCACTAGTGCTTCTACAATGTAGTAAAGCGCAGTTTGACAGCTACGTTGAGCGTGGCCACCACGTTTTGCTGTGTACTGACGGTCTTTAATTACATCTAGGTAGAAAGAACCCATTTCGATTGAACAGAATTGCATCAAACGTTGAGTTACCGCGTGAATGTTGTATTCACCGTATGCTTTTACAATTTCTTCTTGTGCTGCTAGTGCACGACCAACTGCCCAGCGATCTAGTGCCACCATTTCCTCTGCAGGAACGATGTCTGTTGCAGGATTGAAGCCGCTTAGGTTCGCTAGGAAGAAACGCGCTGTGTTACGGATACGACGGTACGCATCTGCGCTGCGTTTTAGGATTTCATCAGAAACCGCAACTTCACCAGTGTAGTCTGTTGAAGCAACCCATAGACGAAGAATGTCAGCACCTAGCTTGTTTGTTACGTCTTTTGGCGCAACCACGTTACCGATAGATTTCGACATCTTACGGCCGTGACCATCAACCACAAAACCGTGTGTTAGTACTTGTTTGTAAGGCGCTTCGTCTTTCATCGCGATAGATGAAATGAGAGAAGACTGGAACCAACCACGGTGTTGGTCAGAACCTTCTAGGTATAGATCTGCACTATTGCCGTTGTACTCTTCACGAGCATCAACAACAGAGAAGTGTGTTACACCTGAATCGAACCATACGTCTAGCGTATCGAGTACTTTTTCGTACTGTTCTGCGTCGTCACCTAGCAATTCGACAGAATCAATATCCCACCATGCTTGGATGCCTTTTTCTTCCACTACTTGAGCCACTTTCTCGATGAGCTCTAGTGTATTTGGATGAAGTTCTGCTGTTTCTTTGTGAACAAACAGAGCAATTGGCACACCCCAAGTACGCTGGCGAGAGATACACCACTCAGGGCGACCTTCGATCATACCCTCGATACGGCTTTGACCCCACTCAGGCATCCACTCAACACTCTTGATAGACTCTAGTGCTTTAGCACGCAGGCCTGCCTGGTCCATCGATACGAACCATTGAGGTGTTGCACGGAAGATGATTGGAGTCTTATGACGCCAACAGTGTGGGTAGCTGTGCTCGTATGCGTGATGGTGTAGCAGTGCGCCTTTTTCTTTTAGCACTTCTACTACTGCATCGTTCGCTTTAAATACGTGCTGACCAGCAAATAGCTCTGTATCAGGTAGGTAAACGCCGTTTGAGCCAACTGGGTTAGCTACTTCTAGGTTGTACTTGTTACCAACCGCGAAGTCTTCTTGACCGTGACCAGGTGCAGTGTGAACAACACCAGTACCTGAATCAGTCGTAACGTGATCACCAAGGATCGCCGGTACCGTGAAATCGTAGAATGGATGTTGGAACTGACAAAGTTCAAGATCCGCACCTTTCGCAAAACCTAGGTTGTGGAAGTGCTCAATACCTGCGCGATCCATTACGTCTTTCGCCAATTCAGCAGCAACGATGATACGCTCAGCGTTGTCACCTTCTGTCTGGATAAGTACGTACTCTAGATCATCACGTAGACATACCGCACGGTTTGCTGGCAGTGTCCAAGGTGTTGTTGTCCAGATAACGATAGATACGTCACCTTGACCTTCATGACCTTCTGTTAGTTCAAACTTAGATAGCAGCGCTGCTTCGTCAGCCGCTTTAAAGCGAACGTCGATAGACGGTGATACTTTATCTTTGTATTCAACTTCCGCTTCAGCCAGTGCTGAGCCACAATCTGTACACCAGTGAACAGGTTTGAAACCTTTCAATAGGTGGCCTTTGCTTGCGATCTTACCAAGTGCACGAATGATGTTCGCTTCTGTTGCGAAATCCATTGTGCGGTATGGTTTGTCCCACTCACCCATGATGCCAAGACGCTTAAAGCTTTCTTTTTGACCTTCAACTTGACCTGCCGCGTATTCACGACATTTTTCACGGAATTCAGCTGCCGTCACTTTTTGACCCGGCTTACCGACTTTCTTTTCTACCATCAATTCGATTGGTAGACCGTGACAGTCCCAGCCTGGGATGTATGGTGCGTCAAAACCTGAAAGTGTTTTGGATTTAATAATAATGTCTTTAAGAATCTTGTTTAGTGCGTGACCAATGTGAATGTCACCGTTCGCATAAGGAGGGCCATCGTGTAGTACGAATGACTTTTTGCCTTTCTTAGCTTTACGGATTTCACCGTAAAGATCTTCTTTGTACCAACGCTCAAGCATTTCTGGCTCACGATTGGCCAGGTTGCCGCGCATTGGAAACCCTGTTTCAGGTAAATTCAGGGTATCTTTATACTCACTCATCGATTCTTAATTCCGTTATATTGGGCGAAAATTAGACATTATGTTGCACGGTGGAATAAACCGCTCAACGCTTAAGCTGACGCAGCCACACCCTTGCTGCTTCAGCATCCAATTCAATCTGTTGTTTAAGTGCTTCAAACGACTCAAACTTTTGCTCATTTCTAAGTTTATGCAAAAGTTTTACTTCTAGCTGCTTGCCATACAAATTAGCATGAAAGTCGAATAAGTGTACTTCTAACTGCTGACGAACGCCATTTACTGTTGGTCTTTGACCAATGTTAGCGACGCCACCAATCGGCTTATCTCCTAAACCAAGCGCTTGAACAACATAAACTCCGGAAACCGGAGATACACAGCGCTTCAACGGAATATTTGCTGTCGGGAACCCTATGGTTCGACCTAACTTTCTTCCGTGTGAAACGCGCCCGCTGATGCTGTAATCTCTTCCAAGCATCTCTTGGGCAGAATGCAAATCATCACAAGCCAATGCTTTTCGAATAGCCGTGCTACTGACTCGTAATTGTTGCAAACAAAAGCTTTGGGTACTGACGACTTTAAAACCGTACTTTTCCCCCGCCTCTTGTAACATAGAAAAGCTTCCTGAGCGGCCCTTGCCGAAACAGAAATCATCACCTACGACAAGAAACTTAACACCCAATCGAACCACCAACAAGTCACGGATAAATTCCTCCGCGGTCAAATCGGCAAAGTGACGATTGAAGTTAACGCAAAGCAAGCGATCTATGTCGAGCTTACTCAGCTGAACAAACTTATCTCGCAAGCGAGTCAACCTTGCTGGCGCTTTTTCTCGAGCAAACAGCTCCATTGGCTGAGGTTCAAAGGTCATCACAACCGATGGTAACGCAAGTTTCTTCGCTTGGTCAGACACTTGCTGCAATACTTGTTGATGGCCTCTATGTACGCCATCGAAATTGCCAATAGTCAACACACAACCATGATGCTGTGTCTTGATATTGTGAATGCCTCTGATCAGTTCCATTGGATACTGCTATATGCCTCTGTTTAACTTTGCACTGTGTGAAACTGACGGATTATATACCAATCAACCTTATTCTGTCCCAGCTTTTAGGTCTTTAAAACGTATACCGAGTAAAAACACCACCACGAGATAGACCGCAGCGCCCAGCGCAACCAGCATTCCTAATACGCCACTGCGATGAGCAAAACTCCAGTTTAACCATACGGACATGTCTTCAAGCTGCCACAAGATCGCAGCAACCATTGCGCCGCCAGCAATCACAAGGCGAGCAATAAATAAAACCGTACGTTTAGAGACTTGATACACACCAGCAATATGCAGCCCACGATACAACAGGGCCATATTAACAAATGCCGATAACGCCGTTGCGATAGCCAATCCAACATAACCATAGAAATAGGCAAAAATAGCGTTAAAAACCATATTTGTTACCATCGCAACAATGCCGTACTTCACTGGTGTTTTGGTGTCTTGTCGTGAGTAATAACCCGGCGCAAGCACTTTAATCAACATAAAGTTAAGCAAACCTGATGCATAGGCTAGTAACGAGAGAGACGCTTGATGAACATCTTGTGGTGAAAACTCACCACGCATAAACAGCACCATCAACATTGGTTTTGCGAGCACCATCAAACCAAGCATCGCTGGAATGCCTAGCAAAGTGACCATTCGCACCCCCCAATCCATCGTATCGGAGAAGCCCTCGCTGTGCGCATCTACATGTTTACGTGACAATGCTGGCAAAATAACCGTCGCGATAGCAATACCAAAAAGACCTAATGGGAATTCCAACAAGCGATCTGAATAATACAACCAACTGATCGAACCGGTTTGTAGAAAGCTGGCAATAAAGGTATCGAACAACAAGTTGATTTGGCTGACCGAAACACCAAATAAAGCAGGAATCATCAGGGTACGGATCTTAACTACACCAGGATCGCGCCAACCCCATTTCGGTTTCACCATCACTCCCGCTTTAATAAGGAAAGGAATTTGGAATAGAAACTGAACCAAGCCTCCAAGGAATACCCCTATCGCAAGGCCGATCTCAGGTTGTGACATTTGCGGTGAAATAAACCAAGCCGCAAAGATGATCATCACGTTGAGAAAAACAGGTGTAAAAGAAGAGACGGCAAACTTACCTAAAGTATTCAGAATGGCTCCGGATAACGCGACAAACGTAATGAACCATAAATAAGGAAAGGTAATTTTTAGCATCACGCTGGCAAGCTCGAACTTCTCAGCCGATGGACCACCATTCATCCAATCAAGGAACCAACCAAAACCAAATAGCGCCGTTACCACTCCTGAGCCAAGAACACCAAACAAAGTAACAATAGAGACAATGACCCCTAGTGTACCTGCGGCGCGAGCAATCAGTTCACGGGTTTTATCCATGTCACCTTGAGCATGGCTTTCCGTTAATACGGGAACAAATGCTTGAGAAAATGCACCTTC
This sequence comes from Vibrio alfacsensis, assembly GCF_003544875.1. Lineage (NCBI taxonomy): Bacteria > Pseudomonadati > Pseudomonadota > Gammaproteobacteria > Vibrionales > Vibrionaceae > Vibrio > Vibrio alfacsensis. Next base: position 2,605,653 of record NZ_CP032093.1, read on the forward strand.
TGCAAACAGTCGGCGCAGAAAGTTAGGGATCTTATTTGCAAAAAAGAAGACATCAGCACTCGCGCCTGCGCCCATTAAATTTGCAACCACTACGTCACGAACTAAGCCTAGAACGCGAGATATTAATGTCATAGCACTGACGATCATGCCAGACTTGAGCAGTCGTTTACTCACTTTAACCTCGGTATATCACCATTAGATAACCAACCCTATTACTCTAAGCCTTTGAAAGCTCCAAATCGGAGTTAAAAATATATCCGCTTAATGTTAGATCTAAGCGGATAATTATTAGCATTGGTCTAAAAATACTGTTAGAATCCCCGCCATCTTAACCGCGATGACCTTTCTTACCAAAACTTGTTTTGGTTTCGATGGGTTTTTGCACAAATCATTTGACATTTAAGCGCAAATAGGGGATATTCCTCGCCCTTAAATTGTCATAGAAATAAGTTTTTGGGAGTTAGACCCTTGGCAAATAGTAAATCTGCTAAGAAGCGCGCTATCCAAGCTGAGAAACGTCGTCAGCACAATGCTAGCCGTCGCTCAATGATGCGTACTTACATGAAGAAAACTGTTGCTGCTATCGAAGCAGGCGACAAAGAAGCTGCAACTGCTGCATTCGCTGTAGTTACACCTATCCTAGACCGCATGGCGACTAAAGGCCTTGTTCACAAGAACAAAGCTGCACGTCATAAGTCTCGTTTCGCTGCACAAATCAAAGCTCTATAATAGAAATTTGATTTTACAGTGAAGAAAAACCGGCTTTGCCGGTTTTTATATCTAAGTTTCACTCAGCCTCAAACGTTAGGCACTAAAAAGCCAGCAGTGCCAGCTTTCCACATTTATCGAAATCAAACATCGGCGTTTTCGCTTCAGTTTCTTTCCTATTAACTTTCTGTACAGTACAGGGCATGAAGCGTTTTAATGAGCGCTTTTACTTCATCACTTTTCAATGTGTAGTAGACCGTTTGGGCTTCTTTTCTTGTTGCAACTAACTCATCACGACGAAGCCATGCTAGATGCTGAGATAATGCAGACTGACTCAACGCTAACTTTGTACATAACTCCCCAACAGACAGTTCTTGGTTATGCAACATGCAAAGAATTTGTAAACGTCTTTCGTTCGCCATCGCTTTAAGTAATACGACAGCTTTCGCGGAGTTCTGCTCCATATCTTGTAAATTCATAGTTAGGCCTCTAGAGACAACATACTTACCTTATTACTGGCTAGCTTGTTGTGTTACAAGAATTTTATAATTTTGCCGATAGTAATCTATTTAAATAAGCAACGGAACGTGCTCATTCAAACATTTGACCAAAATCTGCATCACATACGTTCTTCACTGCGGGATGTTGGATCATTCGTTCGGCAAAGATCACGTAATACTCTTCCTTTAAATCCTCGACATGTCCAAGTAGCTGCAAGCTGCGATCATCTTCTATCTCTGACATATAAACCGTTGGTGCTAAAAAGATCACGTCGTCACGATAACGTGCAAATGCTTTCATTAACGCGACATCATCAAACTCTCCCAATACGTCCGGTTGTAACCCCTGCCTATCAAACCATTGCAGTACCTTGCGCCCCATTGCCGTTCGACTTCCCGGGATCAGGAGTTTCTTCTTCTCTAAAACTTCAGGAAACTTAACATCAGGAACATCTGAAGAGGCGAAAAAGCTCATACTACATTCACCTAACTTTTTGCTGTACAAGCCTGGACTTTGCGTTGAATCGACAGGGCAATCAGAAAGAATCATATCCAACTTATGTTGAGAAAGTCGCTCTAGAAGTAATTCGTGCGTCGACTCATAGCAACGCAAGTGAATGCTATTGTCTTCTGGTACCGTTGTCATAAGTACCTTACTAACCAAACGCTTTGAGAGTGCATCCGCAACACCCACTTCAAACAAGATATTAGAATGCTGACTGTAATTGACGATATCGAGCATTTCATAGCTCAAACCAAACATACGGTCTGCGTATTTAAAAACCAACTGCCCTAATTCTGTTGGCTCTACACTACGACCATTTCGCTTAGTCAACTTGCCTTTCATACGTTCTTCAAACGCTTTAATTTGTCCTGTCACCGTTTGTGGTGTCAAAAACAACGCTTCTGCAGCTTTAGTGACCGACCCTTGCTTGCAGACCATCCAGAAGTAATAGAGGTGATTATAATTTAAATGCGACATTGCCAATCCCTAAAAGAAGATGACACTTTTATATCAAATGTGACACCAACAAACAATAACTTCGGAAAAACCTCACATTTTAAACTCAAACCACAATTTTACCGAAAAACAAATCTCAAACTGTCATAAAACTTGAAGCAAAGCGCAGTTTTTACTCTCAAACAAAAACAACAACATTCAAATCAATAATTAAATTAATTAAAATCAACAACTTATTCTTGCGTTTTTCAACAACGAATAACTATTAAAAGAATAATAAAATACTCTATAGAAACTGAACTGTAATATTACTGAAATATTTGTTCTCTAACATCGCCCGCAGTTTCAACAACAGACCAAATAAACGAACTGAAAGGTCCACGGAGAAAATTATGATGAACCAAGCTACTTCAACAGCAGCGCCGATTTCGAGCACGACTCGCTGGTTACGCTGGGCTAACTTGGCATTCATGTTATATCTGCTTCTTCTAGCAGTATCTATGGTTGGTAGTGGCTTTAAATGGGCAACTGGCGATCAAGCTAAAGTACTATTTGAATTTGCCTCTCACCCAATCGCAGGTCTAATGATCGGCTTGGTGGCGACGGCACTGATCCAATCTTCAAGTACCGTTACTTCTATTATTGTAGGTTTGGTTGCAGGTGGTTTACCTGTAGAGACCGCTATCCCTATGGTAATGGGCGCAAACATCGGTACAACTGTAACGAATACTCTTGTTTCGCTTGGCCACGTACGTTGTAAAGAAGAATTCAAACGTGCATTTGCAAGCGCAACAATTCACGACTTCTTTAACCTGCTTGCTGTTGCGATCTTCCTTCCTTTGGAAATGATGTTCGGCATTCTAGAAAAAGTATCTCATTGGTTGGTATCACCACTACTAAAAACAGGTGATATGAGCATGGGCGGTTTTGACTTCATCAAGCCAATCACTAAACCAGTAGTAAGCGCAATTAAAGAGCCACTATCTACGTTTGGTGACACTATGGGTGGTGTAGCACTAATCGCTCTAGGTATCGGTACTATCTTCGTAGCTATCACTGTTATGGGTAAGCTGATGAAGAGCCTAATGGTTGGCCGTGCACGTGACATTCTTAAGAACGCTATCGGTCGTGGTCCTATCCACGGTATCGTATCGGGTTCTGTTGTAACGGTACTTGTTCAGTCTTCTTCTACGACAACAAGTCTAATGGTTCCACTCGTTGGTTCAGGTGTTCTAAAAGTACGTGACATCTACCCGTTCACCCTAGGTGCAAACATCGGTACATGTATTACGGCTCTACTAGCAGCAACAGCGGTGTCTGGCGAGTTCGCAGTATTCGCACTACAGATTGCTCTGGTACACCTAACGTTCAACATCTTAGCGACATTACTCATTTTCGGTATCCCGTTCTTACGTGAGATTCCAGTAAAATGCGCAGAGCTTATTTCTGAGATGGCAGTGAAGAACAAAGCCGTTGTAGCAGCTTACCTGCTAACGATTTTCCTAGTGCTTCCTGGTTCAATCCTTGCGCTAACTGTATAACAGAAAGATTACCATCGCTTTACTCAAAAGCTCGCAACCTCGGTTGCGGGCTTTTTCTTTTTTTGCTCCTTCCACACCGTACCTCAAATCAACCAATCACAGTAAGTGAGCACTGTGTTCATCATTCATTAAAAACAACCACACCAATTTGGATATAAAAATGGGCTGCCCATTAAGGTCAGCCCATTTTTATTTCGTGTTGGTTATATTAAAACACTCGTTACACTGAAAACGGATATTGAATAGGATCATGATGTTCGTAACCCTCAACCCAAAAATCATCCAGTGTGACCCATGTTTCCAAATCTTCTAGCGATTTGATTTCTGGGTTGATGTGGAAAGTTGCCGCTTTCAAAGGTTCGCGCTTCAACTGGATGTCTCGCATTGGCGCCAGCTGGTCTTCGTAAATATGTGCGTTAACAATTTTGTGGTACGCCTGACCAGGTTTCTTACCTGTAATCTGTGCCATGATCGCCAAGAATACATACACTTGAACCATATTGAAGTTCAGGCCTAGCGGAACGTCACAAGAGCGCTGCGTGCTGTTTAGGTACAGCGTGTCACCTAACAGTGAGAAGTGATGGCTGTACATACATGGACGCAAACAGCCCATGTGGAATTCACCCGGGTTATAGAAGTTTAGGATTTCACCACGGTCATCCACACCACGCGTTAAATCATCGACAATCTTGCGCAGTTGGTCAATGTGACCGCCATCTGGCTTAGCCCATGAACGACCTTGAACGCCGTATACACGCCCCATATCGTCTTCACCTTTACGGTATGGGTTGTTCAGCCATGCGTCATTTAAGTTTGCGTTGGCATCCCACGTTTTTGTGCCCAATTTACGGAAATCTTCCGCGTTATCGTAGCCTCGGATGTAACCGAGTAATTCAGCCACTGCCGCTTTCCAAAAACTCTTACGAGTGGTAACCAATGGGAATTGATTGTTGGCAACATCATAAGTCAAGTCAGCATTAACAACCGTAAGACAACGCTTACCTGTACGCTCGTTCTCAACCCAAATACCTTGGTCAACGATACGCTGACACAAATCTAAATACTGTTTCACACCAATTCCTTACTTCGTTTCTACTTTCGCTTTGTCTTGGTAAAGACCACGTTTGTATGCCCAAACCATCATCAAAATACCCAAAATGATCATTGGTGAAGATAGGATTTGTCCCATCGAAATATAACCACCAAATAAACCAAGTTGCGCATCAGGTTCACGGACAAACTCAATTAGGAAACGGAATGTACCATACCCAGCGAGGAATAACCCTGACACCGCCCCTAATGGGCGAGGCTTTTTGATAAACCAGTTCAAGATAAAGAATAGAACAATGCCCTCAAGGAACATCTCGTAAAGTTGTGATGGGTGACGAGGAAGTGGACCACCGTTAGGGAAAATAATGGCCCATGGCACATCCGTCACGCGTCCCCATAGTTCACTGTTCATGAAGTTACCCAAACGGCCCATACCAAGCCCGAATGGCACGAGCGGAGCAACAAAATCGGCCACACCAAAGAACGTACGACCGTTCTTATGTGCATACCAGAACATGGCAGTGATAACACCAAGTAACCCACCATGGAAAGACATACCACCGGTCCATACTTTAAACAGGTACAGAGGGTCTGCTAAGAACAAATCAAAATTATAGAAAATGACATAGCCAACGCGGCCACCAATCACAACCCCTAGAAAACCTGCAAACAACAAATCAGAGACTTGCTCACGAGTCCAACCACTACCAGGCTTATCAGCACGTCGGTTCGCTAACCATAATGCAAACATAAACCCGATAAGGTACATCAAACCATACCAACGAACAGAAACAGGACCAATAGAGACTAAAACCGGGTCAATATTGGGAAATTCAAAGTATCCCTGAGACATAAATCATTCTCTTCTAATTACTAGTAAAACCAATATATCTAAGTAAGCTCAAGGTGCTTAATTCAGCAACAAAACCCTGAACCCTGCATCTTGAAGTCACTTAGCTACAAACTTAAAGCAGCATACTCGCTGCAACAAACATCAAGAATAGTGCGAATATCTTTTTCAATACCGCTGTTGGAAGGGTCGTCGCCAGCTTTGCCCCCACTCTCGTCGTGAGCATTGAGGTCATTGCAATCGCGACAAGAGCAGGAAGATAGACATACCCGATACTGTACTGTGGCAAATTTTCTACGTTATAGCCGTGTAAAATGAAACCGAGCATTCCAGATATCGCAATCACACACCCGCAAACAGAAGAAGACCCCACGGCTTTACGCATTTCAATACCATGCTTGTTCAAAAAAGGGACCGATAATGATCCACCCCCAATTCCTGCAAGACTCGATACAACACCAATTCCCGTGCCATACATCATCGTAACAGGGCTGCTTGGCATTGGCTTCGTACTTTTGGAGCGAATAGAACGAAACATTTGTAGCGCCAAAAACAGCACGATCACGCCAAACACTTTCGGTAAATAATGGGTAGGAATAAACTCAGCAACGTTTGCGCCAACAAACCCGCCAATAATAACGCCAGGCATGAGCCATTTCACAACAAACATATCAACATTGCCGAGTTTGAGGTGATTCATCGCTGAAGAGCCTGAAGTCACAATAATGCTCGCAAGTGATGTTGCAAGAGCGATATGCATGCTCATTTCGGTAGGGATACCAGCAAAAGGCAGAAGATAAAGTAATGCAGGCACAACTATGAGACCACCGCCAATGCCTAATAGGCCAGCCATAACACCAACAAAAGCGCCTAGCGCTAGCAACAACAAAAATAAAGAGATGGTCACGATTATTTACTTCTTACCAGCACGGATAAAGCCAGCAAAGCCTTGTTGAACAAAGAAATCATGCATCATCTGATGAATTTCTTCGCCATAAGAACATGACAGTGCTTGCTCGACGAGTTTTTCTAATTCTTCTTGTTGGCTATGACGAATCAAGTACTTCACCTTAGCCACGTTTGCGGTATTCATACTCAAGCTGTGATAGCCCAAGCCCAATAGCAAGAGAGCGCCAAATGGATCGCCAGCTAACTCCCCACAAATACACACGGGTACTTGATATTGTTCGCACACATCATGAATTTGCTTTAACGCTAACAGCACGGCAGGATGCATAGATTCATAGACATCAGCAACGCGAGAGTTGTTCCGATCGACCGCTAATAAATATTGCGTTAAATCGTTGGTACCGACCGACACAAAGTCAACTCGATGTGCGATGGACGGCAGCAAATATACCATGGATGGGACTTCTATCATTACCCCAACCTTTGGCGCCTGAATACGGGCATCCAATAGCACGACTTCACTGTAAGCCTGATTGATTAGCGTGACGGCATCATCGAGCTCTTTGATCCCTGAAATCATAGGAAGCAAAATGCTCAAATTACCGCTGTCTGCGCTCGCTCTTAGCATAGCTCGCAATTGGATAAGAAAAATATCCGGATGATCCAAAGTAAAACGGATACCACGCCAGCCAAGAAATGGGTTGTCTTCCTCTATTGGCAAGTAAGGTAACGGCTTATCACCACCAATATCCAAAGTGCGCATCACCACACGTTGATCTGGATAGCTATTCAATATAGCTTGGTACTGATGATACTGCTCATCTTCGGATGGAAAGTGATGCTGAAGTAAAAAAGCGATTTCAGTTCGGTATAGCCCTACCCCATCAACGCCCTGGTTGATGGCAATATTGCTATCGGCACTTAAACCTGCATTCAGTAATATTTCAATATGACGCCGGTCTTGGGTCACTGCCGGTAACGCGAGGTCTTTATTGACCATCGCAAACAGCTCTGATTCTTCATTAACTAGGCTGCGGTATTCTCGCAGAAGTTGACGATTCGGTTCGAGAAACACCTCCCCCGTATAGCCATCAACAATCCCTCGTTTACCCACGACGGCTTCAGTATTGAGAGGGGCTCCCATAATGGCAGGAACGCCTAACGCACGCGACAAAATAGCGGCGTGAGAATTTGCGGCCCCCTCTAACGAAACAACAGCAAGTAAATATTGCTTTGGAATAGAAGCCAATAGCGTTGCGGTGAGTTCATTCGCCACTAAAATCACAGGACGATCAATTGCGGAATGTTCTTGTTCACTATTGTGCAAAAAATACAACAGTCGCTGACCAAGTTCTTTGATGTCTTGTGCCCGTTCACGAAGATACACATCCGACATACGCGCAAAACGATTGGAGTACGTTTCAACGACTTGACGCAGCGCCCAGTCGGCTCGGTCACCTTTCTCTATCTGCTTTTTAAGATCGCCACGAAGCATTGGGTCATTGAGCAAGTGAGTAAACAGGTCAAAGATTGCCAACGCATCTTTATTAATTTCACTATCCAGCTTTTTTCTCATGCGTCGAAAATCATTCAACGCTCGTTCCACGGCAACAGCTAGGAGCTCATGTTCGCGTTCTTTATCCAACGTAGATGCAGGAAATACATCATGCAAACAAGGCTGAGTATTATCAAACCAAAACTCACCAATAGCGATACCTGTTGATGCTGGCAAGCCTTTTATAACGCGAGGCTTAGAAGCTAACTGCCAATGACCTAAATTTTGTGCATGTGCAATCAGAACGGCAAGCTGAGCAGATAAGGTAACAAGGAAAGACTCTTCCATCTCACTAAACAAGCGCGGTGTTTTCTGTTGGATGACAAGAACACCTAACACTTTTTTGCGATAAATTATGGGCGTGCCAAGGAATGAGTGATAAACCTGCTCACCAAGTTGAGGGAAAAACTTAAAATCAGGGTGGGTGGAAGCTTCTGCAAGATTTAGTGGTTCTGCACTGCGCTTAACCAGCCCCACTAAACCTTCATTAAAATCAATTTGAATGCTCTTGCCTTCAAAAATAAGGCCTTGAGTTGCCATTAACTCAAGGCGCTGCATTTCTTCATTCGCAAGATAAATAGTACAACACTCAGTACAAAGGGCCGCGCAGGTCTCCTTTACTAAGATATCAAGAGCCAAGTGTACATCATCGACTCGGGAAACTTTTTCAACTATATCCCTTAGCTGACTGAGCATGTTAATCCTCTATCTACGCAGCTTTTTTCTTTTACCTTTCGTTTTGCGTTCGCGAAAAGGCATAGCTAAAGATGCAAATTCTTTCATTGCACGGCGATAGACATCTCTTTTAAAAGAAACAACTTGCCTAACTGGATACCAATAACTCACCCAGCGCCAACCATCAAATTCAGGAGATTTCCCTCGCTGCATATTGATTTGAGATTCATCGCTCTCTAATCGCAGCAGAAACCATTTCTGTTTTTGGCCGATACAAACAGGCTTAGAGTCCCAACGCACGAGTCGCTTTGGTAGTTTATATCTTAACCAATGACGACTTGTTGCAATGATCTTGACGTCTTTTTTCGTCAAACCGACTTCTTCATATAACTCTCTGAACATGGCTTGTTCAGGAGTTTCACCTTCGTCAATCCCACCTTGTGGAAATTGCCATGAGTGTTGCCCGTATCGTTTAGCCCAGAAGACCTGACCATGGTTATTACAGATTACAATACCAACATTCAGTCGGTAACCATCGCCATCTATCACCGGCTAACCTCTATGAATAATTTTATATTACCGTGATTTTTCCACATATCCCCATTACTAGCAAACTTACTGATGTGATATGAGCAAGATTTATTACCATTTCACCGACTCTGGATATCTTTTAACCAGAATGGACTTTATCAACACCAGTTTGAGACCTAGCCCACATTTATTCACCTTTTCTGTGAATAACTTTGTGAAGAAAAGCATATCCATAAATATTTTTGGTCATAACAATTACTTCAATCATTACTATTAAAATTAGAATTGCAAATTAAATCATTGATATTAAATACAAAATTTATGATTACGTAAGTAAAAGAACAAATCATACTGATGATCTTTTCGCCAAATCTAGATCGGTCAAAGATCGCTCAATAGACTATTTATCCACATTCAACTGGTATGAGTTCATTAAAACAACGGAAAATCAAGTCTCAATCGGAGCAGCAACCCCTGTTAATTTATCCAGTTCAAGAAAGGATCTTTTATGACTTACACCAAACTGTGGATAAGTTATGGATGGATCGATATTTGTCCCGTTCGTTGAAATCTTAGGCAGTGTCAATACGCGTAATTTGTTAGAATCCAATTTTGTCTTACCACTACAAGAGTTATGAAACCAGAACCACAATCTGAAGCGGAACTAATGGAACGCGCGCATGACATCGCAGGCCTAAGCTTTGCAGAACTTGCAGAAGAAGCGGGTATGAAAGTGCCTGATAACCTTAAACGCGATAAAGGCTGGGTGGGACAATTACTGGAATGGCACCTAGGGGCTGTGGCTGGCAGTAAACCACAGCAAGATTTTACCAAGCTAGGTATTGAGCTTAAAAGCATTCCGATCAGTTACACTGGAAAACCATTAGAGACCACCTTTGTTTGCGTCGCACCACTCACTGGTGTGCACGGCCTAACATGGGAAACCAGTCACGTACGTAACAAATTGTCTCGCGTACTTTGGGTTCCTGTTGAAGGTGAGCGTGAGATTCCTCTATCAGAGCGACGTGTTGGCAGCCCCTTAATCTGGTCTCCTAATCAAGAAGAAGAGCACATTTTAAGACGTGATTGGGAGGAGCTCATGGAATTGATCGTGTTAGGAAAGTTTGATCAAATATCTGCAAGACACGGAGAGGCGCTACACCTCCGTCCAAAAGCGGCAAACGCTAAAGCATTAACGGAAGCATACAGCGCCAATGGTAAACCGATCAAAACATTACCTCGTGGATTCTATCTCAGAACACAATTTACTGAGCAGATCCTGCTTAGACACTATATTAGTGTTCAGCAAACTTGAGTTGAATAACTTTCGTTAAACAATCTTAAGTTAAACAAGCTTAAGTTAAACGAACTTAGTTAATGAGTAACGAGAGATAACTCAATATCGCAATATGAAGCCGCCCCTTCATTGCCAAACTCTTCATAAGCGTTACGTAATCTCAGATAGGCTTTATCAATCCCTAACCTAAGCAGCTGTTCTTTCACCAACTCTAGCGATCCGAAATGCATCGGATCTTCGCCGTCCTTAATCGGCTCTAGTTGATGCTTATATTCCACTGCTAGTAGATAGTCAGAGACATCAGAACAACCGATCACAAAAACCTTAGGTGTCTTGTAGGAGTCTTTGTGGTGGCCATGCACCCACATGTCCAGTTGATGTATCTGCATAATGCACCTCCTTTAAGATTTAAGTGTAGCTCTACAATTCTGAGCTTTCGAGCCATCTCAATTCAGAACGGAAAGCATTTGCGGTGGCGTGTAGAAATCCCCTATATTGAAATGACTTATACCAATCACAGTAAGTGAGTGGCAGAGGTAGCGCAGGTAAAACGACTTTATCGAGCGTTATCACAAGCTAGAGTGACTCGTGATTTACGACGATTGGTTATTATTCAGTCAATGATTCTTCAAGGACGTGAAATGCAATACACTAAACTTCCGCACTCCTCACTCGAAATAAGCAAGATCTGCCTTGGTACAATGACGTTTGGTGAACAAAATACCGAGCATGAAGCATTTCAACAAATAGACTTCGCTCTCGATCATGGGGTGAACTTTATTGATACTGCAGAGATGTATCCTGTGCCACCCGATGCCAATACCCAAGGTTTGACTGAGCAATACATTGGTAACTGGTTGACGAAAAGCGGTAAACGCGAGAAAGTCATCCTCGCCACGAAGATCGCCGGTCCGCGCAATGTGCCTTATATTCGAGAGAATATGAGCCTCAATCGTCGCCATATTCACACCGCAATCAATGACAGCTTAAAACGCTTACAAACCAACTATGTGGATCTATACCAATTGCATTGGCCTCAGCGTCAAACCAACTGCTTTGGTCAACTCAACTACCCTTATCCTGAATCTCAAGAAGACGTTACCTTAATCGAGACCTTGGATGCTCTAACTGAATTAGTGAAAGCAGGAAAAGTAAGGTATATCGGTGTTTCTAATGACACGCCTTGGGGAGTGATGTCGTTGTTACGCCTTGCAGAAAAACACGATTTACCACGCATTGTGTCCATTCAAAATCCATACAACTTGCTCAACCGGAGCTTTGAAATTGGTTTATCGGAAATAAGCCATTACGAAGGTGTTCAGTTATTAGCGTACTCTCCTCTCGCTTTCGGTTGTTTAAGTGGTAAGTACCTCCATGGAGAAAAACCAGTAGGCGCTCGCTGTACAAAATGGGAACGTTTCGCTCGCTACTTTACACCTCAAGGTATAAAAGCAACACAAGCCTACGTGAACCTAGCAAAAGAATACGACTTAGACCCCGCTCAAATGGCTCTCGCGTTTGTCAATCAACGTCCATTTGTCGCTTCCAACATCATTGGTGCGACCAACCTAAAACAGCTAAAAGCCAACATTGACAGTATCGACATCAATTTAAGCGATGAATTGCTGATAAAAATCCAATCAATCAGCACAATTTACTCCAATCCTTGCCCATAAAACAAAAAAGCGGCTGACCATCAAGGTCAGCCAATTAACGGAGCCCATCATTGAGTCCAGCGAATTACGCAGGTTTCAACTTGGGCTTTTGCTTACGTCAGTATTCGCGAAGTTAACACACGACGAAGATGGCGAACTCTGCGATCGACTTGAACTTCATCCGGTGTGCGAGTCAAAATAGCTCGACCCTCAGAATCCAATCCCATGTCTCTTAGCAAGTGAGCATTCAACCATGGAATATTTTTGCTACTACGACGAACGGCGCGCTGCCACTGCTTCTCTTCGCGGATCAAATCCGCTTTTACTAATAAAGTGGCGAGCTTTAAATATATAGAATGACGCATAACTTTTCTCCAAATTGCGATAAACAAGCGACTGGGAAAAGTAGCGTGGATACAAACAGATCGATTCTTTCGATACTAAGCTGCTACTTTCCCGCAGCCTAGTCAAAATAGGTAGGTTACGGACTAATTTTTGTCTCGAGTGCTAATAACGTCCAGGTTGTTCGCCTTAAAGGTGGTTCGAACAATCGGCATACGATCAGCGCAAGCAATGTGGTTAACAACGTAATGTTTCATCTTGCGCCTCCTAGCTAAAAATTAATCCGTGGTTGATAGGGTATAGCTCTTTGAGCTACGGTTAAATTGTAAGCAATAGAGATTAATAATCAATCATTTCACTCATAATTATTCAAAACAAAGCAATGCGCTAAAACTTAGTTGCATATTGTTTTGATATGACATATTCACCAAATGAATATATTAAATACGAAATTTTATAAATAGATTCGATAACGTTAAAACTAACACCTCAAAAGATGGCCTGCTATTGACTAGCATTGGTATAGCTCTCTATTGGTGTAGCTATCTATTGGCATAACTACCTATTGGTGTAGCTATCTGTTGGTGAAGCTATCTATTGGAGTAACGGTGTACCACGATATGACAAATATCAGATACCACACCTTAGATTTATAGATGGTGAATTTATAGATAGTAGATTTAAACGGTTGATGTATAAACGTTAGATTGTAGTGGTCAACAATTTCCGGACAGTAAATTAGTTCTAATTTCTACTTCAGCTGGGGCGATACCACCATTGTATGAATGAGGTCGTTGCCAGTTGTAGTAATTCATCAGATAGAAGCTGATATCTTTCATCGCTTCATTTATGGATCTGTAGCCTGTCAGAGGATCCATTCAGACTTTAGACTTCTGAATACACGCTCCATAGGAGCGTTATCCCAGCAGTTCCCACGTCGACTCATGCTCTGACTCATCTGGTAACGCCAGATATATTGTCTGAACTGTCGACTCCCATATTGACTACCTTGGTCAGAATGGAACATAACCCCATTAGGCTGTCCTCTCTGTTCATAAGCCATAGTTAGAGCTTTACTGGCTAAGACTGCATCTGGCTTTTCTGATAATGCCCAGCCAATGACTCGACGGCTATATAAGTCAATCACAACAGCAAGATAAGACCAGCGATTACCAGTCCAAATATAAGTGATGTCACCACACCAAACTTGGTTTGGATACTTTACATTGAACTCTCGACTTAAATGATTAGGGATATCTAGCCGCTCAGTTGCTGCTTTTATATTGGTGTGAGCTTGGTTGTTTACTCACGAGGCTCAGCTCTTTCATAAGTCCTCGCACCTTGAATCGGCCAATAGCAAAGCCACGCTCTCGCATCATAGAAACGAGGCTTCTGCTTCCAGCAGAGCCTCTACTCGATTTGAACAGTTGTGCCACTTCTACTCGGAGCATTGTTCGGTGTTTACAGGGTTGTTTTGCCTTTGTTTAAACTCATAGAATGTTGATTGAGCGACACCAAAGACTGAACAAAGAATGTCTATAGAATCATGCTCCCTTAATTGGTCAATCAGCGTGTACGTTCGAGTTCGTCCGACATTAAGAGAGCTGTGGCCTTTTTTAGAATAGACTTCTCTCGCTCCAAACGGCTAATGCGGGCTTCAAGCTCTTGAATTTTTTGCTGCTCAGGCGTCAATGCTTTAGAAGTAGGAGTTATCCCGTTACGCTCAGATTTTAACTGCTCAACCCAACGGCGTAAGACAGTTTGTCCCACATCAACAGCTCTACTCGCTTCTAAAACAGTGTAATTTTGGTCAAGCACTAAGCTTGCAGCTTCTTGCTTGAACTCTGGACTAAATGTACGACGAACTCTGGTCATAAAACACTCTCTTGGGGTGGTAACTGTACCACCTAAAATGGTGTCCGGCTTTATTAGACCACTACAGATATACAAAAGGAGCGTAATGACGCTCCTTTTTAAACTTTAAGATACCTCAATGCCAAAGCTTTATACGGTATGTTCTGAAATCAAATTATGTTTATTTAACAATCGATACATAGTTGCACGAGACACACCCAATTCTTTCGCCGCATTTGATACTTGACCGGAGTGCGATTCCAACACCACCATCAGCGCATCACGCTCACTCTTTTCTCGTATTGATTTCAAGCTGCGTTTCACTTCATTACGCTGTGGCAAATCGAGATGATGCTCCTCAATCAAAACACTATCCGACATCAATACTGCACGCTTCACTTGATTCATTAACTCACGAACATTGCCCGGCCAAAAGTAACGCGTTAAAGACTTAAGCGCATCTTCTGAAAAGCTTTTTGCTTGGGAGTTGTACTCTTTCGAAAATTCTTGCAGGTAGTAGCAAGCCAACAACGCAATATCACTGACTCTCTCTTTCAAACTCGGCACGTTAATACGTAAAACATTGATGTAGTGGTAAAGTTCTTCATTAAAATCACCATCTATAAGAGCTTTCTCCACATCCGACGAATTGGCCGCAAGAATACGCACGTCCACATTCTTAATACCATCAATCGTCTCGATCGTTCCCTCTTGCAGAAACCTTAATAGGTTCATCTGCTGATCTTTAGAAATCGTTAGAATGTCATTGAGTAAAACCGTGCCCCCATCAGCCTGCTCTAGCAAGCAAGGACCGATACTTTCGTCAGCACCGATACCAAAAACTTCAGCCTGAAAGCGCTGTTCATTCAGAGCACGACAGTTAATCGATAAGAATGTCTTATGAGAACGCGAAGATACTTTATGAATTGCTCGAGCAACGGCCTCTTTACCAGTACCGCTTTCGCCATAAATGAGAATGCTAACATCCGTTGGCCCAATTCGCTTTACTTGATCGCGCAAGCGCTTCATTGGGATTGAATCACCGATCAAACCCATATCTAAGCTATTACCAAAACTTGGCCATACTTTCTTTTCAAGTTTAAGCATACCCAGTTGGTGACCAATGGTGCTTAGTAGTTGTGCGTCGGGAATTGGGGCAGTAAAAAAATCAATGCAGAAGTTAACGATGAACTGGCAAATTGTGTCCACACCAAGCTGGGATTCACGAATAAACGCCAACCAACGCACATGTTTATGAGAACTCACTAAGTTTGCTAAACCATTAAGGCTGAACTCATCATGGCTGAGGTCAACTATACCGATACATGGTCCAATATCTTCCAACAGCGTGTTAGCTTTACGTAGATCACCGACTTGGTGACACTTCCATCCCACTTGTTCTAGAACCGATAACCAAGGTTCATAGTTACCACCCACTACAACCAGTGAGCCCGGAATGGAATCCATCTTAAACTGCCCAGCCATTCACTAACCCTTATTCTTTATTGAAAATTCGTATCCCCACAAAGCACCCTTGTGAGCGGGTTACATTATCGAGACAAAGGTCACGCTCGTCTGTCTCAATATTAAGACTATGCAATAGATTGAGAATTTGCGAAAAAGGAATCACATAAACTCTCACTATGTTGGATTAATTATTTGAAATTGCTCGAATTTTAAAATAAAACCACCCGAAGGTGGTTTTAAAATTCTATGCTGAAACAGAAATTACGCTTGTGGACGCATTGCTGGGAACAGAATTACGTCACGGATAGTGTGCGTGTTAGTCAATAGCATAACTAAACGGTCGATACCGATACCTTGACCTGCTGTTGGCGGTAGGCCGTGCTCTAGTGCAGTGATGTAGTCTGCATCGTAGAACATTGCTTCATCATCGCCAGACTCTTTCGCTTCAACCTGTGCTTTAAAGCGCGCATCTTGGTCTTCTGCATCGTTAAGCTCAGAGAAACCGTTCGCTACTTCACGGCCACCGATGAAGAACTCAAAGCGGTCTGTGAAGAATGGATTATCATCGCTACGACGAGCCAGTGGAGAGATGTCCGCTGGGTAGCCAGTGATGAACGTTGGCTGCATTAGCTTAGGTTCAGCAGTTTCACCGAAGATTTCTTCAAGAAGCTGACCACATGTCCAGAAAGATTCTACTTCAACGTGAACAGATTTCGCGATAGAAACCATTAGGTCACGGTTTTGAATATCTTCTTCTGTTAGCGCTTGAATTTGCGCATGGTCAGGGTTGTAGTGTTTGATTGCTTCAAACATGCTCATACGCGTGTAAGTGCCGCCAAATTCTACAGTATCTTCACCGTAAGGCATTGATGTAGAACCAAGTACTTCTAGAGCGACTGAACTTAGTAGTTCTTCAGTTAGATCCATCAGATCTTTGTAATCCGCGTACGCCATGTAGAATTCCATCATAGTGAATTCAGGGTTGTGACGTGGAGAAAGACCTTCGTTACGGAAGTTACGGTTAATTTCGAATACACGATCGAAACCACCAACAACTAGACGTTTTAGGTATAGTTCTGGCGCGATACGTAAGTACATTGGCATGTCTAGCGCATTGTGGTGCGTGATAAATGGACGCGCACTCGCACCGCCAGGGATAACGTGCATCATTGGCGTTTCAACTTCCATGAACTGCTTAGAGATCATGAAGTTACGGATTGCAGACATCACTTTAGAACGAACTACGAATGCATTACGAGAATCTTCGTTAACGATCAGATCTACGTAACGTTGACGGTAACGCATCTCTTGGTCAGTTAGACCGTGGAACTTCTCTGGTAGTGGACGAAGAGCTTTGGTTAGCAACTCGTACTCTTCCATGTTCACGTATAGGTCGCCCTTACCAGATTTGTGTAGCGCACCTTTAACACCGATGATGTCACCGATATCTAGACCTTGGTATTGATCTTTCAGTACTTTCTGTACTTCTTTGTCAGCGTAAGCTTGGATGCGGCCAGACGTTTCTTGAATCACTAGGAATGGACCACGCTTAGCCATAATACGGCCAGCAATTGCTACTACGTGGTTAAGCTCTTCTAGCTCTTCCTTAGTCTTTTCACCGAACTCTTTTTGAAGGTCGCCCGCGAGTGCGTCACGACGGAAGTCGTTTGGGTGGCCGTTTGCTTTGCAGCTCTTTCGGATTGCATCCAGTTTAGCGCGGCGCTCAGCAATCAGCTTATTCTCTTCTTGTGTAGAGGCTTCTTGTACAGTTTCGTTTTGAACAGCATCAGTCATTTTCGATGTATCCTGTTTTTGTCGGTGAAAAGCTTTATAGGCCTGATTTCAGGCTAGCTTCAATAAATTTGTCCAGATCGCCGTCAAGAACCGCTTGAGTATTGCGATTTTCAACGCCCGTACGGAGGTCTTTAATGCGAGAGTCATCCAGTACATAAGAACGGATCTGGCTACCCCAGCCAATGTCAGACTTAGCGTCTTCATTAGCTTGTTTTTCCGCGTTTTGCTTTTGCAATTCAAGCTCAAATAGCTTCGCTCGAAGCTGTTTCATTGCCTGATCTTTGTTCTTGTGTTGAGAACGGTCATTCTGACACTGCACCACTGTATTGGTAGGAACGTGTGTAATACGAACCGCAGATTCTGTGGTGTTAACGTGCTGACCACCTGCACCTGATGCACGATATACATCAATACGTAGGTCTGCAGGGTTAATGTCGATAGCAATGTTTTCATCAACCTCAGGGTAGATAAACGCAGATGCAAATGACGTATGACGACGGCCGCCTGAATCGAATGGCGATTTACGAACTAGGCGGTGAACGCCCGTTTCTGTGCGTAGCCAGCCATAAGCGTACTCACCAGAGATCTTCACTGTCGCACCTTTCAGACCAGCTACTTCACCTTCAGAGACTTCGATCACCTCAGACTTAAAGCCTTTTGCTTCAGCCCAACGAAGGTACATACGTAGCATCATGTTGGTCCAGTCTTGTGCCTCTGTACCACCAGAGCCTGCTTGCAAGTCAATGTAGCAATCAGAGCTGTCGTGATCACCAGAGAACATACGACGGAATTCAAGCTGACCTAGCTTTTCTTCAAGCTCAGCAAGTTCTGGTTCGATTTCGTCAAACGTTTCTTGATCTTCTTCTTCAACAGCCAGCTCAAGAAGACCTTCGACGTCCTCTACACCTTGATCTAGTTGATCGATGGTTTCCACGACCGCTTCTAGAGATGCACGTTCTTTACCTAATGCTTGTGCACGCTCAGGTTCATTCCATACATCTGGTTGTTCAAGTTCTGCGTTTACTTCTTCTAGACGCTCTTTCTTCGCGTCATAGTCAAAGATACCCCCTCAGGACATTCGTGCGCTCAGACACGTCCTGTAGACGGTTTTTAATAGGATTGATTTCAAACATGTTGGCTCAACATTTTAGAATAGAATTTAACCGAGAAATTCTACTGAAAAATGTGACGGAGATACAGGAAAATTTAGAGTGGGAAATCAGATTGCAATTAGAGTGAGCGCGGTTAGGGTATTTTTACCCCACTTTACGATAACCGCGCCCATAATCTGTCACAAACCGGCGTTACTTAGCTTCAATGTAATCAATCATCAGCTGCAAAGATTGATTGCCACGAAACTCATTCACATCCAGCTTATAAGCTAAACGTACCGTTTTCACTGACGCATCCGGCCAACGGCGTAAATCGATATTAAACGCAATGCCATCAATCATCACATTGGTTGGATGACCCTTGTAAAGAGGCTCTAGCATCAGTTTAAGGTGCTTCTCCCCCACCAGTTTTTGGTGTAATACCTTAAATTCACCATCGAACACAGGCTCTGGAAACGCTTGCCCAAATGGCCCCCCCGAACGCAACTGCTCCGCAATCTGCATCGAGAATTCTTCTGGCTTTAGTTCACCATCTGAGAGGATCACACCTTTCAGTGCGGCGTCATCGAGCTCTTTTTTCACCACATCATCAAACAAACGACTAAAACGCTCAAAGTCTTGCTCTTTAATGGTTAAACCCGCCGCCATTGCATGCCCACCAAACTTGATGATCAAACCTGGATTCTGAGTATCAATAAAATCTAACGCATCACGCATGTGCAAGCCGGGAATCGAACGGCAAGAACCTTTAATTGTCCCCTCGCCTCCATCTGCAAAGGCGATGACTGGGCGATGGAATTTCTCTTTAATACGTGATGCCAGAATCCCAATCACGCCCTGGTGCCAATCACGTTGAAACAAAGCCAAGCCATGCGGAAGCTGGGTATTTTCACCAAACTGAAGACGTTCACAAAAAGCCATTGCTTCTTGCTTCATGCCCTCTTCGATCTCTTTACGCGTCTGATTAAGACCGTCTAATTCACTGGCCATACGGCGTGCTGCGTGGATGTTATTGCACATCAACAGCTCAACACCGAAAGACATATCATCCAAACGGCCCGCTGCATTGATTCGAGGTCCAAGAGCAAAACCAAAATCAGAAGCCACCAACCGACGAGCATCGCGTTTCGCGACTTCGATCAAAGCTTGAATGCCAGGGCGTGCTTTGCCCGCACGAATACGCTGCAAGCCTTGGTGCACGAGAATACGGTTGTTTTCATCAAGCGGCACTACATCGGCAACGGTACCAAGTGCAACGAGATCAATCAGCTCCATCAGTTTTGGTTCTTGCATACCTTGTTGCGCGAACCAGTTTTGTTTGCGCATGTACACACATAGCGCCATCATGAGATAGAACGCGACACCAACCCCCGCCAATGCTTTCGATGGAAAAGCACAACTGTCTAAGTTCGGGTTTACCATTGCATCCACTTCAGGAAGCACTTGGCCCGGCAAGTGATGATCGGTCACCAGTACTGTAATACCGTTCTCTTTGGCGTAGCGCACGCCATCAATCGACGACACACCGTTATCCACGGTCATGATCATCTCAGCGCCCAATTCGAGTGCTTGGTCGACCACTTCTGGGCTCAAACCATAGCCATCTTCAAAACGGTTCGGAACAAGATAATCGACGTTATTACTGCCTAGCATACGCAGTGCAAGGACCGATAGCGCAGAGCTCGTTGCACCATCGGCATCGAAATCTCCCACAACGATAATGCGCTTTTGCTTATTGATGGCTTGAAAGAGCAGCTCCACCGCTTGATCAATGCCACCTAACTGCTGGTATGAATGCAAGCCACGGGCTGAGGTCTCTAATTGTGCGACATCCGTAATACCACGATTGATGTAGATGCGCTTAAGAATTTGAGGAATAGAATCAGGAAGAAGAGAAAGATCTGGTTCGGGACGTCGTTGAATTTCTATCATATTTGAAAAGAGCCAGCGAACACTGCTGGCTCTACTCCTTAGAGGATTATTGTTGCTCTAAACGTTTTAGCAATTCTGCTGGCGGAACGTACCCACCTACTAACTCACCGTTTGGCAAGAAGATAGCTGGCGTGCCAGAAATACCAAGCTCACGACCTAGGTTATAGTGAGATTTGATCGTTTCTTTACACTGCTTAAGATCTTTTGCTGGATTATCAAAAGTACGGTCAACTTTTGCATTGTGCATTGCTGATTTAGGATCTTCTGCACACCAAATGGTCGCCATTTGATCAGCAACAGAACCCGTTGCGCCTTGGCGAGGGTATGCCATGTAACGAACTGTGATGCCTAGATCGTTGTAACCTTGCATTTGGCTGTGTAGACGCACACAGTAGCCACATGTGATATCGGTAAATACCGTTACGACATATTTCTCGTTATCGGCTTTGTATTCAATTGCGCTATCAGAAAGCTTAGCAATCTTTTCAGCATTGATTGGAGCTTGGCGCTCAGCAATCACATCTTTGTAACCACCATTATCATCTATCGCGTAAAGTGTACCAGCAATAAAGTAGTCACCATCATTCGATGCGAACAGCACACCACCATTGGTTTGGATTTCTAACAACCCAGGGATATCAGCCGGCTGAATGTTAAGAATCGACACACCCAATTTCGAGAACTTCGCGATTAGCGCCGCTTCATCAAAGTTGTGTTTTGCCGCTGGCGCGACTTGTTGTGCTGGAGTTTCCGTTTTTGCCTGACTTTCTTCAGCACCACAAGCGGTTACGAAAAACGGTAAAGTCAGCAGAGTTAGTTGGCGTAATACACGCATTAAGTTCACCTTAAAATAAAATCGTTTCATCCAATAAGATCATGAATAAATGAAACAAACCATCATTATGCTCTTGGGTGGTGTTGACTGTGAATTTGCTTCAATCGCTCAGTCGCCACGTGAGTATAAATTTGCGTAGTCGATAAGTCACTATGCCCTAAGAGCATCTGTACGACCCTGAGATCTGCACCATAGTTCAATAAATGCGTTGCGAACGCATGGCGCAATACGTGCGGCGACAACAGGTCTGTGTCAATCTCGGCAATCACCGCATAGTATTTAATACGATGCCAAAAGGTTTGGCGAGTCATTTGTCTCGCTCGCTTACTTGGAAAAACAACATCCGACGTGGTATCACCCAATAGTGCAGACCGGCCTTGCTTAATAAATGTTTCAATCCAATCGACCGCGTTCTCCCCCATAGGCACAAGACGCTCTTTCCCACCTTTACCTGTTACACGCACTACGCCTTGACGTAAGCTAACATTTTCCATTGTCAGACTGACAAGCTCTGTAACACGTAGCCCCGTGGCGTAAAGCAGCTCTAACATAGCTTTATCGCGAAGCTCTATGGGATCATTCGGATCCGGCGCATCCAATAATGCGTCCACTTGCTCTTCACTGATATCTTTTGGCAAGCGTTGGGGCAATTTCGGACTCACTAACAAGGCACTTGGATCGTCCGATCGCACTTTCTCTCTATGAATATATTGAAACAAACGACGAATTGCCGATAGCATACGTGCGCGAGACGTCTGTTTATACTCCAAATCTACAAGATATGCCTGATATTCTTGAAGCCCTGAAAAGCTGATAAAATCGAGACGGTAGTTATTTTTCGCCATCCATGTAAGCAATTTCATCAAATCATTTCGATAAGAAGCCAACGTGTTTTCTGATAGACCACGCTCCATCCACATCGCATCTAAAAATTGCTCAACAAGCCCAAAATCTTGTTGATTGACAGTCTGTTGTGCTGTCATGAATGCACCTTTATCTGTTTATATTTACAGTACTGAGAGTAAGACACCTGCCCAACCAATACCATAAAAATCATCCCTTAAGGATATTCGCTGCAATCTTCCCCAGTTTATGGTTAGAATCGACGATAACAGCAACATAAAAACGATGAATATCATGAAAATCGGACTGTTTTACGGCTCAACCACCTGCTACACCGAAATGGCAGCAGAAAAAATTCGCAACATCATTGGTGCTGACCTTGTCGACATTCATAACGTGAAAGAGACACCGCTATCACTGATGGCAGACTACGACTTGCTAATAATTGGCATCTCCACTTGGGACTTTGGTGAAATCCAAGAAGACTGGAGTGCGATTTGGCAAGACATTGCAACCACGCCACTTAAAGGAAAAGTCATCGCTCTATTCGGTTTAGGTGACCAAGAGGGCTATGGCGAATGGTACCTTGATGCAATGGGGTTACTTCATGATGAGCTCAAAACAACGGGCGCACATTTCATCGGTTACTGGCCAAATGAAGGTTACGAGTTCGAAGCATCAAAAGCGCTGACAGAAGATAGCAGTCAATTTGTTGGCCTCGCACTGGATGAAGACTCCCAATACGAACTCAGCGATGAGCGCATCGAGAAATGGTGTGAACAAGTGTTAGTGGAGTTTCACGACACACTATAGCCATCGCGACACACTATAATCATCACGACACACTACAGTCAGCACCAACGCTGACGAAACAGAAGACAAACAAAAAGCCCGGTGAATTTCTTCACCGGGCTTTTTTATTCAACGTGTTTTAGGACGAGACCACGTGTTAGCAATTATGCTGCTTCTTCCGTTAGTTCTTGCTGAGCAGATTTTGCCAAGAAAAAAGAACATACAATTGCAGCAGTAGTTGGTAACAACCAGCCCATACCGATACTAAATAGTGGCAGCATGTTAAATGCAGAAACATCCACACCCGCAACTTTCGCTGCATCAATCAATGCAAATAGAAGCGATACAAGTAGAACCATACGATAAGCCGTGCGTGGATTTGGTAGACGGTTACGAACAAACGTCAATGCAATTAGCGCTACAGCCACTGGGTACAATGCAAATAGAACAGGAACAGAAAGCGCGATCAACTGAGCAAGCCCAACGTTAGCAACAATCGCACAAGCCACACCGTTGATTACAACCCATTGCTTATAAGACACAGAAGTCTTTGAGCTAAAGAAATCTGCACACGCAGAGATCAAGCCAATCGCTGTTGTTAGACACGCAAGAAGCACGATAATCGAAAGAACGATCTGACCGTAAGGACCAAACAATGCTTGAACGTACTGGCTTAAAACAATACCACCGTTATCAGCGCCCGCCGCTACAGTTGCACTCGTAGCACCAAGGTAGAACAGTGAGATGTAAACAAATGCCAAACCAGCAGCAGCAATACAGCCAGCAAAGATTAGGTACTTCGTCGTTGCTGCATGTTCTGTAATACCTTTGCTGCGCAATGCGTCAACAATCAGCATACCAAACATAAGTGCACCAAACGTATCCATCGTATTGTAGCCTTCAAGGAAACCTTTCGTTAAAGGCTGCGTCAGGTATTCACCTTGTGCTGCAATCATCTCGCCTTGCGGGTCAGCGAATACCGCAACCGCTAGAATGATAAGACCAATAAACAATGCAGGCGTAAGCACTTTGCCGATTACATCTATAAGCTTACCTTGAGACCAAGCAAAGAACATCGCTACTGCAAAGAACAAGATAGAAAAAATGGTTAGATGCGCTTGAGCGGCATCAACAAAGAAAGGCTTAACAGCCATCTCGTAAGCAACAAGGCCTGTACGAGGTGCAGCAAAAGCAGGGCCGATGATGATAAAGATCAACGCCGCCATTAGCACTGCCGCTTTCTTAGGAAGATCTTGAGTTAAATGATCCCAAGAGCCGCCTGCAACAGCAATAGCAACGATAGTAATAAGAGGTAGACCTACCGCTGTTAGCAAGAAACCGAACATTGCTGGCATCAAGTGATCGCCTGCTAGCTGACCCGCTAGAGGAGGAAAAATGATGTTACCAGCACCCAAAAAGAACGCAAAAAGCATAAATCCTAATGCGATAATATCTGTTAGTTTTAACGTCTGCTTCACAGATAACCCTTACTTTTTAATTAATCGAATGTTGTGTATGCATGGCCACTTTTGATTAATCCATGGCTAATAGATAATCGTGGCTTTGTCTCTATGTTTTTCCGCATAATGACGAAATGCTCAACATTTGGCAACCATAAAGAAAAAAACACCACATTAATTTAGTTTGACGAGTCAAAAGCAGTCATATTCACTACCTTGAATACTTAATGCGGCATTTTAAACCAAACAAAACAACATACCAAAAAGCAACAAACAATACACAAGGCCATACAAACACGAAACAACAGTATTATTAACTTAAATGACGACGTCGTTCTTTCTAAATGTATAATATTTAACCTAAACACTGGTTCTAAAAGCAGAGTGAATGACAAAAAAGTCCTTGGAAAACAAAAGCCATAGATGATGAACAGCGGTAAACAGAATGAACACGGAAACATTTAAAACAAAAGGTTTTAACTTTAAGCAATTCTCGATACATGGCGGCGAAAGCGGGATGCCTGTAAGCACCGATGGCGTCTTGCTTGGAGCATGGGTGCAATGCCCGCCTAGAAGCAACATTTTGGATATTGGAACAGGGACAGGTTTATTAGCGTTAATGTGTGCTCAGCGCTTTCCTGACGTAGTTATCACCGCTCTAGACATTGAATCCACGGCTGTCGAGGCAGCTCGAAATAACTTCGAGCTATCGCCTTGGTCAAACCGACTGAGAGTGATACACAGCGATATTAATCAATTTGAGCCCACGCATCTTTTTCATCGTATTATTTGTAACCCTCCCTACTTCAATAGTGGCGAACAATCTAAACAAAGCCAACGAGCTACAGCACGGCACACCAACACTCTAAAACACGGTGAACTGCTCAAACGCTGCTATACGCTACTCGACAAAACCGGCAAAGCCAATTTCGTTTTACCGATCACTGAGGGGGAGCAATTTATCGCCATGGCAAAAGCCGATGGCTGGTACTTATCGCGGATTTGTCGTGTACAATCATCACAGAAAAAGCCTGTGCATCGATTACTATTTGAACTAAGCAAACAAGCTTGTGATACTCAAGAATCGCATCTTGTGATTCATTCAAATGAGGGGTACAGCGAGGACTTCACGCAGCTAACTCGTGAGTTTTACCTTAAGATGTGAAATAACATGTGATCCTTATCACCATTCACTTTATAATGTGCGACCTTTTTAAATTCTATGCTGCTTTGGCGAACCATTAACCAAGCTTTGCTTGCGGAGAACTCATTGTGATCAGAACCTTTGCTGAACTTGATCTAGACCCTAACCTACTTGATGCCATTGAAGAGATGGGTTACGAACGCCCAACCAAAATTCAGGCTGAAGCGATTCCACAAGCGTTAGATGGTCGTGACATTCTAGCGTCAGCACCAACAGGTACAGGTAAAACTGCGGCATTTGTTCTGCCAGCACTACAATACCTGCAAGACTTCCCGCGTCGCAAGCCTGGACCAGCGCGTATCTTGATCCTAACGCCAACTCGCGAACTTGCTATGCAGATAGCCGATCAAGCACGAGCACTCGCAAAAAATACCAAGCTAAACATCTTCACCATCACTGGTGGCGTACAATACCAAGAGCATGCTGACATCCTAGCAACCACACAAGATATCGTTGTTGCTACACCAGGTCGTCTTCGCGAGTACATTGATGCAGAACGTTTCGACTGCCGTGCGATCGAGTGGCTTGTTCTAGACGAAGCAGACCGTATGCTCGACATGGGTTTCGCCCCAGCCGTCGACCGTTTATCTGCTGAGTGTCGCTGGCGCAAGCAAACGCTTTTGTTCTCTGCAACATTAGAGGGTAAAGGTGTTGAGGGTTTCACTGCCGATCTACTGAATGAACCTGCTGAAATTGACGCAAAATCTTCACTGCGTGAACGCAAGAAGATCGCTCAGTGGTATCACCGCGCAGACAATGCCGAGCACAAACTTGAGCTACTCAAACACATCATCACGCAGCAAGCTGAACGCACGATTGTATTTTTGAAAACTCGTGAACGTTTGGGTGAGCTTCGCGCTCAACTGGAAAGTGCACAAATCCCGTGCTCTTGGATCCAAGGAGAGATGCCACAAGATCGCCGTAACAACGCGATTGCACGATTCCGTGACGGCACAGTGAATGTACTGCTTGCGACGGACGTTGCGGCACGTGGTATTGATTTACCCGATGTCTCTCACGTAATTAATTACGACATGCCACGTACGGCAGATGTGTACCTTCACCGTATTGGTCGTACTGCACGCGCGGGTAAAAAAGGTAATGCAATCTCTATTGTAGAAGCGCACGACCAGCCTATGCTTGATCGCGTTGCTCGCTACGTAAAAGAAGACATCAAAGAGCGTTTCGTGAAAGAGATGCGCCCTAAGCACAAAAAGCCTGTGTTTAAGAAGAAAAAGAAAAAAGACGACAAGAAGAAAGTAGCGAAAAAGAAAGTCGCTAAGAAGAAGTAATCTTGTCTGGTTTTCTCGTAGAGAAAAACCAAAAGGGTTGGCACTGCCAACCCTTTTTCATTTCTACTATCTAGCAAGAGTCTATTCGCTAAAAGCCATACTCTTCGGCTCTGATTTAATTCTGCTCTTCACGCTTAAATACCAACTCAGTTGGCGTCGACTCTTCTTCTACGAAGTAATAACCCGCAGTATCAAATTGAGTTAAATCCGCCACGCTTTTGATGCGGTTTTCAATAATATAGCGAGCCATCATGCCGCGCGCTTTCTTCGCGTAGAAGCTGATCACCTTGTATTGTCCATTCTTACAATCTTTAAAGATTGGCGTGATCACTTGTGCATCCAGGTTCTTTGCTTTCACCGCTTTGAAGTATTCATTCGACGCAAGGTTGATCAATACATTATCGCCTTGAGCATCAATCGCTTCATTAAGCTTATCGGTGATGACATTACCCCAGAATTGATACAAGTTACTGCCTTTCTCATTGGCAAGCTTTGTCCCCATCTCTAGGCGGTATGGCTGCATTAAATCTAACGGCTTCAACAAACCATATAAACCAGACAACATACGCAGATGATCTTGTGCGTAATCAAAATCCGTTTCTGACAAGGTTTCTGCATCTAAACCAGTGTATACATCACCCTTAAAAGCCAGAATAGCTTGGCGCGCATTATCTGTCGTAAAGGTTTCACTCCATTCTTGGAAACGACCCACGTTTAAATCAGCGATCTTATCACTGACTTTCATCAGAGACGCAACATCAGCAGGAGTTAGTTGGCGACAAACTTCAATCAACTCTTTTGAATAGCGAACCAACTCCGGTTGAGTGAACTTTTCGACCGCAAGCGGTGATTCATAATCAAGTGTCTTTGCTGGAGAAACGACGATAAGCATGGCTGTAAACTTCCCTAATTCTATTTTTCATTAGAGTACAAAAAAAGCCATGCGTTGTCTGCATGGCTTTTGTATCGTGTTGATAGTTTTCAACGATGGGTTGACATCAACTTAATCTTCTTTTTTCGTGTTATGCCAAATGCCGTCTTCTAGTTGTGATTTTAGCTCTGGAAAATCATTCACATCAAATGTTGGCACTTTACCCTCGCGCAGTTGGCGATTGTAATCTTTAGCAAGCTTAATCACGATACCTGACAACAATAGAATTGCCACCAAGTTCACTATCGCCATTAGACCCATTGATACATCAGCCAATGACCAAACCACTGGTAGAGATGCCAATGCACCAAACATCACCATACCAAGAACAACCACGCGGAAAAGACCTAAACCGGCTTTATGGTTATGCTCTAAGAAGATAAGGTTTGTTTCGGCGTACGAGTAGTTCGCGATAATCGAAGTAAACGCAAAGAAGAAAATCGCGACAGCAACGAAAATACTGCCCCACTCACCAACTTGAGAGCTTAATGCTCGCTGAGTCAGTTCAATACCCGTCACTTCTGTTGCTTGGCCTACGTACTCACCAGACATTAGGATGATAGCTACAGTAGCAGAACAGATAACGATGGTATCCATAAAGACACCAAGCATTTGAACATAACCTTGAGACGCAGGATGTGGCGGGTAAGGTGTCGCTGATGCTGCGGCGTTTGGCGCAGAACCCATACCAGCTTCGTTCGAGAATAGACCACGCTTAATGCCATTAATCATCGCCTGTGCGATTGCGTATCCTAAACCACCAGCGGCTGCTTCTTGTAAGCCAAAAGCACTCTTAAAGATAAGCATCAGAACGGCAGGTAACTTATCTAGGTTTGCGAACATAACGAACAGTGCAAGCGCAAGGTACGCTAATGCCATAACAGGGACAACTAGCTCTGCAACTTTCGCGATACGCTTGATACCACCAAAAATCACCACCGCTGATAGTGCAACAACCGCAATACCTACGTATAAATCATCCCAACCAAATGCGTTGCTCATCGCATTTGCAATAGAGTTTGCTTGAACGGCGTTGAATACCAAACCAAAAGCGATGATAAGGAAAACAGAGAAAAGCACGCCCATCCAGCGCATGCCCAAACCTTTTTCCATGTAGTAAGCAGGACCACCACGGTAGTTGCCATCATCATCTTTGGTTTTGTATAGCTGCGCTAGCGTACTTTCCGCAAACGACGTCGCCATACCAAGCATCGCAATTAACCACATCCAGAAAATTGCACCTGGGCCACCAGCAGTCAAAGCAACAGCGACACCAGCCATGTTACCTGTACCTACACGAGCAGCAAGACTAGTACAAAGCGCTTGGAAAGAAGAAATACCAGCTTTGTCTGCTTTACGGCTGTTCTTAAGAACAGAGAACATATGGCCGAAGTGGCGGAATTGGATGAATCCCAATCGAACGGTGAAGTAGATTCCTACACCAACAAGAAGATAAACCAGAATCGAACCCCAAAGGAGATCGTTCATCAAATTGATTAAGTCTGTCATGTGTACCTCAAAGTGAGTTGCGCTAGCTTTTGCTTCCAAGCTCTTCACTAGATTGCCCGCTAAGTGTCAAAGTGTGCTTAGCTTTTTGAGTAATGTTTATTGCGCAATCTAGAATCGTAAACGTCGCTTCATGCATCCATGTTACGTACCAGCGTATTTTTTGACGGGCGGATAATGCAGGCTCGGCCAGTAAAAATCAATATGCAACAACTTACATTTAGGTGCAATTTTTCACTAGAAACTCACTAAAATTAACAACAAAACAAGTGGTCAATCAACAAAACCAACATAACAACGATGATTTAAAAATATAAACGGGCGAAAGACGAAAGTATATTTGCAACTTAACTGGTCAAAAAGTCTGGTATCTTAAGGCTTTCAACTATTTCTTGTTCTAAAGAGCATTTGCGTTTTTCCCCGCTTCTAACAAAGTAACACGGCTCCTACATGATACTGTTATTCATGGGTACTACTACACTTTGCGTTAACATAAATAATTCGTCGATTTAAACGATTTCGTATATTTATATGTTTGTTTTTATGCACTCTCTAGTCATAAAAATGTGATTCTAGAAGTACTTTTACACGAAACTGTCATGTTAGAGACACAAATGCGAAACCTATCGCAGTTATGCTCATCCCTATTGTGGTACTAAAAAAGCTCCACACGAACTGACTACAAAGTTTGGATAAAGAAAAGGGAAAGGTGGCTTATGGAAGGCTTTCAACTCGATGATGTATTTGACCTAGATACTACCTCAGCAACTCGCTCTCGCAATAAACGAATGAAGCGCAAATGGCGTGAAATTGAAGAAATGAATGACCGACGTAACTTACTCAAAGAGCTGCGAGAGTTAGACGTTTGTAATGACATAACCTTAGAAGATATCAAACTATAATGAACACAAAAGGCACCTTAGGGTGCCTTTTGTACTCGATACATCAAACCATTGCTCTGTTTGTATCGAAAAACATCAAATTACTATTTTCTTAACTGGTGAGAATTAAACCCACTTTTGACTCTTTATTCTTCAAAATAAAATTCATGTAAATTCTCATTAAATGAGGATTTAACTTATAAGAACACAAAAAGCAAACGATTACCTCGCACATTGCTACTACACAAACTCAACATTACTTTGGCGTACACGTTCTGCAAGCTGTTTATAGCGATCAGCAATCGTGTCACCAAACACTGGGTCATCCTCGCCTTCTTGCCACTGACTTTCAACATTCAGCCAGTCCTCGCTAGTAAACAATTCCTCAATCAACGGCAGAATTTGTCTTTCCTCCAAATCAAGATGTCGTTTTTGAGTCGTAATAAAATCTTCTAGTTGCTGAGTAAACATTTCTTGAGGAACAACCGCATCTTGTAAAATCATCTCTACGATCAATGCAAACTGCTTCGTTTTCTCCGCCAGCTCTTTATGTTCTAACTCAAGATTTTCAATGGTTTTTTGCTGCCCATAATGCTCTAGAAAATAGTGGTACAAGATATCTTCTTTAGGGTGATGGACTTTCTCCGAATGATTAGACAAATAATCTACAATCTCACTCACCAAAGAGTAGTTGATGGCATGTTCTTGTTTTATTTCATTCAGTTTATGACGAAGTATCGCCAAAAGACGAACCATATAACCGTGTTCACGTCTAATTCGTTCGATCATCATAGAGCTTCTCCATTACACCTACTTTTAATAAGTGTATATGAGAAAACATCCCCTCGTCTCGACCGCGCTCAAAAAAACAGCGATCGTCATGTCACGTTCGCTGTACTCTTTCAAACAAGCGGTTGAAGATCAATCAAAAAACGATATCGCTACCGGTAAGTGCCAGTTAATCGGCTCTAGACCTTGTTGCTCAAGAATTTGATTGGTTTGCGAAAAATGTTGGCAGCCAAAGAAGCCTCTATGTGCAGAAAGTGGCGATGGATGTGGAGCTTCAAGCACATGATGTTTTGAACGATCAATAAAACGTCCTTTCTTCTGTGCGTGTGCTCCCCAAAGTAAGAATACGACACCATGCTGATGTTGATTGATCGCTTCAATGACTCGATCGGTAAACGTCTCCCAACCGGTTTTTGAGTGTGAATGTGCCTTGCCTTGTTCTACGGTCAATACCGTATTGAGCAGCAACACTCCTTGCTCTGCCCAACTTTGCAAAAAGCCGTGCTGCGGAATTTGGAACCCATCAATATCCTGCGCAAGTTCTTTATACATATTCACTAAAGATGGGGGCGTTTTAATGCCAGGCAACACAGAGAAACACAATCCATGAGCTTGATGTGGCCCGTGATATGGATCTTGCCCTAATATTACAACTTTCACATCACCAAATTCAGTAAAGCGAAAAGCATTAAACACGTCTTCCTCTGGAGGAAAAATTGCTTTGCCTGACGCGCGCTCTGCTTCAACAAATTTTAGCGTATCAATAAGGTAGCTCTGTTGCTTTTCTTCACCGATCACATCGTGCCAAGTGGGTAACTGATTCATGGAAAGTTCCTGTCCTATCATTTCTCTCTATTCTAACGAGCGAAACTCAAACAGACAAAGCTTGCCTCTGATGAACAATGGCGAAAAATGGTATAGATAGGATAGACTAATGACGCTGAGGCGTTCGAAAATGACCCGGTCCAGTAATATGTCGGTTAGGCATGGGTAAACGAACGACACGTCGAGATTGTGTCGAAGAAACAAAAGATACAGGTCGAGACATAACGACATCCTCCTAGTTAGCACGACCAGAATGGTCATGCTACGTATTCAATTAAAACTCTACTCTTTACTTGAAAGAAAGATATTGAAAGAAAGATGCCAACTTTTTCAATCTATTACTCACCCACTATTTCATCTAGATGGTATTGACGCAGTGCGCTAATTTCTTGCTGCCAGATATCTGGGTCAATGGTTTCTAAAATCAATGGGATACCATCAAATCGCGGATCTTTCGCTATATATTCAAAACAACTCCAGCCGATTTCACCTTTACCGAGTGAATGATGGCGATCCACCTTGCTGGCAAACTCTACTTTTGAATCATTAAGATGCATTGCTCTTAAATAGTGCATACCAACGATACGATCAAACTCAGCAAATGTACGTTCACAATCTTCTTTCGTGCGTAAATCATAACCCGCAGTAAAAGTATGGCATGTATCTAAACAAACACCGACACGTTCTTTGTCTTCGACTTGATCAATGATTTCTGCAAGGTGTTCAAACTTCCAACCTAAGTTTGTGCCTTGCCCAGCCGTATTTTCTATTACCGCGATGACATTCGGTACAGCTCTATGAGCAAGATTGATCGACTCCGCAATAGTCGCCAAACACTCTTGCTCTGATATTTTCTTTAAATGGCTGCCTGGATGGAAGTTCAGTAATGTCAAACCAAGTTGGTTGCAGCGCTCCATCTCATCAATAAACGCGGCTCGTGATTTGTTAAGCTTTTCTTCTTCGGGCGCGCCCAAGTTAATCAGGTAAGAGTCGTGCGGAAGAATATGTTCGGCGCTAAACCCTAGCATCTTGCAATTGGCTTTAAATGCGCGAATGGTTTTCTCTTCCAGTGGTTTTGCTACCCACTGACGCTGATTTTTCGTAAATAGAGCAAACGCATTTGCACCAATTTCTCTTGCACGTAAAGGGGCTTGATCTACACCGCCAGCGGCAGACACATGAGCACCAATAAATTTATTTCCAAGTCTATTTTTAATGTTTGTCATTTAATCACTTTTGACTTTCAGTATGGTTACCAAAATACAGAGGGTTGCATTCCACTGGTTGAAATTTGAACTAAATATGTAGTAAATTTACAACAAATTTAACTTTTAAATATTTTTATATTATCAAATAAATTGTAAATAGTATGTTTTCAAACGTTTTATTGATTTAACTCAAGAAAATTACCTCCAAAAAATTAAGGTTTTAGTTGTTTTTGACCTAAATCAATATTAATATAATGGATATTGGCTATATAATACCTAGCTCAACAAAAATTCGAAAATTAACACCAATAATCACCACAGAAGTGGTCTAGGAGACAGTAATGATCCAAGGTATCCAAATTACTAAAGCAGCTAACGACGAACTACTAAACTCAATCTGGCTACTAGATAGCGAGAAAAACGAAGCACGTTGTGTTGCAGCAGCATCAACTTACGAAGCAGACCAAGTTATCGCAATCAGCGATCTAGGTGAATACGAAAGCCGCGAAGTAGCAATCGAAACAGCTCCACGCATCGAAGGTGGTCAACACCTAAACGTTAACGTTCTTAAGCGTGAAACTCTAGAAGATGCAGTTGCTCACCCAGAGAACTACCCACAGCTAACTATCCGTGTTTCTGGCTACGCAGTACGTTTCAACTCGCTAACTGCAGAACAACAACGTGACGTAATCGCTCGTACATTTACTGAGTCTCTATAATTGAGATATCTTTCAGTAAGATTTTAAAACGGCGCTCTGAGCGCCGTTTTTCTTTGCACATCAATAATAAAAAGGTGAAGACACCGCTCCACCTTTCTATTCTATGTATTTCTCTCTTGTCACTTACTGCACGCGGCGCAGTACTTGCTTTAACGCGTCAAAGTCTGCGTCGAGATCTTCCGATAACAGTTCCATCGCAGCGTGCTTCGCTAGCGGTGCAGGAAGGTCAATGTCAGATTGCAGAATGTCATCTACGACTTCTTTGAACTTCGCAGGGTGTGCAGTACATAGGAACAGACCCGTTTCACCGTCTTGCAATTGCTCTTCAAGAACGCGGTACGCAATCGCACCGTGTGGCTCGCATAGGTAGCCAAGTGCGTATAGGTCTTTCACCGACTGAGCGCTTTGCTCATCAGACACTGCACCTTTACCTAGCGTCTCCAAGCCCCACTCTTTCACACGGCATAGTTCTTCGATACGAGGCCAGTTGTTTGGTTGGCTCACGTCCATCGCGTTCGATGTCGTTGCAACCGTTGGTTTTGGCTCCCACTTACCCGTTTCTAGGTAGCGCGGTACTGTGTCATTAGCGTTAGTTGCAGCGATGAAACGTTTGATAGGCAGACCCAGCGCTTTTGCCAATAGACCTGCGGTTAAGTTACCGAAGTTACCGCTTGGTACTGATACCACTAGGTTTTCACGCTCTTGCTTGTTCATTTGCGCAGCGGCTTCAAAGTAGTAACAGATTTGCGCCATCAAACGGCTGATATTGATTGAGTTTGCAGAGTTCAGACCGATCTCTTCACGCAGTGCAGAATAATCAAAAGCTTGCTTAACCAGAGCCTGACACGCATCGAAGTCTCCATCGATCGCGACAGTATGGATGTTCTTACCAAGCGTACAGAATAGTTTCTCTTGCAGTGGGCTGATCTTGCCTTTCGGGTAAAGAATCACAACATTGATGTCTTCCATTCCGTAGAAAGCGTGCGCAACGGCTGCGCCAGTATCGCCAGAAGTTGCCGTCAGAATGGTGATCTTGCCGCCGTCCGAAACGGCTGCCAGTGATTGCGCCATAAAGCGGCCACCAAAGTCTTTAAACGCGAGCGTTGGGCCGTGGAAAAGTTCCAGTGCGTAAACACCATCTTTGACTTGGTTAATTGGTGCTGGGAATTGGAATGCTGCGTCAACCAATGCGTTAACTTGCTCTTCCGCCAGCTCATCACCAATCAGTGCAGATAGGATTTTCGTGCTACGAGAGACAAAGTCTTCTGCCAGTAGCGCATCAACGTCTTCAAATTTTGGTAGTTCCGATGGGAAAAATAGGCCTTGATTGCGACCTAACCCTTGGCGAACGGCTTGGCCAAAGGAAACTTGTTCATCATTTTCTTTTATATTGTAAAGCTTCATAGCTCACTTCCTGTTACTTTCGAACCCTGCTTATCTAGACGACAAACGTGGACGAATCCTTCTTCGTTTTGTACGTAGTTCTGTTCTAACCAGCGAGCAACTCGCTCAGCGACATCTTTCTCTTTGCAAATACTGAACAGTGTCGGCCCACTGCCAGAAATACCGGTAGCCAATGCTCCCGCAGACGCTGCGTATTGACGTGCATTTGCAAAACCTGGAAGCAGTTTCTCACGATACGGTTCTGCGATCACGTCTTTGATCATTTTTGCAGCAAGTTCTGGCTGACCAGAATGACACGCATGAATAAAGCCCGCAAGGTGGCGACCATGAGCAATGATATCTTGTCGGCGATATTGAGATGGTAGGATCTCACGCGCTTCTGCTGTGGATACTTTGATACCCGGATACGCCATCACCCAGTACCAATCATCAAAGCAAGGCACTTCTTGACTGATGATACCCAGCTCTTCCAGCATCAATTGCACACCACCAAGGTAACACGGCGCGACGTTATCGTAGTGGATACCACCGGAGATCTTACCTTCCATTTCTCCCATCAGCGCCAGTAACTCTGTCTCGTTTAGCGGCTGACCATGGAATCGGTTCAATGCATCTAATGCAGCAACGATAGAACATGCACTTGAGCCTAATCCTGAGCCGATTGGCATGTTCTTTTCTAGTGTCATTTCAAGTGGCTTTAGCTCGACGCTTTTTTTGCCTAGCTCACGAGCAAACACTACCCAACAATCGTAGACGATGTTCTCTTTTGGCTCAGTTGGTAGCTTCTCAACAAAATCACCTGCCGTCTTTAGAGTGAACGACTCAGCCCCAGACTTAACTAATACGCGATCGCCCAATAGAGTGCCATCAACTGGGGACACCGCCGCCCCCAGAACATCGAAACCAACGCTTACATTACCAATTGATGCTGGGGCGTAGACCACTACATCTATATCACTTGAACTCATTGTTGTTATACCCCTAGCTTCCAACCCAAAGTGCGCATCACATCAGAGAATACGCCAGCAGCCGTGACCTCAGTACCCGCACCGTAACCACGTAGTACTAGTGGAATTGGTTGGTAGTAGCGGCTGTA
Source organism: Vibrio alfacsensis (assembly GCF_003544875.1). Classification (NCBI taxonomy): domain Bacteria; kingdom Pseudomonadati; phylum Pseudomonadota; class Gammaproteobacteria; order Vibrionales; family Vibrionaceae; genus Vibrio; species Vibrio alfacsensis. The sequence continues at coordinate 2,642,171 of NZ_CP032093.1, forward strand.
GAAAGCCAGTGCGTTTTCACCATCTTTGATCTTAAACATCGGATCGTTTTCATCGACCGCTGCAATGCTTACTGTGCATTTACCCTCGACAATTTCACCGACGTAGCGCAGTACTTTGCCTTCTTCTGCCGCTTTCGCCGACAGCTCTTTAAAGTACGCGTCCGCTTCTGGTAAGCGTTCCATAAACTCTTCAACGCTGCCTGAGTCGTCAAAGCTTGGAGGAAGAGCCTGATCAACCACAACGTCTTCTAACTCTAGGGACATGCCAGCTTCACGAGCGAGGATCAGGAGCTTACGCGCAACGTCCATGCCTGATAGATCGTCACGAGGATCCGGTTCCGTAAAACCGTTTTGCTTAGCGATGTTAGTGGCTTCACTTAGGCTCATGCCTTCATCTAGCTTGCCAAAGATGTATGACAGAGAGCCAGAAAGGATGCCACTGAAGCGCTCTAATTCATCACCCGCTGAAATTAAGTTTTGTAAGTTTTCGATTACCGGTAGACCCGCGCCTACGGTTGTTTCGTACATCAGCTTACGACGAGAGCTGCGCGCAACATCGCGAAGCTGATGGTAGTAGGCCATGCTTGCTGTGTTTGCTTTCTTGTTTGGTGTAACTACGTGGAAGCCTGCCGCTAGGAAGTCTGCGTATTGATTCGCGATATCTTCACTTGACGTACAGTCAACCAATACTGGGTTAATGATGTGGTTACGTTGAACCAAAGAAATCAAACGCGCTAGGCTGAATTCTTCTGTCGCTGCCGATATACGATCACGCCAATGCTCTAGTGGTAGACCTTCACTATCAAGTAGAAGACCTTTGCTGTTTGCCAAGCCACATACGCGAATTACGATACCTTTTTCCGCAAGCTTCGCTTGTTGACGCTCGATCTGATCCACCAGCTCACCACCAACGCCGCCAATACCAACCACGAATACGTCTAGGAAGTGCTTAGAGTTGAATAGGTTCTCGTGACACGCTTTGATTGCTTCAGAGATTTTGTCTTCTGGAATCACGGCAGAGATAGCACGCTCTGATGAGCCCTGTGCAATGGCTACAATGTTTACGTTCACTTCTGCAAGAGATGAGAAGAAGCGAGATGCCACGCCACGAGAAGTTCGCATGCCATCACCAACTAGCGTCACGATAGAAACATTATCGATGAACTCAACTGGCTCCAATAATCCATCTTTAAGTTCTAATTCAAACGCATCTGCTAATACTTGCTGTGCTTTTGCTTTGTCGTCCGCTTCAATACAGAAGCTGATGCTGTACTCAGAAGAAGATTGAGTAATCAGAACAATAGACACACCTGCGGATGACATTGCACCGAATACACGACTAGCCATGCCTACCATGCCTTTCATGCCCGGGCCAGACACGTTAACCATAGTTAGGTCGTTTAGTGTAGTGATGCCTTTGATGGCTAGGTTATCTTCGCCTGTGTCTTGACCAATTAACGTGCCCGCACCTTGAGGGTTAAAGCTGTTTTTGATCAGACAAGGAATATGGAATTGTGCGATTGGTGCGATGGTTTTTGGATGCAAAACGGATGCGCCAAAGTAAGAAAGCTCCATCGCTTCTTGGTAGCTAAGAGATTTAAGTAAGCGAGCATCTTCAACCAAACGCGGGTCACAGTTGTAAACACCATCAACGTCAGTCCATATTTCACAACAATCTGCACGTAGACACGCTGCAAGAACCGCCGCAGAATAGTCAGAACCATTACGGCCAAGTGTAACAAGTTCACCTTTTGCATTACCGGCAGTGAAACCTGGCATGATATTCACATGACCCTGAGGAAGAGGATTCTGGCGGAAGTTCTGTGTTGAGATTTCAACATCGACCATCGCTTCGAGATGATCGCCTTTTGCATATAGGTATTCAACGGGATCGATTAGATGCGCTGGTTGGCCTTTCGCTTCAAGTACCGCTTTCATTAACTGAATCGAAACGCGTTCACCCTTACTGATGATACGTGCATTGACGTTATTTGGACACATGCCAAGAAGGTTAATACCGTGAACAAATTGACGCAATTGAGAAAGTGAGGTTTTCACTTGATTATCAAACGCAGAGCCGTCGATATTCGGCAGCACCGTGTGTATGTCCGCAAAAAGTGCCTTGAACGATGCTTCTAGCTCGTTGATTTGCAGCTCAGCTTCGCCATTACGTAACGCTCCCTCAATCACAGCGACCAATTTATTCGTCGTTTTACCTGGCGCTGAAAGCACCACCGCGACTTCTTCTTGCTGTGCATTATTGGCGATGATATCCGCCGCTCTTAAAAAGCGATCTGCATCTGCTAATGATGAGCCGCCAAACTTCAATACTCGCATCCTTCCTCCGATGTATTTTCTTAAATCTGTCTAAATTCAGTTTAAAATGTATAAAAGGCCTGTATCTTGTTGGATACAGGCCTTTTGTGAATTTTTTCGCTCAGCAGCCTGCCCCAACATATGTCGTGTCGGTAATAATAATGGTTGTGGTCATTACTAGTTGGCTGAGAGATGTCATAAATAAATATTCAACGATAATTATGTGTTTGCTTAACTCTACGTTTACCGAGTTTCCTAAACAGAGTCAACTAAAAATTGTTTATTTTACCGTCACGCTGCAATACCCACCTCACCAATACAGACAAATTAGCCAATATTAACAATAACTTAAACGAAAAATTTTGATATTTCCTTTTTTCTCGTGTTCACTAAGCGTTCAAAAGAGTCCATTTTCAAATCACACGCGTTGACGATATTCAAAAGGGATTGCCGCTATTAAACTGATAGAATTTAACAGCACATTAACTGTGATCAAGATTCATAGGATCAAATTAAATCATAATTTAATGAGCCGGCTTTCATATTCTATGCTTTAATAGTGAGAAGCTTTTAGCACATACTAATAACAAAGTTAGACACAAGGAGTGGTTAACATGAAAAGATGGATTTTTCTGTTACTATTCGTTGTGCCTGCTATTTCTGTTGCGACCGAATTACCGTCATTACCAGGTAAAACGGCACCATCCCCTCATAAGCTCTTCATTTCTAGTGAAAACTACCAAACCGACAGTTTCGATGTGTGGAATATTGATGGTGGCTACGCGTATGAACTGTTTGATGCCGTTGATCTGTATGTTGGTGCTCGAGTTAACAACTCTCCAACTCAGAATCAGAGCGGCTTTTTAAGTGGGATCAGTTATCATTTTAATGATCGCGTTACTGTAAAAAGTACTGTGCGCTCTTATAAAGGAGAGGCACTTGAAGGCCTCCGTGAAGAAGATCGTAGCCTTGCAGCCGAAGTATCAAGCCGCGTAAAGATCACTGACAACTTAGATCTTCACGCCACTTTGGACTATCAAGATTGGCAACAAGGATTTGAAGTTGGCTTAGGTTTTCGCTTTTAAAACGATAGCTCGTCTTTCGAAATCAACACCCCATTCCAATCCGCGTATACGTAATGCTTTGGTTGCACAATTTGATTGTGCATGGTCAATGTAACGTTGACTTCGCCCATACCGCGCTTCTCTGTTTTAAACGGACAAGTTCCTAATGCTTGAATACCAATGTCCATCTGTGACATCTGAGCCACATCTCGAACCGCACCATAGACAATGATCCCCTCCCAACCATTTTCGATAGCAAGAATGGCCAACTGATCACCTAATAGGGCTCGTTGGCAGGAACCATGCCCATCCACAATCAATACTTTGCCTGTGCCATCTTCACTCAATATTTCTCGCACCATAGAGTTGTCGTGATAACAACGCACGGTAACGATTTCTCCAAAAAATGCAGCGCGTTGACCGTAGTTTTGTAATGGTAAACTCAACTGCGTCACTTGCTCTTCATATTGGTCACAAATATCTGGTGTTATGTCTCTCATGGTTCCTCCGTGAATTGTCTCATCAAAGCGACACTTTGCTGAGTGGTATTCGTCTATACAAGCCGTGGCCTAATATCTCCTAATTCATGCATAACCTTAGGGTCAGCACAGACAATCAAATAGAGTTCGTTATTCATGACATAGTAAATCGCATTTTGCTGAAAATGATTAGCCAATTGAACGGCCATCTCAACAGACACCGCTGTTGCGTAACTTTCTTCAGACCACTCAAAAAACTTATCACCAACTAAAACCGGCACATAATCAACGTGATACAGTTGTTCTTCTAGCTTATGATTACTTATGCAATTCTCTTCTTTGGACCGCAAATTGCTATAAGGGTTCCAAGCAGTTATCACCGCATAGTTAACCTCATTCCATTTCCGGTAAAAATGAAAGAATGGGTCTGAATAAGCATGCCATAACGATGCGTCTATCTTCATGTTACTTTTTTCTATCATAACTCTTAAACGATTAATAACTGTTACAATTCATCAATTGATGTAAATCAACAAAGTGAATGGAATTAACATTTGAGCATTGTTAGCATGCTGTTAACAATATAAAATCCGCTCCATATCTTAGGGGTTTATGTTTCAGCTTATGTCAAAGCATGAAAATGAAAGATAAGCCAACCCTATAGAATAAACGTCGCCATTGGATACTGGTGAGTTGGCAAAATTCCAAGGAAGGCGGATAACTTAAAGAAGTGTTTTTGAACAAGTTGTTTTATTATCAAAATCACATTACCTGTATGTTATATTTTGCCTAGAATTTATTCTATTAGCACAGTTTTGTCACAAATTTAGGTACCGCCAATGCAAACCCCGCAGATTCTTATCGTTGAAGATGAGCAAGTAACTCGTAACACTCTTAAGAGTATTTTTGAAGCAGAGGGATACGCTGTTTTGAAGCCAGTGACGGCGAAGAAATGCACCGAGTATTGTCTGAAAATACAATCAACTTGGTGATCATGGACATTAATCTTCCAGGCAAAAACGGTCTGCTGTTAGCTCGTGAACTTCGTGAGCAAGCGAACATCGCTCTAATGTTCCTAACGGGTCGTGACAACGAAGTGGACAAGATCCTAGGTCTTGAAATTGGTGCTGATGATTACATCACCAAACCATTTAACCCACGTGAACTGACTATCCGTGCGCGCAACTTGCTAAGCCGCTCAATGAGCACTAATGCAGTACAAGAAGAAAAACGCTCTGTAGAGAAGTACGTATTCAACGGTTGGGTTCTAGACATCAACAGCCGCTCTCTTGTTAGCCCTGCTGGTGAAAGCTACAAACTGCCTCGCTCAGAGTTCCGTGCACTACTGCACTTCTGTGAGAACCCAGGTAAGATTCAAACTCGTGCAGATCTTCTTAAGAAGATGACTGGCCGTGAACTTAAACCTCACGACCGCACAGTAGACGTAACTATTCGTCGTATTCGTAAGCACTTCGAATCTGTATCAGGTACACCAGAAATCATCGCGACAATTCACGGTGAAGGTTACCGCTTCTGTGGCGATCTAGAAGACTAATCTGCCCAGTACAAACAACAAGGGCTTGCTCAATGAGCAAGCCCTTTTTCTATCTGTTGTTTGACGGTTCTAGTAAACCTTGTCGATCTTAATACCTTTCTCGACTAACCAACCTTTGTTACCTGCATCATCGAGTAGCAGCGCTAGATCAACGCGCTTTTCCATATCAGCTTCAATCTGCCATACGAATGCAACTTCCCATTGATTTTCTGTGTGAGTGCGCAACTCGAGTAAGTCACCGTCGATCTCCCACTCGGAATCCCCTTGCTTAATGATCAAGGTATCAACAGTTAGGTTAGCTGGAAGTTCACTATTCGCTTGCAAGTACAATGCACCATGGACATTCTGCTCTTGTACTTCTCCGATGGTCGGCATCAAGTTTACCCAAAGGTTACTTTTTAGCTCTACATTCACTTTGTTTATCGTGGTTTGACTATCTTCATGCCACGCCACTTGAGGCGTGGTACTACAACCACCCAGCAATGCTATGGCTATGGCTATGGCTAATGCTACCGATGCAAATCTTTTCATGTTACTTCCTCTGTTCCAACCAACTTTTTAACACTTGAATATCGTTTTGATACTCGTTTTTTATTTCCTCTACCCAATCAGATATGTTTTCCCACCAAGCAGGCATATCGGGTGATTGCGCTTTCTGTGCAACGCTTTGAATGTGTTTAAGGCCGATCGATCCTGCCGCACCTTTTATTTTATGCGCTTCTGAAACAATGCCATCTTGATCTTTGGCCATCATATTGGAGTCCAAAACATCAATATAGTCAGGCATCATTTTTTCAAACATATTGATGCTATCGTAAACAGGTTTTACGCCGACGATGTCTACATAAGACTCTAACATATCCAGATCGAGCAAATGTGTATTAATCATAGGTGATGAGACAACAACACTCTCTTCAACCTCATCGGAGATCGAAGTCACCATCGGTTTGCTCTCATCATTTTGTAAAAGAAACTTATCAATGACGGTTTGAATCGCTTGAACGGCCAATGGTTTACTGATCACATCATCCATACCATTATCCAAGTACTCACGACGCTCTTTCACCACATTGGCCGTAAGTGCAACCAGCGGCGGTAAAGTGTCGTAATGCTCTCGATAGTAGTTTGCAACATCAAAGCCCGTCATATCGGGCAGCTGAATATCCAGCAAAACTAAGTCATATTCTTCTGGAACAAAGTTCACCAGTGCCTCTTTACCTGTCATTGCGACAGTCACGGAATGACCTAAACTTTCAAGTAACGATTTAGCAACCGTGACATTCAGCTCAATATCTTCCACCATGAAGATATTCAGGTGCACGCTCTCGCGTTTAACATCAATGGCAGGTGCTTGTTGTTCAACAACAGGGATGTGGATAGACACCGTAAAGGTACTGCCAAACCCCTCTTCACTCGCGACGGTAATTTCACCATCCATCATATTGATCAACTGCTGAGACACCGCTAAGCCGATACCTGTACCTACTGCATGTAAATTGTCTTTGCCTGACTTCACTTGATAGTACATAGCAAAAATCTTATCGAGTTCTTCTTCCGGGATGCCGATACCGGTATCTTCAACTTCCATAATGATGGTCGCGTAATCTTCATCGACTTCTGCGCTGACGGTCATGACCACACCGCCCTCTTTGGTAAATTTCATCGCGTTACTAACAAGATTCCAAATGACTTGGCGCAAACGCGTCGCATCCACTTCGATAACCTGTGGTAGAGCGCTCAATCGTTCTAAATCAAAGCGTAGCCCTTTTTGCTCCGCCATCAGTGCGGAAATACTTTCTATCTCCGCGACAAAATCTTCAAAGTTAAGTGGGGCTGGCAACAGTTCCAGTTTTCGACGATCAAACTTATCCATATCGATGATGTCATTGAAGATATTACCGAGTGTGATTGCGCTGACATTGATGGTTTGCATGTGTTTGCGTTGCTCTTCCGTAAGTTGACTATCGAGCAACATTCGACTCAAACCCACAATACCATTTAAAGGGGTACGCAGTTCATGACTAATGGTTGAGATAAAAGTGGTTTTGTCACGGCTGGCTTTCTCTAATGACTCTTCATGACGCTTGCGTTCTGTAATATCGCGTCCAAAACCGACCAAACCAAGGTGACGCCCATCTTTGCTGTAAAAAGGCACTTTACGCAGCTCAAAGTAATGTTTACGGCCATCAGGGTAATCAAGCCACTGCTCATAAGTGATCGCTTGATTGTCATCGAACACTTTCTGGTCTGTATCGACTATATGCTCTGCGACTTCTTTGCTATAAACATCCCATGGGCTTAACCCGACGAGTTGATGTTCTTTCTTGCCTGTTAACTCTTCCATTGCTCGGTTACAGCCCGAAAAAACGCCATCCGCATTTCGGTAATAAATCAGATCGGGCGACGCATCAATAAAAGAGCGAAGCAGCGCTGTACGCTCAGCTAATTCAACCTGCGTGCGCTCACGTTGAAAGACCTCATTCTCAAGATCTTGCATCGCTTCTTCGCGGCCTTCTTCTGCCTTAATTCGCTCTTCAATCTCTTGATTCAGCTTTTCAATGTTTTGTTGCAGCTGGAAGTTCAATTCTTGATCGCGTGAACGCATATCTTTTAGCTTCGAGACCAATTTGGTCAAACGTTGGCGGGATTCTTCGAGTTGGTCAACCACAACAGAAAGAAAATACACCGCCCAAGGTGTGATCAATAGGCCAAAAAAAACCGAACGAACCAAGTCGATATCACCCACACTGCCTTGCAGTGCTAGAGTAATCCCCACCTGAACAACAACGGCCAAGGCCACCAGCGCTAATGCGAGTAAAATTGAGAAACGGACAATCCCCAGCTTAACAAGTAGATCAACATAATACTGGGCGAGATTTTTCATGGGCTTCATTCACTACTCCATGGAATAAGCATGACAAAGAGCCCTGAACCTTTGATTGAGATAGGCATACATGAATGTCTGAATTTGACATCTTCTGTTTGATTCTCGGGGTGATACGATGAAGAACTCTTGCACTTCAGGGCCAGCGCAAGAGTTCGCTAAAGTTCACGCAGTGTAACGTGTTTAATACTCGAGTTTAAACTATCTGTGATCAACTTATAGCAAATGGTCACAAACCCAGTAATTCTCGCCAAACCAAGCAGCTCGACGTTAATTATCTATATGAACCTCAGCTCGGGATAACCTAAGCCATTCAGCAATGTAGACTTTCTTTCCCGAGCTGAGGTTATCTTAGGTTGTTTAGGTATATAAAAAGAAAGAGCGAGGCACATCGGTACTCGCTCTCATTGAATTATTCAGATTTTAGTTCAGGCTTGGTATAAACAAACGCATCACCATTTAAGCTGCCTTGAGGCCCCTCTCGATCAAGCGCGCGTCCTATCTCCGTCATCGCCAGCCAGCGGTTTTCACACCATAGAGGAGAAAGCAAGGTTGGACGACGGGCAGCAGAAGATACTCGATGGTAAACCACCTCTTTAGGCGTCATACGAATCAACTCACTGGCGATCGCAACATACTCTTCAAGCTCTGGCGCTTCTAGTTTTCCTGCTCGCCACGCTTTCGCCATCGTACTACCCTCAACGATATGCAGCCCATGAAGCTTAATACCATCTGTACCCACTTCCAACACTTTACGTAGTGTGTCGACGTTGTCATCTCGAGTTTCTTTAGGTAAGCCGACTATCAAGTGTGTACAAACTTTGATGCCTAGAGCGCGAGCACGTTTGGTAATTTCTGCATAACACTCGAAGTCATGACCACGGTTAATGCGCTTAAGCGTGTTGTTGTTTGCCGTTTGCAGACCCAGTTCTAACCAAATTTCATAGCCTTGTTTTACATAACCAGAGAGTAAATCTAATACCGCATCAGGAACACAGTCAGGACGCGTCCCCACGCACAACCCCACGATGTCAGCGGCTTTCAATGCTTCTTCATACATGTTCTTAAGCACTTGAACTTCTGCATAGGTACTGGTGTAAGCCTGAAAATATGCAAGGTACTTTTTCGCACGGTGAATCTCACCAGCTCGATCCTTTAGTTGATCATGAATACTTTGGATCTGCACTTCTTCGTCCGCAAACGAAGCGACATTACAAAATGTACAACCGCCTCGGCCAATCGTGCCGTCGCGGTTTGGGCAGCTGAAGCCACCGTGTAAAGTCAACTTATGAACTTTCTCGCCATAACGACGCTGAAGATCTTGGCCAAGCGTATTGACCAATTCATGTAACTGCATAGATTCTCACCAATAGTAAACCGTAATAAATCTCACTACGATTAGTGTAACTAAATTACATCCCTGCAAGAAAAACAGGCAATTCTAATCAATTCAAACAAGCACGGAACGGTACGAAATCAATAAAACTGCATAAAACCAATCTAAAACCGGTATTGTTGCGCAAATGTTAAACAAAAATGCATAATTAAACGAAAATTTGGGTCACAAAAGCGACTTTTCATTGCAATCGGAAGTCACAAAATTGTAGGATACTTACACAAAGCAGTCGTTTTTAGATTTTATTACACTATCAACGACAAGATTTGTCGGCGTTATCCCGCCCCCACCCATATAAGTCACTAAATTGTGACAATAAACTAAGGGATATCACCAAGGATTGTTTTTCTCGCAATACTTTTCCTGCGAGATACGGAAAGGAATCAAAACTGGCCAACCTAGGTCAGTTTCGAATCATAAATATAAAGGACAAGACGTACAGAACGTACAAGACAGCCAAGATCTGTCTGGAATTCTTGCGTCGACATTGAACTGGAAGGATGTATCTATGGTAGATAGAGAGCAAAATTCACAGGGTCTGTACACTCCGGAGCTGGAGCATGACGCTTGTGGTATCGGTTTTGTTGCTCACCTTAAAAACCGTAAATCTCATGAAGTAGTGACTCAAGCACTGGATATGCTGGCTCGCATGGAACACCGTGGTGGTCAAGGTTGTGACCCATGCAGCGGTGACGGTGCGGGTATCTTGCTACAAAAACCTCATGAATTCCTATTAGAAGAAGCCGTTAAGCTTGGCATTAAGCTGCCATCATTTGAAAAGTATGGTGTTGGTGTCGTTCTTTTCCCGAAAGACGAATACAAACGCGAACAATGCCGTGACATTCTAGAACGCAACGCACAGCGTCTAGATCTTGAAGTTATCGGCTACCGCGTTTTGCCAACTGACAACTCAATGATCGGTGCAGACCCACTAAGCACAGAGCCTCAGTTTGAGCATGTGTTTATCTCTGGTGGCCCTGGCATTACACCTGAAGAGCTAGAGCGCAAACTGTACGTACTTCGTAACTACACTGTGCGTGTTTGCCTAGAAAGCGTTTCAAACATTGGTGACGACTTCTACATTAACTCCATGTCATACAAGACATTGGTGTACAAAGGTCAGTTAACGACAGAGCAAGTACCTCAGTACTTCCTTGATCTGCAAAACCCGACCATGGTGACCGCACTGGCACTAGTACACTCTCGCTTCTCTACCAATACTTTCCCGAAATGGCGTCTTGCACAGCCTTTCCGTTACATTGCCCACAACGGTGAAATCAATACAGTTCGCGGTAACTTGAACTGGATGAAAGCCCGTGAAGCAATTCTAGAATCAGACCTGTTTACTCAGGCTGAAATCGACATGCTTCTTCCAATCTGTCAGGAAGGCAGCTCGGATTCATCTAACTTTGACATGGCACTTGAGCTCCTAGTTCTTTCTGGTCGCAGCCTGCCACATGCGTTGATGATGATGATCCCGGAAGCATGGCAAGAAAACAAAAACATGGATCCTAAGCGTCGCGCGTTCTATCAATACCACGCGAACATCATGGAACCATGGGATGGCCCCGCTTCAGTGTGTTTTACTGACGGTGTTCAAGTTGGTGCGACACTAGACCGTAACGGTTTGCGCCCTTCTCGATACACAGTAACCAAAGACAACTTCCTAGTGATGGCATCAGAATCTGGTGTTGTGGATATTGAACCAGAGAACGTAGAGTTCCGTGGTCGTCTACAACCAGGTCGTATCTTCGTTGCAGACCTAGAGCAAGGTCGCATCATCTCTGATGAAGAAGTGAAAGACACCATCGCAACAGCGCAGCCTTACGAGAAGTGGGTAGAAGAAAACCTACTAAGCTTGAAGAAACTGCCAGATGCAAGCAACCAGTTCAGCCAACCTTCTCCAGAGCGTTTGCTACACCGTCAACAAGCTTTCGGTGTAAGCACTGAAGAAGTAAACGAAATCATCGTTCCAATGGCGAATGATGCGAAAGAGCCATTATCAGCAATGGGTGCCGACTGGCCTCTTGCGGTTCTATCTCATCAGTCACAGCATCTTTCAAACTACTTCAAACAGCTGTTTGCACAGGTAACTAACCCACCGATCGACCCGATCCGTGAGCGTATGGTTATGTCGCTGAACACTTACTTGGGTAAAGACCAAAACCTTCTGACTGAAACACCACTTCACTGTCAGAAAGTCGAATTGGAATCACCAGTTCTGGCGAACTCTGAACTTGAGAAACTGCGTGCGATCGATAACGAGCACCTACAAGCGAAGACGTTGGATATCGTATTCCAAGCCAATGAAGATCAAGGTAAGCTTGAACGTGCACTAAAACGTATCTGCCAATACGCAGAAGACGCGGTTATCGATGGTTACTCAATCATCCTACTAACTGACCGTGCAGTGAACTCAAACCACGCAGCGATTCCAGCAATGCTGGCAGTTGGCGCAGTGCACCACCACTTGATCCGTAAAGGTCTACGTGCGAAGTGTGACATCGTGGTTGAAACTGGTGACGCGCGTGAAACGCACCACTTTGCAACGCTACTTGGTTACGGTGCGAATGCGGTTAACCCTTATCTAGTGATTGAAACCATCATTGAACTTCAACGTACGAAGAAGTTGGATCCAGAAGCGAACCCTCGCGATCTGTTCAACAACTACCGTAAAGCGATCAATGGCGGTCTTCTGAAGATCTTCTCGAAGATGGGTATTTCAACGCTACAGTCGTACCACGGCGCGCAAATCTTCGAAGCCTTGGGCATCCACAAATCAGTGGTCGACAAATACTTCACTGGTACAGTTTCTCGTATCCAAGGTCTCACCCTTGATGATATCGCCAAAGAAGTGCTGATCCGTCACCGCATCGGTTACCCACAACGCGAAATCCCAATTCAAATGCTGGATGTTGGTGGTGTTTACCAATGGAAACAGCGTGGTGAGAAGCACCTATTCAACCCAGAAACCATTTCTCTACTGCAAGAGTCTACGCGCAACAAGAACTACGATCAGTTCAAGCAGTACGCGACAGCCGTAGATAAACAAGGTGACAACGCGGTAACCCTGCGTAGCCAACTTGAGTTCATTAAGAACCCTGCCGGTTCTATCTCTATCGACGAAGTCGAGCCAATTGAAAGCATCGTGAAACGCTTCGCGACAGGTGCAATGTCATTCGGTTCTATTTCTTACGAAGCACACTCCACACTGGCTGTTGCGATGAACCGTCTTGGCGCGAAATCGAACTCTGGTGAAGGTGGTGAAGACCCAATGCGTTTCGAGCGCAAAGAGAACGGCGATTGGGAACGCTCTGCGATCAAGCAGGTGGCTTCAGGTCGTTTCGGCGTAACCTCTTACTACCTAACTAACGCTGAAGAGCTGCAAATCAAAATGGCTCAAGGCGCGAAGCCAGGTGAAGGTGGTCAGCTACCAGGCGATAAAGTCGATGACTGGATCGGTGCAACACGTCACTCGACTCCGGGCGTTGGCCTTATCTCGCCACCACCACACCACGATATCTATTCAATCGAAGATTTGGCTCAGCTTATCTACGACTTGAAGAACGCGAACCGCGCGGGCCGTGTCAACGTTAAGCTGGTATCGGAAGCTGGCGTAGGTACGATCGCTTCTGGTGTAGCGAAAGCGAAAGCGGACGTTGTACTAATCGCAGGTTTTGACGGTGGTACTGGTGCATCCCCAATGTCTTCAATCCGTCATACTGGTCTTCCTTGGGAACTTGGCTTGGCAGAAACGCACCAAACGCTACTGAAGAACGGTCTACGTAACCGTATCGTGGTTCAAGCGGATGGTCAGATGAAGACACCTCGCGACCTTGCAGTGGCAACACTACTAGGTGCAGAAGAATGGGGCGTGGCAACCGCAGCCCTAGTGGTTGAGGGTTGTATCATGATGCGTAAGTGTCATAAGAACACTTGCCCAGTTGGTATCGCAACTCAGAATAAGACACTTCGCGAACGCTTTGATGGTCGTGTAGAAGACGTCGTAACTTTCTTCCAGTACATGGCACAAGGTCTCCGTGAAATCATGGCGGAACTTGGTTTCCGTACGATCGACGAAATGGTTGGTCAAGGACAGAAACTAAAAGTTCGCCAAGATGTATCTCATTGGAAATACAAGAATCTTGACCTATCACCAGTTCTTCACGTTGAACAAGCGCGCGAAGCGGATGGCGTGTTCAATCAAACACAGCAAAACCACAACTTAGAAGATGTCTTGGATCGCAAACTGATTCAAGCCGCCATTCCTGCACTAGAGAAAGGTGAAGCGGTAAATGCCGAGTTCCCAATCGTTAACACGGACCGCTCTGCGGGTACTATGCTGTCGAACGAAATCTCGAAAGTGTACAAAGATGCAGGTCTACCTCAACCAATGAACGTTAAGTTCAAAGGCTCTGCGGGTCAGTCATTTGGCGCATTCCTAGCAAAAGGGGTGAAGTTCGAAGTGGAAGGTGATGCCAACGACTACTGGGGTAAAGGCTTGTCCGGCGGCACGCTAGTGCTATATCCAGATGCGAAGTCGAGCATTGTCGCGGAAGACAACATCGTGGTTGGTAACGTATGTTTCTACGGCGCAACTTCAGGTGAGTCTTTCATTCGTGGTATGGCTGGTGAACGTTTCTGTGTTCGTAACTCAGGTGCGAAAGTCGTCGTCGAAGGTGTTGGTGACCACGGTTGTGAATACATGACTGGCGGTGCAGCCATCATCCTTGGTTCAACAGGCCGTAACTTTGCCGCAGGTATGAGTGGTGGTGTGGCTTACGTATGGGATAAATCAGGCGACTTTGAGTCAAAACTGAACCCAGAACTCGTAGACCTAGATCCAATCGAGCAAGAAGACAGAGATCTATTACTCGACATGCTAACCAAGCATGTTCAATTCACAGGAAGTGAAGTCGCTCAGTCTTTCCTAGACAACTTTGAAGCAAGCTTAGCCTCTATGGTTAAAGTGATGCCGCGTGACTACAAAGCGGTTCTTCAAAAACGTAAAGCTGAAGCGCAGTCTCAAGGAAACGAAACTCAAGCGGAGGCAGTATAATGGGTAAGCCTACTGGATTTTTAGAGCATGGTCGTGAACTGCCACAGAAGATCGACCCAGCTGAACGTATCAAGAACAACAAAGAGTTTGTTCTGAACGAGGAGTTTGGTGACAAGATCAATACTCAAGCTTCTCGTTGTATGGATTGTGGTGTGCCGTTTTGTCATAACGGCTGCCCTATCGGTAACATCATCCCAGAGTTTAACGATGCGGTTTATCGTGATAGCTGGGAAGAAGCATGGAACATTCTAAGCTCGACTAATAACTTCCCTGAGTTTACTGGTCGTGTGTGTCCGGCTCCATGTGAGAGTGCTTGTGTACTAGGCATCAACCAAGACCCAATTACTATCTGTAATATCGAGAAAACCATCGTAGAAACAGCGTATCGTGAAGGGTACGCCAAACCAAAAACACCGCGTTCTCGCACTGGTAAAACCGTTGCGATCATCGGTTCGGGTCCTGCTGGCCTTGCGGCTGCTGAGCAGCTAAACAGCGCTGGTCATACTGTGACGGTATTCGAACGAGACGAGAAAGTGGGCGGCCTACTACGTTTTGGTATCCCTGATTTCAAGCTGGGCATGGATGTCATTGATCGCAAAATCAACTTGATGGCAGAAGCGGGTATTGAATTCAAAGTTAACCAACATATCGGTGTCGACGTAAACGCTCAACAACTTCGTCAAGAATACGATGTTGTGCTTCTTACTGGTGGCTCAACCGTTCCACGTGATCTTCCAGTTCCTGGGCGCGAGCTAAATGGTGTTTACTTTGCCATGCAGTTCCTTGGTCAAAACAACCGTCGTGCAAATAACATGGACCTAAAAACGGAAGAAATTCACGCAAAAGGTAAACATGTGGTTGTCATCGGTGGCGGTGATACCGGCTCTGATTGTGTTGGTACATCAAACCGTCATGGCGCAGCAAGCATCACTCAGGTTGAGATCATGCCGATTCCGCCAGAAAAACGCCCTGCAAACATGCCGTGGCCACAGTATCCAATGATCATGCGCACATCGACTTCCCATGAAGAAGGCGTTGATCGTCACTGGAACATCCTGACCAAAGAGTTCATTGGTAATGACAAGGGTGAAGTTACAGGTCTTCGTTTAGCTGACATCGTTTGGCAAGATGCGAAACCAGGCGAGCGTCCGAGCTTCAAAGAAGTAGAAGGTAGCGAGCGAGTGATCCCATGTGATATGGCATTCCTAGCGATGGGCTTCCTGCACCCAGAACCAACAGGTGTACTTGCTCAACTGGATATCGCTTTAGATGATCGCGGCAACGTAGCAACTCAAGGCTTTGCGACGAACCAAGAAGGCGTATTTGCTGCTGGTGATATGCGAACAGGCCAATCTCTGGTTGTTCGTTGTATCAACGAAGGGCGTGAATGTGCTCGTGCTATCGATGACTATCTCATGGGTAGTACAAACTTAGAAGCAAAAGCAGATTCACTGATGCTTTCTGCGTAAAGGGAGTGTTCTCACTTCCTCTTTCTAAGTATTAAATCCAGCCATCAACAGTATCGATGGTTGGTAGCGAAGAAAGAAAACCGTTCTTTCCAGTCTTTTTATTTTGACCAGCATTTGATGCTGGTCTTTTTATTCACGCAAAACCAAATGTTGCATTTTGTAACGGTTGATTTTTATCTTACTGATATAAAACAATAAATTTAGCCAAATAAACAGTAAATCGCATATTGGCGCGATGATTCACTAATAACTTGACTTCTTTACCATAAGCTATAGCTTGTGAAGTTAGTGCAAATAAAACGCGCAGATTTTGTTAAAATAACTTACAAATTTTATTGCATGTATACTCATTAAATCATAAAAATGACGCATAGTTAGTCATCGTTATCAACTCGCGTAGTGTTGATATATCTGTCGGGATGGCAGATAAGCAAAGGGAGAATTGCAATGGCTCTTTATGATCCAAGTCTTGAGAAAGACAACTGTGGATTTGGCTTAATCGCACACATGGAAGGTGAGCAAAGTCACAAGCTGGTTCGTACAGCAATTTCTGCACTTGACCGCATGACCCACCGCGGAGGTATCGCCGCCGATGGGAAAACAGGTGATGGCTGCGGACTTCTTCTACAAAAGCCCGATTCTTATTTGCGTCTTATTGCCGAAGAAAACGGCTACAATCTTGGTAAACAATACGCCATAGGGATGATCTTCTTTAGCCAAGACCCTGTAAAAGCACAGATTTCTAAAGACATTATTAATAAAGAGCTCGCCCAAGAGACCTTAACCGTCGCAGGCTGGCGCGAGGTCCCAACCAATTCTGAAGTCCTCGGTCCTATCGCCGCCGATTCACTTCCCAATATTCAGCAAGTCTTTATTTCTGCACCAGCAGGTTGGCGCGAGCGTGACATTGAACGTCGACTTTACATTGCTCGCCGTCGCATCGAGAAACAAATCACAGAAGATCCTGATTTCTACATTTGTAGCCTATCGACACAAGTATTGGTCTACAAAGGTCTGTGCATGCCTGCAGACTTACCGCGCTTCTATCTTGATCTTGCGGATCTACGCATGGAGTCTGCTATCTGCCTGTTCCATCAGCGCTTTTCAACCAACACTCAACCTCGTTGGCCTCTGGCTCAACCGTTCCGCTACCTCGCTCATAATGGTGAGATCAACACCATTGAAGGTAACCGCCAATGGGCGCGAGCTCGTGCTTACAAGTTTTCATCGCCACTGTTGCCAGATCTTCAAACTGCTGCGCCGTTTGTTAACGAGACGGGTTCAGACTCTTCAAGCCTAGATAACATGTTGGATCTGTTCCTCTCTGGCGGGATGGATATTTTCCGAGCTATGCGCATGCTTGTGCCACCAGCATGGCAAAATCATCCAGACATGGATCCGGATCTACGTGCGTTCTATGACTTCAACTCCAAGCACATGGAACCATGGGATGGCCCGGCTGGCATCGTACTATCCGATGGCCGTTACGCTGCATGTAACTTAGATCGTAACGGGCTGCGCCCTGCACGCTATGTGATCACTAAAGATAAATTCATTACCTTAGCTTCTGAGGTTGGCATTTGGGATTATGCGCCCGATGAAGTAGCCGAAAAAGGCCGAGTGGGCCCAGGCGAACTGTTGGTTGTCGATACGCGCAAAGGCAAACTTTGGCAATCAAGTGAGATCGATAACGATCTGAAGTCTCGCCACCCTTATCGCGAATGGATGGAAAACAACGTTCGTAAACTCACGCCTTTTTCTCAGCTACCTGAAGATCAAGTGGGCGAACGCAGCTTTGACGAAGACTTGCTTAAGACTTACCAAAAGCAATTTGCCATGAGCAATGAAGAAGTCGATCAAGTACTGCGTGTCCTTGGCGATATGGGACAAGAAGCGGTCGGTTCTATGGGTGATGACACACCAATGGCCGTTCTATCTTCTAAAGAGCGTTTAATTACCGACTATTTTCGTCAGAAGTTCGCTCAGGTAACCAACCCGCCAATCGATCCTCTGCGTGAAAAACACGTGATGTCATTGGCGACCAGCATCGGTCAGGAGATGAATGTCTTCTGCGAAACCGATGGTCACGCCTACCGAGTGACTTTCGATTCACCGGTATTGCTTTACTCAGACATGCAGCAATTACTCGAACTTGGAGACGATCACTACCGTAATACCATTCTCGATATCAACTACGATCCACAGCAGAAAGATCTCAAACAAGCCATTGATGATTTGTGCGACCAAGCCGAACAAGTGGTGCGTGAGGGAACGGTTCTCGTGGTGTTATCGGATCGTGCTTTAGTCAAAGGCAAGCTACCAATCCCTGCTGCCATGGCAGTTGGCGCGGTTCAAACTCGTCTGATCGATGCAAACTTACGCTGTGATGCCAACATTGTTGTTGAGACCGCCACAGCACGTGACCCGCACCAATTTGCCGTCTTGCTTGGCTTTGGCGCCACTGCAGTTTATCCATACCTTGCTTATGAAGCATTAGGTAAGCTAATTGATGATAAAGCGCTAGAAAAAGACTATCGCGATGTGATGCAAAACTACCAACACGGCATCAACAAAGGTCTTTACAAGATCATGTCGAAAATGGGGATCTCGACCATCGCCTCTTACCGCTGTTCACAACTGTTTGAAGCGGTTGGCTTGAGCCAAAAACTGGTCGACTTGTGCTTTAAAGGCGTAACGACTCGAATTGAAGGGGCAAGCTTCGAAGACTTCCAACAAGATTTATACAACCTTTCTCGTAAAGCATGGGCAAAACGCAAAGCCATTGAGCATGGTGGCTTATTGAAATACGTCCACAATGGTGAATACCACGCCTACAACCCTGACGTAGTAAGCACACTGCAAACCGCGGTGAAATCAGGTGAAAGTAGCGATTACCACAGTTTTGCTAAGCAGGTAAATCAGCGACCTATTTCCATGCTGCGTGACCTAATGGCACTGAAAAAATCAGGCTCCCCGCTACCTTTAGAGCAAATTGAGCCTAACACTGAACTCTTTAAACGCTTTGATTCTGCGGCGATGTCCATTGGCGCACTCAGCCCAGAAGCGCACGAAGCATTAGCGATGGCGATGAACCGTCTTGGCGGTCACTCAAACTCGGGCGAGGGTGGTGAAGATCCACGCCGCTTCGGTACAGAACGTAACTCTCGCATCAAGCAAATTGCATCGGGACGATTTGGCGTAACGCCTCATTACCTAACTAATGCGGATGTACTGCAAATAAAGGTGGCTCAGGGAGCAAAACCAGGCGAAGGTGGTCAGTTACCAGGACACAAAGTCACGGCAGAAATCGCTAAACTGCGTTATTCGGTACAAGGGGTCACTCTGATCTCCCCTCCTCCGCACCACGATATTTATTCGATTGAGGATTTAGCTCAGTTGATCTTCGACCTTAAACAAGTCAATCCAAATGCACTAGTTTCCGTGAAGCTAGTCTCTGAGCCTGGCGTCGGCACCATCGCAACGGGTGTAGCCAAAGCTTACGCTGATCTCATTACTATCTCTGGGTACGACGGCGGCACCGCAGCAAGTCCACTAACTTCAGTGAAATACGCCGGTAGCCCTTGGGAACTAGGACTGGCAGAGACACAACAAGCGCTGGTAGCGAATGGTTTGCGCCATAAGATCCGCCTGCAAGTAGATGGTGGTCTAAAAACCGGTCTAGACGTGGTGAAAGCGGCGATTCTCGGTGCGGAAAGCTTCGGGTTTGGTACGGCGCCAATGGTGGCAATGGGTTGTAAGTTCTTACGTATTTGTCACCTCAACAACTGTGCGACTGGGGTTGCGACTCAAGACGAGACGCTGCGTAAAGAGTACTTCAAAGGTCTGCCAGAAATGGTGATGAACTACTTCATTGGTCTGGCGGACGAAGTGCGCGGATTGCTTGCTGAACTTGGCGTTGAGAAACTGACGGACTTGATTGGTCGTACAGATTTGTTGGAAACCGTTGATGGCCTAACAGCGAAACAAACCAAGTTGGACCTGTCTAATATCCTTGAGGCTCCAGTCTCTCCAGAGGGGCTTCCTCTTTACTGGACGCAGCCAAACAAACCATTTGATAAAGCAGAACTAAACAACAAAATCATAGAAGATGCGTTGCAAGCGGTTGAGAAACGCCAATCTGCTAGCTTTTTCTACAACGTGATCAACACTGACCGTTCCGTAGGTGCCCGCCTATCGGGAGAAATTGCTCAGCGTCACGGTAACCAAGGCATGGCGGCAACGCCAATCAAGTTGTACCTAGATGGAACCGCAGGGCAATCCTTTGGCGTTTGGAACGCGGGTGGCGTAGAACTTTACCTCACAGGTGATGCGAACGACTACGTCGGTAAAGGCATGGCTGGTGGTAAAGTGGTTATCAAACCACACCAAGGCACGACATTTAAGTGTAATGAAGCGACCATCATTGGTAACACCTGTCTGTACGGGGCAACTGGCGGTAAGCTATTTGCGGCAGGTAAAGCCGGTGAGCGTTTCGGCGTACGAAACTCGGGCACAATTGCCGTCATTGAAGGCGCAGGCGATAACGCTTGTGAGTATATGACGGGGGGTATTGTTGCCATTCTTGGCGCGACAGGCGTGAACTTCGGCGCGGGTATGACCGGCGGCTTTGCTTACGTATTGGATGAGAACCAAGACTTCCAAGGTCGCGTTAACAACGAATCGGTTGAAGCGATTTCTTTGTCGGATCTCTACATCCACCAAGAACATTTACGCGGTCTGATTGCCGAACATCTTGAAGAAACCGGCTCTAGCCACGCAGAAGATATCTTAGCGAACTTTGATGAATGGATTCCAAAGTTCTACTTAGTGAAACCACAAGCAGCGGACTTACGCACGCTACTTGGTCACCAGAGTCGCAGTGCCGCAGAACTGCGCGTTCAAGCCCAGTAATCATGGAGGATGTTTGAATCATGAGCCAGAACGTTTATCAATTTATCGATGTTCAACGCGTAGATCCTGCGAAGAAACCCATCAAAATTCGTAAGATCGAGTTCGTTGAAATCTATGAACCGTTTACCAGACAGCAAGCAACCGCACAAGCCGATCGCTGCTTGGATTGTGGTAACCCATATTGTGAATGGAAGTGCCCAGTCCACAACTATATCCCTCAATGGCTAAAACTGGCTAACGAGGGCCGTATTCTCGAGGCTGTAGAACTTTCACACCAAACCAACAGCTTGCCTGAGGTTTGCGGCCGAGTCTGTCCACAAGATCGCTTGTGTGAGGGTTCCTGCACTTTAAATGACGACTTTGGTGCAGTCACCATAGGCAACATTGAAAAGTACATTACCGACAAGGCTTTCGAGATGGGTTGGAAGCCTGATATGTCCAAAGTGGAATGGACCGACAAAAAGGTGGCCATTATTGGCGCGGGCCCAGCAGGACTTGCTGCGGCTGATGTATTAATACGTAATGGCGTAAAACCCGTAGTATTTGATCGCTATCCAGAAATTGGCGGCCTACTCACTTTCGGTATTCCATCATTCAAATTGGAGAAAGGTGTGATGGAAAACCGTCGCCGTATTTTCTCTGAAATGGGCATTGAATTTCGCATGAACGTGGAGGTGGGCAAAGATGTACAAATGCAAGAATTACTTGATGAGTACGATGCGATCTTCTTAGGTGTTGGCACCTATAAATATATGCGGGCTGGATTAGAAAACGAAACCGCACCCGGTGTTTACGATGCTCTGCCGTTCTTAATTTCGAATACTTACAAAGTCATGGACTTACCACACGATAAACCCTTTATCGATATGGCAAACCAACGCGTCGTTGTTCTTGGTGGTGGTGATACTGCGATGGACTGTGTTCGTACCTCTATCCGCCAAGGGGCGTCAAACGTTGTATGTGCTTACCGCCGTGATGAAGCCAACATGCCTGGTTCTCGTCGTGAAGTAAAAAATGCCAAAGAAGAAGGCGTGAAGTTCATGTTCAACTTGCAACCGCTCGGGATTGAAGTGGATGCTCGAGGTCACGTATCAGGTGTGAAAGTCGTAAAGACCGCGCTCGGTGAACCTGATGACGCGGGTCGTCGCCGTCCGGAGCCCGTCGAAGGCAGCGAGCACGTTCTACCGGCAGACGTCGTGATCATGGCGTTTGGTTTCCAACCACACAAAATGGAATGGTTAACACCGTTTGATGTCGATTTAGATCAATGGGGTCGTATCAAAGCCCCTGCGAAGCAAGAGTTCCAATTCCAGACCAGCAACGAAAAGATCTTCGCTGGCGGTGATGCGGTACGAGGCTCTGATCTGGTCGTCACTGCCATTGATGAGGGCCGAAAAGCGGCAGATGGCATTCTCGATTATCTCGAAGTTTAATCACAGCTAACATCTCAAAAGGATCTTATTGTTGATCCTTTTTCTTTTATTACATATAATTAAATTCCTAATATAAGGAATAGAATCATGAAAAAAGCCGCTCTCCTTTCTATCACTTTGCTCGGCTTAACTGCTTGCAGCCAAGGAATAACAACCATGACCGATCGCTCTCTATCACCTTGTGGTGACAAACCAAACTGCGTTTCAACACAAGACTCCCGTGAAGAACACAACCTTACGCCGTTCACTCTTACCGAATCAGCGAGCATCGATGCTATTGAGCAAGTGGCGCTTGATCTGCCAGGTGCTAAAACTGCGGTTAAAGAGGGTCATTACCTACGTATCGAGTGCACATCTAAAATCATGCGCTTTGTGGATGATTTAGAGCTCAAGATTGAAGACAACCAGTTAATTGTTCGCTCAGAATCTCGCGTTGGTTATTCAGATTTTGGGGTTAACCGAAAACGAGCGGATCAATTGCGTTTATTGTTAACCAATGCTGACTTAATCAAATAACAACCACATCTCGGTGCAGAGTGGTATACTCTCGCCAACTTTAATTTTTATCGAAAGAGAGTGTTATGAAAGTTGGTATCATCGGTGCGATGGAACAAGAAGTCACCATCCTGAAAGAAGCAATGACAAACTGCCAAACCGTAAACAAAGCAGGTTGTACGTTTTTCTCTGGTCAGATTAACGACGTTGATGTGGTACTGCTTCAATCTGGCATCGGTAAAGTAGCGGCAGCGGTTGGCACAACTGTTCTTCTAGATGAATACCAACCTGACGTTGTTATTAACACTGGCTCTGCGGGCGGCTTTGACTCAAGCCTAAACCTAGGTGATGTAGTCATCTCGACTGAAGTTCGTCACCACGATGCAGACGTAACTGCGTTTGGTTACGAAATCGGTCAAATGGCAGGTCAACCAGCAGCATTCAAAGCGGATGAGAAGCTAATGGACCTTGCTGAAAAAGCATTGGCTCAAATGGAAAACACCCACGCAGTTCGAGGTCTGATCTGTACTGGTGATGCTTTTGTTTGCACTGCAGAGCGTCAAGAGTTCATTCGTAAACACTTCCCATCAGTTATCGCAGTAGAGATGGAAGCTTCAGCTATTGCGCAAACTTGTCACCAGTTCAACACGCCATTCGTGGTTGTTCGTGCTATTTCTGACGTAGCAGACAAAGAATCGCCAATGAGCTTCGAAGAATTCCTACCGCTAGCAGCGAAAAGCTCTTCAGAAATGGTGTTCAAAATGTTGGAACTGACTAAGTAAGTCTCTCAGATTTCATGGAAGAAACCTTTCAACAGATCTATGCCAACGGTGCGCTCCTCGTCATGTGGGGCGCATTGTTATTTCACCTGCTTATCCCCATTCCTCACTCTGCTCACCCAGTGACGCTTTGGCACAAGTTTGCCGAGCAACTGGCGAACAAGGTCAATACCAACCACAGCTACTCACAGAGTGTTATCTCTGGCGGACTCGCGTTACTTGTCATGCTTCTGCCTTGCTTGTTATTGCTGATCGCGATGAAACCTTTGGTTTGGCAAGCACCTTTATTTGAGCTGGCACTCATGCTTATCGCTCTTGATTGGCGTAATAACGAATCACTGGCCAAACAACTCGTCACCGCGATGTCGAATGAGAACAAAGCTCAATGCAGAGCACTACTCAAACCTTACCTTAACCGCGATACAGAGAGCTTGTCGCTATTAGGGATTGGCAAAGCAGGCGCTGAGACCATCATCATGGGCTACGGACGTAACGTTGTGTGCGTGTTGTTCTGGTATGGATTGACTGGTGGAATTGGCGCTCTGATGTATCGCCTTACTGCTGAACTTGCTCGAGCGTGGTCGCCGAGTCGTCGTCAATATTCCCCATTTGGTAAGCCGGTAATTCAATTAACAGCAGCGCTAGAAATCATTCCATTGCGATTATTCGCAATGTTCATTGGTGTGGGTAAAAACGTATCAAGTATTTTCACGTCCATGATTCAACAAGCGAAATCTTGGCCACTTCCTGGGCCAGCATGGTTGCTGTGCTCAATTGGTAACAAGCTTCAATTATCACTTGGCGGCCCTGCGTTATATCAAGGGCAACGCGCTGAGCGAGCGAAAATTGGAGGGCGAATTGCACCATCAGCCATTCATTTGGCACAAATCCAAACGCTCGTGGTGTGGCGTATCTTTGCTTGGATTGTTATCCAAAGTCTTATCCTCGGACTCATTTATCAAGGACTATGATGAAAAAACTTGGCTTTGCCTTTTCTCTTCTTTTTTCAACCATTTCATTTGCAAATGAGCCAGTGCAGCGCGTCATCAGCCTAGCCCCTCATGCGACAGAAATTGCATACGCAGCAGGTCTAGGCAATAAGTTGATTGCCGTGAGTGAAATGAGTGATTATCCCGAGCAAGCCAAAGCATTAGAGAAAGTCTCCAACTATCAGGGCATCAAGCTAGAGCGCATTATCGCTCTTCAGCCCGACTTGGTTATCGCTTGGCCTGCAGGCAATCCCGCCAAAGAGCTTGAAAAACTGGCACAGTTTAATATTCCGATTTACTACTCAACCACTGGTTCGCTTGAGGACATCGCCACAAATATTGAACAGTTAAGCCTGTATAGTGAGAAACCTGAAGTTGGCCAAAAGCGGCAGCAGCGTTTCGTGCACAATTAGAAATACTAAAAGAAAAATACAATACCGAAGATAAAGTCAGTTATTTCTATCAACTCAGTGAAAAGCCAATCATCACTGTGGCTGGAAAAAACTGGCCAAGTGAAGTTTTCACATTTTGTGGTGGCAAAAACATCTTTGCCAAAGGCACAGCACCCTACCCACAAGTCAGCATCGAGCAAGTCATCACTCGTCAACCTGAAGTACTGTTCACATCACAACATGCAATGAGCCATGATGGAATGTGGGTAGCATGGAAGGATGAGATCCCTGCACTCAAAAATAACCATACTTGGACGCTCAACTCCGACTGGATTAACCGTCCAACCCCCAGAACTTTAAACGCGATCACAGAGGTGTGTGAACACTTTGAAAGCGTAAGGCAAAAACGCTAACGTTTTCGTCGGAAATCCCGTAAAATTTCCGTCCAATTTTTGTTCCCCACAATTTGTTTATAAGGTACCAAGTAACATGGACTCCATGCTGCTTTATATGATCGATTTATTCGGTACTGCTGTCTTTGCGGTTTCTGGCGTTTTGCTCGCAGGCCGACTAAAGATGGATCCTTTCGGCGTTATCGTTCTCGGTTGTGTCACAGCCATCGGAGGTGGCACGATTCGCGATATGGCTCTCGGCGCAACCCCTGTATTCTGGATTACTGACACCACGTATCTTTGGGTCATTTTCATCACCTGTTTACTCACCATGATATTGGTACGCCGTCCCAAGCGCCTTTCTTGGTGGGTGTTGCCCGTTTGTGATGCGATAGGCCTAGCGGTATTCGTTGGGATTGGTGTTGAGAAAGCCCTCGCTTACAACGCGTCAGGGATGGTTGCAGTTATCATGGGCGTCATTACTGGCTGTGGTGGCGGTATCATTCGTGATGTTCTGGCTCGCGAAGTCCCGATGGTACTGAGAAGCGAAGTCTATGCGACGGCGTGTATCATTGGTGGTATTTTCCATACCACAGCGTTGACTATGGGATATGACCATTCTGCTGCACTCTTGGCCGGTGTCATTTCAACATTAGTGATCCGCCTCGGCGCTATTCGCTGGCACTTATCTTTACCGACCTTTGCCATTAATCGCTAATAACTCGCAAACCCATTTACTAAAAAGAGCCAATATGAAATGGCTCTTTTTTGTTTCTATAAACACCATTCGCTTCTTACTTAAAGCTTGTTTATATTGGGCTATCATTCCCAACATTCATGGATAAGCATGTTATTGGAAAGCATTGAAACACTCTTGGTTTTGAGCAAAGAAAAAACCATGAGTCATACAGGCAGCCAACTCTACATTAGTCAATCGGCCGTAAGTAAACGAATTGCTAATTTAGAAAAGAAACTGGGTAAAAAACTGATTGAACCACATGGCCGTCACATCAAACTGACTTCCGATGCCGTTGCTCTTATCCGTACGATTGAACCCACATTCAATGAGTTAAGAGGACAAATCTACGACCAGCAAGAGCTGGAAGACACCTCGTTAATAAAGCTCGATTGCTCTGAAACATTAGTTGCAGGCTATCTTAGTTTGATCATGGAAACGCAGCTGGTACAAGATCCTTACATTCGCATCTCAACCAATCACACGCCACGCATCGTAGAAAATGTGAAATCAGGCAGAGCAACTCTGGGATTTTGTGCTGGCTACTTACCACCACACCATGGCCTCATGAGTTTCCATTTGGCCGATGAGCCCTTTTCTGTTATTAGCAAACACGCCTTAGACTCTCTGCCAACCGCTATTTTAACCAATGATTTAAGTAACCCAGCCAATACCTATCAACAAGCCGTATTGTCTAAACACAATATTCAGCCCTTAATGGAAATGGATTCATATACAGCCGCAGCCCAATTAGCATTAGGGGGCATGGCACCCGCCCTCATACCGAAATCCATTTTAAAGACGCTAAAGATTGCCCCTCAATATTGCTACGAATTTGAAGAGCTATCCTCTCTCATTCGGCCAATAAGTATTTGTTTACGACACAACGCCTACAGTAATGATCGTATTAAAACCATGATAGAAGCCATTGCTGATGTTGTTGCCAAAGAAGTTTTGCCGCCATCAACATAGACATGGTAATTACAAGTGGTCGAATCCATTTTTGCCCTTTAGTCACGACCACTTTGGCACCAAGCTGAGCACCGATAAAACCACCTACCGCCATGGTCAAACCAATTTCCCATACCGGCAAGCCAGCCAAAATGAAGAAAAGTAGCGCCGCGATGTTTGAGGTAAAGTTCAGTATTTTAGTTCGAGCTGTTGCATCAACTAACGAGAATTGACCAAGCACAACAAAACAAAGTGCAAAAATAGACCCCGTTCCCGGGCCAAAAAAACCATCGTAAAAACCGACGCCACCACCAACACATAAAGCGAACATAGCTTCAGATATCTTTGGCTCATCGTTCGTCGCTTTCGAGCTTGGAGCAAGTAAAAAGTAAAGGGAAATCGCAATCAAAAGCACAGGAATAAGGCTTGTTAATATACCGGCATCAATGAATTGCACCGCTTCTGCACCAATAGCTGAGCCAATAAATGTACAAGCAATGGCTAGTCGCATCTCTTTCAAGCTGACAATACCGTTACGCACAAAGTACAAGCTAGCGGAAAAGCTTCCAAAAGAACTTTGAAGTTTATTCGTTGCTAAAGCCTGAGTTGGGCTGAGACCTGCGGCTAATAGTGCTGGAAGCGTCAGCAAACCACCTCCTCCCGCCATGGCATCAATAAAACCAGCCGCTGATGCGACCAAAAACAGAGCGATTAAAACCTCAAAAGTGATTTCCACTTATGCATCCTTGTAAAAGTTAGTATCGGAAGAACAGCAACGGTAGCACTGATATCAATAAGGCCAAAAGGAAACTCGAGATATCAACCTATTCCAAATTTTCATTAATAACATGGTAAGAAAAAAAAGCCCGCTCGAATGAGCGGGCAATGAGGTTGTCATATAGGCTCTAATTAGTGAGCCTACTGATTTTTATTTTATTAAGCTTCTAAGCTCGCTTTCACTTTCGCGTGCAACTCTTGAACAGAGGTTACAGAGCTTTTCGCATCGGCGGTATGTGCCATACATGTTGCAAATGCAGCGTTTAGCGTCGTGGTGTAGTTCACTTTCTCAGCAAGCGCGCCACGACGAAGTACTTTAGAGTCTTCAATCGCTTGACGACCAGCCGCGGTGTTCACGATGTAGGTGTACTCGTTGTTCTTGATACGGTCAAGAATGTGAGGACGACCTTCGTGTACCTTGTTTACCAGACGTGGGTTAATACCCGCTTCGCCAAGGATAACCGCCGTGCCGTGAGTTGCGTCTAGCTGGTAACCAAGCTTAGATAGCTTAGAAGCTAGGTCAACAACACGCTCTTTGTCGCCTTCACGAACAGAAAGAAGTGCACGACCACCTTCAGGGTATACATTGCCACAGCCAAGTTCAGCTTTCGCATAAGCTTCTGCGAATGTGGTACCAACACCCATAACTTCACCTGTAGAGCGCATTTCTGGGCCTAACAGTGGGTCAACACCAGGGAATTTGTTGAATGGCAGTACGACTTCTTTCACTGAGTAGTAAGGTGGGATGATTTCTTTCGTAAAGCCTTGAGACTCTAACGATTGACCCGCCATTACACGAGCTGCAATCTTAGCGATTGGCGCGCCAGTGGCTTTAGATACGAACGGTACCGTACGTGCTGCACGAGGGTTAACCTCGATTAGGTACACTTGGTTGTTCTTAACAGCAAACTGCGTGTTCATTAGACCACGAACACCCAACTCGAACGCTAGCTTTTCAACTTGCTCGCGCATTACGTCTTGGATTTCTTGGCTTAGAGTGTATGCAGGAAGCGAACATGCTGAGTCACCAGAGTGAACACCCGCTTGCTCGATGTGCTCCATGATACCGCCGATAACAACGCGCTCACCATCACAAATCGCATCTACGTCTACTTCAACAGCGTCATCTAGAAAGCTATCAAGAAGAACCGGAGATTCGTTCGATACGCTAACTGCTTCATTGAAGTAGCGACGTAGGTCTTGCTCATCGTATACGATTTCCATCGCACGACCACCAAGTACATATGATGGGCGAACAACAAGAGGGAAGCCGATTTCACGTGACTTCTCAACCGCTTGTTCCATCGTCGTTACCGTCGCGTTTTGTGGCTGTAGAAGACCTAAACGGTCAACCGCAACTTGGAAACGCTCACGGTCTTCTGCACGGTCGATTGCATCCGGGCTAGTACCAATGATAGGCACACCAGCCGCTTCAAGTGCACGCGCTAATTTAAGCGGAGTCTGACCACCGTACTGAACGATAACGCCTTTTGGCTTCTCTACTCGAGCAATCGCTAGTACGTCTTCCAGAGTTACTGGTTCAAAGTACAGACGATCAGATGTGTCGTAGTCGGTTGAAACGGTCTCAGGGTTACAGTTAACCATGATCGTCTCGTAACCATCTTCACGTAGTGCTAGTGATGCATGTACACAACAGTAGTCAAATTCAATACCTTGGCCGATACGGTTTGGACCGCCACCAAGGATCATAATCTTGTCTTTGTCTGATGGGTTCGCTTCACACTCCTCATCGTAAGATGAGTACATGTAAGCCGTATCAGATGAGAACTCAGCGGCACAAGTATCTACGCGCTTGTAGACTGGGTGGATGTCATATTGGTCACGTAAACGACGGATTTCACTTTCCGCAACACCGAGAATCTTAGATAGGCGCGCATCCGCAAAACCTTTGCGTTTAAGCTTGATTAACTCGTCTTTGTTTAGACCAGCAAAACCTTTCGCTTTCAGCTCTTGCTCAAGTTTAACGATGTCTTCGATTTGAACGAGGAACCAACGGTCGATTTGCGTTAGGTTGAATACGCCATCGACTGACATTCCCGCACGGAATGCATCCGCGATGTACCAAATACGCTCTGCGCCAGCTTCTTTCAGCTCATGACGGATTTTCGTCAGTGCATCTGGTGCATCTAGGTCAACCATTTCGTCAAAGCCAGTCGCGCCAACTTCTAGGCCGCGAAGCGCTTTTTGTAGAGATTCTTGCTGGTTACGGCCGATAGCCATCACCTCACCAACTGACTTCATTTGTGTCGTTAGACGGTCGTTAGCACCGGCAAATTTCTCAAAGTTAAAACGAGGAATCTTAGTTACTACGTAGTCGATAGTTGGTTCGAATGATGCTGGCGTTGCACCACCAGTGATATCATTTTGCAATTCATCTAGTGTGAAGCCAACTGCTAGTTTCGCTGCAATCTTCGCGATTGGGAAACCCGTTGCTTTCGATGCAAGAGCAGAAGAACGAGATACACGTGGGTTCATCTCAATGATAACCATGCGGCCATCTTTCGGGTTGATACCAAACTGTACGTTTGAACCGCCCGTTTCAACACCGATTTCACGAAGTACTGCTAGCGATGCATTGCGCATTAGCTGGTATTCTTTATCCGTCAGAGTTTGTGCTGGCGCCACCGTGATTGAGTCACCAGTATGGATGCCCATTGGGTCAAAGTTTTCAATCGCACATACGATGATACAGTTGTCCGCTTTGTCACGAACCACTTCCATCTCATACTCTTTCCAACCAATTAGAGATTCATCGATCAGAAGTTCGTTCGTAGGAGAAAGGTCGAGACCACGACGACAGATTTCTTCAAATTCTTCTTTGTTGTATGCGATACCACCGCCTGTACCACCCATGGTGAAAGACGGACGGATGATACAAGGGAAACCAACCATATCGAGAACTTTGTAAGCCTCTTCCATGGTTTTTGCAGTATCAGCACGAGGGCACTCAAGGCCAATAGACTTCATCGCTTTATCGAAGCGAGAACGGTCTTCTGCTTTATCAATCGCATCCGCCGTTGCACCGATCATCTCTACGCCAAATTCAGCAAGAACGCCATGCTTCTCTAAGTCTAGAGCACAGTTAAGTGCAGTTTGACCACCCATTGTTGGCAGTACGGCATCTGGACGCTCTTTCTCGATGATCTTGCGAACGACTTCCCATTGGATTGGTTCAATATAAGTTGCATCCGCCATGTCTGGGTCTGTCATGATGGTTGCAGGGTTCGAGTTCACTAGGATAACTCGGTAACCCTCTTCACGCAGTGCTTTACACGCTTGTGCGCCAGAGTAGTCAAACTCACATGCCTGACCGATAACAATCGGACCAGCACCAAGAATAAGAATACTTTGAATGTCAGTACGTTTTGGCATTATCTACTACTCCGAATTAAGCGCTGTGTTTTTTGATTAGTTCGATAAAGTGGTCAAATAGCGGTGCTGCGTCGTGTGGACCAGGACTCGCTTCTGGGTGACCTTGGAAGCTAAATGCTGGCTTGTCTGTACGGTGAATACCTTGCAGAGAGCCATCAAATAGCGATACGTGAGTAGCACGTAGATTTTCAGGTAGTGTTGCTTCATCGGCTGCAAAACCGTGGTTTTGAGACGTAATCATCACAACATTACGATCCAAATCTTTTACTGGGTGGTTGGCACCATGGTGACCAAACTTCATTTTCACTGTTTGAGCGCCAGATGCTAACGCTAAGATTTGGTGCCCTAGGCAGATACCGAAGATTGGTAGACCTTTTTCTAAAAATACTTTTGTTGCTTCGATAGCGTAAGTACATGGCGCTGGGTCGCCAGGACCATTCGATAAGAAGACGCCGTCAGGATTCATTGCGAGGACTTCTTCAGCTGAAGTTTCTGCAGGAACAACCGTTAAGCGGCAGCCTCGGTCAACCAACATTCGCAGGATGTTACGTTTTGCGCCGAAATCGTAGGCAACAACGTGATATGGCAATTCGCTGTCGTCTTGCGCTTCAGGAAGTCCACCCTCAAGCGTCCACGAACCTTGTTTCCATTGATACGCTTCTTTTGTTGTAACCTCTTTCGCAAGATCCATTCCTTTCAAGCCAGGGAATTCTTTTGCTTTCGCTAGTGCCAAAGCTTCATCTAGGTTGTTACCTGCAACGATACAACCGTTTTGCGCACCTTTCTCACGCAGGATACGAGTTAGCTTACGAGTATCGATGTCTGCAATGCCGACGATATTTTGCGACTTAAGGTAATCAGAAAGGGATTGTTCATTACGGAAGTTAGAAGCGATAAGAGGGAGATCGCGAATCACAAGGCCTTGAGCGTGGATTGAAGAGGATTCTTCGTCTTCGGAATTGGTTCCGGTATTGCCAATGTGAGGATAAGTAAGAGTAACGATTTGTTGAGAATAGGAAGGATCAGTGAGAATTTCTTGGTACCCCGTCATCGAGGTATTAAAAACAACTTCACCAACGGAAATACCATCTGCTCCAATGGACACACCGCGGAACACTGTCCCATCTTCTAGGACTAACAGTGCTAATTTACCCAAGACAACCTCCAGAATAAAATGCATAAAAATAAATTAAGTTGCAAATATGCCTTCCTATACCTTGAATATCTACATAAACAGGTATTTTTGACAAATTGGCGGTATTCTAAGGATGGACTTAGAAACTGTCAATACCGCTCGAAAAATAAATTATGTTTTTCTGGGAAGTAAGGTCATTTCAACACAAAAAGACCCAAAAAAGTAAGTTTCACATAACCACTTACCTATCAAGATGCCACTTTTATTAATTTTACAAAATTGAACATATCAGAGATCACATATTTCTATGATATTTTCACGCAAACGTTCGCCACAAGAAAACAACTGCAACTTTTAATCACTACAAAACAAAACACCAAAACCAGCATAAACCAAACTAAAGTCAGTGGTAAAACGAAGAAAATTACACTCATTTTATTTACATGTATAGATGCAAACATAAAAAAACCGGCTTGCGCCGGCGAATAATTATGTATTTACAGTTCATTTAACCCTAGAACATCGGTCATGGTATAAAAGCCTGATGGTTTAGAATTCAACCAAACTGCAGCTTTCACCGCACCATTCGCGAACGTCATACGATCTGTGGCTTTATGAGTAATTTCGACTCGTTCGCCGATATCAGCAAACATCGCAGTATGCTCACCTACGATGTCACCAGCGCGAATTGTCGCAAAGCCAATTTCATCTTTAGTGCGCTCACCCGTAATGCCCTCACGTGCATATACCGCAACATCGCTGAGTTTATTGCCCATTGCGTCAGCAATCGCTTCACCCATACCAATAGCGGTCCCAGATGGCGCATCGACTTTGTGGCGGTGATGCGCTTCAATAATCTCGATATCGCAATACTCCCCCATCACCTTTGCAGCTTTCTCAAGTAACTTGAAGACAAGGTTGACACCTACTGAGTAATTTGGAGCCATTACGATAGGCACTTGCTTAGCGGCGTCATCAATCAATTCACGCTCTTCTTCACTAAAGCCGGTTGTACCAATGACGATACTCTTACCGTGTTGCTTGCAAAGCTCTAGATTCGCTAGCGTGCTCACTGGAGCAGTAAAATCGATGACCACATCAAAGTTGTCGACTACTTTAGCTAAGTCATCTGTCAAAAAAACATCAAACTTGCCCTCACCACACAATTCTCCAATATCCACACCAACTAACGATGATTCTGGACGTTCAGAGCCAGCGGTAACCGAGGCTTCTGAATGTAGATGTGAGGCTTTAACTAGATTGCGGCCCATTCGGCCTGCAGCTCCTGCGATTGCAATACGAACCATTGCGCTTTCTCTCCTTCTCTGGATAACGAGGCTTTCACTCGTTCTCTTCGTTTCGCTGATTGTTTTTAAACTAACAATATCCGGTGTTAACCACAAGGCAGTTAGCCGTGAGCTAAGAAAACTCTTTAACTACGCGCTCCAGAATCGGTACGTTTGCCTCCGGAAAGACATAATCAAGTAATGCGATAACATCGACCCAGCGCCCTTCTTGCCCCTCTCGACCATAAGGCTGGCTTTCAAATTGAGAGACAAGCATAAAATCAAACTTTAGAGACTTCTCTGGATAATCATGCTCAAGATGCTCAAATAAAGTTTGCTCTGTGACTTGAATGCCAATCTCTTCTTCCAGCTCACGAATCATTGCTTGCTCAGCACTTTCACCATTTTCTACTTTTCCACCAGGAAACTCCCAGAAGCCGCCTTTATGTTTATCATCAGGTCGCTTGGTAATAAATATTTGCGACTTATCTTGATTAAAAATGATCGCCGCAACAATGTGAATTCGTTTCATGGTTTTTGTTCCTAGATCTGTTGATACAAAAAGAGCCGCCTAAGCGACTCTTTGTTTCTGTCTATTGACTGTATTAGTCAATTTTACCGTGACACTGTTTGTACTTTTTGCCACTGCCACATGGACAAGGCTCATTACGACCCACTTTACGCTCATCACGAACCATTGGTTGGTGGTTTGCCTCTTCCGGTCCTTCGCCTTCCGTTAATGGGTTTTGTGCCGCAGCGTGCTGAGCTTGAGCACGACGTGCTGCTTCTTCAGCTTGAGCACGGCGCTGCTCTTCCATACGTTCAACTTCTTCTTGCTGCTGAACTCGTACACGTGATAGCACAGTAATCACATCGGTTTTCAACGCTTCTAGAAGACCTTCAAACAGTTCAAACGATTCACGCTTGTACTCTTGTTTCGGGTTCTTCTGAGCATAACCACGTAGGTGGATACCTTGACGTAGGTGATCCATCGCCGCAAGATGCTCTTTCCATAGCGTATCGAGAGTTTGAAGCATCACCGACTTCTCGAAGTTACGTAGAACTTGAGCGCCTACGACTTCTTCTTTCGCTTTGTATACTTCAACCGCTAGGTGAATGATCTTCTCACGTAACGCTTCTTCATACAGCTTGTCATCTTCTTCAAGCCATTGCTTAACCGGTGCGTCGAGATCGAAGTCAGCTTTCAAACGTTCTTGAAGACCTTCAACATCCCACATATCTTCTAAAGATTGTGGTGGAATGTACTCATCAATAATCGCGGTAATAACGTCTTCACGGTTTTGCTCGATCATTTCGCTGATATCATCAACGTTCATTAATTCGTCGCGCAGTTCGTAAACGACTTTACGTTGATCATTCGCCACATCATCGTATTCAAGAAGCTGTTTACGGATATCAAAGTTACGGCCTTCAACTTTACGCTGAGCTTTTTCGATTGAACGAGATAGCATCTTAGATTCAATCGCTTCACCCTCTTCCATACCGCTTTGGATAAGGCTAGCCATGCGATCAGAAGTAAAGATACGAAGTAGAGAATCTTCCATTGATAAGTAGAAACGTGATGAACCTGCATCACCCTGACGACCAGAACGACCACGTAGCTGGTTATCAATACGGCGAGATTCATGGCGCTCAGTACCGATGATATGTAGACCACCTGCTTCTAGTACTTGATCGTGAACTTGTTTCCACTCAGCTTTGATTTCTTGAATCTGTTCTTTAGTTGGGTTTTCTAGTGTTTCCACTTTTGCTTGCCAACTACCACCTAACACGATATCAGTACCACGACCCGCCATGTTTGTTGCGATAGTAACTGCACCAGGCTTGCCGGCTTCTGCTACGATTTCTGCTTCTTTTTCATGGAACTTAGCGTTTAGTACATTGTGCTTAACTTTGGCTTTTTTCAGTGCGTTAGATAAAAGCTCTGATTTCTCGATCGAAACCGTACCAACAAGAGATGGTTGGCCTTTTTCAACACGCTCTTTAATATCTTCGATGATTGCAGCAAATTTCTCTGCTTCTGTGCGGTAAACCACATCTGGCATATCGTTACGGATCATAGGTTTGTTGGTTGGAATAACCACCGTCTCTAGACCGTAAATAGATTGGAATTCGAATGCTTCTGTATCTGCGGTACCTGTCATGCCTGACAGCTTTTCGTATAGACGGAAGTAGTTCTGGAAAGTAATCGATGCCAGCGTTTGGTTTTCGTTTTGAATCTTAACGCCTTCTTTTGCTTCAACCGCTTGATGAAGGCCTTCAGACCAACGACGACCAGGCATTGTACGACCAGTATGTTCGTCAACAATGACCACCTCACCGTCGTCATTGACGATGTAGTCTACGTTGCGTTCAAACAACACATGCGCACGAAGAGCAGCGTTAACGTGATGCAGTAAGCTAATGTTTGTTGGAGAGTAAAGCGTGTCGCCCTCTTCCATCAAACCATTCTTCACCATCAACTCTTCTACAAACTCTTGACCCGTTTCAGTCAAGTACACTTGCTTAGACTTCTCATCAACAGTGTAGTGACCATCCCCACGGTATTCTTCTGAATCTTCTTTATCTTGTTTTTGAAGGTGCGGAATAAGTAAGTTGATACGAGTGTACAGTTCAGAACTATCTTCAGCAGGGCCTGAAATAATAAGAGGGGTACGAGCTTCATCGATAAGGATCGAGTCCACCTCATCGACTACTGCGAAGAAACGCTCACGTTGAACACGGTCTTCATTGCGGAAAGCCATGTTGTCACGTAGGTAGTCAAAGCCAAACTCATTGTTTGTGCCGTAAAGGATGTCAGCTTGGTACGCTTCTTTCTTCGCTTGAGGAGGCATGTTTGGCACGTTAATGCCAACCGTCATACCAAGGAATTCAAATAATGGGCGGTTTGTCTCCGCGTCACGAGTTGCTAGGTAATCGTTCACCGTAACAACATGGACACCTTTACCTGGCAATGCGTTTAGGTAAGCAGGAAGAGTTGCAGTTAAAGTTTTACCTTCACCAGTACGCATTTCCGCGATTTGGCCTGCGTTCAGAACCATACCGCCGATAAGCTGTACGTCAAAGTGGCGCATACCGTAAACACGCTTAGATGCTTCACGAACCGTAGCAAAAGCTTCTGGAAGTAGCTTATCAAGAGTTTCGCCTTGCTCTAGACGCTCACGGAACTCAACAGTTTTCGCTTTTAGCTCTTCATCCGAAAGCGCTTCGAATGTTGGTTCGTAGTTATTGATCTCTTTTACAATTTTTCTAAGGCGGCGCAGTGTTCGGTCGTTGCGACTGCCAATAACTTTGTCAGTAGCTTAGTTATCATTTTTCGTGAATCTCTCTTTAATCAGACCGTTCCCGATCTACTCGTAATGCTTTCAGTCTCTACCAATTTGGAACTAAGAATACTGAGATAAATCATTTATCAAAGATATTGAGTTCAAACATCCATATTTCAAGGCTTAACTTTGAATCAATGAGGCTTAGTGTAAGGATTTTTCATCAATACAACCATAAATAGACGTATTTGTTTGAAGCACTCGGAAGTTTTTTAACAAAGTGATGACGGATTCGCCAGTATTTACCTGATACAGGGACGTAAACTTTGTCATTAAAAGCAATCCGATTCGGCCTACTGAATTCAAGATACCTAGTTGAGCTGAAAATAAAGGCCATAATGTAAACTATACCTAGGAAGAAAGCTGCTCTAGAATAACGGCAAGTCCACAAAATTAGATTTTACCTATGCGTGATCATCGCCCCACCTCAACAGACGATCTTATTGCCGAATCTCAGTTTAAGCAGATCCAAGAACACGCTGGAGATATCTTGCAACTCAATCAAGCACTGCAAGAGATCCTACCTAAAGGCACAGCAGATCACTGCCGGGTAGCCAATATCCGTAATGGACATTTGCTCATTGACGTGGCTAGCGCTTCATTAAAGATGAAGATCGACTACGATCGCCTTATGATCCTCAATAAACTGAGAACACAAGGCTACGCGAAGCTAATGAGTGTCGAGGTAAGAATCAACCCATCTTTGTATCGGAATCGCTTTGAGCATGATGAGCGACCAAAACGCCCTCCACTAACAGAAGCCGCAGCTAACTCATTAATGATCATTGCGGATATGGCGCCACCTAAAATTCAAGAGCGTTTAAAACGATTGGCGGATATGGCCGAGAAGAAAAGCGATCTCTAATCTCTCACAATCTTAATCCAGTCAAATCGTGATGAGTACCAATCGTAGTAAATAACTGCCAGATACAAAAAAACCAGGCCGTAGCCTGGTTTTTTTTAATTCATTTGCGTCTGTAAATTACGCAAGCACCATGTTAGGTTCTGCAAAAGCCACTGGTGAGCCAACTTCTTCTTCGAATGTTGTCCATTCCCATGCTTCTTGATCAGCAAGAACAGCACGTAAAAGTTGGTTGTTTAAACCGTGACCTGATTTGTAAGCACGGAATTCGCCAATAATCGCATGACCACACATGTAAAGGTCACCAATTGCATCAAGTACTTTATGAGTAACAAACTCATTCTCAAAGCGGAGACCTTCTTCGTTAAGAATGCGGTAATCATCCAAAACGATCGCGTTATCAAAACTACCACCTAGAACAAGGTTCTGGGATTGTAAGTATTCAATATCTCGCATGAAACCGAACGTACGAGCACGAGAAATCTCGCGAACGAAACCTTGAGATGAAAAATCAAACATAAGACGTTGCTCGTCTGATTCAATCGCAGGGTGGTTAAAATCAATTTCGAAGTCCATACGGAAGCCGTTAAATGGAACAAACTCTGCCCACTTATCGCCATCTTCAAAACGAACTGGTTTCTTAATACGAATAAAACGCTTAGGTGCATTTTGTGTTTCGATACCGGCTTGTTGAAGCAAGTACACGAATGGGCTTGCACTGCCATCCATAATAGGAATTTCAGGTGCATCAACTTCAACAACAATGTTGTCGATACCCATACCAGCAAGTGCCGCATTCAAATGCTCAACAGTAGAGATACGAATGCCTTGATCGTTAACTAATGCTGTACATAGCATTGTGTCACGAACAGATGCCGGATCAGCTGGAAAATCTACAGGTGGATTTACATCTGTACGACGGTAAATGATACCTGTATTTGCAGCAGCTGGGCGCAGAGTAAGTGTGACTTTACGACCAGAGTGGAGACCCACACCAGTTGTTTTCACTATTTCTTTCAGAGTACGTTGTCTGATCATCTGCTTGCCTCTCTAAAAAATGCTACAAAACACGGCCGTCTGTAACGTCGACCGTGAATGCTACCATAATTTTGAGCCATGTCAAATTTACGGGTTAAAGATTAATCAGCCTGACGACGCAAAAATGCCGGTATATCTAAATAGCCGCTTTCTTTCTCTTGCTTAGGTGCTGCTGACGTTTGACTAGCAGGAACCGAAGAAGAAACGGTATTTGTAGACTGAGGAGTTACCTGTGCTTTCTCTTGCATTGGAGTAGACTGCAAAGTCTGTGCCGGTTTCTCTTCAGCTTGCGGTGCGACTATTTGCTGTTGCACTTGTGGTGCCGCTGTCGGTGCCACTTTCGCCTTACCACCAGCCACTAGTGTAATATCAGGCTTTTTCTCGTTACCGATACCAGTCGCTACTACTGTTACACGGATTTCGTCTGTCATATCTGGATCTAGAGAAGTACCGATAACCACTGTCGCATTGTCAGAAGCAAATGCTTTCACTGTGTTACCCACTGTCTCAAACTCATCAAGACGCATATCCAAACCAGCAGTGATGTTAACTAGAACACCACGCGCGCCCGCTAGATCGATATCTTCTAGAAGTGGGCTAGAAATTGCCATTTCAGCCGCTTCTTCTGCACGGTCTTCGCCTTTCGCGATGCCGCTACCCATCATTGCATGCCCCATTTCAGACATCACTGTACGTACGTCTGCGAAGTCGACGTTGATCATGCCTGGGCGAGTAATCAGCTCTGCAATACCTTGAACGGCATTTTTAAGAACGTCGTTCGCGCTTGCAAAAGCTTCTAGTAGCGTTACACCACGACCAAGAACTTTCAGCAATTTCTCGTTTGGAATTGTGATCAATGAATCGACATGCTTAGACAGCTCATCAATACCTTGCTCTGCAAATGCCAAACGCTTTTTGCCTTCAAAGCTGAACGGTTTTGTTACAACCGCAACAGTCAGAATGCCAAGCTCTTTTGCCACTTCAGCAATAACAGGTGCTGCACCAGTACCTGTACCACCACCCATACCTGCTGCGATAAACACCATATCGGCACCAGTTAGGGAATCTTTAATTCTGTCTCTGTCTTCGAGAGCTGCCTCACGGCCGACCTGAGGGTTTGCACCGGCACCCAGACCTTTAGTGATATCACCACCAATCTGGATGACATTGCCAACGCTTGTCTTACGAAGTGCTTGCGCATCAGTGTTGACGCTGATGAATTCCACTCCTTCGATGGATTCACGCACCATGTGTTCAACAGCGTTACCACCGCCGCCACCAACCCCAACGACCTTGATTACTGCATCGTCAGACATTTCCATCATCGGTTCAAACATGTGTTGTCTCCGTTTATCCTGCAACTCAGGTTAAAACTCATTTTTTATCCAATTACGCAGTTTACCGATAAAGCCAGTAACTGACGACGATGAACGCTTAGGTTCATTATAATCGCTATCGTCACTAGACTGCATATCTCTTGCGTAATGAAGTAATCCAACAGCCGTAGAATGATACGGCTCTTTTACATAGTCAGTAAGCCCACTAACTTCCAGCGGCTTGCCAACCCTAACTTGATTACGGAATACGCGTTCCGCACATTCTACCACTCCTTCGATTTGCGCTGCGCCGCCGGTGAGTACAACACCCGCAGCGAGATGGTGCTTAATACCCTCTTCGCGCAATTTCGCTTGTACAGAGTCGATAGTTTGGTTAACCAGTCCCATTAGCTCTGAATATCGTGGTTCAATCACTTCCGACAAGGTCTGACGTTGCAGACTACGAGAAGGTCGACCACCAACGCTCGGAACATTAACCGTGTCATCCTTACTGACCAGTTCACTAAGGGCACAACCATATTTGACTTTAATTTCTTCGGCATCACTCACCGGTGTACCAAAAGCAAAAGCAATATCGCTAGTAACCGCATTTCCTGCGTAAGAAAATACTTCCGTATGGCGAAGTGCGCCGCCGGTCCAGATAGAAACATCCATCGTGCCTGCGCCAATATCAACCACACAAACCCCAAGCTCTCTTTCATCCTCGGTGATTACTGCATTACTTGCAGCAAGCCCAGAAAATACGAGTTGCTCAACTTTCAGGCCGCAGCGTTCTACTGCCTTAATAATGTTGCGTGCCATATCATTATGACAGGAGATCAAATGGACACTCACTTCCATTCTTACTCCAGATAAGCCAAGCGGGTTTTTAATGCCCTCTTGGTAATCGATGGTGAACTCTTGAGGAATTACGTGAAGAATTCTCTGCTCATCACCGATTTTAATCGATTTTGCGGTATGGATAGCGCGATCCATATCTTCTTGAGAGACTTCCTCATCCGATATGGTGCCCATGCCTTTCTCAATTCGGCTTGCGATATGTTTACCAGACAACGAAATGAATACTCGACTAATTTGGCATTCTGCCATTAGCTCAGCTTGATCAATTGCGCGTTGTACTGATTTTACAACCGATTCCAAATCGTTCACGCCGCCTTTATCCATGCCGCGTGATGGGCTGCTACCCGAACCAATAATGTTGATTTGGCCATCC
The DNA here is from genome assembly GCF_003544875.1 of Vibrio alfacsensis. Classification (NCBI taxonomy): domain Bacteria; kingdom Pseudomonadati; phylum Pseudomonadota; class Gammaproteobacteria; order Vibrionales; family Vibrionaceae; genus Vibrio; species Vibrio alfacsensis. The sequence goes on from NZ_CP032093.1 coordinate 2,683,859, forward strand.
GGTAGAATTTCGCCCACTAGAGCTGAAACGGTTGCAGTGCCTATATCAAGGCCAACAATAATATTGTCATCAGCGACCTTAGTCATCTGTACTCTCTTGTTCTAACTCATGTTCAGGAAACCAGCCAACCGCGGCTCCTGTATCGTACCTGAGGTCGATATAACTGATTCTTTGCGTATCACTGCCAAGCTTGTTATAGAGCAAAATAAAGCGCTCTATACGCTCATCCAGTGACTCTTTACCAAGCTCTAGTCGAATACCGTTATCAAGGATGATTTGCCAAGCTCGTCGCTCATTCAAAACGAGAGACGATATAGCTAAACCTAATTTTTGAAATTTCGGTCGAAGTTCGCGGTAGGTTTGCAAGACTTCCGGCCCAGTTTCTTTAGGTCCATATAACTTAACTTTCTCTTCCTTTAGTAGGCCGACATCCCCCTCAAATACAAAACCGTTGCCATCCAACAGTTCAATACCATTCCAAATGGCTTCAGGGTGATGCTCTGTCAAAAATACTTTTACCGTATCTGGCCACTGTTTTCGTATGGCTGCATGAGCAACCCACGGTAGTGCTTCGACGCTTTGTTGCAGCACATCGATATCTTGCGACATAAACGTACCGATATGGTCGATATTGCCAAATGCCGATTGGACATCGTCCGCAGTGACATACTCCAGTTTACCCTGAAGTACTATTTTGGAGAGAGGTAACCTTTGGTCATCCCACATCCAACTGATCGCTGAGTACAAAACGGAACTAATTAAGGTCACAACGATGACGAAAAATACCGCACCCAAGAGTTTCTCTTGGCGACCTCGGTTATGATCCGATTTAGGCCGCTCTTCATTCAGTGCTACATTCAACAACGTTTTCGTTTCCTGATTTTGCCCCATCCTTTTACTGTCATACGTTGCAGCAGTAAAAGTATTGACTATAACCTTGGGATTATACTGAGCTCTTGTAAACTATCAAACACTGATAGCGATAATTCACAACGTTCTTGACGCAAAATCGAGATCTAGGTCTTTCTCTGAGCTTTGCGTCAGATTTCACTACTGCTCAAGCATCTTATTAACATTCAACTCAAGAGCGGCAAGCTGTTTGGCCACTTTACCAACATCCCCTGCTCCTTGAGTCAAGATCAAGTCGCCATCTTGTATAACGTTAGCCAAAACAGACGGTAATTGCTCAATTTCTGGAACAAAAATTGGATCTATCTTGCCTCGGCTGCGAATTGTGCGACATAGCGCGCGTCCATCAGCTCCTGCGATTGGTTTTTCTCCCGCAGCGTACACATCCAACATAATCAGCACATCAACTTGTTCAAGTACGTTCGCAAAGTCATCATATAGATCACGAGTTCGGCTGTAACGGTGCGGTTGGAAAATCATAACCAATCGTTTGTCCTGCCAACCACTGCGAGCTGCACTAATTGTGACACCAACTTCTGTTGGGTGATGACCGTAATCATCCACCAGCATTGCCTGGCCATTTCCGGTATCAAACTCACCAAGATGATCAAAGCGACGCCCCGTACCTTGCGTGCCTGCCATTGCTTTTAAAATCGCATCATCATTAATGTCATCTTCTGTCGCGACGGCAATGGCGGCTGAGGCATTTAACGCATTGTGGCGGCCAGGGATGTTCAATGTAATATCTAAGTTTGCACGGCCCTCGCGCACAACCGTGAATTTACCTTGCTGACCTTGTTGGTGATAATTTTCGATGCGCACATCGGCATCTTCGGAGAAACCGTACGTGATCACTTGACGACTGATGCGTGGGATTAATTCACGAATCACAGGATCATCGATACACACGATCGCCTGACCGTAGAATGGTAGGTTGTGTAGAAAATCAATAAAGGTCTGCTTTAAAGTTTCGAAATCACCACCATAGGTATCCATATGGTCAGCTTCGATGTTCGTCACGATGCTTACCATAGGTTGCAGGTGCAAGAATGAAGCATCACTCTCATCCGCTTCTGCAATCAGAATACGGCTAGAGCCTAAACGAGCATTCGTGCCCGCACTCTTCACAAGGCCACCGTTTACAAACGTTGGATCAAGGCCCGCTTCAGAATAGATTTGTGTCACTAGTGCGGTTGTCGTCGTTTTTCCGTGCGTACCTGCAACCGCAATACCATGACGGAAGCGCATCAGCTCAGCAAGCATTTCTGCACGGCGAACGATTGGGATACGCAACTCTCGTGCGGCCATCACTTCTGGGTTTTCTTCGTTGATCGCCGTTGACACCACAACAACACTGGCTTTTTCAACATTGCTTGCCTGGTGACCAATGAAGACGGTCGCACCTTTAGAGACTAAACGCTCGGTCACTGGGTTCTCTGATAGGTCAGAGCCTGTGATCTGGTAGCCTTCATTCAACAGCACTTCTGCAATGCCGCTCATGCCCGCACCACCAATACCGATGAAGTGGATGGATTTCACGCGGCGCATCTCTGGCACCATTGCGCGAATCTGAGCTAAGTCTTGTGTATGTTGGATTGTCATTAATTCTATTCTCAGTTATTCGTTAGCGCTTTTCGGTCAAAGCGACAATAGCTTGTGCGACAACTCGGTCAGCATTCAATTTTGCAGCGCCACGCGCTTGCTCAGCCATTGTAAGTAAAGCTTTTCGATCCAATTGTTGGATCTGTTGGGTCAACGACTCAACGGTTAACTCTGGTTGTTCAATCATTTTCGCTGCGCCGCAGTCCACAAGATGGTCGGCATTCAACGCTTGTTGACGGTCTTTATGCATAAACGGAACAAAAATAGCACCGACACCTGCCGCTGAAACTTCAGAGACGGTCAACGCGCCTGAACGACAAACCAGTAAATCAGCCCATGCATAGGCCTCTGCAACGTCATCAATAAACTCGGTAACTTCTGCGTTAACTACGCCATTTGCTTGATATGCCGCATTCACTTCTTCCGCTGCACCTTTGCCTGCTTGGTGACGAATACAGTAATCCTCACCCAATTTCACCATCACTTCTGGCAACGTTTGGTTAAGAATGCGAGCACCTTGACTACCACCCATCACCAAAATACGAATCGGACCATGTCGCTCCTGCATGCGCACCATTGGGCTTTCGAGCTGGGTGACGTCTTCTCGAACTGGGTTACCTACCACTTCTGCATGAGGGAAAGCACCTGGAAACGCTTGAAACACTTTCTTGGCAATTTTTGATAGCCATTGGTTCGTTAGACCCGCGACAGCGTTCTGCTCATGCAGAATAACAGGAATGCCGCTCATCCAAGCCGCAATACCACCAGGACCACTCACGTAACCACCCATACCAAGTACCGCATCTGGTTGCCAGCGCTTCATATGAGCACGAGCCTGCTTGATGGCATTAATGATTTGAAATGGTGCCGCAAGAAGACGCTTAACACCTTGACCTCGGAGACCTTTTACTTTGATAAAATCGATTTCAATACCATGTTTCGGTACTAAATCCGCTTCCATTCTATCCGCCGTTCCTAACCAGCGAATTTCCCAACCTTGCTCTTGCAATTGTTTGGCAACCGCCAAGCCTGGGAATACGTGACCGCCAGTTCCACCAGCCATCACCATCAAACGTTTATTTTTCTTCATTAAGTTGCTGTTCTGATTCTTTCTCGCCGCGCTTTACACGACATTCGTGATCTATACGCAGTAATATAGATACTGCGACGGACATAATAATGAGACTTGAGCCACCATAACTGATCAGCGGTAAAGTAAGACCTTTGGTTGGTACAATGCCAGCAGCAGCACCTACGTTGACCAGCGTTTGAAACGCAAACCAAATGCCAATACCGAACGAAAGATAACCACCAAACATTTCGCCCTCTTCAAAGGCGCGTTTACCAATATAAATGGCTTTCAATACCAAGCTGAAAATTAGCATCAGCACTAAGACTACGCCAACAAAGCCAAGTTCTTCTGCCAGAACTGCAAACACAAAGTCAGTGTGTGCTTCTGGTAAGTATTCCAATTTTTGGATCGAGTTACCAAGGCCTTGACCAAACCATTCACCGCGACCAAAAGCCATCAATGATTGGGTAAGTTGGTAACCACTACCAAATGGGTCTTCCCATGGATCCATAAATGACGTAACACGACGAATACGATAAGGCTCAATAAGAATAAGCCCCACCACCGCTGCAATACCGGCGATCATTAATGCTAAAAACTGCGTTAACTTAGCCCCAGCAATGAATAGCATGCCAAACAGCGTCACTAACATTACGACTACGGTTCCCAGGTCTGGTTGTCCTAAAAGTAATACAGCCAACGCAGCAAACACCATGATGGGTTTCATAAAACCACCAAAGAATGTCTGGCGAACTTCATCCTGTTTACGCACTAAATAACCGGACATAAAAACAAACAATGAAAGTTTGGCTACCTCGGCAGGTTGTAGGTTAAACAAGCCAAGAGGAATCCAACGTGAGGCACCATTAACGGATTTGCCCGCGACTAAAACGATGATAAGCAAACCAAATGAGAGCCACAATAAGTAGTGACTCTTTTTAAACCAATGCTGTAACGGTACTTGAAGAATAACGGCAGAAGCGCCAAGCGCCAAAACAAGAAACGTCGCGTGACGGAACATAAAGTGAAATGGCTGATCCGTCAGGCGTGAGCTAATAGGAAAGGAGGCAGAGGTCACCATCACCAAGCCAGTTAACATCAAACCCAGCGCAATCCAGACGAGTTGGCGATCAAAGAGCGCCTCTGGTGCAGGATGCTTAAGCCAAGTGCCAATGCTGCGTTTAACGTTACCTAAACCCACGAAGTGTGTGACCTTTAATTATGCATATTTCTCAGCAAGAGCTGCAAATGCATCACCTCTTGCCATAAAGTTATCGAATTGATCAAAGCTAGCACATGCCGGAGACAGCATCACCATATCGCCTGTTTTTAACTGCGAAGATATTTGCTGAATCACATCTTCCATCGTATCGAAACGAATGGCGGATTCATGCAAAGGCATAAATTGATCGCCATCTGCACCAAAACAACAAAGCTGTAAATTGAGCGTCGCTAAGATTGGTCGTAACGGTGTAAAGTCCGCACCTTTCCCAACGCCACCAACAAGCAAATACAGTTTACCTTTGGATTCGAGCCCAGAAAGCGCAGCCATAGTGCTTGCAATATTGGTTGCTTTGGAATCATTCACCCATTTTACACCGCGATTATCCGCAACTACTTGGCATCGGTGTGTCAAACCCGTGTAAGTTTTCAGTGCATTCAAAGCCTTGTGGTAATCAACATCCGCCGCTTTGAGTAGAGCCAGTACAACTAATGCATTTGCTAAGTTGTGTTTACCCACCAGCTTTAACTCATCGCTTGCAATCACACGCTGACCATCGTCAACTAACCAAGTACGATGACCATCTGATTCGAGACCGTACGCGAGTTCATCACTGCCAAACGTCACCAATGGCATATCAACATCTGGGAATGTTTCTTGATCATCACGGTTAACGACGGCTAACTCAGCATTATCAAAGATACGCAGCTTCGATGCTCGGTAATCGTTCATTCCTTCGTAGCGATCCATGTGATCTTCAGAAAGATTTAAAAACGCCGCTGCTTTTAGCTTTAAGCTCGACGTGGTTTCTAATTGAAAACTGGATAATTCAAGTACATACAAGTCCGCGTCTTTTTCTAGCAAGTCCAACGCGGGCACACCAATATTGCCACCCACACCAACGGTTAATCCTGCCGCTTTCGCCATCACACCTGTCAGATCCGTCACCGTACTCTTACCGTTCGATCCGGTAATCGCGACAACAGGTTTCTGTACCGCCCAAGCAAACAGTTCTATATCACCAACAACTGGCGTACCTTTAGTAAGTACCGTTTGAATTTCTGGCGTTGCTAAGGCGATTCCAGGATTAGTCACCACTAAGTCAGCGTCTGCTAGCCACTCAATATTCCAACCACCACTGTACAAATCGACCTGCGCAGGTAGGTGCTCTGCACCCGGAGGGTTAGCACGAGTATCAATGACTTTTACCGTCAGTTGAGGCTGGGTTTTTGTTAGGTGTTTAACGACAGAGAGCCCGGTAATACCGAGCCCTACAACGACGACTTTACGTATGTTTTGCCAACGTTCCATATTTGTTCACACAGTTTATCTTGTTCTGGAAAGTGCGATTAACGCACTTTCAATGTCGCTAGACCAACCAAAACAAGAACCATAGAAATAATCCAGAAGCGCACGATAACACGAGGCTCTGGCCAACCTTTAAGTTCATAGTGGTGGTGAATTGGAGCCATACGGAAAATGCGCTGACCACGAAGTTTGTAAGAACCAACCTGTAGAATGACCGACAGCGTTTCCATTACAAATACACCACCCATGATCACCAATACCAACTCTTGGCGAACCAGTACCGCGATCGTACCAAGCGCACCACCAAGTGCTAGTGAGCCGACATCGCCCATGAACACTTGTGCTGGGTAAGTGTTAAACCACAAGAAACCTAGACCTGCACCAACAATGGCAGTACATACGACAACCAACTCAGAAGCGTGGGGTAGGTATGGAATATGTAGGTATTCTGAGAAATTCACGTTACCCGTTGCCCAAGCAATCACAGCAAAACCCGCCGCAACGAGAACCGTCGGCATGATGGCCAAACCATCTAGGCCGTCAGTTAAGTTTACCGCATTACTGGTGCCGACAATGACAAAGTAAGTCAGGATAATGTACATCAAACCAAGTTGCGGCATGATGTCTTTGAAGAATGGCACCACAAGCTGAGTGGCGGCGGTGTCTTTACCATATGCATACAACGCAAAAGCCACAACAAAGGCGATAAGCGATTGCCAGAAGTACTTCCAGCGAGCAATCAAACCATCGGTATTCTTGCGCACGACTTTACGATAGTCATCCACAAAACCGACCGCACCATAACCAAGCAAAACGGTCAGCACCGCCCATACATACGGGTTCGATAAATCGGACCACAAAAGGATGGTAATGGTGATTGCCGCTAAGATCATGATACCGCCCATTGTAGGCGTACCACGTTTACTAAAATGGGATTCCGGACCTTCATTACGAACAACCTGACCAATTTGTAGCATCTGAAGACGCTTGATCATGATTGGTCCCATCCATAAAGACAGACCTAACGCAGTCAATACACTTAGGATTGCTCGAAAAGAGAGGTATTCAAACAATCGGAAAAAAGAGAGGTATGGCTGTAGCAAGTCAGCAAGCCAAATAATCATTAATAATACTCCTTCAGAGCAGCAGCGACTTCAAACATACGTGCGCCGTTCGCACCTTTAACCAGTAGTGTGTGGTTTTCTGGTGCAGATAGGTCTAGATGCTGCTTGATGTAGTCAATCATCTCTGGATGCGTCTCAAAATGAATACCGTCGCAAAGCTCACTAATCACCTTTGCGTCTGTACCATACGTGAGAACATGTTCAAATTTTTGTGGGGCAGCATGTTCCCCGACTTGACGATGAAGTGCAAGACTTTCCTGCCCTAACTCCGCCATATTACCCAAAATTAGCCAACGCTCACCTTGGAATGCACCTAGCAAGTCAACTGCCGCTTTCATCGCAGGCACGCTCGCATTATAGCTATCATCGATGAGTTTAATCTTATCGTTCAATTCATCGACCTCAACGCGGCCTTTGACTTTGTTTAAGTGCTTAAGACCTAAGCGCACGTCTTCAAGCGTCGCACCAAATTGCAGTGCAATAATGGAAGCCGCAATGGCATTGGCAACGTTATGTTGACCTATAATACCCAGAGACAGTTCAATTTCTTGTGAACTTGCTGCGATATGTAGGTTAAAGCTCGCTTCGCCTGCAGAGTTCATCACAATATTAGAGGCATAATAATCCGCCTCTGTGTTGTGAGATGAGAACGTGATGACTTCCTTATCCGCTAACACGCTTTCCCATAGCACTCCACCATTGCTATCTAGGTTTACAATTGCCTTACCACCCGCAGGCAGTCCTTGATAGATTTCGCCTTTGGCCTTTTTAACGCCATCAATAGAACCAAAACCTTCAAGGTGCGCTGCCGCGACATTGTTCACCATTGCAATATCAGGTTTAACCAATTGGGTCGTGTAAGCTATTTCACCGATATGGTTGGCCCCGAGTTCGATCACCGCATAGTCGTCATCTTGTTGCGAACGCAGTAGCGTCAGTGGGACACCAATATCATTATTGAAGTTACCTGCGGTAAATAACACTCGGCCTTTGCGTTGCAAAATACTCGCAACCATTTCTTTTACCGTGGTTTTGCCACAACTTCCTGTGATCGCCACTGTTGACGTTTGACACGACTGATGAATCCAAGCGGCTAACTTACCCAATGCGACCTTAGTATCTGCGACAAGCACTTGTGGCACATTCACATCTAACGTTTTTTGCACCAGCAAGGCTCCCGCCCCCGACTCAATCGCCTGTTGGCAAAAGTCATGTGCATCAAATCGTTCGCCAACCAAGGCGACAAACAATGCCCCTTGTTCGATGGAGCGCGTATCCGTTGAGACCGATTCGATAGACATATCATTGCCAATTAACTCACCAGTCGTAATGTTGGCAATTTCAGAAAGCGTAATAGAGATCATGACGAAAGCCCCAAGAGTTGCATCGCGGATTCGCGGTCAGAGTAATGAATGGTTCCGCTATTCAATATTTGATAGTCCTCATGGCCTTTGCCAGCGAGTAAGATAATATCTTGTGATGCGGCATTTTCTAGCGCGTAAGACAACGCTTTAAAACGGTCATGCTGAACAATCGCTTGTGCAGGGTTAGACAAGCCAGCAAGCATGTCTTTCATTATCTGAGCAGGGTCTTCGCTGCGAGGGTTGTCATCCGTTAGAACAACCTTATCCCCTAGACGCTCGGCGATGTTTGCCATCATCGGACGTTTGCCTGCATCACGATCACCACCGCAGCCCAAAATAGCCCAAAGCTCACCTTGGCAATGCACTCGTAGAGCCTGTAAGACTTTTTCTAAGGCATCCGGCGTGTGTGCGTAATCCACAACCACTTTTGCTTTCCCTACCGTTTGGAACAACTCCATACGGCCAAGTACCGGCTGCAGTTTAGCGGCCGTTGCCAATAACGTTTGTTTGTCAAAACCCAAACTAAGCAAAGTGGTCAATGCCAACATTAGGTTAGCCGCATTGAATTCCCCGATAAGTGGTGCGCACAACGTACCGTCACCGAACTTGCCATCAAACTCAATCGAAATACCTGATTCAGCGTAAGCAATATGATTAGCAAAGACGGCCTGCTCAAATTCTGAATTTGGCTTGAGTGACACCGCTAGCGCATTAGGAAGTTGCTTCGCCCAAGCTGCACCAACCGCATCATCGACGTTAATGATCGCCTGCTCACATTGATGCGCAGTAAACAACATCCGTTTCGCGTTGGCGTACTCTTCCATGGTGCCGTGGTAATCTAGATGATCACGACTCAAATTGGTAAAGACACCCGCCGCAAAAGATAAGGCTTTTACACGACCTTGAATCAAGCCATGAGAGGAAACTTCAAGTGCGGTGTATTTCGCATTCTGCTCAGCGAGTGACGCGAGTGTTTTTTGAATTTCAACAGCGTTACCTGTCGTATTTGCCGCTTCTTTCAAGTTAGCGAGAAAGCCATTACCTGTCGTGCCCATTACCGCAGCGCTTGAGCCAACCAAATCCATCCACTGGGCAATTAACTGAGTAATGGTGGTTTTGCCATTAGTTCCAGTAACACCAATCAGCGCCATTTCTGGATAAGGATAAAGCTTACTAGCAATTGCAGATAAACACTTATCGAGAGCCTCAATATAAACCACTGGCACATCTTCAATGATGTCAACGGTGCCATGTGAATGCTCGCCACACGCTTGCGCGATAACCGCATTCGCGCCCTGTTGAATAGCGGCAGGGATAAACTTACGCCCATCGACGACATGGCCGATAAGAGCAACAAACGTTGTGCCTGATTGAACTCTTCGGCTATCGAGTTCCAATTCAGAGACACGAATGGATGACAAGCTTGGACAATCAACCCACGTTGAAAGCAGCGTATCCATACTAATGGCTTTGGTCATATTTGTTCTCCGAGCGTTCGCTCAGCTTTTCTTAATTTTGTGTCTAATAAGCAGTACACATCAGTAAACGGCTTATTGTTGGAATTTATTTTCGTCAGGAGCAATGTTCAAAATTTGCAGCGCGCCTTTCATGATTTCAGAAAAGACGGGAGATGCAACCGAACCACCGTAGTAGTCATCACCTTGTGGCTCATTGACGATAACGACAAGTGCAATTCGAGGATCGCTGACAGGCGCAAGACCGGCGGTATACGTAATGTATTCATCACTGTATCCACCCGCTGTCGCTTTACGCGAGGTACCTGTTTTAGCGCCTACACGATAACCCGGCACCGCCGCTTTACGTGCAGAACCGCCTTTTTGTGTTACCGTTTCCAGCATATCCAATACTTGGCGTGCATGTTCTTTGCTCACCACTTGACGAGACATGTCCATATCGTTGCTTTCGATCATATGGACAGGCTCATATTTACCTAAGTTGCCTAACGTCGCATAAGCATGAACCAATTGAATGGGTGTAATCGACAGACCATAACCAAATGAGATCGTTGCTCGCTCAATAGGAGACCAACGTGTGCGAGTCGGGAAAATACCCGTCACTTCCCCAATCAAGTTAAGCCCAGAAAGCTCTCCGAGGCCAACAGAGTTATACAACCCTAAAAGCGCTTCGACAGGCATTTGCATCGCTAACTTGGTCACACCGATGTTACTCGATTTTTTCAAGATCTGAGTGAGACTCGCCTTACCCACTTTCGACACATCTCGAACTCGACTGCCGCCTAACTGCAAAATACCATTGCCGGTATCCACCACGGTATCTTTATCCGCAACCCCATTTTCTAAAGCCGCTAAGATAACAAATGGCTTAATGGTTGAGCCTGGTTCCATCGAATCCGTTATGATTCGATTGCGCATCTTGTAACTTTGCCAATCGCTGCGATTATTTGGGTTATATGATGGCGCATTCACCATTGCCAGTACGGCTCCGGTTTTAACGTCGAGCATCACCGCCGAACCTGATGTTGCTCGATGGTCAGCAACAGCTTGCTTGATTGCGCGATAAGCGATGGCTTGTAAACGTTGATCAATGGTCAGTTGCAGCGGCTTACCTTCTTGTTTTTCTTCCAAGGCAATGTTTTCTACGACTCGACCATATCGATCTTTACGGATGGTCTTCTTACCCGCTTCTCCAGTTAACCATTTATCGTAACTGCGCTCGACCCCCTCAAGACCATGACCATCGATCCCTGTCACGCCGACCAGGTGAGCACTGACTTCACCCGCAGGGTAATAACGACGAGATTCAGACTTTAGACCGACACCCGGCAATTTGAGCTCACGGATATAGTTCGCCATCGCAGGGCTAACTTGACGCTGAAGGTAGATAAAACGACGATTTTCGTTACGCTTGATTTTGTCGATCAACTCTTGTCGATTTAAACCAAGAACATCGGCAAGCGCATACCAACTTTGGGTCCGAGCTAGCGCTTCCTCTTTAAAAATCGTTTTTGGATCGGCCCATACCGCCTCTACAGGGACACTAACCGCAAGAGGCTCACCATTACGATCGGAAATAATGCCACGAGCGGATGGAATAGCTTTAACGCGAACAGAACGCAGATCGCCCTGCTTTATCAGGTTGTCTGGCTCAATAATTTGAATATATGCAACACGACCAACCAAAAGAGCGAAAGCGCAAAAGACAAAAAATAGCAGCAATTGAAAACGCCAGCGAATCAAAAATGACTCAGGCTCAACAGGATCAGTTTCTGGAGGGGGAGTTTGCGACTTCGCTGCAGCAACGTTCTCCTTTGTCGCTAACTTAGTGCGCGGGTTTCCTTGTTTAGATTTGGCTCTTTTTCCAATCATTTTAGCGTGATAACCACTTCTTTATCGCCATCTGGACGCTTCATTTCAAGATCCTTTTTGGCTAGGTCTTGAACACGGCTATGTTCTGCAAGCGCAGTTTCTTCCAACATCAGATTGCGCCATTCACTATCCAGACGTTCTCGTTCAACCAATGTTAGATCTTTTTCAGTGATAGCTTGACGCGCATGATGGGTAGCAAAAACCACTCCCATCGCAGATGCAAATATCAATAGCATCAACGCCAAAGACCAACGACCAACAGTAAGCAAGTCTATTGCAATCAATTTAGCAAGATTAGGAGTGGGTTTCGTCATAGCAATTAAAGCTTTTCGGCAATTCTTAACACCGAGCTGCGCGAACGCGGGTTGAGTTCAATTTCTTGTTTCGTTGGCTTAATCGCTTTGCCAACTGGTTTCATATTCGCGCTGCCTAAAGCCTGAATTTGCGCTTCCGTCATAGGGATACCATGCGGCACTTCCGGACCTTTGCTTTCTTTGCGAATAAAACGCTTCACCATGCGATCTTCTAGTGAATGGAAACTAATTACGGATAAGCGTCCTTCTGGAGCGAGGATACTCGCTGCACCTTTTAGTGCTGTATCAATTTCTTCTAATTCACTATTGATGTAAATACGAAATGCTTGGAAAGCACGAGTCGCAGGGTGTTTTTTCTCTTTGAAACTCTTTGGTGCCGCTTCCGAGATCAGTTTTGCTAACTGACCAGTACGAACCATTGGCTCGTTTTCTTCATTTTCTCGGTACGCAACAATGGCTTTAGCGATACGACGTGCGTGTTTATCTTCACCAAATTCGCGAATAACCCAAGTAATGTCGTCAAGATCAGCTTCCATCAGCCATTGAGACACTGGAATACCTGACGTTGGATCCATACGCATATCTAACGGGCCATCTTTCATAAAACTAAAGCCACGTTCCGCATCATCAAGTTGAGGAGACGATACACCAAGATCAAGCAGTACGCCGTCAACTTTACCCACTAGATCATAATCATGTGCGTATTGCGCCATACCTGAGAACGGGCCATGAATAATAGTAAAACGAGGGTCGTTAATTTTGTTTGCTTCAGCAATCGCTTGTGGGTCACGGTCGATGCTGTATAGGCGACCATTTTCGCCTAATTTTGACAAGATCGTCCGGCTGTGACCGCCGCGGCCAAATGTTCCGTCGATATAAATACCGTCAGGTTTGATAGCCAAGCCATCGATAGATTCATTTAATAACACGGAGATATGTTGGAAGGTTTCGGTCATAGCTTTCTCGTTGAATGATCTTGAAGCGATTCTTTAGTGTACTGATTTCCCACATCATCGCCACTAGAAGTCTAAAGTTAGACGTGATTTAGTGCCAAGTTTATTGGCAATGACATAGTTTACGTCAATAAAATGCAAAAAACCCATCATTACATAAAGTAATGATGGGTCTCGAATAGGTGGAGCCGACACATAAGCCGGGTTCTGTTCCGCTTGCGCGGCGGTAGCCATTCGTCTAGGCCAGCAATCACTCACTGGCTCGAGCAACCTACCCGCCTCCTTACGCGAGCAACGCAATGTGGAGGCCTATTTGGTCTTGCTTCAGGTGGAGTTTACCCTGCTACGAACTATTACTAGTCGTCCGGTGCGCTCTTACCGCACCCTTTCACCCTTACCTGTTCTCCCTTTCTCTAACGAAAAAGAGAGCCATCGGCGGTCTTCTCTCTGCTGCACTTGTCGTAGGCTTGCGCCCCCCAGGCGTTACCTGGCACCTTGCTCTATGAAGCCCGGACTTTCCTCCCCTTTGTCAGTCTCCCGAAGGACGTCAACGTCAGTCTCCCAAAGGGACCTCAACGTCAGTCTCCCGAAGGACATCAACAAAGCAGCGACTACCCAGTCAGCTCCGAGGGCGGATTGTATAGAGTTATCCCCTCAGAGTCTAGTCAGATCACAGATATGATGAAATGCGCGAATCAAATGATGTTTTTTTAGACGATACGTTAGCGTTACATTAGGTGCAGGGGAACAGCAAAGCGTTTATTTATCTTCTCTTCTCTTTACTTTGCTTGAATCTGCTTTGCTTTGCTTTTCTTTGCTTGATGACGATATTTCGAAGACAAAGTTTGTTTCAAATAAAAAAGTGCCGATGCATTCACATCGGCCCATGACATTATGGTGGTCAATCTATCGCTTAAATCAGCCTAGATTCTCTAAACCCCACTTATACAATGCATTTTTCTTTACGTTGTAAATCTCCGCCGCCAGTGCCGCCGCTTTTTTTAGAGGTAACTCTTTGGTCAAAATACCAAGCGTGCGCGTTGCTTCATCAGGTAGGCTCTCGTCACTAGACTCACGATGGCCATGAATCAACAGTACCATTTCTCCACGCTGTTGGTTGTCGTCACTTTTCACCCATTCAATAAGCTCACCAAGAGGCATTCCTTGAATAGTTTCAAAGGTTTTAGTGAGCTCACGTGCTAATACGACTTCTCGTTCTGAGCCAAGAACGTCTAACATATCTTGTAGAGAGTCTAAAATTCGATGTGGCGATTCGTAAAAGATACAAGTACGTTCAACAGACGCAATTTCTAAGAACTTATCTTTACGGCCTTTGCTTTTCGGTGGTAGAAAACCTTCAAAGCTAAATCGATCCGACGGGAGGCCAGAAGCACTTAGCGCTGTAATGACCGCACACGCACCAGGAAGCGGCACAACTCTAACGCCCGCTTGACGACATTTTGTCACCAAATGGTATCCTGGATCGCTGATTAGCGGTGTACCAGCATCAGAGACGAGTGCGATAGACTGACCTGATAATAACTTCTCAACCAGAACTTGCGCTTTTTGCTGTTCATTATGATCGTGCAGTGCAAAAGTTTTGGTTTGAATATTGAAGTGAGACAGTAATTTGCCTGTATGTCGAGTATCCTCAGCGGCAATTATGTCCACTGTAGACAGAACTTCGATAGCACGTTGAGTGATATCCGCTAAATTTCCGATTGGAGTCGGTACGATGTAGAGAGTTGGCCCCTCATTCGGCAACTTATTTTTATCTGTCATTTGTTTACCATCACTTCAACGATTAATATAGAGACAATTTTGTACAAAATTATAGAGAACTCACGGCAATGATGAACCATAAGAGACTCAGTGTACCACGCTTACTTACTCCAGTTGCACTGGCAATTACACTCGCAGCCTGTTCTTCAGGACCGCGCCAACCAAATAGCGTAGACATTACTCTTGAGCCTACACAATCAGCTCAGAGCTACATGATTCAAGCGGACAGCACCGAAGGTAGCTTACAAAACGACTGGTTGATCATGGCAACAAAAGCAGCGATCCAAGTCAATGAATTGGATCAAGCTGAACTGCTCATCAAACGTCTTGCTCGTCAACAATTGACCGAAGTTCAGCAAGCCGAGTGGCAACTGGCCCGCGCGACCATACAGCAAAAACAAGGCAATTACTCACAATTGCTGAAACTGCTCAATTTCCAACCTTGGTGGAAACTACCAAGTGAGCAATGGAAAGATTACTACTCCCTGCGCGCGGAGGCCTACCAGAGTTTAAACCAGCCTTTTGAAGCCAACCGTCAGTTGGTTTCAGAAAGCCAATATGCGTCATCTGCCGAGCAACGTGAAATCTCTAGCCGCATTTGGATGAATTTTGCCAGCTATTCAGAATACGAACTTACCGCTCTGCAAACCGATCCAAGTGAAGAAGTACTAGACGGTTGGTTGCAATTAGCGATTTACGCCAAAACTCTGGCGAATAACATTCCTCAGTTAAAAACAACGTTAGAGCGTTGGCTTAGCGAAAATCCATCGCATCCAGCAGCCATCTATACGCCAAGTGAAATTCAAAGCATTCTGTCACTAGACATT
Source organism: Vibrio alfacsensis (assembly GCF_003544875.1). Lineage (NCBI taxonomy): Bacteria > Pseudomonadati > Pseudomonadota > Gammaproteobacteria > Vibrionales > Vibrionaceae > Vibrio > Vibrio alfacsensis. The sequence continues at coordinate 2,699,683 of NZ_CP032093.1, forward strand.
GTAAAACCGAACGCAACCGCACTGTTATTGCCACTTTCTGGTAAGTTTGCACCGCAAGCTCAGCTCATTCGTGATGGTTTTATCTTTGCCATGATGAATGATGCAACTCGAGATCCAAGCGCGACATTAACCGTCATTGATACACATGCGTACAGCGCTGATGCAATCAAACAACGCCTGATCAATGAAAACATCGATTTTGTAGTGGGTCCACTACAAAAAGAAAACGTCGAGTTATTGCAATCCACGCTCGATGGTTCTGAAACAGGCGTTGCAATACCTGCGCTTGCTCTCAACATTCCAGAGGATGTCCAACCTGGCACAAACATGTGCTACCTAGCGCTATCACCAGAACAGGAAGTGGCACAGGCGGCGAAATACCTATTCAGTCAAGGCTACCGTTATCCACTCATTTTGGCTCCAACTGGCAGTTATGGTCAGCGTGTTGTAAAAGCATTTGATGAAGAATGGGATAAATACAGCTCAAACAAGGTTGCAACCAGTTACTTTGGCGATAAGCGCCAATTACAAAAGAACATCAACGACGTCTTTGGTTTACAAGAAAGCCAACAGCGTATTGCTCAAATGCAATCCTTGATGCGCATCCCGCTAGAAACCCAACCTCGTAGCCGAAGAGATGTGGATGCGGTATATATCGTAGCAAGAAGTTCTGAGCTTACGCTTATCAAGCCATTTATTGAGGTCGCCATTAACCCTGATGCTAAGCCACCTAAACTGTTTTCGAACTCCCGCAGTAATACTGGTGGTGCAACGTATGAAGATCTTTCAGGCGTAACGTACAGTGACATTCCGTTGCTGATCAATGCCGACCCGACCATTGCATCTGAAATGAATGAACTATGGTCTGAGCAATCGAATATGGAAAAACGCTTAGAAGCACTAGGTATGGATGCGTATAAACTGATTGGTGAATTGCCACAGATGAAAGCCGTTCCTGGCTACTCAACCAACGGGCAAACTGGGGTACTGAGTATTGATAACAACTGTGTCGTTCAACGCGAACTCAGTTGGGCGGAGCGCGGTGCTCTTTAGTAAACGCCATATCGGAAACCAATATGAAGCCCTGGCTAAGCAATACTTGCAACGCCAGGGCTTACGTTTTCTCCAACAAAATTACCTGACCAAAGTCGGCGAGATTGATTTAATCTTCCAACAAGGTGAAACTATTGTTTTTGTGGAGGTCAAATACCGTAAAAACGACCACTATGGGTCAGCGGCTGAAATGGTCACTTACACTAAAATGCGTAAGCTGGTAAAAACAGCGCATATTTGGCTTCGACAAAAGCAATACAACGCTCAAAATTTAGATTATCGGTTTGATGTGATTGCCATTCACAATGAGGGGCGAGACATTAACTGGATACAAAATGCAATCTCTGAAGGATAACCAATGCTAGACAGCATTAAAGACAGCTTTACTGAAAGTATTCAAATTCAAATTGCGGCAGCGGAAGCACTTCCAGATGCCATTACTCATGCCGCCCAAGCGATGGTCTCAAGCCTACTTAATGGCAACAAAATTCTATGCTGTGGTAACGGTGGCAGTGCATCGAACTCGCAACAGTTTGTATCTTGTCTTTTAAATCGATTCGAAACAGAGCGCCCAAGCTTACCAGCAATGGCATTAACGGCAGACAACACAACACTGACTGCTGTAGCAAATGACTATCACTATCAAGAGATTTTTTCTAAACAAGTACGCGCATTTGGCCAACCTGGCGATATCTTATTAGCGATATCAACCAGTGGTAACAGCAAAAACGTTCTCAAAGCAATGGAAGCCGCAGTAACACGCGATATGACCATTATTGCCTTAACGGGTAAGGATGGTGGTGAAATGGCTGGTTTACTTGGTGAACACGATGTTGAGATTCGTATCCCATCGCATCGTACAGCACGAATTCATGAAGTTCATATGGTGACCCTTCACTGCCTGTGCGATCTTATCGACCAAGTACTTTTCCCCGCTCACGAAGAATAACCAATATTGAGAGTTTAGAATTATGATACGTAGTCTTGTCATTTTATGCGCTGCGCTCAGCATGAGCGGCTGTGCTGGTTTGTTTATCGCAGGGGCTGCAACCACTGCCAATATCGTCACTGATACACGTACAACCAAAGAAATTTGGCAAGATAACAATATCGAATTCGAAATTGCCGCCATTGGTAACAAAGCACCTTTCAAAGGCAAAACTCGTATTGTCGCAAGCTCGTATAACGGAACGGTCGTGCTGATGGGGCAGGCGCCTACCGACGAGCTGATCAATGAATTTGAACGCAGAGCTCGTGATATTGAGGGCGTGAAAAATATTCACAACCAAATTAAGCAAAAAGAGCCGCTAAGCGTGACTCAAATCAGCAACGACAGTTGGATTACAACGAAAGTAAAATCCGCACTTCTCACCGATAGCGAGCTTAATGGCGTAAAAGTCAAAGTCATCACTGAAGATAGCGATGTCTTCTTATTCGGTTACGTGACACCAAAGCAGAGTGAACGAGCGACAGAGATTGCACGTAATATCTCAGGTGTAAAACAAGTGATCAAAGGCTTTCAATATGGTGAAGCGACAGAAGTGAATGCAACTGAAAAAGAAGCGCTTGAGTAGGTAAGCACTGTCTTGAAAGGTAAATAAATCGCAATAAAAAAGCAGCACGAGTGCTGCTTTTTTTATTTGATAACTCTTAAGCTTGGTCGACCTTTTGGACGAGGCGCTTCTTCCTCCTCAGACCCTGACTCATCAGTGTCTGAACCGCCACTCACGGTTGTAAATGATGGTGATTGCTCTTCTTCAACAATCCCCTCTTCCTCAATATGAGTGTAAGCTTCCTCAGGTTCAAACATGGTACCTGCGCCATTCTCGCGAGCGTAAATCGCTTGAACCGCATACATCGGCACAATAACCGAATGCGGACGACCGCTAAAACGAGCATGGAAAGTAATCGCATCATTACCCAACTCAAGCTGTCCGACTGCACGAGGAGCAATATTCAGGATAATTTGACCATCTTGAATAAACTCAACTGGCACACGTACACCCGGCAATGTTGCGTCAACAACCAAGTGAGGAGTTAAGTCGTTGTCTACTAACCATTCGTAAAATGCGCGAAGCATATACGGACGGCGAGCAGTCATTTTTGCAATATCCATAACGTGTTATCTAAATCGCTTAGCGAACTAGGCGCATTTCACGCTCTGCTTCAGTTAGAGAAGCAAGGAATGAATCACGTTCAAATACACGGCTCATGTAAACTTTGATCTCTTTTGAGCCAGGGCCAACAAGATCAATACCTAGTTGAGGCAAACGCCACAGTAGTGGAGCTAGGTAACAGTCAATTAGGCTGAATTCTTCACTCATGAAGTATTCGTATTCAGCGAAGATTGGCGCTAGAGTCAGAAGATCGTTACGTAGTTTAGTACGTGCTTTTTCTGATTCTTCAGCATTACCCTTAACAACTTTTTCAGCGAGTGAGTACCAGTTACGTTCAATACGGTACATCATCAAACGGCTGTTACCACGTGCAACTGGGTATACAGGCATTAGAGGTGGATGAGGGAAACGCTCGTCCAAGTACTCCATGATGATTTTTGAATCGTAAAGAGCTAGCTCACGGTCAACAAGAGTTGGCACTGATTTGTATGGGTTTAGCTCTACAAGTTCAGCAGGAAGGTTTGCTTCATCAACAAGCTCAACTTCTACACTTACGCCTTTTTCAGCTAGTACGATGCGAACCTGATGGCTATACAAATCTGATGCACTTGAGAAAAGAGTCATCACAGAACGTTTATTGGCAGCTACAGCCATGGAGCCCTCCAGTACACTTACAAATAAAAATAATGGAGGCTAAGCCTCCATTATCCATCAATTAAAATTGGGAATTAGCACGGTATGATAGCACAATTAATGCACATCACGCCAATACTCTTTCTTGAGCAACACGACAACAATAGTTAATAGAACTAAGAAGCCCATTACCCACCAGCCCAGCGCATGACGCTCTAGTTGAACCGGGTCACCTGAATAAACAAGGAAGTTCACTAAGTCACCTACCGCTTTGTCGTATTCCCCAGAACTCAGCTCACCAGTACCGTTAGTTTCTGTACCAATAACCACTTGTACTTCTTCACCATTAACAACTTTAGTGCCATAAACCGGCGTTGGAATGCCTTGAAGCTCTTCAAGAACATGTGGCATACCCACACTTGGGAAGACTAAGTTGTTCACGCCAAATGGACGAGATGGATCAACATAGAAAGCACGTAAATAAGTATACAGCCAATCTGCACCACGAACTCGCGCCACCAACGTAAGATCTGGTGGTGGAGCACCAAACCAATCACCGGCTTGTTTTGCTGGCATGGCATTGACCATAAGATCACCTACTTTCGCTTCAGGATCGAAAATAAGGTTTTCTTTCATTAGATCAATTGGGATCTCCAAGTCTGTCGCCACTCGCTCGTAACGCTGATACTGCGTAGAGTGACAAGCAAAACAGTAGTTCATGAATAGCTTCGCACCATTTTGTAACGAAGCCTTATCCGTTAGGTCTACGTTTGCTTTATCGAGCGGTACGTTGGCCCCCGCTGCCATCGCAAGAGATGGCAACATAGCAAATAGAATTACAATCCACTTCTTCATTTGAATGTCACCCTCTCTGGTAATGGTTTGGTCGCTTCATTTTTGCTGTAGAAGAACAGCAACACAAAGAACATGAAGTAACACAAGCTAAAGATCTGAGACAATATTGTGTACAGCGGCGTTGCCGGTAGTGCACCCAAAATACCTAGAGCGATAAAGGCGATAGTGAACTGAACGATATTCAATAGGTGGATCTTACTGCGGTAACGGTAAGAGCGTACTTTACAGCGATCCAACCACGGTAGAACAAACAGTACTGCAATCGACGCACCCATTAAGATAACACCCAATAGTTTGTCTGGAACCGCACGCAAGATTGCGTAGAACGGAGTGAAGTACCATACCGGAGCGATGTGCTCAGGTGTCTTCAGTGGGTTTGCAGCTTCAAAGTTAGGCGGCTCAAGGAAGTACCCACCCATCTCAGGGTTGAAGAACAGCACGTAACAGAAGAAAAACAAGAAACCAGCCACACCAACCAAGTCCTTAACCGTACCGTAAGGGTGGAAAGGAATAGAATCGATGATGTCGTATTTCTTCGTGTAGTAATCGTGGAACTTGAATTGCGTTTCGTAATCGTCGCCCATTGAACCTTTTGGTAGCTTAGTCTCGATACCATCTGGGTTGTTAGAACCAACTTCGTGCAGCGCCAATACGTGTAGCACAACAAGAAGAAGTAGCACGATAGGCAGTGCAATAACATGTAGTGCGAAGAAACGGTTCAACGTTGCACCAGAGATGATGTAATCACCACGGATCCAAAGCGTTAAATCATCACCGATAACAGGAATCGCCCCAAACAGAGAAATAATTACCTGCGCACCCCAGTAGGACATCTGACCCCATGGCAATAGGTAGCCCATGAACGCTTCAGCCATGAGAACTAAGAAGATCAACATACCGAAGATCCACAATAACTCACGAGGCTTTTGGTATGAACCGTAAATCAAACCACGGAACATGTGCAGGTATACCACCACGAAAAACGCAGATGCACCTGTTGAGTGCATATAACGTAGCAACCAACCGTACTCAACGTCGCGCATAATGTATTCGATAGAAGCAAACGCACCATCACCAGACGGTACATAGTTCATTGTCAGCCAAATACCCGTTAGGATTTGGTTAACCAACACCAACATCGCCAAAGAACCAAAAAGGTACCAAAAGTTGAAATTCTTTGGCATTGGGTATTCAGACAAATGCTTTTTATAGGCATTCATCGCTGGAAGTCGTTTTTCTACCCAGTCTAATAGTGCTTGCATTATGCGTCTCCCTCATCAACACCGATCATGAGCTTCGTGTCACTCAAATACATGTGCTTAGGAACCACAAGGTTCAGTGGAGCAGGCACCCCCTGGAACACTCGACCAGCCATATCAAACTTAGAACCATGACATGGGCAGAAGAAACCAGACTTAACACCCTGAACTTGTTCAGCAAAGGTATCAGGTAGGTAAGTCGGTGAACAACCTAAGTGAGTACAGAAGCCAACCGCCACAAAAAACTCAGGTTTTATCGAGCGATACGCATTCTGAGCATAAACTGGCTGTTGTTCCATTTCTGATTTTGGATCACGAAGCTGTCCATCGATGTTCTTTAGGTTATCCACCACTTCTTGAGTTCGGCGTACTACCCATACAGGTTTACCCTGCCACTCAACTCGGACCATCTGGCCAGCTTCAATTTTACTAATATCCACTTCCACCGGCGCACCTGCAGCTTTTGCTTTGGCACTAGGATTCCATGATTTTATAAAAGGAACGGCGACGGCAGCTGCTCCTAAACCACCAACAACTGCCGTTGTAGCGGTTAGAAAACGCCTGCGACCGTTATTTAAAGGCGCGTTGCTCATCCAAACATTCTCCCATTTGCTCCCTTTGGATCGTTATTATTCCGCTTAATAAGAGCATGGCTAACAAATAATGAATTTAGTTCTATTTATTGGGGAGAAATGATAAAGAAAACCCTACTTTTGACAAGATAAAGCTACCTTTTGTAACATTTGTGAGGCGAATCGCCCACGCCGTCACAAAAGCAGTAAAATTCTAAAAATAGATGTGATTTGCAACAAGAAAGCAAAATCAATAACAGTAAAAGAGAGCTTAACTTTCCCTTAAATCGGTTATTTTCAGGTGATTAGCCAAGGAGTTGAGCCATCATTGTTGCGCACTACACCTTTCCATAGGGACAAGGTTGTAGCACATGAAATAACAAAAATTCGGCTTATAAAACGAAGAAATATTGCGAGGATATTAACTAAAGCGTGTTACACGAAGTGAATTGAAGAGGCGTGTTTTAAAACGCCAGAAAAACAAAAAGCCCGGCATATAGCCGAGCTTTGATGCACAGTTTCCAGAGTAACTCTGGACCAGCATAATTTCCGATAAGAGGAAATTAACGCTTAGAGAACTGTGGACGACGACGTGCTTTACGTAGACCAACTTTCTTACGTTCAACGCAACGAGCGTCACGAGTAACGTAACCAGCTGCACGTAGAGTAGGACGTAGAGACTCATCGTATTCCATAAGAGCGCGAGTGATACCGTGACGGATAGCACCAGCTTGACCAGAAATACCGCCACCTTTAACAGTAACGTATAGGTCTAGCTTCTCAGTTAGTTCAACTAGCTCAAGAGGTTGTTTAACAACCATGCGAGAAGTTGGACGACCGAAGTACTCATCAAGGCTACGCTTGTTGATTACGATGTTGCCGCTGCCTGGTTTGATGAAAACACGCGCAGCTGAGCTTTTGCGACGGCCAGTGCCGTAGTATTGATTCTCTGCCATTTTCGAAATCCCCAATTAGATGTCTAGTACTTGTGGTTGTTGAGCAACATGGTTGTGCTCAGCGCCCGCGTAAACTTTAAGCTTACGGTACATAGCACGGCCTAGAGGACCACGTGGAAGCATACCTTTAACTGCTAGCTCAAGAGCCATCTCAGGTTTACGATCGATCAACTTTTCAAAAGTGATAGATTTTAGACCACCTGGGAATTCAGAGTGACGGTAGTACACTTTGTTTTTAGCTTTGTTACCAGTTACAGTAACTTTCTCAGCATTGATAACGATGATGTAATCACCAGTGTCAACGTGAGGAGTGTATTCAGCTTTGTGTTTGCCACGTAGGCGAGATGCAATTTCACTTGCTAGACGGCCAAGAGTTTTACCCTCTGCGTCTACAACGTACCAGTCGCGTTTTACAGTTTCTGGTTTAGCAACGAAAGTTTTCATGCTAATAATAACCCGTTAATTAAAATTTAAACTTTAAGGAACACCCAATAGTGCTCCCACACTGTCTAAGAGCCCAGTCATCACCCCTTCGAGTCGTTGGTTCTCTCGACCTTCTATGTCGAAATAACTTCGATAATCAGGTCTGCAGTAACGGTGGGTCGCAGGATTATAGAAGACCGAAGAAAAATCACCTTTTTGCGCCAAATCACTAATTTTTCTTCTCTTTTAATATCCGCTTATTATTTTAAGCCAGATGCTCTTTCGTGAGGTAATCGTGGCTTTGCATCTCCGTCAAGCGAGATAAACAACGCTTAAACTCAAACTCCAGCAGGCCATCCGAGTAAAGTAACGGCATTGCGACCTCTGCGGAAATAATCAATTTAACGTTACGTTCATAGAACTCATCGACCAACGCAATAAAACGCCTTGCTGCATCATCCATTTTACCATCCATCTGTTTGACACAACCTAACAATACTGTGTGGTAGATGCGCGAGATTTCAATATAGTCATTCTGGCTACGTGGGGTTTGACAGAGTTGCTCAAACGTCGCATGCAGCACGCCATCACTGGCTTCCATGACAGCAATATCACGATGATTAATCTCTATCACATTACTCGCGACCTTTCGTTCGCCAATTAACTGTTGGTAATAGCGGTTTAGATTGATTGCAGCTTGCTCATCAAGTGGGTAATGATAAATCTCTGCTTGTTCTAAGGTTCTTAAGCGATAGTCCACACCACTATCAACATTAAGAATGTCACAGCGCTGCTGAATTAATGCGATAGCAGGAAGAAAGCGAGCGCGCTGCAGGCCATTGCGATACAAGTTTTCCGGTTCAATATTGGATGTCGCAACAAGAATCATCTGGCGCTTAAACATCTCTTGTAATAACGTCGCCAAAATCATTGCATCGGTAATGTCGGACACGAAGAACTCGTCAAAACAGACAATATCCGCTTCCTTTTTAAATTGGTCAGCCACTTTCGACAGTGGGTTCTCAACCTCTCCCAACCGCTTGAGTTCATCGTGCACGCGATACATAAATCGGTGAAAATGCACTCTCATTTTCTTTTCTGTTGGCAAAGCGTCATAAAAGGCATCCATCAGATAGGTCTTTCCGCGCCCCACTCCCCAAAAATACAGGCCTTTGGGTGGTTCGGGTAATTCCGCTTTCTTGCCAAGCAACTTTTGCCAGGTGCTAAGCTGAGGGATGGGAGCAGTTTGAAATTCCGCAATGGCGTAATAGAGTTTATCTAAAGCGGTAACAGCAGCATGTTGAGCTTCATCAGGCTGGAATCCATGTTCTGCAATGTCTCTTTGGTATCGTTTTAATGGTGTCATAGCATTACGTCGTATCAGAGGTACAGAGAAAATGTGTCACGCAACAGTCAGTTTGTTTCATTCTGTAGAGGGTACTTGCACTCCAGAAACATCGCTTCTATTTTTCTTTATCGACTGTGCAAGCCATAGTAACATGGTCAAGCACTGCGTGTAACTAAGTAGTAAAAGACTTGTTAAATACAACTATAAGGAGCAGTTATGCCTTGGATTTATGCCGTTGCGGGTTTGCTGGTCGGAACCATCGTAGGCGTGGTCGTAAGTAGACTAACCACCCCAGGATACAAAAAACAAAAGTCTGTGCAAAAAGAGCTGGAATCAGCAAAATTTGAGCTAGAACAACAACGTCAAGATCTCGTTGATCATTTTGCGCAAACCGCAGAAATGCTGGATACCTTAGGTAAAGATTACACTAAGCTCTATCAGCACATGGCGAAGACCTCTTCTGAGCTTCTGCCAAATCTGCCAGAACAAGACAACCCATTCGATAAGAAAACGGCAATGTCATCGGAGCAAATTGAAGAAGATCAAGCCGATGCTAACGAGCAACCAAAAGACTACGCTAACGGTGCGACCGGTCTTTTGAAAGATCAGGAAAAAGAAATCATTAATGCTCCTGATGTTGTGACAGCAAAAGCCTCTTAACTCCCCCTCCCTTTTAATAGGGCTAATTCATACGCATTTTTATTAATTTGTGTTAGCCCTATTTGAACTTTCTTCCATAACTCATCTCTAAATTGCTGTGAACTGCCATCCCCTTTGACTTTCCCGACCCATTCCCATGTTAATAGTGGTTAGGGTTTTTCTTTTTTGGCAGACTTGTATCAAGAGGAGTTACTCGATGAAAAAACCTTTGCTTGCGTTAACCGTTCTGTCTTTAAGCTTGAGTTCAATCATCACCCCAATAACCGTATCAGCAGCACTTCCATTAAGTGTTGATGGACAGCAATTGCCTAGCCTTGCTCCAATGCTCGAAAAAGTGACCCCAGCCGTGGTCAGCATTGCTGTAGAGGGGAAGCAAATTCAAACCAGTCGAATCCCTGAGCAATTTCAGTTTTTCTTTGGACCTGAGTTCCCAACAGAACAAACCCGTGAGCGTCCTTTCCGAGGGCTAGGTTCCGGCGTAATCATTGACGCCCAAAAAGGCCAAATCGTCACAAATTACCACGTAATCAAAGGCGCTGATGAGATTCGTGTTCGTTTATATGACGGCCGTGAGTACGATGCAGAACTCGTGGGTGGGGACGAAATGTCTGACATTGCACTACTGAAGTTAGAAAAAGCCAAAGATCTGACTCAAATTAAAGTAGCGGACTCGGATAAGCTTCGCGTGGGTGATTTTACTGTGGCGATCGGTAACCCATTCGGCCTAGGACAAACCGTTACATCAGGCATTGTTTCAGCGCTTGGGCGAAGCGGCTTAAATGTCGAGAATTTTGAAAACTTTATCCAGACCGATGCCGCGATTAACAGCGGTAACTCGGGTGGTGCCCTTGTGAATCTAAATGGTGAACTGATTGGTATCAACACTGCGATATTAGGACCGAACGGGGGTAACGTGGGCATTGGCTTTGCCATTCCATCAAACATGATGAAAAACCTTACGGATCAGATTTTGGAATTCGGTGAAGTTAAACGCGGCATGTTAGGCGTTCAAGGTGGCGAGGTGACCTCAGAGCTTGCGGAAGCACTCGGTTATGAATCGAGCAAAGGGGCATTCGTAAGCCAAGTCGTGCCAGATGGTGCGGCGGATAAAGCCGGGTTAAAAGCGGGTGATGTGATTATCTCCGTCAATGGTAAAACCATTGAAACGTTCTCTGAACTTCGAGCAAAAGTCGCAACACTAGGTGCAGGAAAAGAGATATCTCTTGGCGTGATTCGTGATGGCAAAAATAAATCATTCAAGGTGACACTGGGTGAAGCCAGCACCGTAAAAGCCAAAGCTGAAACACTGCATGAGGGCCTAAAAGGGGCGGAGTTAAGCAATACCGCTCCTGGTGATGCAATCCAAGGGGTGAAAGTCACCAGTGTGACAGAAAATTCACCTGCCGCTCAATATCAGCTAGAACAAGGTGATATCATCATAGGTGTAAACCGAAAACGCGTGAAAAACCTAGCAGAATTGCGCTCGATTGCAGAAAATCACAAAGGTGTTTTAGCGCTTAATATTCAACGCGGAGACCAAACGATCTATCTCATCGTGCGTTAATCATTTGAACCACCTCTCTAAAGGGCAGTATGATGGCATACTGCCCTTTTGTTATTTATCAATGTAATGCTATCTTTCAATTTTCTATGCCATTTTGGCATTCAAGCATGGAGAGGATATGCTTAGCTTTTTGTTACGTTCTGTCTTTTTAGGCTTAGCGACCGCTATCATTGTGTTGCTTGCCGTCCCATCACTACGTAGCAACGTAATCCCTGCCGCGCTCGTTGATCCACAGCCAAGTGATATCGCCTCCCTTGAGGTCTCTTTTAACCAAGCCGTTAGGAAAGCGGCACCTGCAGTGGTGAATATATACAGCCGTAAATACGTTGAACATGATCGAAGCAAGTTATCCACTCAGGGGCTTGGCTCTGGTGTCATTGTCAGTGAAAAAGGCTACATCATTACCAACTACCACGTGGTCGCTCAAGCCGATCAAATTGTGGTCGCTCTACAAGATGGTCGTGCAGCCGCTGCGCAACTTGTCGGTACCGACAAACGAACAGACATCGCTATCTTGCGCGTTGATGGTACGAATCTTCCTGTTATCCCACTGAATACAACATACACACCTCAAGTCGGTGATGTGGTTCTTGCGATTGGTAATCCATATAACCTAGGCCAAACAACCACGTTCGGCATCATTTCCGCGACAGGACGCTCATCCATTAGTGATGGTCGACAAGCATTTATTCAAACCGATGCGGCAATTAATGAGGGCAACTCCGGTGGTGCATTAGTCAATACACAAGGTGAACTTGTCGGGATTAATACCGCTTCATTCCAACAAGCGACAGATTTAGAAACCTACGGAATATCGTTTGCCATCCCATACCCGTTAGCGAATAAAATCATGCAAAAGATCATTGCCGATGGTCGTGTTATTCGTGGTTATATTGGTATCGATGGTCAGGACATCAATGCTGTCACCGCGCGCCTACTTGGTAATCAACATATCGGCGGTATCGTCGTTCTCGGCATAGATCCAAATGGCCCTGCGAGTTTAGCTGGCTTCCAGAAGCAAGACATTATCATTAGCATCAATGGCACAAAAGTTCAGGGTCGCCAAAGTGTTATGGATATTGTTACCGACCTGAGACCAGGAACCACGGTTGATGTAGGGATCATTCGTCAAGGAAAAGAAATGACATTAAAAGTCACTATCGCCGAAGACAAACAAGAAGCATAAAAAAATCCCAGCCAGTGGCTGGGATTTTTTTATATAGGATATAAATGCTTATTCGCTATCACTTGGCTGCTCTGATGCGTCGGTGCTTACGCCCATCTCAACATCAATACGCGTCACGCGTTGCAAGCCTCTCGGTAGTAGACTGCCTCGGCGACCGCGTTCACCACGGAAATTATCCAAATCACTTGGCTTAAGGCCTAGTTTACGCTTACCTGCGTATAATGTTAGCGATGCCCCTTGTGGCAGAGACATCAAGTGAGACAGAACCTCTTCTCGCTCTTTCGCTTTTGCCGCTGGAATATTGATGATCTTATTGCCCTTACCTTTCGCTAACTGTGGCAGGTCTTTAATTGGGAACAACAACATGCGGCCTTGATTCGTGATCGCAAGGATTTCATCTGAGTCCAAATCAGCAATGGTTTTTGGCGTCATCACTTCAGAGTTCGCCGGTAACGTCACAAGTGCTTTACCACTGCGGTTCTTCGATAGTAATTCAGAACCTTTACACACAAAGCCGTAACCCGCATCAGAGCCCACTAACCATAACTGATCTTCTTCACCCATGATCACTTGGCGAATGCTACTGCCTGCCGTGATGTTCAAGCGGCCAGTAATCGGCTCACCTTGACTTCGAGCGGACGGCAATGAATGCGATTCCAATGAGTAACTTCGACCATCACTACCAAAGAACACCGCTTGCTGATTACTCTTACCACGCGCGTGCGCTAGGTAGTTATCACCCGACTTGTAGTTCAAACCTTCGGCATCCACATCGTGACCTTTCGCGTGACGAATCCAGCCTTTCTCAGAAAGAACAACCGTGATTGGCTCACTTGGTACGAGATCGCGCTCGGTTAATGCTTTTGCTTCTGCTCGTTCAACCATTGGTGAACGACGGTCATCACCGTATTTCTCTGCGTCTGTTTTGATTTCTTTCTTAAGCAGTGTATTCAGACGGCGCTCAGAACCGAGCAGCTGCTCTAGCTTCTCACGTTCTTTCTCTAGCTCATCTTGCTCACCACGGATCTTCATCTCTTCGAGTTTTGCTAAGTGACGAAGTTTGGTATCTAAAATCGCGTCCGCTTGAATATCGGTAATACCAAAACGAGCCATCAGTACGGCTTTTGGATCGTCCTCTGTACGAATGATTTCAATCACTTCATCTAGGTTTAGGTAAGCAATCAACAAACCTTCCAAGATGTGTAGACGAGCCATTACTTTATCTAGGCGGTACTGTAAACGGCGACGCACGGTTGTACGACGGAATTCGATCCACTCAGACAGAATTTGTACTAGGCCTTTAACTTGAGGACGGTTATCTAAACCAATCATGTTCAAGTTAACACGATAGCTACGCTCAAGATCCGTGGATGCGAACAGATGGTTCATCAACAAGTCGCAATCGACACGGTTTGACTTAGGCACAACAACAATACGCGTTGGGTTCTCGTGATCCGATTCGTCACGAAGATCGTCAACCATTGGCAGTTTCTTAGCGCGCATCTGGTTCGCAATTTGCTCAAGCAATTTTGCGCCCGATACTTGGTGAGGCAAAGAAGTGATAACAATATCTGAACCTTCTTTGTGCCATACTGCGCGCATCTTGATGCTGCCGCGACCGTTACGGTAAATCTTCTCAATTTCCGCTTTTGGCGACGTAATTTCGGCTTCCGTTGGATAATCGGGACCTTTCACAAACTGCATCACATCGGACAAATCCGCTTTCGGATTATCGATCAAATGAATGGTTGCTTCCGCGACTTCACGAACGTTGTGAGGCGGGATATCGGTCGCCATACCAACGGCAATACCAGTTACGCCATTTAGCAAGATGTGAGGCAGGCGTGCTGGCAACATTTGAGGCTCTTTCATCGTGCCATCAAAGTTAGGTTGCCATTCAACTGTACCTTGACCTAATTCGCCTAGCAGTACTTCCGCAAATTTAGACAATTTTGCTTCGGTATAACGCATTGCCGCGAATGATTTCGGATCATCTGGCGCACCCCAGTTGCCCTGACCATCCACCAGAGGGTAACGGTAAGAGAACGGCTGCGCCATTAATACCATCGCTTCGTAACATGCTGAGTCACCATGCGGGTGGTATTTACCTAACACGTCACCAACAGTACGTGCCGATTTTTTGTATTTTGCTGATGCCGAAAGACCAAGCTCCGACATTGCATAAATGATGCGTCGTTGAACCGGTTTCAAGCCATCGCCAATGTAAGGCAATGCACGGTCCATGATTACGTACATCGAGTAGTTCAGATAAGCGTCTTCGGTGAACTTTCGCATTGGCAATTGTTCAACGCCATCATAAGTAATTTCTGTAGACATCCGTTAAACCTCTGCCATATCGCCGTTGCTTTGTAGCCAAGAGCGACGATCATCTGCTCGTTTTTTACCAAGCAGCATGTCCATCATTTCCATGGTCGCTTCTGAATCATCAATGGTTAACTGAACCAGACGACGCGTATTTGGATCCATGGTAGTTTCACGCAGCTGAAGAGGGTTCATCTCACCCAGACCTTTGAATCGCTGCACGTTGATCTTGGCTTTCTTCTTAGACAAACGTTCTAGAATACCCTCTTTCTCGTCATCATCTAGGGCATAGAACACTTCTTTGCCACAGTCGATACGGTATAGAGGCGGCATGGCGACATAGATATGACCAGCTTCAACAAGAGCACGGAAATGACGCGTGAACAGCGCACATAGCAGCGTTGCAATGTGTAGACCGTCCGAGTCAGCATCGGCAAGAATACAAACTTTACCGTAGCGTAAGCCGTCCAGATTATCGTTATCAGGATCAATACCCAAAGCGACTGAAATATCGTGTACCTCTTGAGATGCAAGAACTTGGTCTGCTGACACTTCCCACGTATTTAGGATCTTACCACGCAGTGGCATCACCGCTTGGAACTCACGATCACGTGCTTGTTTAGCAGACCCGCCCGCCGAGTCACCCTCCACGAAGAAGATTTCGGTGCGGTTAAGGTCTTGAACAGAACAGTCCGTTAGCTTACCTGGCAGTGCAGGACCTGACGCAACTTTCTTACGTACAACCTTTTTGCTCGCACGCATACGACGGTGTGCATTCGCGATACACACTTCCGCTAACTGTTCAGCCAGTTGTGGCTTTTCGTTCAACCATAGGCTAAATGCGTCTTTTACTACGCCTGATACAAACGCTGCGGTTTGACGAGAAGACAGACGCTCTTTGGTTTGCCCTGCAAACTGAGGATCTTGGATCTTAACCGATAGTACGTATGAACAGCGGTCAAATACGTCATCACCAGTGAGTTTAACACCGCGAGGCAACAAATTGCGGAATTCACAGAACTCACGCATCGCATCCAATAAGCCTTGGCGAAGACCGTTTACGTGCGTACCACCTTGAGCCGTCGGGATAAGGTTCACGTAACTCTCGGTGATCATCTCACCGCCCTCAGGCTGCCAGATCACCGCCCAATTTGCCGCTTCCGTTTCTGCAGAGAATTCACCCGTAAATGGTTCCTCAGGCATTACTGGATAGCCTTTTACGCCCTCAGCCAGATAGTCTTTTAGGCCATCTTCGTAGAGCCATTGGTAATCTTTTCCATTCACTTTATCTGTGAATGTAATTTCTAAACCTGGGCAAAGTACCGCTTTTGCACGTAAATTATTAACGAGACGAGTTACTGAGAAGTTTGCTGAATCAAAGTACTTAGCATCAGGCCAAAAGTGCACGCTAGTACCACGGTTACGGCGACCACACGTGCCTGTTACCGTTAGATCTTCAACCTTTTCACCATGTTCAAAAGCAATATCGTACACTTGACCATCACGGCGCACGGTCACTTCAACGCGCTTAGACAGTGCGTTTACTACCGAGATACCTACACCGTGCAAACCACCAGAGAATTGGTAATTCTTGTTGGAAAATTTACCACCAGCATGAAGCTTACATAGGATCAGTTCAACGCCTGATACTTTCTCTTCTGGGTGGATATCAACTGGCATGCCTCGACCATCATCGATCACTTCTAGTGATTGGTCTGCATGTAAGATGACTTGTACTTTTGAGGCATGTCCGGCTAGCGCTTCATCGACACTGTTATCGATAACTTCTTGGCCCAAATGGTTCGGGCGCGCTGTATCCGTATACATCCCTGGTCGGCGACGTACTGGCTCCAAGCCATTTAGTACTTCAATGGCCCCAGCATTATATTGTTCAGTCATAATACGGAATTGTTCTCAATGATTACTTGCATCTCGAGCACGACACCGTTCGTGCTCCGCGCTCGAGAAACGAAAAAGCCACTTCATCTGCCTCTCGTTTCTTACGAGAAAAAGCAAACAAAATGGGTCGGGCTTAACGCCCTTAAGATCTTTTGGCAAAACATAGTCGGAAAGCAGACCAACTATGTCAAGAAACGGTTGGATATCGCACTAAAAACTATGAGCCTATTCCAATCGCCTCACTATTGTTACAGTTTCAGAAATTCAATGATTTGCGCAGGATAACGCTCAAAGCCAATAAAACTGTGATCACCGCCGTTTTCTACTGTTTGTTTCGCTTGCGCAAATTTATCGACCGCTTGACGATAATCTAATACCTCGTCTTCTGTTTGTTGCAAAAGCCAGAAAGACTGAGGCGATGCGATGCTTTGTACATCAAGAGCTTTTAGCTCGTCAATATGACAGGCTTCAAGTGTATAGGTTTCGTGCGTGTATGGGTTAGTTTGCTCGCCTAAGTAATCCACGAGCAACTCATAAGGCTTCACCGCAGGGTTAACCACCACCGCTCTAAACCCAAATTGAGCATTCAACCATGTTGACATATAGCCGCCCAAGGAACTTCCGACTAAGCCAATGTTAAAGTCATTCTTGTATTGTTCAATGATATCTAACAAGCATTGCGCTGCGAGTTGAGGAAAACACGGTAATTGAGGAACGATAACTTTGATATCTGGACGATGTTGCTCGCAGTACGCTTTCATCACGTTCGCTTTCATCGAAAGAGGAGAGCTGTTAAAACCATGAATATACAGCAGTAATGAGGGTTTACTCATAGGAGCCTCACGTAAAAAAGTAGCCCGAACAACAGGTTCGGGCTGGAGATTAGATTAGTATCCGTTTGAGGTAAAGTCTGGCTGGAATTGCCCCTCACCTAGGCGATTAACTTGGGTCGTGATGTCACCATTTTGGTGAAGCTCTATTTCTCGCCAACCTGGCGATAAGGTATCAAGCCCAAAATCGTCTGAGTTTGGTTTAAACTGAACACAAGTCGATGGGGTAGCCATCACACGAATACCATGATGAACCACATTCATATCTTGATGAACATGGCCGCAAACAATGCCTTTTACGTTATCAAAACGATCAACGACTTGCCAAAAAGCATCGGCATCTTTTAGCGTATGCTGATCAAGCCAAGCACTGCCCACTAAAAGTGGATGGTGATGCAACAAGACAAGTGTGTGTCGATTAGCGTTTTCAGCCAACTTTTCTTCAAGCAAAGAAAGTTGCTGGTCACTGAGTCGACCATGTGGAACACCGACAACTTGTGAATCCAATAAAATCACTTGCCAGTGGTCACCCAGATATAAATGCTCTACCGTTTGAATTTGAGAAGATGGCAGCACACTGCCCATGTTTGGCTTGTAATCATGATTACCCGGAAGCCAAAAACAATCTTTTTCTAACGGCGCAATCCCATCCGCAAAACGCTGATAAGACTCTGCGCTATGATCTTGTGAAATATCGCCAGTTGCTAAGATATATTCAAACTGCACCTGACGCTTAAGAATCTCTTGTACCACCGCGTAAAAACTATCTGCGGTTCTTACGCTAAGCAAGCTCCCCTCATCGGCGGCAAACAAATGAGTATCTGTAATTTGTAAAAGCTTGATGCTGTCACTTGATGATTGCAAAATGAAAACCTGACTCGTCTACTATTTCGTTTTTAGTTATTATCCTGTAATGACATGACAATCAATTGAAGGCAAGCGGGGTTCTACTTATCCCACTTCGTAGACAAAATGTCAGCCATTCCCCAAGGAACGTATTAAGTTGATGCTTTTCATCTTTTTGCATCAACTGATCGTTGGGATAATCATATTTCGCCTTGATACGAGAGAACGCTCCGCTTGAGCATACTTCCGCAACTCTCGCATCGTGATAAAGCCTGACAGACATTGTCGGTAAAGGAAATACCGGCGTGTCATCACTCTGACATATCTCAACAACCGTAGTGTATTTTGTGATTTCATTCACGGTCAGTTGGTAAATCATGTTCGCAGCTTGATAACAACGAACATCACCAACTTCAGCGGAAACAGGCAGCAAAGCATTCAGCTTAGCGTAATTGGTCTCGTAAGTTCTCATTAGACCCGCTAAGTCAACGTGGTAACGCTGTTTTACTGCTGCTTGCACCATTATCTACTCTCCGCTGGTTCGGGGTGCCCCCACTGTGATGTCAATTCTTGATGGTTAAGCTGCAACCACTGCAGTGCAATAATTGAAGCACCATTTTCGAATTTTCCATCTTTCACCCATTGATACGCCGTTTCACGACTGATCACATGTACTCGAATATCTTCATCTTCATAGTCTAAACCATGAATGCCATACGCTTTAGATGCATCCACTTCACCGACGAAGACATCGAGCTTTTCTGAGCAACCGCCAGAAGATGGGTAATAGGAGGTCACAGAAGCCATTCGCTGTACTTCGATACCTGCTTCTTCTACCGCTTCACGACGAATAACCTCTTCCGCAGATTCGTCTCGGTCAATCATACCCGCGACAATTTCGAGTTGCCACGGATGCTGATGCTCTAAAGCGCCAACGCGGATCTGTTCAATGATCACCACCTGATCCGTAATAGGATCATACGGAAGCATTGCGGCAGCGTGACCACGTTCGAACATCTCTCGTTCGACAATCCCACTCCAACCACCAGCAAATAATCTATGCTTAAAACGGTATTTCACCATTTTAAAAAAACCTTTGAATACGGTTTCCTTTGAGATTATTTCCACATCTTGGGAAGTAAACTGGTTCTGTTGCTTGTCACACTGTTGCATCGAGCACCTCTCTGAGTGAATCTTGTAGTTTACTCATTGTTATTGACTTGCTCAAAGGACTTGGCTCAACTTTTGTACAATCGTTACAAATAATTTTAAGCCTTTGCAAAAAATTTATTGCACAGGTGGGCAATTACATGTAAAAGTGCAAAGTTTAGAGTAAATATCGTTCAAATTGAGTTAAACTACTGAGAATTAACCAATCTATTGACCGCGGGAATGGAAAATGAAAAAACTGCTTCCACTATTTATCAGTGCAGCGCTAGGCAGTATGAGTACGTCTGTATGGGCAGACTCTCTTGCTGAAATTTATGACTTAGCAAAACAAAACGATCCTCAACTACTCAGCGTTGCTGCACAACGTGATGCAGCATTTGAAGCGATCACTTCTAGCCGCAGTGCCCTATTACCACAAATCAACTTGACTGCGGGTTACAATCTGACTCGTGGTGATACTGACCCTGATGCAGGCGGCAGTATCTCAAATGATAAAAATGTTCTATCTGCAGGCGTTGGCTTCTCCCAAGAACTGTACAACCGTGCATCTTGGATCACGCTAGATACGGCAGAAAAATCTGCTCGTCAGGCAGATGCGTCATACGCGGCGACTCAACAAGGCCTGATTCTTCGTGTTGCACAGGCTTACTTCGAAGTTCTACGTGCGCAAGACAATCTTGTTTTTGTGCGCGCAGAAAAAGCAGCGGTTGGCCGTCAGCTAGAGCAAACCAAACAACGTTTTGAAGTCGGTCTATCGGCAATCACCGACGTACACGATGCTCAAGCACAATACGATGGCGTACTTGCTGATGAAATATTGGCACAGAACTCTCTGATCAATAGCTACGAGTCTCTACGTGAAATCACAGGCCAAGAGCACAAAAACCTAAACGTACTGGATACGGCACGTTTCTCTGCAAGTCGTTCAAACAGTCCTGCAGATGTTCTTGTTGATGAAGCAAAAACAACCAACCTAAGCCTATTATCAGCTCGAATCTCTCAAGATATCGCTCGCGACAATATCTCCCTAGCAAGCTCTGGTCACCTGCCAACACTGTCACTTGATGGTGGTTATAATTATTCGGATCAAGCAGAAAGTAGCAGCGACAACACCACTGATGGCTTTAACATTGGTGTGAACCTAGCGGTACCACTATACACTGGTGGTAATATTACCTCGCAAACCAAACAAGCTGAGTTCGCGTATGTTGCTGCAAGTGAAGATCTAGAGAAAGAATACCGTAGCGTCGTTAAAGATGTTCGCGCGCAAAACAACAACATCAACGCGTCCATCGGTGCGCTAAAAGCGTATGAGCAGTCTGTGGTTTCCGCACGCTCGGCACTAGAAGCAACGGAGGCAGGTTTTGATGTTGGTACTCGTACTATCGTCGATGTACTAGATTCAACACGTCGTCTATACGATGCAAACAAAAATCTATCTAACGCTCGTTACGACTACATCCTAAGCGTACTTCAGCTACGCCAAGCAGTAGGTACGCTAAGTGAGCAAGATATCCTAGATGTGAATGCCGGCCTAAAACCAGCAAACTAACAGTTTGTTTATCTGAGCATTTATTTATATGAACATTCGTTTATCTAAATAAACAAATGCAAACGCCAGTTGGTTTTCCCACTGGCGTTTTATTACGCTTTAGCAATGCCAAACAAAAAAGGCCGCTCGAAAGCGACCTTTAACAATCAGTGTTAACAATCAGTTTGGCGAATAAGGATTACCCCTTGCCACCTTTGATTGCATTGATGATTTCACTGGTAGAGCAACCGTCTTCAAAGTTTAATACGCGAACTTCACCACCTGCGGCAATCACTTCTTTACCACCTGCGATGTCTTCTGGTTTGTAGTCACCACCTTTAACAAGCATGCTTGGTAGCACTTCTGAGATCAAACGTTGCGGTGTGTCTTCACTAAACGGCACCACCCAATCCACGGCGCCAAGACCCGCTAGTACCGCCATTCGACGATCGGTTGGATTAACAGGACGGCCAGGACCTTTTAGACGTTTTACCGACTCATCGGTGTTGACGGCAACGATGAGGCGATCGCCTAACTCTGCAGCGTGGTTTAGGTAAGAGACGTGACCGGCGTGCAAAATGTCGAAACACCCGTTGGTCATCACCACTTTCTCACCTTTTGCGCGTGCTTTCTTCACCGCTTCAATCAAGGCTTGCTCTGTGACCACACCATAGTCCGTATCTTGACTGCCGTGCACCGCTTCTGCCAATTCAATTTCAGATAACGTTGATGTACCCAGTTTACCAACCACAACACCCGCTGCCGCGTTCGCTAATGCACACGCTTCTTCAAATGATTTACCCGCGGCAACTGACGACGCCAATACAGAAATCACCGTATCTCCGGCACCTGTCACGTCATACACTTCTTTTGCTTGGGTTGGTAAATGGAACGGCTCTTGACCACGACGAATCAACGTCATGCCATTTTCACTGCGTGTCACCAACAAGGCTTCGAAATCAAATTCTTCAACCAATGCCAGTGCTTTTTCCACTAGCTCTTGCTCAGACTTCACTTTGCCGACAACATCTTCAAACTCTTTCATGTTTGGAGTCAGCAGTGTCGCGCCGCGGTAGCGTTCAAAGTCTGCACCTTTTGGATCGATAAAGACAGGAACATTCGCCGCTCGCGCTTTTTGAATATATGCCTGAACATGCTCCAACGTACCTTTTGCATAATCTGACAAAATCACAGCTTTTACACTTGAAAGCGCCGTTTCCATGCGAGCAATGACAGGTTCAGAATCCGTATTTTCGAATTTGTCTTCAAAATCAAGACGGATAAGCTGCTGACCACGGCTCATGACACGCAACTTCGTGATGGTTGGGTATTCAGGTAAAGCAACAAAATCGCACTTCACTTTCAAAGAAGTGAGCGTCTCTGTAAGCACTTTTGCTGGCTCATCCATACCTGTTAGACCAACAATGTGAGCATGACCACCTAATGACGCAATGTTCATCGCAACGTTCGCTGCACCACCAGGACGCTCTTCATTGTTTTCTACTTTTACAACAGGTACTGGCGCTTCAGGAGAGATACGTCCAGTCGGGCCATACCAGTAACGATCTAGCATGACATCGCCGATGATAAGCACACCCGCGCTGCTGTAATCAGGTAGAATTGGTTTCATTATTGGTCTCCAAAAATTTAATCGCAGTGAGTTTAACACAGCCTTTTTCTAGGCAGAACCTCAGGGTTAAGAGAACCACTGATTCCATGCATGTTTCACCCACTCTCGTTCAGCCACAAACTTGTCCTCTGCTACATCAGCATCCAGATTCAACAAATTTCGACGATGAATTTCGTCACGCATAGACGTGTAGGCTCGCGTCAATTGCATCGCTTGATCTTCTTCCATCACACCTTGAGCAATTAAGGTTTCGAAAATACGCACGTTATCGCACCAACGGATAAGTTTTGGTTTACTGTGACTGTAGTTGAGCACCAAATATTGAGCGAGAAATTCAATGTCGGTAATGCCGCCTTGATCTTGTTTAAGCATAAAGCGACCGGACTTTTTACCACCTAGATGGCCACGCATTTTCTCGCGCATATCGACCACTTCTTTCTTCAGTGCATCTTGATCGCGCGTTTTACACAGCACATCATGACGCGTGTTGTGGAAAGCAATCGCAAGCGGCTCATCGCCATAAATCATACGCGCACGCACTAACGCCTGATGCTCCCACGTCCAAGCATCTTGATGTTGATAATCATCAAACGCGTCAGTTGGACTCACTAATAGGCCTGATGCGCCCGATGGACGTAGTCGAGTGTCGACTTCATACAAAATGCCTGATGCCGTTCGGGTAGAAAAAATATGAATAATTCGCTGCGCCAAGCGAAGATAAAACTGACGACCATCGATCTCTTTTTTGCCATCAGTGTAGACGCTCACTGGGCAATCGTGCATAAACACGATATCAAGATCCGAGTTATAACCTAACTCCCAACCGCCCACTTTCCCGTAGCCGATCACGGCAAAACCTTTCCCCTCACGGTCTTTTACGTGAGTGGGTTCACCATACTTTTCGGACACTTGGAGCCAAGCTTGATTGATCACCGCTTCAACCACCGCTTCTGCTAAGTAAGTTAAGTGATCGCTCACTTTCATCACAGGTAATACGCCTGCAATATCGGCGGCAGCAATGCGCAAGATGCAAATCTGTTTAAACTGGCGCAACGCTTCCATTTGCTGTTCCATGTCATCTTCTGGAATACGCGCAAGGAAATCTCGTAGCTCTGTCCGGTAGCTTTCTAACGGGATTGGATTGTACAGGTGCTGAGGATCAATCAGCTCATCAAGCAAAATTGGATAGCGTGAAAGCTGCTCGGAAATCATCGGACTTGCGGTACATAAACGAACCAATTGAACTAACGCTGCAGGGTGTTCGTCCAACAGTTCAAGATAAGTAGTACGCGTACAAATATTGTGCAGCAAATGCAAAACACGTGGTAAACCAAACTGGGCATCTGGATGAGCAAAAACCGCATTAAAGACTTTCGGCATGAGCTTCGTTAACACGTCTCGTCCACGAGGGCCAAGCGTCTTCTTCGCGAGATCCGCTTTAAACTGCATGATGGTTTTTGCCAACTCTGCCGGATTATCTGCTTCAATGTCATTTTGCAGAACATGCTCCAACACATCTGATTTGGCTGCCATGTCCCATAGTTCATGAAAGTGTCGCGGCACCGCTTCAGCTTCGTCATCGTCGTCATCACCAATGAGCGTCTCAAACACATTGTGTACATTGCTCATATGTTGCTGGGTTTGAATAACCAATGCCTCCCACGATTCAAAACGCATCGCCGTCGCAAGCTTGAGACGGTCCTCATCACAATCAGGCAAGGTTTGAGTTTGTTTATCCGCCATGGCTTGCAGTAAGTTTTCAAGTTGACGTAAATACTTGTACGCCTGCTTAAGGTTCGTCACTTCGTGCTTCGCAAGTAACCCCAATTCGCCAATAGCATTTAAGGTTTCTAGTAGCCCGCGGCCTCTCAATGAGGGCTCTCGTCCCCCTCGAATCAGTTGGAAAACTTGCGCAATAAACTCGATCTCTCGAATGCCACCGGCACCCAATTTAATATTATTGCTTAAGCCTCGACGACGCACCTCACTGCTGATCATCGATTTCATACGACGCAAAGATTGGATCGCACTGAAATCGATATAACGGCGAAATACAAACGGACGCAGCATTTGGCGCAACTCTTGATATTGTGGGTACATTTCGCACCCCATGACTCGCGCTTTAATCATGGCGTAACGCTCCCAATCGCGACCTTGCTCTTGGTAGTAATCTTCCAAGGCTGCATAACTCATCACTAATGGCCCACTTTCCCCAAATGGGCGTAAACGCATATCGACTCGGTAGCAGAAACCATCAAAAGTCTGTTGATCTAATGCCTTGATAATGCGCTGACCCAAACGAGTAAAGAACTGAGCATTGGCAATACTACGGCGCGCGCCTTGAGTTTCACCGTTCTCTGGATAAGTGAAGATCAAGTCAATATCAGAAGAAAAATTCAGTTCACCACCGCCTAGCTTTCCCATACCAATAATCAGCATAGGTTGCGCTTCACCAGCGGCATTGGTTGGGGTGCCCCACTCATTGCAACAGATCTTGTACTGCCACTGGTAGGTCTCGAAAATCATCGCTTCGGCCAGTTGAGACAGATGACGAAGAGATGCTTCCAACGTCCAAGCGTGAGTAAAGTCTTTCCACGCGATATAAACCATCTCGCGGTTACGGAACTGACGTAATACACGGTGACCCGACATTTCATCTTGGCACTCTGCTAATAGCGCAGCAAGACGTTCTCGATAACTAGACGATCGACTGTTTTCTATCAGCATTGCTGGCAAATCTTGAGCGAGCTTTTCATCGCGATGAATCGCTTCGGTGATGAACTTGCTAAGACCAGACACAAAATGAAATTGTTCGGCAACTTCTGTTGGCCAATGTTGAAAGTATCCTGCATTTTCCGCATGTTGAACGGCAGAATCCGCGACAGAAATCAGTGACGATGGCAGTTGCATTTTTCTTCCTTGTTTGAAAAGCACACTCTATTTATACCAGAGTTAAGGCAAATAAAAACGCCCACAAAATGTTTGCGGGCGTTTTATTAAAGTGAAGCAAGATTAAACTTGGAATGTGTTAATCTTCTTATCAAGTTCGCCAGCATTGTTTTGCATCATTTCTGCCGTTTCTAACAGTTCTGTCATGACTACCACTGAGCCCTCAACCAGTTCTCGAACATTCGTCAGGTTTTGGCTCATCTCTTCTGCGACACTACTTTGCTGACCAGATGCCGTCGCAATCTGGAAGTTCATGTCATTAATTTGGGTAACCTGGCCGACAATACCATCTAATTCAGTACCCGCATTAGACACCAGCTCAACGCCCTCTGCAGCTTCCACCACGCTTTTTTCCATGAGCTCAACGGCAGACTCTGCGCTATTTTGCAGCTGTGTAATCATCTCTTGAATTTCAATCGTTGCTTGTTGAGTGCGCTGAGCAAGATTACGAACTTCATCCGCAACAACCGCAAAACCACGCCCCGCTTCACCAGCACGCGCCGCTTCAATTGCCGCATTCAAAGCCAGCAAGTTGGTTTGTTCAGAGATGCCTTGAATAGTACCAACAACACTGCCGATGGCTTCAACGCGCTCTTCTACTTGATTGACGGCATTAGCAGAAGAACTAATGTCGGTAGAAAGCTCACTCATTTTAGACATGGTTTTTTGCAAGAACTGCTGCCCAGTCACCGCCTGCTTTGAGGCTTGTTCCGTGAGAGATGACGCCGTTTGAGCATGCTCTGCCACAGTTTGAACCGTAGAGGACATTTCACTCATGGCCGTCGCTAACTGATCGATTTCGTTGAACTCATCTTGCGCGGAGTCTTTGGTTTCTGACATGCTCATCGTCATGACTTCAGTGAGTGTTGCTAACTCATCAGATGCAGTGATCTGAAGCTGAATCACATCGTGCAGTTGGCGGCGTGTTATCTCTAGCTCACGAGCTACATCGCCATATTCATCTTTACAGTCCATATCAAACGGCACTGAAAGGTTTTTACTAGCCATCAGCTTTATGGCCTCACTTAAATACTGCGTCTGACGTAGCATCACTCGCGCTGCAGCAAGCAATAATACAACAAAGACAATAATCAAGATCGCGGTCTGCCATGCGACTTGAGTTAGGTAAGCTTCATAGTGTTGTTGGGCAATTTGCTCATTGTGTGTTGCTGCTAATAATGAATCATGAAATGTATTTGCATCCCACAATTGCTTTGCCACGATTAAGACGGTACTGAACACCATCAGCATGACCATTTTAGGGACAAGCTTAATGTCGGATATCACCCTTTCCCACGGCTTAAATGCCAGCTTTTCCATCGTCCATCCTCCGTCTATTTATACTTCTACTGCTTAAGTCGTTCTATTTACTTCAATATTAGCGAACGAACCATGGTATCAAAGACATCTCTAATCTAGGTATTCTTACCCTCATTAATCGTCTCAAATGTGACATCTCATTGATTCCGCGCCATTGGTTCTCAAATGCTCAATCATTCTATCGGCGTTAATTTTATAAACTGTAGACTTTTATGCGCTCACTCTTTTTGGCTGTGACCTTACGCATGAAATGAGAACGAGAAAAAGCTCCATACCGAAATACCGCACAAAAAAAATAGGGCTCGATGCCCTATTTCTTATTCAATCTTTATTCTTGCCAATATGGCTCAACTTCAACACCGATAGCGCGAGTCTGATCCATGGCATGTAAAATTGATCGCTCCTGACGCGTTAACCAACGCTCTAATTGCTCTTGCTCTTCGTCCTCAAGCATACCCACCATTGGCAATAAATGATTTAGCATTAAAAGATCATCGATACCGTGCACTAAATCAGCCCATGGTAAACGAAAACTATTGCGCTCTTCCGCATCGTACAAGCTCGCAAAACCAATGCCCGTGTACAAGTTACGTAATAAACGATAACGCTGATCGATGTATTCTTGCGCAGACAACTGACGCTCTGCAGGAAATGCTTCCATTAGCTCTGCCCAAGTTCGATCCAACTGCATAACGGAAAACGGTTGAATGTTACTGGTTATCTTCTCGCGGGCTTTATCGTCCAAAAACGGTTGCCAACCACGGGTCAAAATCCAACGACTCAAGTCTAAGAGAAGTCCGGTGTAACGCGCAGAGCTCAACAATTCCAATACTTGTTCACGGCTTGGCAGTTCTTCAAGTTGCTGAGTAAGCTCTGATACAAGGAACTTACGCGCATCAAGCTTACGCAGTACGTTACCTTTATCATCCAACAACTCTTCTAAATGTGCGTGCTCATCGAGCCACTCTAGCTCTTCTTCAAGCCACTTCATTTCTTGGCGCAGAATCGCACTCGCTCGACGTGGTACTATGCTGCCAAAGATAGTAAATGTCTGACGAATAAAACGAATGGCATTAACAATTTCACGCAACGCTTCAACACAATCACGTTCGGTGTAAATTTGCTCGTGGTAATGCCAATGTGCAAGAGCGTGCTCTAAAGAATTAATAAGGCAATATTCCACGGTGTCGTGCTTGGTACTGTCGACTAACGCCAGTGGCTTGACTTCATCACCCGCATAACCTGTTGCTAAACGATAACCTTTCGCCGCTTTACTCATATTGCCAAGGCGCATACCACCTGATTCACACAAACTGCGAGCAAGCGTAAATAACGCATCCGTTTGGCCCGATTTTAGCTCTAATTCCACTTCGCAGATTGGCGTTTGTCTTTCTTCACCATCTTCACCTTGGGCAATAACCGCCCCTTGGTCAAAGGCCACTTCAATTTGACTGCCATCAGCCATACCAATTAACCACTGCTCACGTGTGAAGTTGGTCGAAAAAAGAGGCGTTAGTTCAGATTGCAGCGTGGCGATGTCTTTACCTGCTGGCCAGATATCAGATGGGTGAAGTGTGAGCTCAGGATCATTATTAATGTGCTCAGCATTATATTCTGGTCTTTGATGAAGACCCGCAACAACACGCCCGGCTGTTTTTACTGTTTGAACAAATACATCATCAAAACGACGAATTCTTAAGCCAATATCGTGCTTGCGTAGCCAGTTATCAGCGGTATCAAAGTAAGTGTTACCCAAGTCTCGACAACTGTGCTGAAGTACTTTGGTTTCAGAAATTTTGTTTTTCAAAGTTTCTGAAAATTCTGGAGAAACAAAAAACTTCAGTTCTATCTCGGTTTCCATAGCCATACCTTTCAAAGCAGATAGAAACAGGATATTGCCTATTTTCCCCCTCGGCAAGAAAGAAATATCACCAGAATGATGATCTAAAACAGTTTTAAAGAGCCATTGAATGCGTTAACATGCGCGCCTTTATAGCCATCCGTTCAACATTTCGCCAAGAAATGGTGTATGTTTTTTTAAGGTTATAGCTATTAGGTTGAATGACCATGCCAGTAAATACAATTATGGGGTTATTTGCAAAGTCCCCTATTAAGCCTTTGCAACGCCACGTTGTGTGTGTCAACGAATGTTGTTCACACCTAGTTAAGTTCTTTGAAGTTTCTTCTAAAGGTGACTGGGAAAAAGCATCTGAAATCCGTGCTCAAATTTCTCACCTAGAGAAAGAAGCGGACGTGCTAAAACGTGAAATTCGTCTAAAACTGCCTCGCGGTTTGTTTATGCCTGTCGATCGTACAGACATGCTTGAGCTACTTACTCAACAGGACAAACTAGCGAACTTGGCAAAAGATATTGCTGGCCGTGTATATGGTCGCCAACTTGTCATTCCTGAGGCACTCCAACCAAACTTCCTCGCTTACGTTCAACGTTGTCTTGATGCGGCTAACCAAGCGCAAAAAGTAATCAATGAACTTGATGAATTACTAGAGACCGGCTTCAAAGGCCGTGAAGTAACGCTCGTTGCTGAAATGATTCATCAGTTGGACGCAATTGAAGATGACACCGATGCAATGCAGATTGAACTACGCCAACAATTAATGGCGATTGAATCTGACATGAACCCTATCGATGTCATGTTCTTGTACAAGATTCTTGAATGGGTAGGTGGTATTGCCGACCAAGCGCAGCGCGTAGGTGCTCGTTTGGAAGTCATGCTATCTCGATCTTAAAACATAAGTTAACGACATAACGAAGAGCACGATTAGCGCCTGTCACATGGACGATGAGTATTTTCATCGTCTAATGGGTTAATGCGCGTCAAATTTTGCTCCGCTTGTTATAAAACAACTAGGTATTACGATGGATATCCTTGCGAACTACGGCACTGTCCTGATTATTGTTGCAGCGATTTTTGGTTTCATGATGGCAATTGGTATTGGCGCGAACGACGTAGCCAATGCGATGGGTACATCTGTAGGTTCAAAAGCGCTAACCGTAAAACAAGCGATCATCATTGCGATGATCTTCGAATTTGCGGGTGCATATCTTGCTGGTGGTGAAGTAACCGACACTATCCGTAAAGGTGTTATCGAAACATCTCTATTTGCTAGCCAACCTGACGTTCTTGTCTACGGTATGATGTCAGCGCTTCTTGCAGCTGGTACGTGGCTACTTCTTGCTTCTTACATGGGTTGGCCGGTATCGACTACTCACTCAATCATCGGTGCGATCATCGGTTTTGCGTGTGTGTCTGTAGGTACTGAAGCTGTCGACTGGAGCAGTGTTCAAGGGATTGTTGGTAGCTGGATCATTACTCCGGTTATCTCTGGCTTCTTCGCTTACGTCATCTTTGTCAGCGCGCAGCGTCTGATCTTTGATACAGAGAACCCACTATTCAACGCAAAACGTTTTGTACCAGTTTACATGTTCATCACGACTATGGTGATTGCACTAGTAACGATCAAAAAAGGCCTAAAACACGTTGGTCTTCACCTAACAAACGGTGAAGCATGGGTATGGGCAAGTGTCGTTTCAGCAGCAGTTATGATTGGTGGTTACTTCTACATTCAGAAGAAATTCGCAAACCGTGAAGAAGACCGTGGCTTTGCTGGTGTAGAAGGTATCTTCAGCGTACTTATGGTTATCACTGCATGTGCAATGGCATTTGCTCACGGTTCAAACGACGTAGCTAACGCGATCGGCCCACTTTCTGCTGTTGTTTCAACGGTTGAACACATGGGTGAAGTGACCGCGAAAAGCACAATCGCATGGTGGATTCTTCCTCTAGGCGGCTTTGGTATCGTCGTTGGTCTTGCAACGCTTGGTCATAAAGTAATGGCAACCGTTGGTACAGGTATCACTGAACTAACGCCAAGCCGTGGCTTTGCCGCTCAGCTAGCAACAGCATGTACCGTAGTTCTAGCGTCTGGTACTGGTCTACCTATTTCTACAACTCAAACTCTTGTTGGTGCGGTTCTAGGTGTAGGTTTTGCTCGCGGTATCGCAGCACTTAACCTAGGCGTGGTTCGTAACATCGTGGCATCATGGATCGTTACGTTACCAGCAGGCGCACTACTGGCGGTTGTATTCTTCTACGGCATCCAAGCTGCGTTCTCGTAAGAACACGTTGGTGCTGACGTACTGAGTCAAGACAATGTAAGCGCTTTGTCATTATTGACTCAAACGCACAGAAAGGGAGGCTTCGCCTCCCTTCTTTGTTGCACCAACGTTTGAAACTGCATACTATTCGTCTATTTCCGGCTCCAATCATACGGTGCCTAAGCTGTATCCAAGAAAATCGTTAAGGGATTTATTGTGAAAAAACTATTCATCACGGTTTTGTTTACGTTGCTAGCAGCGCCAGCGGCACTAGCGGCAGACCGTTATATTTCTGATGACCTATTCACTTTTATGCACTCTGGTCCAAACAACACTTACCGTATCATTGGTAGTGTTAACGCAGGCTCTAAAGTACAACTTCTGCAAACCAACAAAGACACAGGTTACACGCAAGTTCGTGACGCTCGTGGCCGTACTGGTTGGGTTCAAAACAAGTTCGTGACCAAGCAAGAGAGCATGGCAATCCGTTTGCCGCGTATCGAAAAAGAGCTAACCGAAGTCAAAGCTCAACTGGCGAATGCTCGTCAAAACTCAGACACGGAAAAAGCAGGTTTAGTGACGTCTTTAGAGACTCGTAATCAGCAGATTTCAGATCTCGAGAAGAAGTATTCAGAAATCAGTGAACAACTGACTTCAGTAGAGACAGAAAACCGCGAACTTCGCGCGAAGCTAGACACGCAAAAAGACGACATGTTGCTTAAGTACTTCACTTACGGTGGCGGTGTTGCCGGCCTTGGTCTGCTATTCGGTTTGCTTCTTCCTCACGTGGTTCCTCGTAGAAAGAAATCACCAGCAGGTTGGGCATAATCGTCTCAAGCTCGATTCTAATAAAAAGCTAAATTCCATGAAAAAGCCAGTCGACTATCGACTGGCTTTTTGTTTTCAGAAGAGAATACGACTCGCAACTACCCTTTCCACTCGTACAACGCTGGAATACGAATTTGCTGGCCTTGGAATTCGACAATGACAGCTTGCGGCTGAATTTCTTTAGCGTGATTTGCCCATCCACGACGTCACCTTGATAATACTCGGTATTATTGATTTTCACCCAACGTCGTTTTGCATCACTTGAATACATATGAGTTTGTAAGTTAAGTGCCGGCAATCGACCATGCCATTCCTGTGCGTCTCGCTCTAAGTCATCCATTTTCGTCAATTGATGTTCAGGTGTCTGACCTGAGTTCGTCAATGCATTTTCAACTTTTAACGCTAAGTCTGGAGACAAAGAAGACAAGTCGAGATCATCGAGAGATAACCCTAAATCATCGTGGCTTTCCATTGTTGGGCTCGTTTTCTTCACTTGTCCATCCAATGCAAACTGCTCGTATTCATCTTGTACTGACTGATCATTCGTGAACGTTTCACCGGCAAAGCTCTCCATATCTAATGGAGACTCAACCGTTGGCCATTCACGCGACAATTGAGCAAGTTGTGTCGCCTCTGGATAACTTAATACTTCGAATTTCGGTTTAATCGCAGAGAGGGCATTGCTTACATTGCTTTCTTTGCTAAGTTCGACTTCTTGATTCGCTTTGTTCTCCACAACTGCGGTCGGAGTTTCTAAAGCAAACAACCCCAGATACCAAGCTGCACCGACTGCGGTAATCGTCACGGGTAATAAGAAGAGTCCAACATGTTTGATGACTGACATTATGCCTGCTCCTCTGTAATTTCTTTTAACTCTGGCGCGTCAGGTTGAACGCCTTGCTGTAACAGCTCCAAAGTGCGTTGACCAGCAATGCCATCCACGCGAATACCTTGCCAACGCTGAAACAGCTCAACACGCTCACGAAGGGCTGCATCGAACTTTTCAGTTCCAATCGCTGGCTCATTGACAGCCTGTGCTAAGAGTTGATCAAGAATTGCAATAGCAGGCCCCTCCATACCTAAGCGAAGCGTCTCTTTGAGTGGTGCTTGCCACAACTCAAGAATATTGCCTTGCCACAGAGGTTTTAGCCATGAAGTCGGTAAACGCAAGCGCTCGCTGCCATTAAGCACTTCAACTTTGCCGTCACCAATCGCGTACAAAATCACATAGCCTACCCGACCTTGGTAATTGAGCTCCAACACCACAGGGCGATTTTGCTGCACCAATTGTGGCCACGTTGCCATTTTACGTTGGCAACGCATCGTCGATTGCGGCTCCGACAAACATAAATTGTCACGCACCGATGCACGATAACCCCAAAGCTGATAAAGCTCATTAATCGCGAGACTCGATTGGTTTTGTTCCAACAATAAATCACGCTGTTCGTTCGTTAGCTGATCGTAAATTAGCGTCTCAATCACGGCATGCTCGCTCACTTTTGGTGAGCTCACCTGAAGCTCTGTTTGCGCGGAATTGAGCGGCTGAACATTCAATGATGGCTTTAACGTCAGTTGCTGCGTAACCCCCCATCCAATGCCAACAGCGGCTAAGACGCCAATAGCGGCCGAGCCCCAGACTGGCCATTCAAACGTCTGATTCGGCTTATCCTGCTGATAGATCTCAGCTTGGAACTGCATCACTTCTTCACAAGCCTGAGTGACCGTCTGCTTATCAACCGTTCGATTACCTTTGTAGTAACTCAGGTTAAGCGACTTATCGCAGATCAGGTTAATCAAACGAGGGATGCCATGGCTGTATTTGGCAATTAGCTTAGTCGAACTCCGATCAAACAGTTGCTGATCGCCACCAGCGGTATGCAAACGAAAGGCGATGTAATCCGCAGTTTCTTTCTCATCAAGAGGTAGAAGATGGTAGCGTCCGGTAATACGCTGCGCGAGCTGACGAAGCTGAGTCGTTTGTAGCAATCTTTGCAGTTCTGGCTGACCAACCAATAACACCTTAAGTAGCTTTCTGGTGTCCGTCTCTAAATTAGTTAACAGTCGTAACTGCTCAAGCACATCAGCGGCTAAATGCTGGGCTTCATCGATCACCAATAGGGTTTGCCAACCCAACTTGTGATTATCGAGTAAGTAACCATGGATCGCCTGATTAAGTTGCTTCAAGGTCGCATCTTGTGGGTAAGCCACACGGAACTCATCACAAATCGCTTCAAGTAAATCACGGCTAGAAAATGTTGGATTAAGGATTAACCCTGCCTTAGTGTTCTCATTCAGATTCGCCAACATCGCTTTTGCGACCGTGGTTTTACCGGTACCCACTTCGCCCGTTAGCATGGCAAAACCACCGCCATCACCTAACCCCGCCTGCAGATGCGTAATCGCCTCTTTATGGCGTTGACTTAGATACAAATAACGCGAGTTTGGAACAATCGAAAATGGCAGTTCAACAAACCCGAAAAAGTCCTTATACATTAGGATCTCCAGTAAAAAAACGATCGCATAACATCAGAACTGGGCAAAGTAGGCTAGCATCTGATCTTAGGAGTAAAGAAAAGTATCATTGCTTGCTACAATGTCCAACGTCATATCGATAAATTCAGAGGTAATTCGTGCAAGTTTATTTAGTTGGTGGCGCCGTTCGAGATCATTTGCTCGGAATCCGTAGTTATGACCAAGACTGGGTCGTGGTGGGTTCAACCCCGGAGATCATGCTCAGCCAAGGTTATACCGCCGTTGGTAAAGACTTCCCCGTATTCCTTCATCCAAAAACAAAAGAAGAACACGCCCTAGCACGCACTGAAAGAAAATCGGGGGCCGGTTACACGGGATTCGAATGTTTCTTTGATCAAAGTGTCACACTTGAAGACGACTTGATTCGACGCGATCTGACCATCAATGCCATGGCAATGGATAACGAGGGTAAACTCTATGATCCTTATGGCGGCCAAAAAGATCTACAAGCAAAAGTACTTCGTCATGTTTCAGCGGCATTTATCGAAGATCCATTACGCGTACTCCGGGTGGCTCGTTTTGCTGCAAAACTGGCACACCTCGATTTTCGCGTCGCAGAAGAAACCATGCAACTGATGCGCGATATGGTTCAAAACGGAGAATTAAGCACACTAACACCAGAACGAGTGTGGCAAGAGTGGCACAAATCACTTTCAACCTCTCGTCCAGACGTATTCTTATCCGTTTTAAAAGAGTGTGGCGCGTTAGCCATTGTTCTTCCAGAAATTGATGCGCTATTTGGTGTCCCTCAACCAGAGAAATGGCATCCAGAAATCGATACCGGAATCCACACCTTAATGGTCGCTGAGCAAGCTGCGAAACTGAGTGATTCCTTACCCGTTAGGTTTGCGGCACAAGTGCATGACTTAGGGAAAGGCGTGACACCAGAAAGTGAATGGCCAAGCCACAAAATGCACTGTCATACTGGATTAAAACTGATCAAAAAATTGTGCGATCGCGTTCGAGTTCCCAATGAGTTCCGTGATTTAGCCTTAATGGTATGTGAGCAACATTCGAATATTCATCGTGCTGCGGAGCTAAAGCCACAAACTGTCATCAAGATCCTCAACAAATTTGATGTATGGCGCAAGCCCGAACGCTTACAAGATATTCTCATTTGCTGCCAAGCCGACCATGCTGGGCGAAAAGGATTAGAAGACCAACCTTATCCGCAAGCCAACTTGTTTATACGAGCTTACCAAGCCGCGGCATCCGTTGAGGTTCAAGCCATTATCAAAGATGGTTTCAAAGGGCCTGCCATTCGCGATGAACAAGAAAAACGTCGCATTGAGGCGGTTTGCGTTGCGCTAAATAAACCCCAAACCAATCCGAATAAGTAACCAAAAAAATGCCCACTCAACTGAGTGGGCATTATCAATTTATCTGGCGTTCTTGGTAGAGCGGCGTTCTTTATCGAGCGATTAGCTACGCACTCAGTAAGATCGCAAACAAGCCAAAACCTAGAATCAGACGGTAGATAACGAATGGCGTCATACCCATGCGTGAAATCATCTTCAAAAAGAAGTGAATACAGATGTACGCACTGATGAACGACGTGACAATACCTGTCAATAAAAAGCCAACGTGCACCGGCTCGCCACTCGTCACAAGTTTCATCCCTAAATAACCACCCGCTAGCGTGATGATTGGAATAGACATTAAAAATGAGAATCGTGCAGCGGCTTCACGTGTAAAGCCAAGATAAAGCGCAGCAGTAATGGTTGCGCCAGAGCGAGAGGTACCAGGGATCATCGCTAGAGCCTGCGCAATACCAATGAACAAGGCTTTTTTCCAACCAGTTTGATACTCATCTGCAATGAGCTTCGCGTTCTTATCTACCCACCAAAGTAGCAAGCCGAAAATGATGGTGGTAGTTGCAATAACGTAAGCACTACGCAGGTAAACCTCGATGATGTCTTTCATCAATAAGCCAAACACACACGCTGGGATCGTCGCGATCACAATCATCCATGCAAGCTTAGATTCTTTACTGCGTTCGCCTTTAAAGATCGAGCCAAACAGCGCGCGGAACAATGTAATCACTTCTTGACGGAAGTAAATCACCACCGCCATTAACGTCCCCACGTGAACCGCAACGTCAAATGCCAAGCCTTGGTCTTCCCAACCAAAAATCGCCGATGGCAAGATCAAGTGTGCTGAACTAGAGATCGGTAAAAACTCGGTAAGCCCTGAATAAGAGCCAAAATAAAGGCTTCAAAATAACTCATGTAAATAGCTCAAAATTAAAAGAAAAGAAACAGGTTTGAGTGAGTCGATAGGCTGCATCGCTAGCCAAACCTCTGCGATTGTTCGTCCATCACCTGGTATCACCAAATGAGGCTCGAGATCATACAGAGGCTTTGTGACAAAAGGATATTTATAGATATCACTGCGAGGTAGCTCAGGTTTTTGTTGCGAAATACACTCACCAAACAAAACGATATCGAGATCTAACGTGCGATCTTGATACTTCTGTGCATCTTCTTCTCGTCCCCATTTGTATTCGATTTCACGTAAACGGTCACTGAGCTCGTTAAGTGATAAATGAGTAGAAAAGCCGATGACAAAATTATAAAAACGAGAACTGCTGAACCCGATAGGTTCGCATTCATATATCGGCGATACGCAAAGATCAGAGCCTAACTGCTGTAACTCTTGGTAAGCTATCTTCGCATGTCGCTCTCTATCAATATTCGTACCTATTCCGATATAGGCTTTTATCATGCTTGGCCTCGTTCAATCACGACACCTACGGCGCGAGCTTGAGGAACCGCACCCGGTTTCGCTAAGCGAATTTTCACCCAAGGCACGGAAAAGCGTTGCATGATCAGCTCTGCAACTTCTTCTGCAACCCGCTCTACCAACAAAAAGCGACCATTCTCGATGTGATTCAATACCGCTTCACTCACTTGTGAGTAATCCAAAGCATCTTGCACATCATCGCTCTTGCCTGCTGGCTTATTGTCATGTGCCATTTCAATGTCTAAAACTAACTTTTGCTTGATCTGCTGCTCCCAATCGTAAACGCCGATTGTTGTGATCACTTCAAGTTGTTCAATAAAGACTTTATCCAGAGCCATCTTGTGTCCTTCTGTTTCAGAGGTCGGATACCCATTTAGGGCAATTTGATCGTAAAATTCTATACCCAAGCCACCTAAGTGACCGACAGCTAAATAGCGCGGGCGAAAAAGCCGCTTGGGTATAGAAGCGGTGAAGCCCCTTTATATACAAGAAAACTCATAATGCAAGTTCAATCGCAGAGAGTGATTTTGATCACCGCAGAATCGCGCTATGATAGCAACTACTCTGGAACTGAGCATTAATTTCCAATCCATCAAGGACCTCTATGGACGCACTGGCTCTCATAATGACAATGGCCGCATACTTGCTGGGCTCGATTTCCAGCGCGGTATTGATTTGTCGTTTGTTAAAACTGCCAGACCCTCGTGACGTCGGCTCTCATAATCCTGGAGCTACCAATGTTCTGCGCATCGGGGGCAAAGGCGCCGCTGCGTCTGTACTGCTGTGCGATATGCTCAAAGGCACCATCCCTGTTTGGGGGGGCTATTTCTTAGGTATCGATCCAATTATTCTTGGGGTCATCGCCATAGCCGCTTGTTTAGGTCACATGTACCCAATCTTCTTCCATTTTAAAGGAGGGAAAGGCGTCGCAACCGCATTAGGCGCAATTGCACCTATCGGATTAGACCTAACTGGTCTGGTGATGATCACTTGGCTCTTAGTGGCCGTATTGTTCCGTTACTCTTCACTTGCCGCTTTAGTGACGGTACTGGTCACGCCTTTCTATGCTTGGATGTTTAAGCCGCAATACACCTTACCCGTTGCCATGCTGTGCTGTTTGATTGTCTTTAAACACCACCAAAACATTCGTCGGCTGCTTTCTGGTGAAGAACCAAAGATCGGTGAGAAAAAACTGGCAGAAAAAAACTCGGCATAATACCGAGTTTTCGTTTGGGGTTGATTGATTCCCTACTGCACGTGCACGCTATTTAAGAAATCAATCAGCATCTGATTCACAAATTCTGGTTGTTCAAGTGAGCTAATGTGCCCTGCTTGTGGGATCTCCACCAGTTTGCTGCCCGTAATACAATCGCTCATCAAGTAAGACTCAAACACTGGACGCGGTTTATCTTCTCGACCAACAGCAATCAAGGTTGGCAAAGCAAACATTTCAGAATCTTCAATCACATCACGACGACCAAATACCATGCGACCCATTCGGGCTACTTCGACCGCTCGCTCGCCATGTAATGATTCAAGGCTCTGTCTAAATGATGCAACCAGTTCAGGATTAATTTGCTCGGCATTATTCGCAAAGAACAATGGCGTTACCGCATCCACAATCGATGCTGGCACAGACTGAAATTCATCGATGGTATCAAGCATTGTGAAGTATTTCTTGTGTGCCACTTCCGGCTCTAAACCAATAAAAGTATCCATCAGTACCAAGGATTTCACTCGCTGTGGCGCTTGAGAAGTTAGCTCAGCTCCCCACATACCACCAACCGATAAACCAACAATAGAGAATTGCTCGATTTCTAGGTGGTCCATCAATGCCAACATGTGCTGAGCATAATCCACCAACGAACGCATAGACGTCGGTGCGTTATCGGACTCACCATGCGCCCAAAGGTCTGGCACAATACAGCGATATGATTGACTCAATACTTCGATTTGTGGCGCCCACATTTGGCTATCCCAAAGATAACTGTGGCCAAACAGTAATACTGGCCCCTTACCCTTATCTAAGTATGCGAGTGACTGACCTTCAATTTCAAATTTGTTCATGCTTATTTCCATGTGTCGGTTTGAATGCATCCATCATTTAAACGATGTCCAAAGAGACCATAAACAAAAGGTCTCTGCGTTGAGAGACCTTTCAAATTAACGAATCATTTTAATCAAGACGACGCAATCGGCTTGAGTTGATCAATTGGCCAACGTGGACGTGCTTCTACAGCCATGTCTGACACTTCGCCATTCTTCAGGCGTTGCATACCAGCGTACGCAATCATTGCACCGTTATCCGTGCAGAACTCAGTACGTGGGTAGTAAACTTCGCCGCCAACTTTCTTCGCTAACTTCTCAAGTTCCGCTCGCAAGCGACGGTTTGCACTCACACCACCCGCAATAACGATGCGTTTCATACCGGTTTGCTCAAGTGCTCGCTTACATTTAATCGCAAGTGTTGCACATACCGCATCTTCGAATGCATAAGCGATATCTGCACGGGTCTGTTCATCATCACCGTTGGCTGCAATCGTGTTCGCTGTGAAGGTTTTTAGACCAGAAAAGCTCATGTCCAAACCCGGCACATTCGTCATCGGACGCGGGAACTTAAAGCGACCTGGCGTACCTTTTTCTGCCAATTTAGACAGTAATGGACCACCTGGGTAATCCAAGCCCATCAGCTTAGCGGTTTTATCAAATGCTTCACCCGCGGCGTCATCAATTGACTCACCAAGGATCTTATACTCACCAATGCCTTTTACTTCGACCATCATAGAGTGGCCGCCTGACACCAATACCGCCACAAATGGGAACGGTGGAGGGTTATCTTCGAGCATAGGCGCCAACAAGTGACCTTCCATATGGTGAACAGGTACGGCTGGCACTCCCCACGCGTAAGCAATACTGCGACCAATCGTAGCTCCAACCAATAACGCACCAACTAAACCCGGACCTGCCGTGTACGCCACTCCGTCAATATCTTTCGGCGTTAAGTTTGCTTCTTTCAACGCTTCTTTAATAAGAGGAATGGTCTTCTTAACATGGTCACGTGAAGCCAACTCAGGCACAACACCGCCGTAGTCTGCGTGTAGCTTAATTTGGCTGTATAATTGGTGTGACAACAAGCCTTTTTCATCATCATAGATTGCGATGCCTGTCTCGTCACAAGAGGTTTCAATACCGATAATGCGCATGGTTTTCTCAGTATGCTTTCTGTCTAGAGGAAATTTGGGCGTCATATTACCCTGCCTTTCCCTTTCAAACAAATTTTGTACAGACAATAAACGATAAAACACTTTACAAAGCTGTTGTGATCGGATTAAAATTCCGCACCATTTTTGATCAAGCTGGTAAGTGATCAAACAATTGTGATTTGGTCCATTGAACGCCAGCGTTAACGAATAACCCCTGAGGTGAAAGGCATATGCCAGTAGTTAAAGTACGTGAAAACGAACCGTTCGACGTTGCACTACGTCGTTTCAAGCGCTCTTGCGAAAAAGCAGGTATCCTTTCTGAAGTGCGTCGTCGTGAGCACTACGAAAAACCAACTACAGTTCGCAAACGCGCTAAAGCAGCAGCTCAAAAGCGTCACGCTAAGAAGCTAGCTCGCGAAAACGCTCGTCGCGTTCGCCTGTACTAATAACTGAGCTCCTGAAAGGAATTTAGTTATGGCTCTGATTGATCAACTCAAAGAAGAGCAAAAATTAGCGATGAAAGCCAAGGACAAATTGCGCCTTGGTACTATTCGTTTAGCCCTGTCAGCAATTAAGCAACGTGAAGTTGACGAACAGATCACTCTGTCCGATGACGACATTATTGCCGTGATGACTAAAATGGTTAAACAACGTCGCGATTCTGTTACGCAATATGAAGCGGCTGGTCGTCAAGACCTCGCTGATGTGGAACAAGCAGAAATTACCGTTCTTGAGGACTTTATGCCTCAACCACTGACAGATGAAGAAGTGGCTTCTCTTATCGAGAAAGCAATTGTTGAATCTGGTGCAGCTGGCATGCAAGACATGGGCAAAGTAATGGGCGTTCTGAAACCACAAATTCAAGGGCGTACAGATATGGGTAAAGTGAGCGGTTTAGTTCGCACTAAATTGGCTTAACATCCCACCCAATTGCAGCAAGCCGTGCTATCCTTTGGAACGCACGGCTTGTTTGTATCTGGATAACTGATTTGATACGCACCCTTGTGCGATTGCTTTATTCACTTATCTACCTCTCTCATTCGTTTTCTTTTTTTGTTAGGTTTTATGGCTGGACACATCCCTCGCAGTTTTATTGATGATCTCCTAGCTCGGCTTGATATTGTCGACATCATCGACGCACGCGTGAAACTTAAGAAAAAAGGCAAAAACTACGGTGCTTGCTGCCCTTTCCACAATGAAAAGACCCCCTCTTTTAGCGTCAGCCAAGAGAAGCAGTTCTATCACTGTTTTGGATGTGGTGTACACGGCAATGCCATCGACTTCGTTATGGAGTTCGAACGACTCGATTTTGTCGAAGCCATAGAAGAGTTAGCTTCCTACCTCGGGCTAGATGTGCCGCGTGAACAGCGAAGCGGTGGTGGACAATCCCAATCTGGCCCACAAGCAAGCAGCAGCGAAAAGCGCAGCCTTTATGACCTCATGGGTAGCATTGGGCAGTTTTATCGTAACCAACTCAAACAGCCGGCAAGTAAAGTCGCGATTGAATACCTTAAAAACCGCGGCCTATCCGGTGAGATAGTTCAAAAGTTTGGTATTGGCTATGTTGCTGATGAGTGGGATTTAGTTCGTAAGAATTTCGGCCAACAAAAAGACAATCAAGACATGCTGGTAACCGGTGGCATGTTGATTGAAAACGAAAAAGGTAACCGCTACGACCGCTTCCGTGGTCGTATTATGTTCCCTATTCGAGATCGCCGTGGGCGTGTAATTGGCTTTGGTGGTCGGGTACTTGGCGATGGCACACCTAAATACCTAAACTCACCAGAAACGCCTATATTTCATAAAGGTAAAGAGCTTTACGGCCTGTATGAAGTATTGCAAGCATACCGTGAACCGCCACGAATTTTAGTGGTTGAAGGTTATATGGACGTTGTCGCGCTGGCCCAGTATGGCGTAGATTACTCTGTTGCTTCACTCGGAACATCCACCACTGGCGATCACATTCAGATGTTGTTCCGTCAGACCAATACCGTAGTGTGTTGTTACGATGGTGACCGTGCTGGTAAAGAAGCGGCATGGCGTGCATTAGAAAATGCGCTTCAATACTTAAAAACGGGTAATACGTTGAAGTTCTTGTTCTTACCTGATGGTGAGGACCCTGACAGCTACGTACGTAAATATGGTAAAGCGGCACTTGAGCAGCAAATAGAGCACGCGACGCCACTATCAAGTTACTTGTTTGACAACCTCATTGAACTTCACCAAATTAATTTAGGGAATCATGAGGGTAAGTCGGCACTAAGAGCCTACGCCAGTGCCTTGATCGACAAAATTCCTGACCCATACTTTCAGGAGTTACTTGAAAAACTTTTGGATGAGCGTACGGGGTTTGACAACAACTTACGTCAGGCTCGTAGAAAAAATACGGATACTCGACCTCAACCGCATAAAGAGATCAAACGCACGCCAATGCGTGAGGTTATCGCTCTACTTATCCAAAATCCGAGCTATGCTCAAATGGTACCGGATCTCTCAAGCGTAAAAGAGCTATCCATACCAGGTTTAAGTTTATTTGTTGATGTACTTGATAAATGTCAATCGCATCCCCATATCAACACAGGCCAATTATTAGAGCATTGGCGCAACAGCCAAAATGAGACACTTCTGTCTCGTCTTGCGAGCTGGGATATCCCTCTCGATGAAGACAATCAAGAAGAAGTATTTTTTGACTCACTGGACAAAATCATTGCCCAGTGCGTAGAAAGACAAATTGAAAACCTGCAGGCCAAAGCAAGAAGTGTCGGTTTATCAACCGAAGAAAAGGGAGCTTCAAGATTTAATCATGAGAGACTTGAAAGCGTAACCCTGATTAATTAGTCAGCAACAATTTAATTTGTTATAGTAAGTGGTTTGCATTTCGCATACTGATTCCTTCACCAGATTACGAAGTTGGATACCGTCTATGGATCAAAATCCGCAGTCACAGCTAAAGTCACTTGTTATTAAAGGCAAGGAACAAGGCTATCTGACCTACGCCGAAGTAAATGACCACCTACCTGCTGAAATCGTAGATTCAGAACAGGTAGAAGACATCATTCAAATGATCAACGACATGGGTATCAAGGTAGTAGAAACTGCCCCAGATGCTGATGATCTTGCACTGAACGATGACACAAACATTACCGATGAAGATGCAGCTGAAGCTGCAGCAGCAGCACTTTCTAGCGTAGAAAGTGAAATTGGTCGTACAACAGACCCAGTACGTATGTACATGCGTGAAATGGGCACTGTTGAGCTGCTGACTCGCGAAGGCGAAATCGACATCGCAAAACGCATTGAAGAAGGTATTAACCAAGTTCAATCGTCTGTTGCTGAATACCCAGGCACTATCCCTTACATTCTTGAGCAGTTCGACAAAGTTCAAGCTGAAGAGCTACGCCTTACAGACCTGATCTCTGGATTCGTTGATCCTGATGCAGAAGATACTGCTGCACCAACGGCAACACACATCGGTTCTGAATTGTCTGAAACTGATCTTAAAGATGAAGACGAAGAAGATGTTGAAGATGATGATGAAGACAGCGATGACGATTCAGAATCGGAAACAGAAGAAGATGTAGGTATTGACCCTGAACTAGCGCTTGAGAAATTCAACCAGCTACGCAGCACTTACCAAAACCTTCAGCTTGCGATCAACGAGCACGGCTACGAAAGCCCGAAAGCAACCGTTGCAAACGAATTGATGCTAGACGTATTCAAAGAATTCCGTCTAACGCCAAAACAGTTCGATCACCTAGTGAACGAGCTGCGTACAGCAATGGATCGTGTTCGCACGCAAGAACGCTTAATCATGAAAGCTGCGGTTGAATACGGCAAAATGCCGAAGAAATCATTCATCGCACTATTCACTGGCAATGAATCAAATGATGCTTGGTTAGATGAAGTTCTTGCTTCAGACAAACCATACGCAGAAAAGATCAAACGCAGTGAAGAAGAAGTCCGTCGTTCAATCATGAAACTAAAAATGATTGAAGAAGAGACATCTCTAACCGTTCAAAACATTAAAGACATCAGCCGTCGCATGTCTATCGGTGAAGCAAAAGCTCGCCGAGCGAAGAAAGAGATGGTTGAAGCGAACTTACGTCTAGTAATTTCTATCGCGAAGAAATACACCAACCGTGGTCTACAGTTCTTGGATCTTATCCAAGAAGGTAACATCGGTCTGATGAAAGCGGTAGATAAGTTCGAATACCGTCGTGGTTACAAGTTCTCGACTTACGCAACGTGGTGGATCCGTCAGGCTATCACCCGTTCTATCGCAGACCAAGCACGTACGATTCGTATTCCGGTACACATGATCGAAACGATCAACAAGCTAAACCGTATCTCTCGTCAAATGCTACAAGAGATGGGTCGTGAACCGTTACCGGAAGAACTGGCAGAGCGTATGCAAATGCCAGAAGACAAA
This sequence comes from Vibrio alfacsensis, assembly GCF_003544875.1. Taxonomy (NCBI): domain Bacteria; kingdom Pseudomonadati; phylum Pseudomonadota; class Gammaproteobacteria; order Vibrionales; family Vibrionaceae; genus Vibrio; species Vibrio alfacsensis. The sequence goes on from NZ_CP032093.1 coordinate 2,744,657, forward strand.
ATTCGTAAAGTTCTGAAAATCGCTAAAGAGCCTATCTCTATGGAGACACCTATCGGTGACGACGAAGATTCGCATCTAGGTGATTTCATCGAAGATACAACGCTAGAACTGCCGTTAGATTCTGCAACAGCGACAAGCCTGAAAATGGCGACAAAAGATGTCCTTGCAGGCCTAACGCCACGTGAAGCGAAAGTACTTCGTATGCGCTTTGGTATCGACATGAACACTGACCACACTCTAGAAGAGGTAGGTAAGCAGTTCGACGTTACTCGTGAACGTATCCGTCAGATCGAAGCAAAAGCTCTACGTAAGCTTCGTCATCCAAGCCGTTCAGAAACACTGCGCAGCTTCTTAGACGAATAATCCAAGCGATTAGAATCAAAAAAGGTGACCCTAGGTCACCTTTTTATTATTGATGATACTAAGTGAATAAAAACTAAGCGCAATTGCCCTATCTAGTGTCTAGACACCTTGCAACGCTTCCCCTATAATCGTTCACCTATTAAGGCCCCTTAGCTCAGTGGTTAGAGCAGTCGACTCATAATCGATTGGTCCCCAGTTCAAGTCTGGGAGGGGCCACCATATTCCATAAGGCCTGAGAGCGTTTTCGCTGTCAGGCTTTTTTCGTTTTTAGTCCTCTGGACTACCTATGGACTACATCCTGTCAGTTAGAACTCAATGCGCGCTGACCGCCCTCTCTAACTCTAAAGCTCGGGCTTTATATTCTTGAGTTGCCGATACTAAGGTAGGTCGATTAATGATTCGCCACAAAAAGAATGGCGGAATCAAAAACGCGACAAAGTAAAACGATTCATGAAAGAACGTATTCGCGATGTTATTCTGATGCTCATACCACGCCGTCAGAGCAAAGATATCCAATAGGATACCCAGCACACCAAACACAACAGAAATGATGACAACGAGTCCTAGCAACTCTCGAAGGTAGTGTTTATAAGCCATTTTTTGTCATTCCATCTAGACAATAACGTCACATAAAATTACGCCTCTCTCAGCCCGCCAGACTTGATTTGTATCAACGTTGATATCGCACTGATAAGAACTTAGTTTTATAAAAAAGAGCTTATAGTCTCTTTCGTCATACCCATCAAAAATGTCTTTGTCTGCACACTGATAACGCGTACTACCGTGCGATTAATGCGACCTCATTAAAGCTACCATTATTAACACATACAAAAAAACCGAGGCAAAACCTCGGTTGTCGGTAGACATTAAAGTTTGATCGATTTAGGAGCGAAAGTACTTCATTTTGAGCATATTCGCTTTTATAGTTTGATCATTCTTCTAACTCCTGAACTTGGTTTTCAGTCATTTGAGAACAATAAAGTTTGATCAAATAGAATTGAATACTTACCAAGCGCCTGTTTACCAATGAGTGCTATATACTATCCATTGATAATTTCAATTTAAACTTTAGAAATGCATCCCTATTTTTCACATGGAGTTTTCTACTTGAATCATCTAGAGCTCCACATTTTTTGAGCTCCTTGCAAAAGCGAATCACAGTCGTGGTATCAGTGCCACTGTATTCACCCACTTCACGATACGTCCACTGGTACTCTGGGTGGTTATCAAACAAGTAGCCAATAGCATCCATAATTCGCACTTTGGCGCTGTTCGACGTCATTTGAGTTAAACGACTTTCGGCCTCTCCTAGTTCATAGCACACGCCTCGAACCAAAAAACCCGACAACTCTTTCGAGATCGCCTCTACCTCGTGAAAAGTATCCAATTGGATATGTGAAAGATGGCTAGGCAGCATAGCGCGCGCCGTCGAGCGATAATCTTGCTCTGTAAACAGTGAACGGTAGCCAAAGAAATAACCCGGCCCATAAATACGCAGCAAACTCTCTTTACCTGATTCGGTGGTTTGATAGATGCCGATCAGACCAGATTTTACATAGTAGAAACCTTTTGTTGGGTTCCCACCTCGGTACACCACTTGGTGCTTAGTGAACTCTTGCTCTTTTGTGTATGCAGACACTTCGCGCAACACCTGATCAATCATACTTTTCATCTACCTTTCGCCAACGTGTAACTGAGTTTAACAGGTTTTAATCTGCCATTTATGATCCCGACTATAAAACCTTACGGGGGGTCAAAATTACACTTAAGTCAATCTCATTATTTGGCAATTTTTGATGTTAACTGAACTCCCTCTTGTGTACGAAATTCTCACCAGCAGCAACATTTTAGTGAAGCTTGGACTAGGCTTTACGTTTGGTCTTTGTCTTGGTCTCACTGGCGTGGGAGGTGGCGTTTTACTTATTCCACTGCTGCAATTTGTGCTAGGCATGCACACGGTATTGGCGGTTGGAACAGCAAGTATTATCGCGTCACTGGTAAAAGTTAGCGCCGCCGCCACTCATGTCAAACAGCGCAACGTAGAGTGGCGACAGGTAAGCCTTATGTTCATGGGTGCGCTACCACTTACACTTTTAAGCACTCAGCTTATCGTGGCGCTTAATAAAGTCCCAGCTTACCAAGTCGCGCTCAATCAATTTGTTCAAGCTCTCATCGTTTTGGTCATGATTGCCTCACTCGTGCTAGTCATCCGAAAATACAAAGCGCAAGACAATAATGTCGCTAGCGCCGAAGCCGTAGCACCCAGAAAACGGACCTCTCTGCTGTCTGGCATGTTTTGTGGTTCACTGCTTGGTTCCACTGGCGTTGGTGGTGGGGTCATTTTACTTCCGCTACTCAACTCGGTCATCGGCATCAACATCAAACGTGCCGTTGGCTCTTCTGTTGTGCTCTCTTTGATGCTCTCTGCAATCACAGCTTGGAGTTATACCAATAACGGCCAAGGTGACCTTACGACCGCACTAATTTTAGTGACGGGCGCGGTCGCAAGTATCCCTCTTACCAGCTATTTGATGAAGCGCATCAGCGATAAGAGCGTATATCGCATCACCATTGGTGTAATAGCGCTTAGCCTAATTATAACCATTGCAACTGAGGTTCTATAGATGCAACGTACTCTACACTCACCACTTTCAGGCTCAATTGTGCCAACAGGGTGGATAAAAAAACAATTAGAATTTGATTTAAACCAGGGCTTTGTTGGCGCGCTAGACGCGTTAGTTCCCGATCTGATCCTCGACGATGATATCTACGACAAACATCGTTTAACCTCTGCAGACAAAGCGAAAGATGTTGGCGCCGTCGCGCAAGATGCCGATTGGGAAGTTCAGTACCTTTGGTGGAATTCGGAAACACAATCAAACTGGTGGGATGGCTATGTTCGTCACGCACTGTTAGCAGGTAATATCGAGCAGCAGCAAAAAGTAGAAGACTACATTGAAGCGGTACTTGCTAGCCAAGAAGAAGATGGTTACCTTGGTATTTATGCGCCTGACTTAAGATACCAAGCCACTGGCGAAAATGGTGAGCTTTGGGCGCAAGCTTCTCTACTTCGAGTGCTACTGGGCTACTACGAACACACCAAACGCCAAGATGTGTTGGATGCTGTCATTCGTTCGGTTAAGCTCACTATGGATACCTGGCCAATTGGACCTAGCCAACCGTTCAACGTCAAAGATCCCTATGCAGGGGTTGGCCATGGCCTTGTCTACACCGACGTACTAGACAGATTGTATGATTATACAAAGGACAGAGGCTATCTCGACTATGCTAACTTCCTCTATCTCGATTATTCCCGCTACGAGCTTTGTGACAACGATATCCAATGGCCAAAGCTATTAGATGAAAGCTATCGTTTTCAAGGTCATGCGGTTCACACTTGGGAACACCTTCGCCCTCTGGTTGTTTCGTGTTATGCATCTCAATGTTCCTTGTTACGCGAAGGTTTAGATGCGTTTTTAAAGCGCCTGCCTAATTACTTAACACCGTCTGGTGCGCCGATTGGCGATGAGTTCATACTTGGAAAATATGTAGATTCAACCAAAGTAGGTTACGAATACTGCTCTTTGCAAGAGTGGCTAGATTCATTGATTACCTTAACCAAAAATACGGGCGACCTAGCTTGGTTAGATAAAGTAGAGAACGTATTCTACAACGCCGCTCTTGGCGCTCGACACCCCGATGGAAAAGGCATTGCCTATCTGAAAACAGATAACTCCTATTCAATGACTGGCGATGCTGGTTGCCATGAGTATGGCGACAGTGTTCATGAGGTACAAACACGCTATAAATACTCACCTACCCACCAAGAGGCCGCTGTATGTTGCGTACCAAATGCCGGCCGAATTACACCGTATTTCGTTAAATCCATGTGGATGGAAAATGAAGCAGGTGTCGTAAAAGCACTTTATGGCCCTAGCCTATTCCAGACTACGATATCAGACACAAAGGTCGAGTTTGAAGAAGTGTCATCGTACCCATTAGAGCTAGGTTCAACCATTTATGTTCGCAGCGAAAAACAGGTTGAGTTTACCCTAACCCTTCGTATCCCAGCATGGGTTGATTCTGTGTCCATCAATGGGAAGTCGACCTCATTCTCTAATGGCACACTAGAAATTACGCAAGAGTGGTGTGAAACAACATTGGACATTCAGTTTTCAACTACGCCTAAATCGCACCAAGATGAGCAAGGGGAGCGATACTTCACTTATGGCCCAGTGCTGTATGCGCTGCCAATTGAAGCCGAGCAAGAGATAGAAAGAGAGTTTCTCGGCGGCCAGTTTGCAGACCGCAAGTACAAACCAGAAAATGAGTACACTCCACTTACCCTAAATCGCAAACTTGAGCCTGTCCTCAATGAAGAAAAACCAGTACCTCTAAACGGTCATAAGGTGCCGAGTTTAAATGTTGGCAAGCTCAATTTGAGACCTATTGCGGAGACGATTCTAAGGCAAGTGACTTTCGTCGAACACTAAACTACTGCCAATAAACTATTGGAAGTTAGTTCTCTGGTAGTTTAGAAAAACAAAACGCGGATCCATGATTAATGCATCCGCATTTTTTATTCCTCGCCAAATTAAACCTTTAGGTTGTTATTCGGAGCGTCTTTACCTCAAACGGCGTAAACTCAAGTTCGAGCTTGCCTTCACGAGCGCCAATAAAGACATCTGACTCTTCAATCATGTTGACTTCAGCGACTTCATTGCCAAAGTAGCTAAGGTCCACGGATGCACGTTGGTTTTTCCCGTAAGTTTCAAATAGTCGAACAACAACGCCGTTTCCATCTTCCGCAAGCTTTAGGGTTTCAATCACCACAGCTGTATTATCACAGCTCACCACGGAATCAATGGGTTTGATCTCACCTTGCTGAACGGCAATAGGTGAAACCTGCAGTTCCCTCAAAGCATAGCCCTGTTCCACAACGCCACCTTCTCGGTAATCTCCTGCATGGGTAGCGATGAAATAACTAAAGCTATGCTCACCAATATCACCGAAATTTTTCGCAGTGTAATCGGCGTCATCAGAATGGCCAAACTCAGAGCCTGGTTTCTTCTGGGAACGGAGCATAGTTATCTCAAGCTCCTGATCTTTCACGCGATAACCATACTTAGCGTCCGCCATGAGAGCGATTCCTTGTTGGCCGTTCGTTACATCAACCCAGCGGTGGGCAGGGATCTCGTCTTTGGCCGCAGCAAAACTGTCGTAGCTGTGGGTTGGTCTGTCTATCACGCCAAACTGAATGTTACATTGGGCATCTTCAGCTTGGACAGTCACTGGGAAGTTAGCTTTTAAAGAAATATCTTGGTCTTGCCAGTTAATTCTGGTGCTAAACTCAACTCGAGCACTGCCCTCAACGATACAAATCTCTTGAGTCAGCGTTGAATTCTTATAGCGGTAACATTGCTTAACCACGGCCAGAGGTCCATCAACATAAGCACTGCTGTCGAACAACTCTAAGGTAGTTGCCTCGGAAGTTCGATAATCATCGGCAAAGTCCCATGCCGCATACTCGGTCGCTCGCTCTTTGTATGCGGTTAATAGGTTCCCCCTTGGCTGCGAAACAAACTCATAATTGAGGACTTTATTGAACAGCGAGGTGATCTGGCCCTGAGTGTTAAACTCAACTTTCACTTGGGTATTTTCAAGTTTCAGAGGCTCAGCGAACGGTGCGTTAAACGGCGTCGCATTCGCCTCAACAACGCGATAACTAAACGCAGGTATGCTGACCTTCTGCCAAACATTCTTCACCTTCAACCACTCATTACGGGCAAACGGAGCAAGGTTGTAAACAATGTGTGGTATAGCGAACATTGATGTATTGAGACCTCTTTCAAACTTGTACTTTAGCTTTGAAATGAGCTGTTCAGTTATAGCCACTAATTTCCCGTAGTCGGCTTCAGCTTCCTGATAAACTCGCACAATGGATGATCCCGGCAAAATGTCATGAAACTGCAGGGTCAATGTCTCTTTCCAAAGCCTATCTAACTCGGCTTTATAGGTGTTATCGCCTGTCACTGCCATCAAAGCCTCTAACTGGCCAAGCAGATATTCCATATCTCGGTTGCCCTGTTTGGTTCGCGACTCTGTTGTAAAACATCCCTGATGCGCCTCGAAATAGAGCTCACCATTCATCACCGGCAACTGTTCTCGATACTTTTCCACCCTTGTAAAAAATGAATCAACCCGTCCGTTTTGAGCTTTAGGCAAGCCCTCTAAGTCTTGAATACGGTGGAATCGCTCAATGTGTTCTTCTGCGGGACCACCGCCGCCATCGCCTACGCCATAAACCATGAGAGCCTCAGGGCAAATATGCTTCTCTTTATAATTTGCTTCTATCTTCAGTGAAGAGGTCGCACGCGCACGGCTATCATAGGTGTCTTCAGGGAAGTTATGCATGATCACTTCAGAGCCGTCTAGCCCTTGCCAGCGAAACGTGTGATGAGGGAAAGGGTTAATTTTGTTCTGAGATAACTTTTGCGATGCAATGTAGTCAACACCGGATTTGGCTAGTATCTGGGGCAATGCTGCGGTGAAACCGAATACATCGGGTTCCCACAAATAATTCACGCTTTGGCCGAAGTGCGCTTGAGTGAACTGGCGACCATACATGATCTGGCGAATCAACGACTCCCCACTGACAAGGTTTAGGTCTGACTCAACCCAAAAACAGCCTTGAAGCTCAAATCGCCCCTCTTTAACGTGATCTTGAATGCGTGAGAACAACTGGGGATAGTCCTGCTTCACCCATTCAAACAGTTGATACTGACTGGCACCAAACAAGTAGTCTTGATACTTATCGAGGTTTGCTACCGCAGTAGTGAAAGTACGCATTGCTTTACGTTTGCCTTCACGAAGTGGCCACATCCAAGCTAGATCTAGGTGTGCGTGCCCGGTCGCCGTAATATCCACGCTACCTAAATTTGATGGTACATCATAGACTTCCGATAAGATAGCTCGACACTGTGCTATCTCATCTGCAGTATAGTGAACCAGAGTCTGCTCTACACGGGCCATCAGTTGGATAAATAACGAAAAACGCGCTTCGTTGCTTTCAAGCTTCAGCTCTTGCCTTGCTTGCACTCCTTTGGGCTGATGAGAAACAAAGCCTTCGTCGCCATTAATCCAATCAATAAGCACCTCTAGGTCATAATACAAACCTTTCAGTGCAGTATTGCAACTGCCCAAATGGGCATCAGTAATTACCCCGCCGTTTTGCACGTAGCCAAAAAGGTCGTTACAGCCAGCGTCTACCCAAACTTCGAACTGCTCACCCGGCTGGCTATTGAGGTCAATCACCCACTTACCCGGTTTATCCGGCGGAATTCCGTATGAAGATATCTTGTTGGTAATACCACGCACTGGGTTAGCTTGGCTATCGAGCACTAAACCCTCACCGCCCACATCCACCATTAGAACAAGGTCATGTTCATGTTTCGGTACAGTTCCAGATAACCTGAACCAAGCACAATCAAACAAGCCTCCCCATGAATCACCGATATTAAATCGACGGTAGTCGCCAGAGTCTCTATTTGCAAAAGAGCACGGCTCTTTAGTGAGCCACCCTTCTATCTTAAGTTCAGTCAATGGTTGATAGATTCGATGCCCAATTTGGTTAAGTAAAGCCGTGATGTTGTCAGGTACATAAATGGCCATAGGGTCAGTCCTCACACTCTGTTAATTTTCTTCTTCTAAGAGTGTGGCGGATTTTGATCCCCCAGATGATGCTCGCCAGCAGAAGAGTAATAGCGTTAGCGAGCATCACAGGTAAATCCGCCACAATAAAACCATAAGTCATCCATAAGAACACCCCCAAAATGAAAATGGTGTACATGCCAAGGGATATGGATGAGGTATCTTTCGTTTTTAGAATATGCATAACTTGAGGAATAAAAGCGCAGGTGGTGCAAGTCGCGGCAATATATCCAAGGATTGTTTCATTAATCACGTTACTTTCTCCAGGCGTCAGAAAACAGAACCCCCCTCATTGAGAGAGGCACAAAATATAAAAGAAGCTCGTTGGTTGGTTTAGCTGAAGAAGAAGTTCAGCATTTCCGGGTAGCGTTTGGCCCAAGCAGACTCGGTATGCTCAGCGCCTTGGTCAACAATATATTTAAGCGAAACATTGTCTTTTCCAATCAGCAATTGCTCGGCTTGATTCGCATCATCTAAATATATTTTCTCAAAACCAATACCACGACCGCTGCTCTCTTGGGTTCCAATATCCATATAAACCTGAATAGGCACGTCAAGCTGCTGATTTTGAATATAAGCAAACATCTCTGGTTTGTTAAACCAGAATGCAGGAGAGAAAACACCCGCTTTAGCAAAGACATCTGGTCGCAGTAAAGCCCCAAATAGGCTAATAAAACCACCCATTGAACTACCGGCAATCACGGTGTTGTTGCGATCCGATAGGGTTCTGTAATTTTGGTCAATGTAAGGTTTCAAAGACTCAACAATAAAGCGGATGTATCGCTCGCCGTCACCACCGGATTGGTAAACCGCAGGATCCCAGTCTGATAACACAAAGTCTTGATCCATTTTCCACGGCGAGTACTCATACATGCGGCACAAGCCATCAAACTCGGAACCATTGTCGATTCCGACAACGATGACGCCATCTCGCTCAGCGAAGAACTCATCCACATTGGTCGGAATTTCCCAAGAGGAACCACCAAAACTCACTGAATTATCAAACAGATTTTGCCCATCATGCATGTAAATCACAGGATAAGAATGTTGCGACTCTTGGTAGCCTTTCGGCAGATACACTCGTACGGTTCGCTTACGTTCTAACTGGGGAATATCAAAGCCTTCAATTACATGATAACGATCAAAATCCAACATACTACGCCTTTTTGTTTTTAGTCAGCTTTTGGTCATCCATTACCATGTCGTTGGTTTGCTCATGAATAGTATTGATACGGATAGCTTCAAGCTGAGAGTTCTTATGAAATTCGGTGAGATAAATATCATTATGAATATGCTCAGCGGTCATTTTGACCATTAAGCGATTATTGGTATAAAGCCCTTTGGTTTCATCACGGTGCGAGAAAATCAGCGCCTGAGCCATATCCACCACCAGCATAAATCGGTGCGATGGGTATAGGGTTTCTAGCTCGTCACTGCGAGAGAAGAACTCCATTTTTTCGTGCGGCTTTTCAATGCGGTTGAAAGAGAATCCAATAATGCGCACACCGCGTTCAATGGCGTTGCAAATCTCGTCATGGTATTCATCAAGGCGGAAGTCGGCATTCATGTAAATCTCGACTTCGGCTTGATTGATCAGCTCTTTCGCTTTTTGAACTGAGTTCTCATAGCCCGTGAGGTTGTAGACGAATTCTTTCTCTTCTTGCAGCATCATCTTCGACAGCTCTTTCTTCAAGATGCCGATGTTCTCAACCGTCTTTTTCTCGATCTGATTAAAGATCAGCTCTGGTGATTTCGCTTCGTACTCTTTGGTGTCTCCGTCTGAAAGGAAGATGTACCCGTTGTTGTACAGGTTATCGATCGACGAGTAGACAGACGAGCGAGATAAAGAGATCTCTTTAGCGATTTTGTAACCGCTCGCTCGACCATTTTTTAGCAGGTTAATGTACACAAGAGCATCTGTTTTGGTGAACCCAAAATCCATTAACTTAGTCACTAGATCCGACACAGGTTGTCCTTTAAAACTATTCACAATCAGCCCTTTAGATTACCACTATGTTGTAGGTGCGTCTAAGCTATGTTAGCCATTACAATGCGACGAATAAGACACGCACCTCACACACAAATAAAACGCTATAGCAATATGGATTTAAGCCAATCCACATTGCAATAGAGTTTAGGGGGAGGCGCACCTCCCCCAAACATTAAAGCTCTAGGATCTCATAGCCATACGCTGAAAGCATAACTGGTTGATTCTCGACTAAAACTGTCTTCTCTTTATCCGAGTTATTTAGAACAAAAGTCAGTGGTCCACGCTGGTACGCGACACATGTTTCGTCTTCGACCTCTACCCACTCAATTGAGGCATCATTAAGTGCTGGGTAGGTTAGGCGCATTTGAATTAACTTCTGGATGAAAGCACGGAATTCCAGATCTTGGTTCTCTTCTTCCCAAATCATGCAACGACGATTTTTGTCGTAAGCCATACCGCGGTCACCTATCATGCCGATTTCACCACCGTAGTAGATACATGGAGAACCCACCTGAGTGAACATGAATAGGTACGCAAGCTTAGCTTTCGCTTTGTTGTCACCACATAGGCTGATGATTCGCGACGTATCGTGGCTGTCCAGCAAGTTAAACATAGCTTTGTTCACATTACGTGGGTAAGACATGTATGAACGGCTAACATCGCTAATAAAGCCTTGCTTGTCCGACAGCCCTTGTGCGAAGAAGTCGGTAATCGCTTGAGTCATCGGGTAGTTCATTAGTGAGTCATATTGGTCGCCACGCAGCCAAGCCATCCCTTCATGCCAAATTTCACCAAGAATGTAGCAGTCAGGCTTAATGCCTTTCACCACTCGGCGGAAATCTCGCCAGAACTCGTGATCAACTTCGTTCGCTACGTCCAATCGCCAGCCATCAATATCGAACTCTTCTACCCAATGACGCGCAACATCAAGAAGATATGCACGGCACTCTTCGTTTTCCGTGTTGAGCTTCGGCATCTCAATTACATTGGCAAAAGTCTCGTAGTTGAAGTTCCAAAAATCCCACTCATCTTTCGGAGTATCTGGGTAGACAGGAAACTCATTAATCCAGAACCAATCTGCGTACTTGGACTCCTTGCCTTTTTCGACCACATCGAGCCAAAGTGGTGATTGATCACCAATATGATTGAATACGGCATCCAGCATCACACGCATACCGCGTTTGTGCGCTTCTTTCACGAGCGCTTTAAATGCCTCATTGCCACCAAAAGCCGGATCGACGTTGTAGTAATCCACTGTGTCATATTTGTGGTTCGCATTCGCGGTGAAAATAGGACAGAAATAAAGACCATTGACACCAAGATCTTGCAGATAATCGAGCTTATCTAATACACCCCAAAGATCACCACCCATGAAGTTAAAGGCCGTTGGTTCTGAACCCCAAGGCTCTACACCTTCAGGCGAAATCTCTGGTCTGCCATTCGCAAATCGCTCAGGGAAAATCTGATACCAAACCGTTTTTTCTACCCACTTTGGTGTATCCAGTACATCGCGTGGATTGAGGTATGGAAAGCAGAAGAAGTTACTGATATTACTCAATTCAAGCTCTTGAGCTTTTGGGTCACTAATATCAACGACACGCTTTTCACCATAAACCAGCTTTTCACCATCCTTTCCGTAAAGAATGAAGCCATAACGTGTACGTCGTTTAGGTGGAGTGAACTCTGCAAACCAATGATCATGATGATCTGTCTGACCTTCTAGTTCCATTTCCACCTCAGTGCCACCTACCCAACCATGAGCCTCGCTGCCACCTAAGTTACCACCATCAAGGCCACCTTCAGCCCAGTGGTAAGGGTCACCAATCCATAGAACAACACGTTCTACCTCAGCCTTTGCTGTGCGCAGTCTTAAATGAAGTGTCTCTTTATTAACGGCGTAAGCGTCCGCACTCTTTGGCGTGTGCGCAATAGAGCTTTTCGTTATCATAGATTTTCTTTCCTAGTTTTTGTTTCTCTTGGCGGTGCTTCCGCCAATCGATTTATTCTTTTACAGCGCCACTGACTAGGCCCTTAGCAATGTGTTTCTGAGTTGCTACAAAAAGTAATGTGATAGGTACCGCGACCAATAGTGCACCTGCGGTAAATAGAGTGAAGTTCTCGGCTGAGTTGGAACGAATCCAACTGAAAATACCGATCGCTAATGTCATTTTCTCTTCACTGCGTAAGATCAAGGTTGGCAAAATGAAATCCATCCAAGGTGCAGTGAAAGACATCAGTGCCACAAATACCAATATTGGTTTTGCCAATGGCAAGATGATTTCGAAGAAAATGGTTAAGTGACCTGCGCCGTCAATCTTCGCCGCTTCATCCAGTGAAGTTGGAATAGCATCGAAGTAGCCTTTCACTAACCAAGACAAGAATGGCAGGCTACCTGTTACGTAGACCAACAACAGGCCCCAGTAGCTATCTATCAGATTCAACTTGGAGAGCAGAACATAGATAGCAGTCATGGATAGAAATGCTGGAAACATCTGTAATACTAGAATGCTCAGCATGACATTACGCTTGCCACGAAAACGGTAGCGAGAGAACGTATACGCTGTGATGGTAACCAGAACCAGCGAGATAAGCATGTTTGCTACCGCTAGATAAAACGTATTCTTATACCATTGGATATAAGGAGTATCGTTTAACAGCGTACGGTAGTGGTCCAGAGTAAACTCGAATCCAGTAAAGGTTGAGCTAAATAGGTTGGTACCGGGCTTAAATGAAGCCAAAATCGTCCAAATCACTGGAGCCAACACCGCTAACGCATTAAGCGACAAGAAGATATAGACGAATACGGTACTAATTTTTAGAGGTTTCTTAGTCGTCGACATAATTACATACCTACATCTTCTTTGAATGATTTCATTCTTCTAAATTGCCAAATCGCAATCGTAGAAAGGAACAAGAAAATAACTATCGAGACAACCGCGGCAATATGATATTGCTGGAAGTCTAGGGTCAACTTATAGATCCAAGTAATCAAGATATCGGTATGGCCCGCAAAGCGATAATCCGGATTAATTGGCCCGCCTTCTGTCAATAGGTATATTGCACCAAAGTTGTTGAAGTTATGGGAAAAAGTCATCACCAAAGACGGTGCTAATTGAGACAAAACCATAGGTAACGTGATTTCTTTAAACTGCTGGAACTTACTCGCGCCATCAACCTCAGCCGCTTCATAAAGGTCCGCAGGAATATTGGTCAATGCACTTGAGATCATCAGCATGAAATATGGGGCGCTCGCCCAAACACTCACCAAAATAACGGTAATCTTGGCTGTAAATGGATCGGATAAGAACCCAATTGATTCTATACCGATGCTGTTTAGCAGGTTGTTTACCGGACCTACACCATTGAGCAAGAGACGGAAAACAAGCAAAGTCACAAACGCCGGAATCGCATAAGGTAAAATAAAGATTAAACGCCATGCTTTCTTGAACTTGATGTCACGATTTTCTACCGCAAGCGACAATAAAAAGCCAAATCCAAAGGTAAAGACGGTCGCACAAACTGCCCAGATTACCGTCCAAGTTGCTACACCAAAGAAGGTGCCAGACCAGATTTTCAGTTCAAACAGAGCGCTAAAGTTCTTAAAGCCAACCCAATCCACTAAACTTCTTGGCGGAATATGATTCGGCGCAGAATAGTTAGTGAAAGCTACCATCACCGTGATGGAGATTGGCAATATGATGAATAGCAATGTGGCAGCAGCAGCCGGTGTAAGCATCAAGAAGGCAAAGTTCTTCTCGTACATACGAACCCATTGCTGTTTCAAGGTTAGCGGCTTCTGGTCAGCCAGAGTCTTAGCATCATTGACGTTTGCTCGGTAAACCAAAGCAAACAGGGCGATGATCAAGATGGCTACCACACCTTCTACCAACATAAAGATCGAGTTATCACCTTGGATAATGTCGAAGCCTTTACGGGTCTGGGCTACCTCACCTAAGCTAATCAGTCCTTTGATGGCTGCAAACAGATCCATCGCAAAGTAAACAAAGGCAATCTGGATAAATAGAAAGGCAAAGCCCTTCAGGTGAGCACCGCTTCTTAGTTGACTCCCCCCCATAATGAACAGGGAGATAGGCGCGCTAGGCGCCTCATTCTTAGCAGTTAATTGCATAGCGAATAATCCAAATAATTACTGTTGCATTGAGATTTGCTGTTGGACGATGGTTTGCGCCTTGTTCAGCACACCCTCTACGTCCTTACCGTTGTTCCATACCTCAGTAACAGCCGCAGCCATTGGTTGCCAGATGTAGCCCATCTCAGGGATAGACGGCATCGCATCAGCGTGGAAGCCTTGGTTAATAACAGCCTGAGTCAGCGGTGTTGCACTCGACTCAATATCTTGCATAACGGTAGTTACTGGAGGAATCGCACCCGTCATCTCATAGCGTTTTTCCGCCATCGCTTCTGACGATAAGAAATCTGCAAACAATTGAGATGCGCGTGGATACTCAGTAAACGCAGACACAACGGCAAGGCGAACCGTTGAGAAAGTACGTGGATGATGACCATCTAGAGTAGGAATAGAAGTAACACCTAGATTAATGCCAGACTTCTTAAAGCCCGCTTCTGCCCAAGGACCATCAATAAGCGTAGCGACTTTGCCCTCTTGGAACAGACCGCGACGTACTTGCGGGTCAGTCAGGTCAGCCGAATTTGCGCTGTTCGCTTCTTTAAGTTTGAGCATTGCAGTTAAGCCCTTAACCGCTCCCTCATTAGCTATACCCAAGTCTTGAGGGTTAGAGCCCTCATCACCAAACTCATAGCCACCGTTCATCGCAAAAAACATACGAGACTCGTAGTAGTTCTGTACGTTCCACAGCAATGCGTATTTCTTCTGGCGAGAGTTATTAAACGTCTTTGAGAAATCGATGATCTCTTCAAAAGTCTTTGGCTCTTCGTTAAGCAGGTCTTTGTTGTAGTACATCGCTAGAGTTGCAAAAGAGACTGGGAAGCCATAGCCAACGTTGTTTGCTTTAGATGCGGCAACCGCGCCTGGGATGAACTCTTTTTCGATGCGGTCTGCACTAACGAGGTTCTCCATTACGCCACCCGCAACCACTAGGCGACCTAAGGTATCGTGTTCGATTTCAACAACATCTCCCACACGCGTCGTTCCGCCGTCTTGAATCAAACGTGTTGTAGTATCGACGGGAGACAAAGAGCGAAAGGTAAATGACACGTCATAACCATTCTGCTCATTAAATTCTTTGGCAGCGTACTCCATAAATTGCGTGCTCGGGCCATGGTCTGCCCAAATAAGGAGTTTAGCATTAGCTTCTGGAACAATTTCTTGAGCCACCGCTGAACCGCAAATGCAGCTCGTCGCGATCAAGGTAGATAAGATGGCTTTGTTCATTATTGGTTTTCCTTGTATGGATTCTTTTGCTAATTAGTAGTACACCCTGTACGTCCAATTAAACTCCCTGTTTAATTTAAGATCAATGACAGACTCAAAGCCGAATACTATTTTGTGATAGCCATCATCAATCGTAGCCCTTAATCCCAATAAAACATGGGACAAATCGAAGTTTTCACTGACTAGTGATAAATACTAATAAATAGTCTAACAGCAACCAATAAATTCCCCTTTCCACCTATTTACACCCAAACATTTTGAGATCTGACGCATACATTCTATTTTCCGAACATGACAAATATCACATTATTCTACTCATCCCAGTGACTAATAAAGCAACATCCTAAATATTAGTAGTACGCCCTGTACCACCATTATTGAATTACCTAATCTACCAAAACGGAACTTAAAATGAACAAGTCAATCTTGTCGGTACTTATCGCTAACGCGTTCATCGCACCTCATGCACTCGCTGATATCTACTCCACGGATCCACAATCAGCAGAGCAAGACTTTTTCTCATCATTAATCGATGGTACAGGGGGAAATGTCGGGGCTTTTTACGAAAGAGAGGATAAAAAATCTTACGCAGCTGATGGCTCACTGATCGGCAACAACACGTACACTGAGAATAGCTTAATCACCGGCTATCTATACAACAACGAACTGCCACTGTCGCTCAACTACTCATATAAGCAGATCACTGATATTTGGGACCCAGCAGCGGAAGGGGCAAACTCTTCAGTAAGAACCAGTGACCAACTTGCGACAAACCTGAGGTATCGAAGAGCGCTTGGTAACGGGTTTAATACTGGCCTTGGTTGGCAAACTGAGATTGAGCGCGGTGACCATAGACAAGGCTCACAGGTCGGTGATATCACCAAGGACCAACATCAGTTTTATACCTTCCTTGGGTACTGGAACAACGATTGGAAAGGTGGTTTCTATGCTCAGGCTTCCTATGGCCTGCAAAATACGACTGATGACCTCAATACCAGTGTATGGGGTGACAAAGATCAGACATATTACAAACTGATGATTAAGCCTTATAAGAATTTTGGCAAAGTATTCGCTGGTGTTGAGATTTATTATGAAGACAAAGACACCGATAGCGGCGTATCCGGTGAGCAATTAGAGAACTTTAAAGAACTGTATATTGAACCAGAAATTGCATACAGCTTTGATACGGGCGGTCGAGTGTTCATTAAACAACGCTATACCGAAAAAACGACCAAAAACTTAGCTAATGGCAATGAGTATTTTGGTACCGTCAACAAAACAACTTTAGGTTACCAGCACAACTTCGAAGATTGGATGGTGAGCGCTGAGGTTGAACTGTTCAACGAAGATAAACAAGAAGACACGGGCAGCGGCAAAATTGACTCAGGTAACGAAGAGTACAATAAGCTAAAACTGATGGCTCTGTATCGCTTCTAACCTATTAAGGAAATCGTAATGATAAAGGTCACTGACATCGCCACGCTATTAAATGGTGTTGTAAAAGGTAATCCTGAATTGAGCATCGATAGTATTGTCGAACTCACTCACCCTAGCCCTGGAGGTTTGGCGATTGTTCGTCAGCCCAGTGACCTTAAAAAAATTAAGCGATGCTTGGCAGACGTCATTATTGGACCAGAATCCATTTGCCAAGACACATCCGCGACAGTCATCATCATAGACCGACTGAAAGCAGAGGATATAAACGCTTTACTGACCTGGTACAAAGTTCAGCGTTATCGCTTAGATGACCAAGAAAACACGTCTGAGATAGCGGATGTTTACATTGGCAAACACACAACGATTGGCGATAACTGTCACTTCAAGCCGGGTGTCAAAATCATGAATGGTGTGACCATTGGTAACAATGTAGCTATCCACGCCAACACCGTTATCAAAGAAGGCACTGTAATTGGCGACAATGTCACCATCGATTCCAACTGCTCTATTGGCAACTACAGCTTTGAATATCTCAATGATGAAAAGGGCCAGTATGTTCGCTTAGAGAGCGTAGGACGAGTGATCATTGAAAACAACGTCGAAATAGGCTGCAACAATGCCATCGACAGAGGCACATTAGGCGATACGGTGATCGGGTTGGGAACTAAACTCGACAATTTGATTCAAATTGGCCACGACGTAAAAATCGGCCAAAACTGCCTACTGGTTTCCCAAGTTGGTATTGCCGGCTGGACGATCATTGAAGACAACGTATTAATCCACGGACAAGTGGGAATCACTGGCGGCGTGACCATAGGTCAAAACAGCCGTATCAAAGCACAAGCTGGGGTCACTCGTTCTTGCCCAGCAAACAGTCACCTTTCTGGCTACCCAGCCAGAGAGACTAACGAATACTTAAAAACGCTAGCAGCACTAAACAACTTGGTCAAATCACGTAAAAAACAGCCAGCAGCATCACAACAAGCAGTCGACTCTCAACTGAGTTGGCTACGCAGAATTTTTAATCTTTAATAAGGTTGCGGAGTAAATCATGGCAACGGTAAGCCTACGTAAAGTAGAAAAGCAATACGAAAACGGTTTTAAAGCTGTGCATGGTATCGATCTTGATATCCATGACGGTGAATTCATGGTCTTTGTTGGGCCATCAGGTTGTGCCAAATCGACCACACTACGCATGGTTGCAGGCCTAGAGGAAATATCCGGTGGTGAAATCCGTATCGGCGAGCGCGTGGTTAACGACCTTGCGCCTAAAGATCGTGGGATCGCCATGGTGTTCCAAAACTACGCGCTCTATCCGCATAAGACCGTTTTCGACAACATGGCTTTCGGCTTAAAAATGCAGGGGAAACCCAAAGAAGAGATCAAAGAGCGTGTCACTGAAGCTGCGGAAAAACTCGAAATCACTGATCTTCTTTACCGCAAGCCTAAAGAGATGTCCGGTGGTCAAAGACAGCGTGTGGCAGTAGGTCGAGCCATTGTACGTAAGCCGGAAGTGTTCTTATTCGATGAACCGCTTTCAAACTTAGACGCCAAGCTGCGTGTATCAATGCGCGTAAAAATTGCCCAGCTTCACCAATCATTGAAAGAAGAAGGCAACCCGGCGACCATGATTTACGTCACCCACGACCAAACTGAAGCTCTGACGCTGGGCGATCGCATTTGCGTACTCAACAAAGGCGAAATCATGCAAGTCGACTCTCCAGCTAACTTGTATAACTACCCTGCCAACAAATTTGTTGCAGGCTTTATTGGCTCACCTGCGATGAATCTGGTCGACACGGCTTTACGTGAAGAAGATGGCAACTACTTCATTGAGCTTGCACCTGGCTCACGCGTAGTAATTCCAACACACAAAACGACTAAGTTTAGTCAGCATATTGATACCAAAGTGTATTTTGGTATTCGCCCTGAACATATTTCAATTTCTGAAACTGCCGATGCGTTGAACACCATTGAAGGCAAGCTTTCTGTCGTTGAAAACATGGGTAACGAAAAATACCTACATTTCCGAGTTGGTGGCAATCTGATCATCGCTCGCGTGTCGTGTATCGATGTTACTACAGCGGATATTGGTAGAAGATTCTACTTCAATCTCGACACTAGCTTTTGCCATATCTTTGATGGCAAAACAGAAGAAAACATCTCTTTATAGAGAGTTTTAAACGCAAAAAGAGAGCACAATTGTGCTCTCTTTTGCTTAAATAACAGACAGCGTTATGATCATCGCCATAAAATCAGCCTCACACTTTGCTGGTCTCTCGCTAGGACAATGCACCAAAATACAATATAGTAGTACACAACCTACTACTATTGAGAATAACAATGAAGAACAAAAAACCAAACGTGATTTTTATTGTTGCTGACCAGTGGTCAACTGCAATGGCAGACGGCTCAGGTAAAAACGAATTCGTCCAAACCCCGGGGTTAGATACGCTTGCCGAAGAAGGCAAACGATTTGAACAAAGTTACAGCTCTTACCCACTTTGCTGCCCCGCGCGCGCAAGTATGTTTACTGGCTTAATGCCGCACAATCACGGTTTGATCGACAATGAAGAAATCATCGAACACCAAACGGGTGAGTTTCCAACTACCGAAAACTTCCTAGCCAGTGCAAAAACCATGGGTGAAGCGTTTAAGGAAGCCGGTTACGACACAGGTTTCTTTGGTAAAGAGCATGCGGCAGGCTATGGTTGGAAAGGCATCGATGAACAAGGCAGTATGAGCTACACGGGTGGCGGTTATCTTGCGGAAGGTTCGGTATACGATACCGTCTTTGCCAAAGACGCAATCGACTTCATTAAGAAAGATCGTGAGAACCCCTTCTATCTGACTCTGTCATTCATCAACCCACATGACATTTGTAAGACTTTAGGTGGCCCTGTCGGTGGTAAAAACATCTCTGATGCGATCTTCTTTTGCCGTAACGATGACGAAAAATACCTACGCGATGAAGAGCGCAAAGGCCTACCGGAAAACTTCTCTGACAAGTACATTGAAGGCATGATCAAACATGAAGATTACATGTACAAAGAGCTCGATGATCTGGATGAAAATTACTGGAAGCAGTTCATCTCAACATACGGTTTACTGATTGAAAAAACCGATTGGCTCGTCGCGTTAGTCCTTGAGCAACTAAAACAGCAAGGCATTGATGATAATACCATTGTGGTGTTTACATCCGATCATGGTGAGATGATGGGCAGCCACCGTTTGATCGCCAAGACCGTTTTTTATGAAGAGTCCGCTAAAACACCAATGATTATTCGCTATCCACAAGCGATCCAAGCTGGTGAAGTGGATAACCAAAACATGGTTTCGACCGTTGACATCATGCCAACGCTGCTTGACCTGTGTGATATTGATGTTCCAGAAAACATCGATGGTAAAAGCTTTAAACAGAGCTGTTTAAACGAAAATTCCGTTACGCACAAAGAAGTATTCTGTGAGAACTACTTCTCGCGCATGTTCCGATTTGATCAATACAAGTACGTTGAGAGCTTGGTCTATGACAAGCATTACAAGATCCTCATCGACCTTGAGAAAGATCCAAAAGAGACAGAGAACTTGTTCAATACCAAAGGGTACGAAGAGATCTCGTCCTTTGCCGAGCGACGGATGAAAGAGTGGCTCGAAAAAGAGAACATTGGCTTAGAATTCGATGCCAAAAATCTGAAGAAGAAAATCGCTTAAACTACACGTTCCCGCCCAGTGCGGGAACTTTTCGTATGGGTGCAGACATGTCACAATCTCCTTTTCACATCATGACCAAACCAGTCAGCCATCAATGTAATCTCAAGTGCGACTACTGCTTTTACCTTGAGAAAGATGCCTTCTATCCGCAGCAAAGCCGAATGAGTATGGAGATGCTTGAAGAGTATGTCAGAACTTATATCGAAAGCTCTCCTCAACAGCATGTGGATTTTGCTTGGCAAGGTGGTGAACCGACACTGGCTGGTCTCGACTTTTACAAGTCAGCAGTCGAGTTTCAAAACAAGTACAGCGCAGGTAAAAGGATCACCAATAGTTTCCAAACCAACGGCATAGCCATCAACCATCAATGGGCAGAATTTTTTGCTCAGCATCAGTTCCTTATTGGACTATCGGTGGATGGTGACGCGTCCATCCATGACAAATATCGTATTTCAACCAATGGCAAGCCGACATTCGAGCGAGTAAAGCACGTCATCGGCCTACTCTTAGAACACAAGGTTGAGTTTAACACTTTAACAGTGGTCAATGACGCAAATTGGGACAAAGGAAAACAGGTCTACCAAACTTTAAAGTCTCTAGGCTCAACCCATATGCAGTTCATTCCTGTGGTTGAACAAGATGCCCTACAGAAAGAGAGATTTGACCCAACCCTCACCCAAGAGGTCACGCCATTCTCGGTCCCTAAATCTGGATATGGCACCTTCATGACCGATGTCTTTGATGAGTGGGTCAAACAAGATCTAGGTAAGATACACATTCAAGCATTTGAAATGCTACTGGCGCAACATTTAGGTTATCCAGCAGGACTGTGCATTTTTAGTGAGAACTGCGGTGATAATTTGGTACTTGAGGCCAATGGCGATCTCTACTCATGCGATCACTTTGTTTATCCTGAAAACAAGCTGGGTAATATTCATTCTCAGCCTATGTTGGAACTTGCTCAAAGCAAACAGCAGAAAGCATTTGGTCAAAGTAAATCGGCAACACTTACCGCGCTTTGCCAGAGCTGTGAGTACTTATCGCAATGTCATGGTGGTTGCCCTAAACAAAGAATTGTTCCTGTAGAAGGGGAAACTCACAGGCAAAATTATCTATGTGAGTCCTACAAGAAACTGTTCTCTCATACGCACAAACCTATGGCTTCAATGGCAAAGCAAATAGCATCACGTCGCCACTAGATTTTATGGCGCAGGCCATAAAGTTCGTCGCAAATTAAGCTTAATAAACTGGACAAAGAGTCGCCAAGAAAATATAGTAGTACCAAGTGAACGACGCTGAGTAAGTCACTGAATTTAAGCAGTTTCATTTACTTATTTCATGTTCTTAACTTTTTGTTATTTTGTGTTGAATATCGCTATCCGCTGTCGGTAAGAATAGAAGAATACGTTCTCCTCCGTTCACCTGAAAGGCAGGTTCTTGGCTCCCCCCGAGAACTATCAGAATCGCAAGCGAAGCGATTGCTAGTACGAAACTTGATCTTTTTCGGAGGCCATTGGCCTCCTTTTTTTTAAAAAACTTTTGAATTCGACTTCAGTATCTATATCGATAAGTGGTTTTATCCACTTCAGGTTCATTTTGAGATCGTTGGAGACTTCTTGATCGGTAAAAATGGGACAGGGTACTTTTACTGCTTCCCAGTACGCTTTCTCTATTTGAAGCTTTTCGACAATGCGCTTGTCATCAAGCTTTAGAGCTGGCTTTACGGGGATCGCTAACTGGGAGCCATCAGCAAAATCGATGATTAAGTCCGTAGTCACTATTTTAAGCTCGCCCTTTTCTTGAGGGTGGCGAATACCTAGTTGGCGGCAAATAATCAAAGAGTCAGCAAGAGGAATAGGAAACTGCTCTCGAATGTCGATGACCTCTTCACACCAATCGAACACCAAAATGCGGCAAGCTCATTTCCAGAGAATAAGTGATGGACTCGGCCAACAGTGGCACTTTTAACACGAACGCTTTCGCCAGAACTGCTGAACTCTCCGACTTTAATGAAAGGAACATAGTCCTTCCCCGTCCCTTCTGCCTCGTTTTCATCTAAACGCTTTTGGTCTTTCTTATTGAGTGGCTTATCTGCATCTGATATAAAACCTCCGACTAAGTTAAACTTAGCAGGAGGTCAAAAACGATCAATCTTTATTGTATATGATCAAACTTTATTGTCTTCCGACATCGGTTCTTTGTTTCAAACTAACCCTTACTCAACCGTTACCGCTTTTGCTAAGTTACGAGGTTGGTCTACGTCGGTACCTTTGATCAGCGCTACGTAGTAAGACAAAAGCTGCATTGGGATCGTGTAGTAGATCGCCGCTGTGATTTCACTAACGTGTGGCATCTTGATGATCTTCATCGTTTCATCCGCTTCGAAGCCTGCGTCTTCATCTGCAAATACGTACAGCAAGCCACCACGAGCACGTACTTCTTCTACGTTCGATTTCAGTTTTTCCAATAGATCGTTGCTTGGCGCAACAACAACAACTGGCATGTCAGCATCAATCAGCGCGAGAGGGCCATGTTTTAGCTCACCGGCTGCGTACGCCTCTGCGTGGATATAAGAAATCTCTTTCAGTTTAAGAGACGCTTCCATCGCGATTGGGTAGAACTCGCCACGGCCTAAGAACAATGTGTGGTGCTTATCCGCAAAGTCCGTCGCCAGTTCTTCAATCTCTTTCTCAAAAGATAGGGCGGCATTGATTTGCTTCGGTAACGCGTGCAGCGCTTCTACGATCTCTTTTTCTTTCTCTTTACTAATGCGGTTTTGTTGCTTACCAAGTGCCGTCACTAACATGAGTAATGCAGAAAGCTGAGTGGTGAACGCTTTGGTTGAAGCTACACCAATTTCCACTCCTGCACGAGTCATGAATGCAAAGTCAGATTCACGCACTAAAGAAGAACCAGCTACGTTACAGATGGTCATTGCCGCCATGTAGCCTTTCTCTTTTGCAAGGCGAAGTGCAGCCAGTGTATCCGCCGTTTCACCAGATTGAGAAAGCGTGATCAGCAGACTATTAGGACGCGTTACAAACTTGCGGTAACGGAATTCAGACGCAATTTCTACGTCACAGCTCACGCCCGCAATATCTTCAAACCAGTAACGTGCGGTCATACCAGCATTGTAAGAGGTACCACATGCGACGATCTGTACGTGTTCTACTTTGCTCAGGATTTCTGCCGCGTTGACACCAATGGCTTCAGTAACAACAGAATCTGCCGTGATACGGCCTTCCATTGTATTGATCAGCGCCGTTGGTTGCTCATAGATTTCTTTTTGCATGAAGTGACGGTACTGACCTTTATCGCCAGCGTCATGTTCTGCGTTTGATTCAGTGATCTCTCGCTCGACACGCTCACCCGTTGTATCAAACACAGTCACCTCGCGGCGAGTGATTTCTGCAACATCCCCCTCTTCTAAGTACATGAAACGACGTGTCACGTTAAGAAGAGCAAGTTGGTCTGATGCAAGGAAATTCTCACCCACACCAAAACCAATGACGATTGGGCTACCAGAGCGAGCAACGACGATTCGAGATGGGTCTTTGCGATCCACAACGACGGTGCCATAAGCCCCCTCTAATTGCTTCGCCGTTTTCTGTAGCGCTTCAAGTAGTGTTTCTGATGTACGCAGCTCCCACTCAACTAAGTGAGCGATCACTTCGGTATCGGTTTGAGATTCAAAAACGTAGCCACGAGATTGAAGTAACGCTCGTAGCGATTCATGGTTTTCAATGATGCCGTTGTGTACCACCGCGATGTCACCAGACATGTGTGGATGCGCGTTGACTTCTGATGGTTCACCATGCGTTGCCCAGCGTGTGTGCGCAATACCAGTACCACCAATCACCTTTGCTTGTTCAACGGCATCAGCAAGCTCTTGTACTTTCCCCAAACGACGAATACGCGTTAGGTTAGCGTCACCATCGACAATCGCCACTCCCGCAGAGTCATATCCGCGATATTCTAAGCGGCGTAGGCCTTCTACCAAAATTTCCGCAACGTCTCGTTGTGCTACTGCACCTACGATTCCACACATGTTTTTCTCTCCATTTATAGTTTTGTTCTTCCCTGGCTCAATAACAATCGTAGTAAGTAATGGGTCATTTTAGCTTGTGATAACGCACGCTAACTCTGATCACTTACTTTGCTTGGTATCATTCCAATAGAGGCAGCAAGCAAAGGCCACTTTGGTTTGGGAAGGTAAAGATAATTCGGTTTTTAAGCGCAAATAACCCTTACGCCATGTTCTGCAATCTGTTCTTTGTGTTCAGGCTGTAAGTCTGCATCGGTAATCAGCACATCAATTTGTTGCCAAGCCAACTCTAAATTAGGGATCTTACGTCCCACTTTCTCAGACTCGATCATCACGATGACTTCACGTGACACCTCAGCCATGACCTTGCTTAAGCCAACCAACTCGTTAAATGTTGTGGTCCCACGCTCGAGATCGACCCCATCTGCGCCAATAAATAACTGGTCAAAGTCGTATGCTCGCAATACGGATTCGGCGACTTTGCCTTGAAAGGATTCTGAATGGGTATCCCACGTGCCACCGGTCATAAGTAACGTCGGTTCACTTTCTAATTCATTCAAAGCATTGGCGACATGCAACGAATTTGTCATCACAACCAAGCCACGTTTATCGTTCAATTGCTGAATGAGTGCCGCCGTTGTACTGCCACTGTCGATAACAATCCGATTGTGATCTCGGATCAAAGCTGCAGCTGATTTTGCGAGCTTTAACTTTCGAGTCGAAACTACCGGACTCATTTCTTCATGAATAACTTCGGTAGGAATGGCAATCGCTCCACCGTAACGACGTAAGAGCTGGCCATTTTTCTCCAAAGAAGCTAAGTCCTTTCTGATCGTGACTTCAGAGGTTTCAAACTTCTGAGCCAGCTCATCAACACTGACTTCACCCAGTTCATTTACTAGGTTAGAAATGGCATGTCTTCTTAGTTGCGTGTTTCGTTTCGACATTTTAATTTTATTTATAAGTTTCGATATGAAACTTATTATAGTCAAACCGAAACTTTTAGTCTATTTATTTCGATCTAAAAATTAATAATTCTCGATAAAACCTTGTCCTAAGACAATTCTTAAACAGTGATATTGGATTCATTCAGTGGTAGAATTCGCGACCGAAAAGAAAAAATTACAGAATTGACGGTTATTTTTTGCAACTTACTGCATATAAAGCGGCATTAGTCACAAAATAGTAACCAAAATCGCCGAACTTTTAGTCATAAAATGACTAAACTTGGTGAAAGACTTTCAGAACCTGAAGTTCCAATAATGTGGCGAAAAATCGGTAGGTGACAGGCACTAAATGTCACCCAAAACGCCCCTACTTCAGAGTAAATACCGACTTTCAAATTGTAACTATACTTACCGGAGAGTATCTTCCATGAAAAAGACCAAAATCGTATGTACGATTGGCCCTAAAACTGAATCTGTAGAGAAGCTAACTGAACTAGTAAACGCAGGCATGAACGTTATGCGTCTTAACTTCTCTCACGGTGACTACGCAGAGCACGGCACTCGTATCGCGAACTTCCGTGAAGTAATGAAGAACACTGGCAAACAGCTAGCTATCCTTCTAGATACTAAAGGCCCAGAAATCCGTACTATCAAACTAGAAGGCGGCAACGACGTTGATCTAGTAGCTGGTCAAGAATTCACTTTCACAACTGATATCTCAGTTGTTGGTAACAAAGACAAAGTTGCAGTAACTTACGCAGGTTTTGCTAACGACCTAAACGCTGGTAACACTATCCTTGTAGACGACGGTCTAATCGAGATGGAAGTTATCTCTACAACTGAAACTGAAGTTAAGTGTAAAGTTCTTAACAACGGTGCTCTAGGTGAAAACAAAGGCGTTAACCTACCTGGCGTTTCTGTAAACCTACCTGCTCTATCTGAAAAAGATAAGAACGACCTTAAGTTCGGTTGTGAGCAAGGCGTTGACTTCGTAGCTGCTTCTTTCATCCGTAAAGCTTCTGACGTTCAAGAAATCCGTGAAGTACTTTCTGCAAACGGCGGCGAGAACATCCACATCATCTCTAAGATCGAAAACCAAGAAGGTGTTGATAACTTCGACGAGATCCTAGAGCTTTCTGACGGCATCATGGTTGCTCGTGGTGACCTAGGTGTTGAAATCCCAGCAGAAGAAGTAATCTTCGCTCAGAAAATGATGATCGAGAAGTGTAACCGTGCTCGTAAGATGGTTATCACTGCAACTCAAATGCTTGATTCTATGATCAACAACCCACGTCCTACTCGCGCAGAAGCAGGCGACGTTGCTAACGCAGTAATGGATGGTACTGATGCAGTAATGCTTTCTGGTGAAACTGCTAAAGGTAAGTACCCAGTAGAAGCGGTAACAATCATGGCTCAAATCGCTAAACGTACAGACTCTGTACTAAAAGCTGAGCTAGGTTCACGTCTAGATAGCCCACGTCTACGTATCACTGAAGCAGTATGTAAAGGTGCGGTAGACACAGCTGAGAAATTGGCGGCTCCACTAATCGTTGTTGCAACGGAAGGTGGTAAGTCTGCACGTTCAGTACGTAAGTACTTCCCAACTGCAAACATCCTAGCACTGACAACTAACACTAAGACTGCTGCACAGCTAGTTCTTACTAAAGGTGTTACTCCAGTCGTTGTTGATTCTATCGAGAACACTGATGCGTTCTACGTAGCGGGTAAAGAACTTGCTCTAGAATCTGGTCTAGGCAACAAAGGCGACATCGTAGTAATGGTTTCTGGTGCTCTAGTTGCTTCAGGCACAACAAACACTGCGTCTGTACACGTTCTATAAGACTGAAGAATTCAATCATCAGTTAAATAAAAAGAGGGCTTATGCCCTTTTTTATATATTTTATCTTGCCCTCATAATCAGTACGCTATATTATCACTCACAACAGAACTACGTACCGTTTAATTTATCAATACGATAAAATTTCAATGAGGCAGCTTGTGTCTAGTCCCACTCTTACCGACAAAGTATCAAAGATGATCTGTCAAGATATCCTGACAGGTGAACTCCAACCAGGTCAAAAGCTTGTCGTGGCGGATCTGAAAGAAAAGTACAACGTGGGCGCATCACCAATCCGTGAAGCATTAGCACTATTGTCTTGGAGTAAGTACGTAATACTTGAACCTCAGAAAGGTTGCTGGGTTGCTCCAGTATGCAAAAAAGAGTTAAACGACCTCTATGAAAGCCTGCGTGTGATTTCTTCTGTGTTGCTGAAAAAGGCGATCTTAGCTGGCGATGAAAATTGGGAATTGGAAGTACTCACCTCTTATCACAAGCTGTCTCGTCTGCACTTTAATGAGACCTTTTGCTGGAAAGAATGGGAAGATAAGCACCATCAATTTCACGCTTCACTGCTTGAGGGCGCTGACTCGAAAAACATGTTTGAGTTCTTCACGGATTTGATTAACCAAATCAAGCGTTACCGCTTCTATGCAATGCAAACATTAAACTCAACGCAAGATGATCTGTTTAATATCCAAGAGCATGAGATGATCATGAAGCTTGTACTTGCCAAAAATAGTGAGGAGGCAAGCGAACTATTAGACAAGCACCTCCTCAATACAATGCAGCGCATCGAAAACATTCTCGAAATCGCTTAATACGTTCGACCTAGTACGTTCAAAAGATCCAAAAAAATCGGGCTTTCCCGATTTTTTCTTTTGGTATTAGCGTTTTAGGTTTAAGCGGTATCATCAAAACTATGGCAAACAGAGATACGGTTTCTCCCCGCATTTTTCGAGTCGTACAATGCAATATCGGCACATTTATAACTGTGTGTTCGGTCTGCGGTTAAATCGCTGTAGCCAACACTGATTGTTACTGGTAGATCATTACTCAATTCCACCGCGATTCTAAGCCGATTCAATACAATTTTGGCCTCATTCATCGTCGTGTGAGGCATAATTACTGCAAACTCCTCCCCTCCCACACGAGCCACAATATCGGTATTACGAACGCCATTTAGTAACGTTTCAGCGACTTGTCGAATGACCTTATCGCCCTCATCATGACCCAGTTGATCATTGATCTTTTTAAAATGATCAATATCAATCAACGCGAGGCAGGTGCTTTGCATGTCAGGATAACGCTCTATCACATTGGCATGAAAGAGTAACTGCTCTTCAAACTTTCGACGATTCCACAATCCGGTCAGACTGTCTTTTTCACTTAAATTACGCAGTTTCTCTTCTAATTGCTTGCGTTCGGATATATCAACAAGGGATGTGATGTAGTAACTCACTTTGCCAGGCTTCGCCATAATGGCTTGAATACGCATAATCGCCGTAAATACATGGTTGAGTTTCGTACGACAACGCACTTCCCCCTCCCACACTTGCTCTACGCTTAGTTTGTTCCAAATGGCCAGAATGTTTTCTATATCCACCGGAAGAAAAATCAGTTGATGCGCATTCCAGCCACGCACTCGCCCGGACGCATAGCCCATCATGTTCTCAAACTCTTGGTTGACCATGATGATGCGATGCGATGGATCAGAGATCATGACCGCGGTCATGCCATCAAGCGCAGCACGGGCTAATTTTGATTCCACACTAAAACGTCGATAGTGCCAAACTAACGCAGTGATGGGTAAAGCGAATACCAAGACAAAGCTCAGCATCAAGCTCGCTTCTTGAACCAGATTTTCGATCTCATCATGCGCTCTTTCACTCAGTTGAGTATCAGCAAGATCAACAACCAAGTATAGGGACTCGCCCGGCACAAAATTAATCGTATTGAACACGACTAATCTTTTGCCATCGTATTCATAGCCCATTTTGTTTGAGCCTAATTTTTGCCATACCTTGGGGTGTATTAGACCCAAGTTAAAACGCGAGCGATCCGGGATGATATTGCCATACAGTTTGTCTTGATGGGCGCTTGCCACATAAAAGCCTTGTTGATTAATCAGTTCAATATTGAAATCTCGTACTGGGGAGTAATTAAGCCGAGCAGAAAGGTACTCGATATCCACATTTAAAACGAGATACCCGACTCTTCGTTCATCTATAGCAACGGGCGTAACTAAACGAACGGATGGACGGTATGGGTAGACAATCTCACCACTCTCTTGCTCCAGCTCAATCCCTGATGAGCCTATTTTCCCGTTGGCGAGAGCTGTCGCATCTTGAAAATATGCACGAGGTGATTTGTCTTCTAACTTGAAAATCGGGGTAGCAAGCGCAATTCCAGAGGAAAATCATACTTAATTTTTATCTTCTCTTTACCTGCGCTATCAAGAAAACGGATTTGGGTATACCACTTTTGGTTCACCGCAACTGACCGCCAAACTTTCTGCAAGATCAAGAGGTGTGTGTCACTGGGTTCACGAACGTAATCGTAAAGACTCTGACTATGAGCAAGAAGATCGCTAATGGACACCATTTGATCTTTAATGTTGCTGTATTCTCGTTCCGAATAGGAAAGCTGATGAAGGGCTTCTTTTGCTGTGCTCTCGATATTATTAACGAGCAAAGCTTGATACTTCTGATAGTAATAAACAGAAATAAGCGCACTAAGCACAAGTGTCGTTGCTAGCAATGATCCGATTAGTTTTCTAATTTTCACATGTACGCCTATCGTATGAATTCACTAAGCGATCATCATATCATTGTTTATTATCAAAAAGTTGAATAAGACAATTTCAGAAAAATGACTTAGTCGGACAATAGCACGGCAATTTGGATCCTAAAGCTGAGCATAATTAAAGAAGATTACTCTATAAAAAGCCACCCTAATAGGATGGCCTCAATAAAATAATGATAAATACCGCACATCAGAAAAATCTACCGTGAGATCTCCGTTACGGTTTTAGAGCACGCTCACCACGAGCTATCCCCACAACACCACTTCTCGCCACTTCAACCACATCGGTCACTTCAGAAATGGCTTGAATAAAAGCATCGAGCTTTTCACTGGTGCCTGCCAACTGCACAGTATACTGGGCAGAAGTAACATCAACGATTTGACCACGGAAGATATCAGCGGTTCGTTTAACCTCGGCTCGAGCGAACCCACTCGCCTTGACCTTCACCATCATAAGCTCACGCTCGATGTGATCAAACTCGGTGACTTCTTGGACTTTCAGCACATCAATCAACTTATTAAGTTGCTTCTGAATTTGTTCAAGTTGCATTTCATCCGATGTCGTTGTGATGTTGAGGCGCGATAAGGTTTCATCATCCGTAGGGGAAACCGTTAGAGATTCAATGTTGTAACCACGCTGAGAGAATAGCCCCACAACTCGAGATAATGCGCCCGGTTGGTTTTCCAATAACAAAGAAATAATGTGTCTCATATTAAGTTCTCTCCGTTTTGCTTAGCCACATCTTATCCATACCCTCACCTTTAATTTGCATTGGGTATACGTGTTCAGTTTCGTCAACATTGATATCAACGAAAACCAGACGATCTTTCATATCTAACGCTTTTTGCAAACCAGCCTCTAGCTGATCTGGCGTTTCAATACGAATGCCGACGTGACCATAAGCTTCTGCAATTGCGGCAAAATCCGGAACGGAGCTCATGTATGAGTTAGAGTGACGGCCTTGATAAATAATGTCTTGCCATTGCTTTACCATGCCCAAAAATCGGTTATTCAAGTTAATGATCTTCACCGGAATATCGTATTGCATTGCCGTCGATAGCTCTTGAATATTCATCTGGATGCTACCATCACCAGTAACCACCACGACTTCTTCCTCTGGCATGGCAAACTTCACGCCCATACCCGCTGGTAAACCAAAGCCCATAGTGCCTAGACCACCAGAGTTGATCCAGCGACGCGGTTTATTAAATGGGTAATACAAGGCTGCAAACATTTGATGCTGACCAACATCAGAGGCAACGTACGCATCACCATTTGTCAGCTTATGCAGTGTTTCAATAACTTGCTGAGGTTTGATGCGTTCTTCTGACGTTTCATAACTTAAACACTGACGATCTCGCCACACTTGGATGGCATCCCACCAAGAATCTAGAGCCGCTCTATCATTCGCTAGTCCTTGATCATTAAGCAACCCAACCATGTGTTCCAATACTTTTTCAGCGGAACCTACGATAGGCAGATCCACTTTAACGTTTTTGGAAATCGAAGATGGATCGATGTCGATATGCATGATTTTGGCGTTTGGACAGTACTTCTCAAGATTGTTAGTCGTACGGTCATCAAATCGAACACCAATACCAAAAATCAAATCTGCCTCGTGCATCGCCATATTGGCTTCATATGTGCCATGCATGCCAAGCATACCGAGTGAGTGTTTATGAGTCCCAGGGAAAGCCCCTAATCCCATCAAAGTACTGACAACCGGAAGATTTAATTGATCCGAAAGAACTTGAATATATTCATGAGCTCCTGAAATGACAGCGCCACCACCGATGTATAGCACAGGTTTTTTGGCTTCAACCAAAGCTTTCAGCGCTTTCTTGATTTGACCTTTATGACCCGAGGTCGTTGGTTTGTAGGAGCGCATCAAAATGCTTTCAGGGTATTCATAAGGAAGCTTGATTTGTGGGTTCAAAATGTCTTTTGGTAAATCAATCACAACCGGACCAGGTCGACCAGTCGTCGAGATATAAAACGCTTTTTTGATCGTTTCAGGGATATCTTCTGCTTTTTTCACCAAAAAACTGTGTTTCACCACAGGACGAGAGACACCAACGATGTCACACTCTTGAAAAGCATCATTGCCTATCAGGTTATTTGGCACGTTACCTGAAATCACGATCATTGGGATCGAGTCCATATAGGCTGTCGCAATACCGGTAATCGTATTTGTCGCTCCAGGGCCTGAGCACACTAGCACCACACCAGGTTTACCTGTTGCGCGGGCATAACCATCCGCCATGTGTGTTGCCGCTTGCTCATGTCGCACTAATACATGTTTAATTTGATCGGTTTTAGCATGCAGTGCGTCATAAATATCCAAAACGGAGCCGCCTGGATAACCAAAAATTTGCTCTACATCCTCTTCTATCAGAGACTGAACTACCATCTCTGCACCTGACAACATCGCTGTCATAATTGCTCTCCTTACCAGTACCTCACCGTAAGGCCAACGGATCGGTCTGGTTTTACATAGTCTAGGTCTTATTCGTAGCCTAATCGAAATACTTCCGCGTTTTCAGCTATGTCTTGCGCTTGTCATAACAACACGCAAGTTACCACAACAAATGTAACGTTTTATTATCAATGGGTCTAACGCGACATTGGTCTAATTTTGAACAAGATACTGCAAATAAGAATAAAGGCAGGGTTAGGCGCTATTTAGAGAGGCAAATTCAGAACTAGAAAGGGAGAGTAATTAAAAATAGAGTAGATAATTTCATCAAACAGAGACCATCTTCCTATTCTCGCTTGAATAAGGTGATAAGCATCCGTTATATCCGAACATAAAAAATCCCCATGAGCAGCACAATGTACACATGGGGATTTTTCATCAATCTACAATTTAAAATCGTCTAAATTACTTTTTATCCGACTTTTCATTGTACATTTCTTCAATTTCATCTTGGTATTTGTCATGAATGACTTTGCGACGAAGTTTTGTGTTGGGGTCAACTCGCCATCATCCATCGAGAACGCTTTTGGTAACAGTTTGAATTTCTTAACTTGCTCAAACTTAGCCAGTTCTTTTTGTAAGTCATTCACGCGCTTTTCAAGCATCTCAACGATTTGATGGTGTTTGATCAATTCCACACGATCGTGATACGCAATGTTCAACTCTTTTGCGTACTCTTCCAGAGAATCAAAACAAGGAACAATCAGTGCCGACACGAACTTACGTGTGTCTGCAATAACGGCAATCTGCTCGATAAAGTGATCTTTACCGATAGCCCCTTCCACAACTTGTGGTGCAATGTACTTACCGTTTGATGTCTTCATCAACTCTTTAATACGATCGGTAATAAACAAGTTACCATTTTCATCAATGTAACCAGCATCACCCGTTTTTAAGAAGCCATGTTCATCAAATGTCTTCTCGGTTTCTTCTGGCATCTTATAGTAACCGCGCATTACCATTGGGCCGCGCACTAAGATCTCATTGTTTTCACCGATCTTAACTTGTGCTCCCGGCATCGCCATACCGATAGAACTTGGATCAAAACATTGATCATCCCAGCAAGAAACCGTCGCAGTGGTTTCTGTCATGCCATAACCGAGCTTGACGTTAATGCCGATCGCATGGAAAAAGCGACCGATAGTCTCGTCTAGTTTTGCTCCGCCACATGGCATAAAGTTAATTCGTCCACCTAGCAACGCTCGTAACTTGCTCAGCACGATCTTATCGGCCAATGCGTAAGATTTGCGTAACGCCAATGATGGTTCACGTTTTTCTTGATGGCATGCCGCCATCTTCGCGCCCATATTCACAGCCCAAGTGAACATGATCTTACGGTGGAACGGTGCACGAGATACTTTTTCATGAATCGCAGAGAAAATTTTCTCATAAAAACGAGGGACAGCACTCATTACCGTTGGGCGAACTTCACTTAATGCGTCACGAACCTGCATCGTGTCTTGCAGGTAACAGTTAGTGCCGCCTTTATAGAGTACGTAGAATGTCCACGCACGCTCAAATACATGTGATAGTGGTAGGAAACATAGCGATACGTCGTCTTCTGTCAGGCTTAAGCGTTGATCGTGACCTTCAAGTTGTGCAGAGATATTTGCATAATCCAACATCACACCTTTCGGCTGGCCTGTTGTGCCCGACGTGTAAATCAGAGTCAGCAGATCATCTTCTTGCGCTTGCTCTAAACGAGTCTCTAGCTCAACGTGACGGCTTTCATCACCCTTTGCCATAAAGTCTTTCCAAGATATCGCAAAGCTGTACTCACCAAGCTCGATCTCATCAGACATCGCAACAATAAGCTCAAGTTGACGGCATTGGTCAAAGATACTGACTGCTGCATCAAACTGTGGTTGCTCACCAACAAACAGCACTTTTACGTCTGCGTTATCGATGATGTAAGCAGACTGCGCTGCTGTATTAGTTGGGTAGATAGGAACCGTCACACCACGTAATTGTAGTGCTGCGAAATCAGCAATGGTCCACTGCGGCATGTTGTTTGAGAAAATACCGATCTTATCTTGAACGCCCAATCCCTGAGCCAAAAGTGCAAGCGACAAAGCATCCACTTGCTGACCAAATTGCTCCCATGTAATACCTTGCCATGTGTCACCAACTTTATGTTTTAGCGCAACACGAGTACTACCTTTCGCAATTTGTTCACGAATACGTTTAACGATATGAAAATCTAACTTGGCCATTCTTTACATTACCTTTTGGCTTACAGTCGTAAGCTCTTTGAGCGCACAAGTGTAACCTCGGCACCTAAAACGCAACTGACCATTATCAAACTTATCATTATTAAGAGAGCACTATCACTAATGAGAGCTTAGTACATATTTAACTGTCGAAGGTTTAATCAAGTTAAGTTGCTGTTTCAACTATTAATTAGCAGACATAAAAAGACCCCGAGAAACAAGATGCTCTCGGGGCCAAGGAATTGTAAAAATTGATGATTACAAGTCCAGTCTGACCAGTTGATCAGGCTGAAAATAAACCTATTTCAGCGCAACAACTTCACCACAGGTGATCATTAACTGATCACGAAGCCAAATGTGGCCTTTGTCTTTTTCACTAGACTCATGCCAGCTTAGATAACCACTGATTTCTTTGTTTTCAAATGGTAAGTCTAAAATTTGAAGTTGACTGCTGTTTACTGCATTTTCAGCCATCCATCGTGGTGCAATAGTGACAAGTTCAGATTGGCTCACCACATAAAGTAAATTGCTTAGGCTTGAACCCTCATAAGCCGCTTGGCAATCAAACTCACGGTATGCTTGCTCAGAGAAGCTACGTTGACCATGTACGCGAGATAGCTTCGCGTGTTTCTCATTGATCAGTTGCTCTGCAGAAACACCGCCTTGAATACGTGGATGTGTTTTTGAGGCAATAACGACTAGCTCGTCTTTAAAAATTTCTGTGCTTGAAAAACCTTGGTCATCGAATCGTGCATAGTCGATAACGAAGTCAATTTCTTGATAACGCATACGCTCCGAAAGAAGTCGATCAAACTCGGCATCGAGATGAAGCTGTACGCTTGGTGCTTGTTCATTGATGTTTGCCATAATGCGTGGTGCAAAGCGCATGTCGCATGGGCTACAAATCGCAAGTTTGAACAGACGAGTTGAAGATTCAGGTTGGAAAACAGAGCTTGGTAGTTCATTGCGGATAAGTTGCAAAGCTTGACGGATTGGGCCAAACAATTGACGAGCACGCTGAGTCGGTTGAATACCACGGCCTTGGCGCATGAAAAGCTCATCATTAAACATGACTTTTAAGCGAGCAACCGCGTTACTTACTGCAGGCTGTGACATACCAAGATTGTGTGCAGCACGAGTAATGTTCTGCTCTTGCATGACAGCATCAAATACCGTCAGTAGGTTTAAATCAACACCACGAAGTGTGCTTTCCATACGGTAGCTAGCAATTGCGCTCATCGCATCTTTTTTTTCTAACATTGAGTGCGCCTCTTAAATCATCAATTTGGTTCAACGAGTTCTATACGAACAGGGCTTACTTTTGCCAATACATGGCAACGTTTTTCTGCTCGTGTCTTGTGGAATAGAAAACCGAACTTACTGTTATATTTATATTTCGGATACTTCCGAACTGAACCGTACTATCAACGAATCAATTAGGGTTTCGCAACTAGATTGACATTTAATCACTAAATTTTAGCCTATTAGGTATTTAGTTAAACCAAATCAAACATTTAACTAAAACATAAAAACTATAAAATGCGTTTTAGCCATTTCATATCAAGTATTTATCGTATCTATACAAAATATAACGACACAAACAATACATTTAGCCACATTATTATTACCCTACTCATTTAAGAGTTAGTACGAATGATTCACTGACCAATGAGATAATGAACGCTAAATTATGCAGACAAAGCGCAGGGAAGAAGCCTATCGAACAATACAGTCATAAGCTTCATAAATGGGACACATAGCTAGGAAAATCCACTTGCTGCCAAAGCTTGTCGGCAAGTCTAGCTTGCGTGTTCCAATCCCCCTCAACAACCCAATGTGCTATCGCTTTCGCGACATCAGGATAAGTCACACTTTCTACATGTGAGTCTCTGAGCCACTGGCGAACCGAAGAAATATCGAGACTGTCCATGGATGTCGCTAGCCCCAATTGATCTAATGTTGCAACGTTGCTTTGTTGTTCAAACTGTCCTGCTAAAGGTTTTAGCAGCAGTTTCTTACCTAGAGAGAGCGCTTCTGAGGGCAACTCAAATCCTCCATTCGCGATCACGCCACGGCAGCGATGTAAGTGATGTTGAAAACGACCGTGGGACAAGGGTTGCAACTCGATGTTTTCGACTTGTGAAGATTCCATTACATCAGGGTGATAGCAAATAAATGGCTGCTGATTGAAGTGAAAAAGAAGATCCGTGATGTCCTCAATCGCCTCGAAAGGCAGATACACCAAGACAAAGTCCCCCTCATCACTCACCTCTGATGAGGTATGGATGATGGGTGGTAATATGGGCTGATCATAGTGATACCAATGCAGCCCAATATGGTGTTGTGCAGGCGCAAAATATTCGATAACGGACTTATCAATCCAATTCGCTCCCTTAAGTGGCACTGAGTAGCGAAAAGCGTTCTGATGGCTAATGCCAATGCAGGGCTTTTTTTGCTTACGAGCGGCCCATGCCGATACGGGTTCAAAATCATTGATCACTAAATCGTAAGAAGAGAGATCAAGTTGTGTTACCTCTTTGAAAAACTGCATCAAATTATTGCTAAGCGCTGTCTTGGTATAACTGACCGAGCCCTTTTTAGTCTCAAACGTAAAACCACGACGCGTTTGATAATCACCAAATGCCTCCATTGAGAAATACTTCTCGGGTGCACGACCAGAAAACAAAAAATCCACCTGCACATTGTGCATTTTAAAGGCTTCACTCATCGCTCGCGCTCGAGCTATATGACCATTTCCAGTGCCTTGAACTCCATATAGGATTTTCATCCACTTACTCCTACTATGTCGATTGCGAAAGAAGCACACAGACTACCTAGCACCGCGCCAACAATAATGTCAGTAAAGAAATGGACCCCAAGCAATATGCGCGACAAACCAATGAGGCTCGCCCATAGAAAGGCAAACGCCCCTAGTTCTGGATAGAAATGGTGAATCACGCTCGCCATGACAAACCCTGCAGCCGTATGGCCTGAGGGCAAACTGTAGCGATCTGATGGTGTAATGAATGCAGGAAGGTGTTCGCTTAACTCTTTCGGTCGACGGCGTTTAACGCTGTTTTTTAGAACCCAGTAAATGGGCAGTTCCATTGCAAAAGCAACCAAGCCTACCCATAAAAACCATTGCCCATGTTGCTTATCTAGCAACCAAGCTAATAGTCCAATAACAAGATAAAGGTGCCCGTCTCCACTGTGTGAAATCCCCTTACTTACGTTGGCAACGGGTAAGCTAAAACGATGGCGTAAACAAATGTGGGAAAACGCCACGTCAAATTTCGCAATCGTGGCGATAGGCAGTGCAATTGTCTCAATAGTTCGCATGTCGCTTTCCTGTACTTTGACACTCTCTGCAAAGTAGGCGTTTGAAATGACAGCAACATGACGAGATGTTGGAGAATTAGTGACACGTCAACATTATGGGCATCATGCTTTTATACATTGATACAAATAAGACACCACTTAGAGGGGCTTGGTATTCGTCTCAGGAACATCGATATACCAAATTTTTCTCTGCTTACGACACGCTCTTAGGGACGCAGTGGTAACACGTTCATCCTTAGTGAGTTCATACACCAAGTCACGGCAAGTATAACGACCAAATAATTCACTCTTCGAGGTTATCTGGCGTGCATTTTCACTGCGAGCAAGCAATTCGTTTGGCTTGGTAGACAAAATATCATGGTCTAAAACATTACTGCGCGCGTACTCTTGGTGAATATAACCCTTAACCATTCCATCTTGCTCAACGAGCAACCAAGGTTCCCCTTCTACTTTGGCAATAGCATTGAAATCTTCGTCTTTGCTCAACTCCCCTACCCTAAAGCTATTTGTGTCAGGGTGAGCAAGTAAATGAAGCGTAGTTTTAGCGCGGTAAGGCACATCCATGAACTCAAAATGGTAAGAGGTATCAACCCCCTTTACCGTAGCTTGCTTTATTTCTGCTTCTTTCCATTGGTTTGGCTGAACGAGAATGTTCCACCAAGAATAAGTCTCTGGATCCTTACCTTTAAAACGATCTCTATTATCTGACTCCAACGCCACCAGCATCTGATTCAAAAATGATTCACGTCCATCTTCACTCAAATATTGAGCCATCTGTTTGTTGATCACCTGAATGCTTTGCTCATGATCGATCATCATTACCGAAGTTGGCGTTTCATCTGTATCCACGAGTTGCAACAACTGACACCCAGGTAAGCTAACCAGAGAGAGACTTAACACGAAACGTCCAAATTGTTTTGCGAGAACCATTCTTCCCAACCTATTCACTCTAATCAAAAAGCCCGTATATCTTGCGGTGCGAACCTCACTATAAATCGTCTTAGAAAATTGTCGTAACCCAATTGAGGCCTTTGTGTACTAAGTCGCAAAGCGTGTTACTTTGCTCTGTGCCACTAGAAAAACAAGGCAAAAATTATCATTATCGATCTCTACTCCC
This sequence comes from Vibrio alfacsensis, assembly GCF_003544875.1. Classification (NCBI taxonomy): domain Bacteria; kingdom Pseudomonadati; phylum Pseudomonadota; class Gammaproteobacteria; order Vibrionales; family Vibrionaceae; genus Vibrio; species Vibrio alfacsensis. The sequence continues at coordinate 2,784,019 of NZ_CP032093.1, forward strand.
CCCTCACTTTGCCGTCCCTCTTTTTCACTCGACTGATCCGATATGAACAAAAAATCGTCTTTGGGGTTGACGTGTTCCATAGAGTGCGGTACTAATTTGTTAACTTAATTTTGTGGAATGCTTAACAACTATGTCAGCACATTTTTCTATCCTGCTTAACCTCCTCCTGATCGTGACCAGTTCGCGCGGGTAGGTTGTGGAAGAAAAATAACCACACATCTTCTAAGAAGCCCGCATGAAAATGCGGGCTTTTTTATATCTAAATACTGGAAGTAAACGATTCACTTACGCGAAAGTGTAAAAATCATGAAGGATGCAAACATGAACGATCAGGTCATTATTTTCGACACCACATTGCGTGATGGCGAACAAGCGTTGTCAGCAAGCTTGACGGTTAAAGAAAAACTGCAAATTGCCTATGCGCTTGAAAGGCTGGGTGTTGATGTTATCGAAGCGGGATTCCCTGTCTCTTCTCCGGGTGATTTTGAATCTGTACAAACCATCGCAAAACACATCAAAAATAGCCGAGTTTGTGCCCTTTCGCGTGCCGTTGCGAAAGACATCGATGCGGCAGCACAAGCACTAAAAGTTGCAGATGCATTTCGAATCCACACTTTCATCTCTACTTCTACCGTTCACGTTCAAGACAAATTGCGACGCAGCTATGATGATGTCGTAGAAATGGCCATTAAAGCCGTTAGGCACGCTCGCAACTATACCGATGACGTTGAATTTTCTTGTGAAGATGCGGGCCGTACTCCCATCGACAATCTATGCCGTATGGTTGAAGCCGCTATTGATGCGGGCGCTAGCACCATCAACATTCCTGACACGGTTGGCTACACAGTACCAAGCGAGTTTGGCGGTATCATTCAAACACTCTTTAACCGTGTGCCTAACATCGATAAAGCAATCATCTCCGTGCACTGTCATGACGATTTAGGTATGTCTGTCGCCAACTCAATTGCAGCGGTACAAGCCGGTGCGCGTCAAGTTGAGGGGACAATCAACGGTATCGGCGAACGGGCAGGCAACTGCTCTCTTGAAGAGATCGCAATGATCCTTAAAACACGTCAAGAGTTTATGGGCGTACACACGGGGCTAAAACACGATGAGATTCATCGCACCAGTAAACTCGTTAGCCAGCTATGCAACATGCCGATCCAAAGCAACAAAGCGATCGTTGGCGCTAACGCATTCAGCCACTCTTCAGGCATTCACCAAGATGGCATGTTAAAGAACAAAAATACTTACGAGATCATGACGCCAGAATCGATTGGTCTTAAGAACCAGGCGCTAAACCTAACCAGTCGCAGTGGTCGTGCCGCCGTGAAGAGCCACATGGACGCAATGGGTTACAAAGACGAAGAGTACAACCTAGACGCATTATACGAGGACTTCTTGAAGCTGGCCGACCGTAAAGGTCAAGTGTTCGATTACGATCTAGAAGCCCTAATGCACTTCTCGAACTTGCGTGAAGAAGACGACTTTTACAAGTTGAACTACCTAAGCGTGCAATCTGGCAGTGTCATGGCCACCACCAGTGTAAAAATGCAATGTGGTGATGTGGAAAAATCTGAAGCGGCCGTCGGTAATGGTCCGGTTGATGCGCTATACCAATGTATCTACCGCGTGACAGGTTACGAGATCGTGCTAGACAAGTTCGACCTAACCGCGAAAGGCGAAGGGGAAGATGGGCTTGGTCAGGCTGACATCATCGCCAATTACAAAGGCCGCAAGTACCACGGAACTGGCGTTTCAACTGACATCGTAGAAGCCTCTGGTCAGGCGCTATTGCACGTCATTAATAGCATCCATCGTGCCGATACCATCGAAGAAATGAAACAAAAGAAAATTGCGACCGTTTAATGGGATTCATTGGAGTCTGAACCACACCTCAAACTTCAACCAAATTCATTTAGATATGCTCCAAAATAAAAAATTTAAAGGATTAACATGACAGACAAATCATACAAAATTGCCGTTTTACCTGGTGACGGTATTGGCCCAGAGGTAATGGCGCAAGCCCACAAAGTCTTGGACGCCATCGAAAAGAAACACGGCATTGCGTTTGAGCGAGATGAGCATGACGTTGGCGGTATCGCGATCGATAATCACGGTTGCCCACTTCCAGAGAGTACCGTCAAAGCGTGTGAAGAGTCTGATGCCGTGTTATTTGGTTCTGTCGGTGGGCCTAAATGGGAACACTTACCTGCCAACGACCAACCAGAGCGTGGCGCATTGCTGCCGCTACGTAAACATTTCCAGCTGTTCTGTAATCTTCGCCCAGCACAAATCCATGCGGGTCTAGAAGCGTTCTCACCCTTACGAGCAGACATCTCTGGCCGTGGTTTCGACATCGTGGTAGTACGCGAATTGACTGGTGGTATCTACTTTGGCCAACCAAAGGGTCGGGAAGGTGAGGGGCCAACAGAAAAAGCGTTTGATACCGAGGTTTACCATCGTTTTGAGATCGAACGTATAGCAAAAATTGCTTTTGAATCCGCTCGTCTACGCCGTAAGAAAGTCTGTTCAATCGATAAAGCGAATGTTCTACAAAGCTCCATCCTATGGCGTGAAGTCGTTGAGCAGATTGCCAAAGACTACCCTGATGTTGAGCTATCCCACATGTATATCGATAACGCGACCATGCAGCTAATCAAAGATCCTGCTCAGTTTGACGTGATGTTGTGTTCGAACATCTTCGGCGACATCATTTCTGATGAGTGCGCGATGATCACTGGCTCTATGGGTATGCTGCCATCAGCAAGCCTAAACGAAAGCAAATTCGGTCTGTACGAACCAGCAGGCGGCAGTGCACCAGACATCGCAGGTAAGAACATCGCAAACCCTGTCGCTCAAATCTTGTCAGCAGCCTTGATGCTGCGTTACAGCCTTGGCGAAGAAGCGGCGGCACTCGATATTGAAAACGCCGTCTCTAAAGCGCTATCTGCTGGAGAGTTAACCGGTGATCTTGCGGGTGACAACCTAGCACTTTCAACGTCAGAGATGGGCGATAAAATCGCTGAGTACATTCTAAATTCATAATAATTACATGGAAGTAAATGAGCATGGCTAAAACGCTTTACGAAAAGGTTTACGATGCGCACGTCGCCGTTGCCGCTGAGGGTGAAAACCCGATTCTTTATATTGATCGACACTTGGTTCATGAAGTGACCTCTCCTCAAGCATTTGATGGTCTGCGTGAGAAAGGTCGTCAAGTGCGTCAGGTGAGCAAGACGTTTGCCACCATGGACCACAATGTTTCCACCACCACCAAAGACATTAATGCCTCTGGTGAGATGGCGCGCATCCAGATGGAAACCCTATCGAAAAACTGTGAAGAGTTCGGTGTCACCCTTTACGACATTAACCACAAGTACCAAGGGATTGTGCACGTTATGGGCCCAGAGCTAGGGATTACTCTACCGGGCATGACCATTGTGTGTGGTGACTCACACACCGCTACCCACGGCGCGTTTGGTTCGCTCGCTTTTGGTATCGGTACGTCGGAAGTTGAGCACGTATTGGCGACACAAACGCTAAAACAAGCACGCGCAAAAACGATGAAAATCGAAGTGAAAGGCAAAGTTGCATCGGGTATTACTGCAAAAGATATCGTGTTAGCCATCATCGGTGAAACCACGGCTGCCGGCGGCACCGGTTATGTTGTTGAGTTTTGTGGCGAAGCCATCACTGATCTTTCTATGGAAGGTCGTATGACAGTATGTAACATGGCGATTGAACTAGGCGCAAAAGCCGGTTTGATTGCACCTGATGAAACCACATTCGAATACATCAAAGGGCGTAAATTCTCACCTCAAGGGGCGGATTTTGATGCTGCCGTTGAATATTGGAAAACACTAAAAACTGACGATGATGCCCAGTTCGATGCCGTCGTAACGCTAAACGCAGCAGACATCAAACCACAGGTGACTTGGGGCACTAACCCTGGCCAAGTGATTGCGGTAGACCAACCAATTCCTGCACCAGAAAGCTTTGCAGACCCTGTAGAAAAAGCATCGGCAGAGAAAGCGCTCGCTTACATGGGGCTAGAAGCAGGCAAATCATTATCGGATTACAACGTTGATAAAGTCTTCGTTGGCTCTTGCACTAACTCACGTATTGAAGATATGCGTGCAGCAGCAGACGTAGCAAAAGGCCGTAAAGTGGCCGCTCACGTTCAAGCACTTATCGTTCCTGGTTCTGAGCAAGTCAAAGCGCAAGCGGAAGCTGAGGGTTTGGACGTTATCTTTAAAGAAGCAGGCTTTGAGTGGCGTTTACCAGGCTGCTCCATGTGTTTAGCGATGAATAACGACCGTCTCGGCCCTCATGAGCGCTGTGCGTCAACATCAAACCGTAATTTTGAAGGTCGCCAAGGTCGTGATGGACGTACCCACTTAGTGAGCCCTGCGATGGCAGCGGCGGCAGCGATTGCGGGTCACTTCGTTGATATTCGTGAATTGGCTTTTTTTGATAAATAGGACTAGAGGAAAGAACAGATGTCAGGTTTTAAACAACACACTGGTTTGGTTGTGCCTCTAGATGCCGCCAACGTCGATACCGATGCGATCATTCCTAAACAGTTTCTACAAAAGGTTTCGCGCCTTGGTTTTGGGAAGCACTTGTTCCATGACTGGCGTTTCCTAGATGATGCTGGCGAGCAGCCAAACCCAGAATTCGTAATGAACGCTCCACGCTATAAAGGCGCGTCTATTTTGCTCGCGCGTGAAAACTTCGGTTGTGGCTCATCTCGTGAGCACGCGCCGTGGGCACTCGCCGATTACGGCATCAAAGCGATGATCGCCCCAAGCTTTGCCGATATTTTTTACGGCAACTCAATCAACAACCAAATGGTGCCCGTTCGTCTTACAGAGCAAGAAGTGGATGAGATTTTCCAGTTCGTTGAAGCCCATGAGAATGCTGAAGTGGAGGTGGATCTCGAAGCCAATGTGGTTCGTGCTAACGGCAAGGAGTATGGTTTTGAAATCGACTCGTTCCGTCGCCATTGTTTGCTAAACGGTTTAGACAATATTGGCCTAACTCTGCAACACGCAGATAAAATTGCGGAGTACGAAGCGAATATTCCAAGTTTCTTAAGCTAATTTGATTCTCAATCAAGCAAACAAAAAAGGTTGGTATGTGCCAGCCTTTTTGTTTTATTCCCATGGTTTAAGGAAAGAAATTCCATCGTGCAGCGGTCTACACTATCAATAAGGTTAAGCCCTAAGGATTCCCTATGAAGCGTCTACTCTTGCTATTGTGTGCCCTCGTGTCGTTTTCGACATTTTCTGCTCCTAAATCGGATTTGTGGCCGTATTGGAAGCAATCAAATGAAGCGAACCAAAACCAAATATCTCATCAAGAGTGGCAGCAACTGATCGATACTTACCTCGTTGAACAAGGCGAAAATACGTTATTTCGCTATAACAAGGTGTCTTCTACCCACAAAGCAACATTGAAGCAGTATATCCAACGACTGGCGAAGCTCGACCCTTTGCAATACAAGCAAGCAGAACAATACGCGTATTGGGTGAACCTTTACAACGCCATCACGGTAAAGCTAATCCTAGACAACTACCCTGTCGAATCAATTACTAAACTTGGTGGCTTATTTAGCTTTGGGCCTTGGGGAGAAGACGTGGTGGTGATTAACGGTAAAAGTCTGACTTTGAACGACATCGAACACCGAATTTTGCGCCCTATTTGGAATGATCCACGAACCCATTACGCCGTGAACTGTGCGAGTTTAGGCTGCCCAAACCTTCAAACTCTGGCATTTACCGCAGATAACACACAAGCGCTACTCGATAACGCCGCAAAACATTCATCAACAGCAAAAGGCGTCTCTGTTCAAGGTAACACCGCGCAACTGTCGTCAATTTATGAGTGGTTTGCCAATGACTTTGGTGGTGAAAAACAACTGTTCAACCATATTTCCAAGTACGCACCGCAATACAAAAACTTCTCAGGAAAGGTGACATACGAGTATGACTGGAGCTTAAATCAAGCACAGTAGTCTTTCTTTAATTCTCTGACTCTCTGATTCCTTAAAAAAAGCATTTGGACACCTGTAACCCAAAAGCAAAAAGACAACTGTGGGCCAAATACTCGTTCTAAGATCCCAAAGACACCAAAAATCAAAAAAGGGCACTGAGTGCCCTTTTCTTCATTGATTGATAAAAATCCGAGGTCTATTTAAAACCTTTTACCTTTTTTATCAGGTCATAAGCGTTTTGAATTTCTTGAGATTTTTCTTTCGCGACGTTCATCATCTCCGGCGGTAGACCTTTCGCCATCAATTTATCTGGGTGATGTTCATTCATCAATTTACGATACGCTCGCTTAACGGTTTTGCTATCTGCGTCTGATGACACATCCAGAATTTCATACGCATCTGCCAACTTATCCGCCTGAGAAGCTTGCTGCCAATCTGATGACTGATATTGGCCTTGTTGACCATGGAAACCGCCTTGGCTTTGAAAGCGAAAAGCCGCTTCTTGCATATGCAAGCGTCGCTCTAATTGTTCAGATGAAAAGCCTAAGCCACGTGCGATCTTGTGTAATACATTACGTTCACTTGGGTGAACCGCACCATCGGCAAATGCCGCAGAGATCTGTAACTCAAGGAAGAATTGCAACAAATCAAAACGACCAGAAGATGAAATTTTTACCCGCATCAATACATCGTCAAGCGGGAAGTCACTTTCTTTGCCCTCTCGAAACGCATCCTGCGCTGCACGACGTTGCTCGCCATGCAAATTCATGCGTTCCATCATGGCAGAAGCCAATTGAATTTCTTCTTTTGTCACTTGGCCTTTTGCTTTTGCCACGTGTCCCATTACCGCGAATGCCGCCTTGAAAAACTCTTCTTGTCGCTGCGCCTGGCTTGGCCCCTTACCAAAACCGCCAGTAGAAAAGCCCGCTTGGCTCAATCGACGAGCTTTATCAAACTGATGTCCAATAAATAGACCAAGCAACAAACCAAATGGGCCACCGAGCAACAAGCCAAAAAAGGCACCCAATATTTTGCCAAAAATCTGCATTATGTGTTCTCTATCAATGAATTTTTATCGACGACAGCGGTCTTATAGTGCCGGACGCAACGATTTCCTTTATGATAATGGAATTAGTTTAAATTTGGTCAGGTCTTTTACCTGCCCATCTTTTCAGCGATCGTCAGTAATATTATGCCACAGCGTACCCATGCTCTGGGATAAATACTAATGATTGTTGATTCATTTTGGCTATCTCTGCGCGGGAACAACTAGCCCTATAGCCATCGAGTATTAGTGACACAGGAAAGTTCAATTCAATGCAACATTTCTCCCGCACATTTTTAGCGGCCTCTATCAGCACCGCCTTGCTTGTACCCACAACACAAGCTGAAGTGAATATACAAGATAGTGTGCAGGAAATGCCCACCACAGATCAATGTCTGGTCACAGCAAGTGGTGAGGAGGACGCACTCAATGCCCCTGTGGTTGTTCAAGCTGACAGCCTACAAGCAATCAACGGTGACAAAGCACAGTACTCGGGCAATGTTGAAGTAACACAAGGTCCGAAAAAAATTACCGCTGATAGCGTGACGCTTCATCAGCAAGATAATGTCGTTGTCGCCGAAGGTAACGTGACGTTCAATGATGGACAAGTTAAAGCACGCTCTGATCGTGTAACGAATGACATCAATCAAGACACGTTCTCACTAGAAAACACCGATTACCAGTTCCTATGTCAGCAAGGACGAGGAACCGCGGCGTATATTGCACGCACTGGTCAATCTGTCTATGAGCTAGAAGATGGCTCTATCACATCTTGCCCTCAAGGCGATAACTCTTGGCGCTTAGTGGCATCAGGTATCGATGTTGATCAAGATGAAGAAACAGCAACACTGCATCACCCTCGCTTTGAAATACTTGATGTACCTGTTTTCTATGTGCCTTATCTAACTATGCCGATTGGCGACACCCGTAAGACCGGTTTCCTTTTCCCATCATTGTCTTATGGCTCAAGTGATGGTCTAGAAGTTGAAGTGCCATTTTACTGGAATATTGCCCCAGAATACGACATGACACTGACCACGTTATATATGCAGCAACGTGGTACAAAACTCGATGCTGATTTTCGCTACCTCACCGATGGTTGGGGTCAAGGTGAAATCAAAACTGAGTACATGAACAGCGATAAAAAGTATCAAGATGAAGCGCGTTGGGGCTATCAATTTCAACACGATGGTATCATCAACAAGCATTGGGTGGTAAAAGCTGATTACTCGAGAGTCAGCGACATCGATTACTTCCGTGACCTCAGCTCTGATCTTGGTAATCGCGAAGATGGCCAATTGATCCAAGAAGGTCAGGTAAAATATCGCTCTGATTTTTGGGACGCTTCTTTAACTGTCCGTGACTTCCAAATCTTATTACCAGACGAAAACAAGCCATATCGCTTACTTCCTCAATTTGATTTGAATTACTACACGCCACTTTGGGGTGACTACGTTAACTTTGACGTGAAAAGCCAAATCAGCCGATTTGAGGTTGAAGACACCGATAGACCAAATGCAACGCGTGTACATATTGAGCCTGGATTAACCATTCCATTGTCAAATACGTGGGCAACATGGACCACCGAAGCGCGCGTTTTATCAACGTACTATTCGCAAGACATATCAAACTTAACTGACGCAAGCCTTAAGAATCAGTTAGATGAAAACGTATCACGCGTGATTCCAGAGTTCCGCTCTCACGCTCAGCTATATCTTGAGCGTGATACCACGTTTATCGAGGGCTATACGCAGACACTTGAGCCTCAAATCCAGTATTTGTATATACCGGAAGAAGATCAGTCGAATATCTACGACTATGACACAACACAATTGCAAACCGACTATTACGGTTTGTTCCGTAGCCGTCGATACAGTGGCCTAGACTTCATCGCCGCCGCGAACCAATTTAGCTACGGTGCTAGTACTCGTTTCTTCGATGATGATTATAAAGAACGTCTAAATATCTCGTTTGGACAAATTTATTACATCAACAAAGACACGAAATTTAACAAGAAGTCTCAAGATAATGCGTCTGATTCAAGCGCAACCAACTACTCCTCTTGGGCCATAGAGACTGACTTCAACTACAACGACTACTTGTTCTATCACGGTGGAATTCAATACGATGTCGACCTTGGTGAAATGCAACTCGCCAACAGCACGCTGGAATATCAGTATGAGGGCGGCTTTATCCAAGGTAACTATCGTTATGTCACTTTGGATTACATTACTAACACCGTACAAAATAACGATGACGCGAGAACAGACTGGTCAAGAGTGACACGCAAAGGCATCTCTCAGGCTGGTATTGTCACGGCGTACGAGTTTAACCCAAGATGGTCGGCAAGCGGTCAGTACTATTACGATCTAAATGAAAGTAACACATTGGAATGGCTTGCGAGCCTGCGTTATCAATCAGATTGCTGGTACATTGGCTTTACTTATTCAAATCAACTACTTGGTTGGGAAGGCGATGTTATTGGCAGCGAAGATGCGTCACCAGAGTACGAAAATAACATCAGTGTAAACTTTGGTATTCAAGGCTTTGCAACCTCAGAAAGAGCGGCAACAGCAGCGAAAGAACTAGATGGGTCAGACAACGCGATCAAATACGGTCGCCCATTCTATCTGAACAATTAATCGATTTAAGCGTCTTAACCAATAGCAAGATGCTTAATTGACATGACTAACGGAATTTTAAATGAAAATCTGGAAATCGATCATTTTCACAACCCTACTTTCATGCGGTGCTGTAGCGGCGCCGGTCGAACTTGATAAGGTTGCTGTCATCGTAAACGATGGCGTAATTCTACAAAGTGACATCAATACGGCGATGAAAACGCTGCAAGCTAATGCTCGTCAAAGTGGTCAGAATATCCCCTCAGCAAGCGTGCTAAAAGACCAAGTTGTAGAAAAACTCATTATTGACACGCTTCAAGGCCAAGAAGCCGAGCGTATTGGTGTTCGTATCGATGACAACCGACTAAACCAAGCGATTGCAGAGATTGCGCGCAATAACAATCAAACGGTGGAACAACTGTCCGCTTCTGTTCAGGCTGAGGGATTAAGCTACTCAGAGTTTCGTGAGCAAATCCGCAAAGAACTTGCTGCATCCGAAGCTCGCAATGCATTAGTTCGTCGCCGTATCAACATTCTACCGGCAGAGGTGGATTCATTAGCCGAGCAGCTTTCTCAACAAACTAACGCGACTGTCCAATACAAAATTGGTCATATCCAATTGCGTTTCACTGATGATAAAGACAAATCAGAGGTTGAAGCAGAAGCCAATGAATTGGTTAAAAAACTAAAAGACGGCGCTAATTTCTCTGAAATGGCTTACACCTATTCAAAAGGTCCAAAAGCACTACAAGGCGGTGATTGGGGTTGGATGCGTAAAGAAGAAATGCCAACCATCTTTGCTGACCAAATCAAGATGCAAAACAAAGGCAGCATCATTGGCCCATTCCGCAGTGGTGTAGGTTTTCATATTCTAAAGATTGAAGATGTAAAAGGTCTTGAAACTGTCGCGGTAACAGAAGTCAACGCTCGTCACATTCTGATCAAACCGACCGTTATCCTAAGTGATGATGGTGCGAAAAAAGAGCTAAATGAATTTGTTCGTCGCATTAAAGCAGGTGAAGCGACCTTTGCTGAACTTGCAACACAGTACAGCCAAGACCCAGGTTCAGCGGCACAAGACGGTGAGTTAGGTTACCAAACACCTGATTTATACGTACCAGAATTTAAACACCAAGTAGAAACGTTGCCTGTCGGCTCGATCAGCGAACCTTTCAAGACGGTTCACGGCTGGCACATTGTTGAAGTACTCGATCGCCGTCAAGTAGACCGCACCGACTCTGCAATGAAAAACAAAGCATACCGTATTCTATTTAACCGTAAATTTAATGAAGAAGCTGGCGCATGGATGCAAGAGCTACGCGCGAGTGCGTTCGTTGAAATCGTGGATGACAATGATGACAACTAATCCGATTCGCCGAATCGTGGTAACCGCAGGGGAGCCTGCGGGGATCGGCCCAGACTTAGTGCTTGCCCTGTCGAAAGAAGACTGGGCACACCAAATTGTGGTTTGTGCCGACAAAAATATGTTGATGACACGTGCTAACTTACTTGGCATTGATGTCCAACTGACTGATTACAATCCTAAAGAAGCGCCAAAAGCGCAAAAAGCTGGCACGTTGATTGTTGACCATATAGAGATGACAGAAAATGTCGTGGCAGGTCAACTCAATGAAGCCAATGGCCACTACGTACTAAAAACGTTAGAAAGAGCCGCTTTGGGCTGTATGAATGATGAATTTGATGCTATTGTCACCGGCCCTGTACATAAGGGGGTGATTAATCGCTCTGGTGTCGCTTTTAGCGGCCACACCGAATTCTTCGCCGAGAAATCCAACACACCACTGGTTGTAATGATGTTGGCCACCGAAGGTCTGCGCGTTGCATTAGTCACAACGCATATTCCTTTAGCGTATGTGTCCAAAGCAGTCACGCAAGAACGATTAGAAAAATCATCGATATTCTGAATAACGACCTTGTAGAAAAATTTGCCATCTCGAAGCCAAACATCTATGTTTGCGGGCTAAATCCACATGCGGGAGAAGATGGCTGTTTAGGTCGAGAAGAGATCGAAACCATCACTCCAACATTGGAAAAGATTCGACAAGAAAAAGGAATCAATCTGATCGGCCCATTGCCGGCAGATACTATTTTCAATGAAAAGTATTTAAACGATGCTGATGCTGTTTTAGGTATGTACCACGACCAAGTGTTGCCAGTATTAAAATACAAAGGCTTTGGTCGTTCAGTAAACATTACTCTTGGTCTACCTTTTATAAGAACCTCGGTAGATCACGGTACTGCATTAGAACTGGCAGGGACAGGTCAAGCGGATACAGGGAGCTTCCGAACAGCGCTCACGCATGCGATAGAATTGGTAGAGAAGAAACAATGAGAAATGATGTCCATTTAGGACACAAAGCGCGTAAACGTTTTGGTCAAAACTTCCTGAACGACCCATACATTATTGATGGCATCGTATCAGCAATAAACCCAAGACCAGGTCAAAACCTGGTTGAGATCGGCCCTGGTCTTGGTGCAATCACCGAGCCTGTTGGTCGTGAAGTCGACAAATTCACGGTTATTGAATTAGACCGCGACTTGGCAGAACGTTTACGTAATCACCCAGAATTGGCAGACAAACTGACGATTCATGAAGGCGATGCGATGCGTTTCGACTTCAACCAACTCGTGAAGCCAAACAACAAGCTACGTATCTTTGGTAACTTACCTTACAACATCTCTACGCCGCTGATGTTCCACCTGTTTGAATTCCATAAAGATGTTCAAGACATGCACTTTATGCTTCAAAAAGAAGTGGTTAACCGTTTAGCAGCTGGTCCTGGTAGTAAAGCATATGGCCGTTTAACGGTAATGGCGCAGTACTACTGTAAAGTTGTTCCTGTACTAGAAGTACCGCCAACAGCGTTTGTTCCACCACCAAAAGTAGATTCTGCGGTTGTTCGCTTGGTGCCTTACGAAGTACTGCCACATCCAGCAAAAGATCTTCGTTTGTTGGACCGTGTTTGTCGCGAAGGTTTTAACCAACGCCGCAAAACCATCCGTAACTGCTACAAATCACTATTAAGTGTTGAGGTTCTGGAAGAGTTGGGTATCAATCCAAGCATGCGTCCAGAGAACTTAACGCTACAACAGTTTGTCGCGATGGCGAACTGGCTAGCGGACAATCCGCAGCACTAAGAACGATAACAATAAGCCAAACCTTTACCGGTTTGGCTTATTACTATACTAATCACAATAAATAAGTGTTATTTACTACGATTGGTATTACGTATATCAAGGAGTGTACATGGACGTCATTCAACCTTGCATCAAAATACAAGTTCACACCAAATACATCGAAGAACAGTCCAACCCAGAACTTCAGCGGTTCATTTTTGCTTACGTCATTACCATTAAAAACCTCAGCCAACAAACCGTACAATTGATCAGCCGACGTTGGTTGATTACCGATGCCAATGGCAAACAAATGACCGTAGAGGGAGATGGTGTTGTCGGTCAGCAGCCATTCATCTCGAGTAACGATGAATACACCTACAATAGTGGTACTGCGATAGAAACACCCGTTGGTGTTATGCAAGGTCACTACGTTATGCTGGATGAAAAGGGACAGGAATTTATTACCGAGATCGAACCATTCCGTCTAGCTGTTCCAAACGTCTTAAATTAATCAGGAGACTCAGTGGCTACCTATATTGTTGGTGATATCCAAGGCTGTTTTGATGAATTACAGCAGCTACTAGAACATGTTAAATTCTCAAAACAAGAAGACCAGCTTTGGCTTGCTGGCGACCTAGTAGCAAGAGGACCTAGGTCACTAGAAACATTGCGTTTTATAAAGTCTCTTGGTGACAGCGCTAAAGTCGTACTGGGAAATCATGACTTACACCTTATGGCGGTTTCGCAAGGATTGAAGAAAGTCAAAGATAAGGACAAAACCGCACCTATCTTCTCAGCGCCAGACAAAGAAGAACTACTGGCTTGGCTTGCCCAACAACCGCTTTTAGAAGAGCATGAAGAGTTTGTTATGTGCCACGCAGGTATCTCACCTCAGTGGGACTTACCGACAGCCAGAGCCTGCGCTCGTGAAGTAGAAAGCATCATTCAAAGTGAGCAATTGCCTTGGCTGCTAGAAAACATGTACAGCAACCAACCAGACCTATGGGATGACTCCCTCTCAGGGCTCGACCGCTATCGCTACACCATCAATGCGTTTACTCGTATGCGTTTTTGCTTTCCTGATGGTCGCTTGGATATGGACTGTAAATTACCACCGCAAGAAGTGTCAGAAGATGAACTTGTGCCATGGTTTAAACTGCCACAACGAGTACCTCTAGAAAAAACCGTTCTATTTGGTCACTGGGCAGCACTGCAAGGGCATATTGGTGAGAGCATTATTGGCCTTGATACTGGCTGCGTTTGGGGTGGTTCACTAACTATGATTCGTTGGGAAGATAAGCAAGTCTTTACTCAAGAAGCGCTAAGTTAATCGTACTCCTTTACTACTTATTCATACAAAAAAGCACCGAGAACTCGGTGCTTTTCTTATTCAATTCGATTACTTTTCTAAAATCGTAAAACGCATGTTATAAGCGTTTTTCTCATCCGCTTGATACGCTTCAGAATAGGTTTCTTTGAAGTCATTGCTCCATTGCGGGAACTGAGTATCTCCCTCAACTTCAGCTTCTATATGAGTCACATACAGTTTGTTTGCCATTGGCAGGCAAGCCGCGTAAATAGCACCACCGCCAATGATCATCACTTCTTCTACCGAACCTGCTGCCTCAAGCGCTTGTTCAATCGAAGTTACGGTTGTTACTCCCTCAATTGAAAGTGAAGCATCGCGACTAATTACGATATTCAATCGACCAGGTAAAGGACGCCCGATAGAGTCATAAGTCTTACGCCCCATCACAACTGGTTTGCCCATGGTGCTGCGCTTAAACCATGCAAAATCGGCAGGAAGGTGCCAAGGCATCTGGTTGTCTTTGCCGATGATTCGGTTGTCTGCCATCGCAGCAATCATACTGATGATCATGTTGGATCCTTAAACTATGGGTCTTCGACGATAGAATAACAGTCCCGGAACGGCTAAGCCAACCGCCAAACCTGCAATAATAAACATCGCTTTAAGAAAGTTTTCCATGCACGTCGCAATAAGCTCCGGCGAATAGCCTAAGTGGTTTATCTCCACCATGGCAATCATCGCTTTATAAGCAAATACGCCCGGAACCATCGGAATTAACGCTGCAACAGTAAAGACTTTAGGGTGAGCGAGGAAACGACGTGACCAGAGCACGCCAATCATGCCGACTAACGTTGCAGCGAAAAACGTTGCCCATTCAATTGATAACCCGAAATGCATCATCAAATACCGGCTACCGTGACCAATCGCACCGCCCATCGCGCAATACTTAAGTGCATTTTGTGGCACGTTAAATACCATTGCAAAGCCAACCGCAGGAATAGCTGCGAAGAACATATCGTTTAAGAGCCCTAAGGCTAAATCAAAGGCACTCATTAGCTCATCCACCCCCAAATACCCGTTACTTCCATCGCAGCGACAATTCCGAGGCAAGTTGCTAGCGTTAGCAAGCTGGCCATTGTGAAGCGAGCAATCCCCATATTAATGTGCCCTTTCAGCATATCGGCAACTGAGTTAATGAGTGGAAAACCGGGAACCAACATCAATACCGATGATGCCATGGCGACGGTCGGTAAATTACCAATTTCGAAGATCACGGCTTGAGCAGAAATAAGCGTCGTAACGAAAGCGGTAACCGCGAAATTAAGTAGAGGATTAAAGTGGCGATGACCTATTTCTTGTCGAACGATCATACCGCCAGCAGAAGCAAGGAATGTCATGGAAAACACGCCTAAATCCCCTCCAGCAAGGTGACTGAATGCCGCACAAGAAAGGCCTATCATGAATACCACTAACCAGCGGTTATAACGTTCTGGGCTAATGGTGTTAAGCTTTTTCTGCGCCATTTTTACATCAAGCAGACCACGTTCCATCATAATACAGATCCGCTGGATCTGCGTTATCACCCGCATATTGATCCCACGATCTGCGCAGCTTCGCGTCGTGGTAATACAATGATCACCCATAACGGTTGTGACGACTAATGCGTTGGCCGATAACGCCACTTCAACTTCATTGACCCCACAAGCAAGACCAATACGACGCATAATATCACTCACCAAGGTACTTTCGGCACCATGCGCAAGCAGCATTTGACCAGCTTGTGCGACAAGCCGTGAAATGGTTCTTTGATTTATTGTTGCCAGCTCTTCTGAAGACATAACTTCCATTGTCATAAAGACATCTCAATCCTTTTAGTCCTAAACGGAGTGTTATTGTGCCGCAAATCACACTCTGTAAACATGATTTAGACACAAAAAAAGCCGCAATAAATATTGCGGCTTTAATGAATGTGCTAGTGATTAGTCGCGGACGTAAACAACGTGACCGTCGTCTTCTTCATCGTCCCAATCATCCCAATCGTCTTCATCATCTTCAGTGATAACGTCTTTACCAGCCATTGCGTCTTTATGGTAATCATCCCACATGAAGTTAACTTTATCTTCTTCAGCAACTTCTTCCTCTTCACGAGGTAGGTTTTCCATAAATTCAGCTAACTTGTAGCAAAGCTCTTTCGTACCAGCGCGGTTGATCGCAGAGATCTTGAAGTACTCGTCTTCCCAACCTAACGCATCCAAGATCGCTTGAATTTGCTCATTCGCCTCTTCTTCTGGCATTAGATCCGTTTTATTGAATACTAACCAACGAGGTTTATTCGCAAGCTTCTCACTGTATTGTTCAAGTTCATCAATGATCGTTAACGCATTTTGAACTGGATCTGACTGATCAATCGGCATGATGTCAATCATGTGCAGCAATACACGACAACGCTCAAGGTGCTTCAAGAAACGAATACCTAGACCTGCACCGTCAGCAGCGCCTTCGATAAGACCTGGGATATCTGCAACCACAAAGCTCTTCTCAGGAACCACACTCACAACACCCAAACTTGGGATTAGAGTTGTAAATGGGTAATCGGCTACTTTTGGCTTTGCTGCTGATACTGCGCGGATAAAAGTAGATTTACCCGCATTTGGTAGGCCAAGCATACCCACATCCGCAAGCAACAATAGCTCTAGACGGATTTCACGAATTTCACCTTTTGTACCGAGCGTTCTCTGACGAGGAGCACGGTTTACTGAAGATTTAAAACGTGTGTTACCAAGACCGTGCCAGCCGCCTTTCGCGACCATTACTTTTTTGCCGTGTTCAGCAACTTCTGCAACGATTTCGTTAGTGTGGATATCAACTGCGCGCGTACCTACAGGAACACGCATCGTGATGTCTTTACCACGTTTACCCGTACAGTTACCACCGCGACCATTTTCACCGCGTTCTGCTTCGTAAAAGCGTTGGAAACGGTAATCGATCAGGGTATTTAGGTTTTCATCAGCTTGGATGTATACATCACCGCCGTCACCACCGTCGCCGCCATCAGGGCCGCCCTTGGTGATGAATTTTTCACGCCAGAAACTAACAACGCCACTACCGCCGTCACCAGCCTGAACTTTTACTACCGCTTCATCTACGAACTTCATCTTTTACTCCGACTACTTCGTGCGTGGATTAAATCTCATTTGCCATCAATCAATTCTAGCAGATGACAGATCTAAGCTCCCAGAGACCTAAAACCAAAACGTTGAGGCAAGAAACTTAGATATGTCGACTGCTACAAATAAAAAACCCCGCCGAATAGGCAGGGCTTTTAAATTCAGCTATAAAGCTCAAATAATTAACCAAAAGGTTAAATTACTCAGCTTCGATGCTTACAAACTTACGGTTCTTAGGACCTTTAACCTCGAACTTCACCTTACCTTCAGTAAGAGCGAATAGAGTGTGGTCTTTACCGATACCTACGTTGTTACCAGCGTGGAATTTAGTACCACGTTGACGAACAATGATGTTACCTGCAAGAACAGATTCACCACCGAAACGCTTAACACCTAGACGTTTGCTTTCTGAATCGCGGCCGTTACGAGTAGAACCACCAGCTTTTTTGTGTGCCATTGTTGAACTCTCCTAATAGATTAAGCGTTGATACCAGTGATCTTCACTTCAGTGAACCACTGACGGTGACCCTGTTGCTTACGAGAGTGCTTACGACGACGGAACTTAACGATTTTAATTTTATCGCCACGACCGTGTTGTACAACTTCAGCAACAACTTTGCCGCCCTCTACAAGAGGAGCACCAACTTTGATGTCTTCGCCGTTAGCAACAAGAAGAACTTTATCAAATTCTACAGTTGCACCAGTTTCAACGTCTAATTTCTCTAAACGAAGAGTTTGACCTTCGCTTACACGGTGTTGTTTACCACCAGATTGGAAAACAGCGTACATATTTTACTCCGCTTTTTCCGCACAGCCTGCAATCATTATTTGAGCTAGGGTGTGCGCTAAACTAATCATCAATAGGGCGCAGATTCTACAGAAGAGATGCCCCTATGACAAGCCATATTTTGAAATAATTGGCGAAAAGCTAATCGCCAAAGAAAAGTGCGGCAATCATGCCCTTTAGTAATGTATTAATCAACGTTTTTAGTGTATTATTCGACAATTATACAATTCGAATAAGCCTTGCAGGGTCTAACTTCAGCCGGATATACGATGGATTTTAAAACTATCCAAGCGCTTACTGCCGATGACATGGCAAAAGTGAATGAAACAATTCAAGCCCAACTAAATTCTGATGTCTCTTTAATCAACCAACTCGGTTTTTATATCGTGAGTGGTGGAGGCAAACGCCTAAGACCGCTTCTGGCAATATTGTCAGCGCGTGCACTTGGCTACCAAGGTAGTGGACATACCATGGCGGCGGCGTTTATCGAGTTCATCCATACAGCAACTTTGCTGCATGATGACGTCGTCGATGAATCAGATATGCGACGTGGTAAAGCGACCGCCAATGCTGCATTTGGCAACGCCGCTAGCGTACTTGTTGGGGATTTTATCTATACTCGCTCATTTCAAATGATGACAGAGCTAGGATCAATGAAGATCCTTAAGCTAATGAGTGAAGCAGTTAATGTGATCGCAGAGGGTGAGGTTCAGCAGTTAATGAACTGCAATGATCCTGACACCACAGAAGAAAGCTACATGCAGGTCATTTACTCTAAGACCGCACGCTTGTTTGAATCTGCGACCCAAATTGGTGCCATCTTGAACGAAGCACCAGAAGAAGTCGAAGTCGCACTACAAAATTATGGTAAATATCTAGGCACCGCTTTCCAACTGATCGACGACGTGATGGATTACACGTCTGACGGTGAGGATATGGGTAAAAACGTTGGTGATGATTTGGCTGAAGGCAAACCAACGCTTCCCCTACTTCATGCAATGCGAAATACCACTCCAGAGAATGCACTGATGATTCGTGAGGCCATAGAAAAAGCCAACGGAATGGACCGACTTGAAGAAATCCTTGCGGTAATGAAAGACGCCGGTTCTTTAGAGTACACCACGCAAAGAGCACTCGATGAAGCAGATAAAGCGATTGCTGAACTCGCGATTCTTCCTGAATCGGATTATAAGCAAGCGCTAGTTACCTTAGCTCACATGGCTGTGAAGCGTACAAGTTAGCCGTAAACGTCAGACCCTAAAAAAGGAAGAGCACTGAAACTCTTCCTTTTTTGTTGCTTATTTTTAATCGCTGTAATCATACAACCGATCTACCACGTAAGCCTGTACTAGCATAGTGCCTAGTAATAACGATCAGAATTGCCATGCAGTTGCGGGTTATCTTCTATCTCATCAAAGCTTACCGCTAACTGCTCTTCTGATCCCTGCTTACTCAGTAGCACGGTCTCCGCTTCACGATCAACCACGATAATCGTCCCCACCCCTTGCTGACACTCAACCACCATGCCTTTGCGAATTTGATTTGCTTCCACCATCGCCTCCTCAACTACGTATTTACCTCGACAAAACGAAGCTAGTTAGTTCAGAGAGTATTACGGTAAAAAAAATGAAAAGATCAAAAAAGCCGATCAAAGGATCGGCTTTCTACTTCAATATGGCTTCCTCTGTATAAAGAGGCGCTTATTTTGCGAATTCAACACCAATATTGATATCGCCATTTAGCGTTTCTAGCATGCCATCAAGCGCTGATTTCTCATAGTCACTCAGTACACCGTAGCTTAGCACTTCTTCTACGCCGTCTTTACCGAGCTTCACAGGCTGTGCGAAGTATGTGGCATGCTCGCCGTCACCTTCAACGTAAGCACATTCAACAACCCCTTCTTCACCTTGAAGCGCACGTACAAGTGCTAGACCAAAGCGACACGCCGCTTGACCCATAGATAGAGTCGCGCTGCCGCCACCAGCTTTTGCTTCTACAACTTCTGTACCTGCATTCTGGATACGTTTTGTCAGAGCTTCCACTTCTTCTGCTGTGAACTCAACACCTTCCACCTGAGACAGTAGTGGAAGGATTGTTACGCCAGAGTGACCACCAATAACAGGAACACGAACATCACCTGGATCTTTATCTTTTAGCTCAGCAACAAACGTTTCTGAACGGATAACGTCTAGAGTGGTAACACCAAATAGTTTACGTTTGTCATAGACACCCGCTTTCTTAAGAACTTCAGCAGCAATTGGTACTGTTGTGTTAACCGGGTTAGTAATAATACCAACACATGCCGTTGGGCACACAACGGCAATTTTTTCTGCTAATGATTTAACGATACCCGCATTCACATTGAACAGATCCGCACGATCCATACCAGGTTTACGAGCTACACCAGCTGAAATTAAAACCACATCCGCTCCTTCAAGTGCAGGAGTTGGATCTTCACCAGCATAACCTTTAATCGAAACAGGCGTAGGGATATGGCTAAGATCTGCTGCCACGCCTGGAGTAACAGGGGCAATATCATACAAAGCCAGATCCGAACCAGCAGGAAGGCGGTTCTTGAGCAAAAGGGCAAGGGCTTGACCAATGCCGCCAGCGGCACCAATAACGGCTACTTTCATGTAGTTCTCCTTGAGAGTATTTCTCTTATATAAACGTATTCGTAGGGTGTTTTGTAACCAGTAAAAACAAAACTATCGGAATCACAACTTGATTACAATCAATTAACGCTAGCTTTGCGACCTCGCGCAACTCACCACCGACGTGCTACAAATAAGGGGCTGATTATTCTCTCATTATATTGAAAAGACA
This sequence comes from Vibrio alfacsensis, assembly GCF_003544875.1. Taxonomy (NCBI): domain Bacteria; kingdom Pseudomonadati; phylum Pseudomonadota; class Gammaproteobacteria; order Vibrionales; family Vibrionaceae; genus Vibrio; species Vibrio alfacsensis. The sequence continues at coordinate 2,804,910 of NZ_CP032093.1, forward strand.
AGAAATCTCACCCACCAAAATGGCATACTATTTATGATTTACAGTGACTGGATTAACACTATCTTGTGTAGACTTGGTACTAGTTGAATATCTATGCGAGAATATGCAAAATTGCTATTCCAAATGAGAGAATAATGACAACTATGCGCAATTCAGAGAAACAAGATAACTTAGTCCGCGCTTTTAAAGCCTTATTAAAAGAAGAGAGCTTTGGTTCACAGGGTGAAATCGTCGATGCACTGAAACAACAAGGTTTCGAGAGCATCAACCAATCTAAAGTATCTCGTATGCTGACCAAATTTGGTGCTGTTCGTACCCGCAATGCAAAAATGGAAATGGTTTACTGTTTACCTGCAGAACTCGGCGTTCCAACCGTAAGTAGCTCACTACGTGAACTGGTTTTGGACATTGATCATAATGCCGCATTAGTTGTTATCCACACAGGTCCTGGCGCAGCCCAACTTATCGCACGCCTATTAGACTCCTTAGGGAAATCAGAAGGGATCTTAGGTGTCGTTGCTGGCGATGACACTATCTTCATCACACCAACAAAAACGGTAACAACTGAACAATTATTCCAGTCTGTTTGCGAGCTTTTTGAGTACGCAGGCTAAGTGAATGTCTCGGGCTACAAAACTCATTCGAATTTGTAGCCCGTAAATAGTGTTAATTTTTTGCCTTATTACACACTGCTATTACCTAAAAAGCGTGATAATCCTCTCAGTGTGCATTTTTGATTATCATGAATAAATTAACATAACCTACTGTAAATAAAGCACAACCCTCTATTTTTCTCACCATTCAAACTGTAAAAAGTTTAGATTATTTCGCTAATTCTTTTAACAAAAAGATAATTTTCTGCCAATTTTTGTTATGATTCTTTCGCTTTTTCAAACGATCGGATTGAAAAGATGCCGTTTCCAAAGAGGAAACTCCTGAAATAATTTATATTTCCAAGCAAGTTCATGCGGCTTGGATATGGCGATTTCCGGGTTAATAATGAATATAAGGAAGGGAAATTCATGGCATTTAACAAACTTCTTAAAGTAGGCGCCATCGCAGCAGCAGTTATGGGTGCAGGCGCAGTTAACGCTCAAGAGTTTATTACTATCGGTACTGGCTCTGTTACGGGTGTTTACTACCCTACTGGTGGTGCTATTTGTAAATTAGTAAACAAAGGTCGCAAAGACCACAATGTTCGCTGTTCTGTTGAATCAACTGGCGGCTCAATTTACAACGTCAACACAATCCGTGCTGGCGAGCTAGACTTTGGTATCGTGCAATCGGATTGGCAATACCACGGCTACAACGGTACAAGTAAGTTTGCTGAACAAGGCCCGTACAACAAACTACGTGCAATGTTCTCTCTTCATACAGAACCTTTTAACATCATCGCACGTGCCGACTCAGGCATTGAAAACGTTCAAGATCTAAAAGGGAAACGCGTAAACATTGGTAACCCAGGTTCTGGTGACCGCGCGACAATGGGCGTTGTTATGGATTCAATGGGCTGGACGAACGACAGCTTCAAGCTGGCTTCAGAACTAAAAGGCTCAGAGCGCTCTCAAGCCCTATGTGACAACAAGATCGACGCATTCATCTACATGGTTGGACACCCGAACGGTTCAATCAAAGAAGCAACCACATCATGTGATGCTAAGCTTGTGTCTGCAACCGGCCCTGAAATCGATAAGATTGTTGCTGACAACCCATACTATGCATTTAGTACGGTTCCTGCTGGCATGTACCGTGGTACTGATGGCGACATCAACAGCTTTGGCGTAGCGGCAACAATGGTAACAACGTCAGATGTATCAGATGAAGTCGCATACAACGTTGCGAAAGCTGTATTTGAAAACTTCAATACGTTCAAGCGTCTGCACCCTGCATTTGCCAACCTGAAAAAAGAAGACATGGTGAAAGCAGGTCTTTCTATCCCTCTTCACCCAGGTGCAGAGAAATACTACAAAGAAGTAGGTCTACTTAAGTAAGTACTTACTACACCCAAGTTAAATTGAAAACTTGGGTATACCTCCACACTCAGTGAGAAAAGATGGTTTCTTTCTGAGTGTGGTAACTGAGTGTTCATCATTCAGTATCCACCGAGCGGCTTTTCCAAAGTCGAGCTCACTCACCTAAAAAATAACGGCTTATTCACCAATCATTGTTACTAATGAGCTGGATCATATAGCGAAACACTCGACAGCAAACTTCTCTCTATTCACTACACTCATAGAGACGAAGCCGGGTTCTCGAAACAAAAAACAGACAGGACCATCAATAATAAGGAAAAAGTACATGTCGACGAATAATACTCCGTCACAAGATGTGCAAGAGATGGTAGCTCAGTCAGACACAGGAGCACGCCGCCCAGTAGGCTTACAAGGCCGAATTTTATGGTTTGTTCCCCTCTGCTGGTCACTATTTCAATTGTGGTATGCCTCTCCGCTACCATTTATTTTCAATTTTGGCGTATTGAACGACACGGAAGCACGAGCGATTCATCTCACTTTTGCCACTTTTCTTGCTTTCACGGCTTACCCAGCAATGAAGAACTCTCCGCGTGACCATATTCCTCTTATCGATTGGATATTGGCGCTTGCCGGAAGTTTTGCTGCTGCCTACATTTATATTTTTTACACTGAACTCGCTGGTCGCTCAGGCGCACCAACCACCGTTGATATCGTCGTCTCGGTTACGGGGATGGCTTTATTGCTTGAAGCAACCCGACGCGCTCTTGGGCCACCATTAATGGTCGTTGCTGCTGTTTTCCTGCTTTACACTTTTGCAGGACCACACATGCCCGACGTCATAGCACATAAAGGGGCAAGCCTGAATAAAGCTATGTCGCATTTATGGTTGACTACCGAGGGGGTATTCGGCGTCGCACTGGGTGTATCGACTTCTTTCGTCTTCTTATTCGTCTTGTTTGGTGCCATGTTAGAGCGAGCAGGCGCTGGCGCTTATTTTATAAAAGTTGCGTTTTCGCTACTTGGTCATATGAAAGGTGGGCCAGCAAAAGCGGCGGTTGTGGCTTCTGGCTTGTCAGGGCTGGTATCAGGATCTTCTATCGCCAACGTCGTTACCACAGGGACCTTTACCATTCCTTTGATGAAGCGAGTAGGCTTCCCTGGAACCAAAGCAGGCGCGGTAGAAGTCGCAGCGTCAACCAATGGCCAATTAACGCCACCTATCATGGGGGCGGCAGCATTCCTAATGGTGGAATACGTAGGCATTTCATATGTTGAAGTCATCAAAGCCGCCCTACTTCCAGCGCTTATTTCTTACATCGCACTCATTTACATTGTTCACCTTGAAGCCTGTAAAGCAGGTATGACTGGGCTACCGCGCCGTCATAATCCTACCTTGGTGCAAAGCTTATTGTCTTTTACTGGTACGATTCTCGGTCTGTGCGTCATTAGTGCTCTTGTCTATTACGGGGTGGGTTGGACCAAAGATGTATTTGGTGCTGCCGCAACGCCAATAGTGACCATCGCGTTACTGATTGCTTATGTTGGCCTTGTGAAAATATCCGCTAACCACATCAAAGATGGCGCGATTGAAATTGATGCCGAGCTGACAGAAGTGCCAGATCCAGGCCCAACGATTAAATCAGGCCTCCATTACCTACTACCGATCGTCGTGCTGGTTTGGTGTTTGACTGTCGAGCGTTTCTCTCCGGGGTTATCTGCATTCTGGGCAACGGTATTTATGATCTTTATTTTGCTGACTCAGCGCCCATTGATTGCATTGCTATCAAAACAAGGTGACTTGGTTGAGCAAACTAAAGACGGCTTCATCGACTTAGCCGAGAGCTTGGTCTCTGGTGCTCGCAACATGATCGGTATCGGTGTAGCAACTGCGGCGGCAGGTACTGTGGTTGGTGTGGTTACCCTTACTGGCATCGGCCTAGTAATGACGGACTTCGTGGAGTTCATTTCCGGTGGTAGCCTAATTTTGATGTTGGTGTTTACCGCCGTGATCAGTTTGATTTTGGGCATGGGCCTGCCAACCACAGCAAACTATATTGTGGTATCCACACTAATGGCACCTGTGATTGTGACCCTAGGGGCGGCACATGGCTTAATCATTCCATTGATTGCAGTGCATCTATTTGTGTTTTATTTCGGTATCCTTGCCGATGATACACCGCCAGTTGGCTTAGCTGCTTTTGCCGCCGCCGCCATTGCAAAATCAGACCCAATTCGCACCGGTATTCAAGGTTTTACCTACGATATTCGTACCGCTATTTTGCCATTTATGTTCGTGTTCAATACTCAGCTATTAATGATGGGGATTGATTCATGGTGGCATCTCGCCTTAACCGTTATTTCGTCCATCATTGCCATGTTGATCTTCTCTGCAGCAACACAAGGTTGGTGGTTTACGAAAAACAAATGGTGGGAAACCATTCTATTATTAATATTGACGTTCTCATTCCTACGTCCGGGATATTGGTGGGACATGCTCTATCCAGCGAAAGTTCTTTCGCCTGGGGTTGAGATAGCTCAAATCACCGAGGGGTTAAATGTAGGAGAATCCATTGAGCTACGTGTTGCAGGTGAAAATTTGGAGGGTAATTACGTTGAAAAAACCGTACGCCTTCCATTTGAAGACAACGCAACCTCAGCAGAGGATCGTATTGCCTCAATGGGCTTAATGCTGACCGAAAATGACGGCAAGATGATCGTTGATATGGTCGAGTTTGGTAGCCCTGCGGAGTCTTCTGGGATCGATTTTGATTGGGAGATAAAGTCCGTCATTCAAAATGCCGAGAGACCAATGAAAGAGTGGGTATTTGTCCCAAGCTTGTTGATATTGCTTGTGCTTGCCATGAACCAAAAACGTCGTGCTCGTAACGAACAACTGAGCGCATAACTGATTTGGCCCTGATGTATTGGGGCCTCAATGAGAGACATTGAATGTACAAACAAATTCTTGTTCCGGTCGATCTTAACGATCAAGGCTTTTGTGATCGCGCGGTCAAACTTGCGGTCTGGCAAGCAAAACAAGCCAATGCAGAAGTACACCTTCTCACGGTTGTGCCTGGTATTCATATGTCGATGGTCGCCACTTATTTCCCAAAAGATGCGGCGATGAAGATGAAGCAAGATGTGAAGCAACAGCTCAAAGCATTTGCGAATGACAACATTGATGATGAGGTGATCTATAAAGTGCATGTTGCTGAGGGAAAGCCTTACACCACCATTCTTGATTACGCGGAACGTTTAGGGGCAGATCTGATCATTATGCCAAGCCATAAGCGCTCGAAAATCAACAAAGTGATGTTAGGTTCGGTCGCAAGTAAAGTGGTCGAACACTCTCCGATCAATGTCATGGTTGTCAAACCACAAAGTTAATCATTCGGCGAGTCATCCGAACTCATACTCTGAACTAAAAAAGGTTGATGCATGGCATCAACCTTTTGTTTTTCTGTTCTAAGTGGCTTATATCCGTCACTATAAGTCCGAGATCAGAGTTCGCCTTATCACAAGCTAGGATGATCCATTGATGATTACGATTAAGTGATGACGACGATAAGCGATTCACTACAATGAACATTATCCCGCAGCTCGCACAAAGGCGCTTAACCTCTCACTGCCATGTTGTTCCGTTAACTCTGCAATGTCCCCAACGGCTTCAACTTGACCGTCTGCGACAAAGGCAAAATGGCTCGCTATCGCTCTTGCATCACTCAGATGATGAGTCACCATTAGCACAGTAATACTGCGCTCCGCAGCAAGTTGTTTGACTAATGCCAACATCTCTTCTCGAAGAACAGGATCCAACGCAGAAAAAGGCTCGTCCAACAACCACATTGGATGAGGCTGAACGAAACAACGAGCAAGTGCCACGCGTTGACGTTGTCCACCAGAAAGGTGCTCTGGTAAACGGTCGAGGTATTCTGCAACGCCTACCTGCTCTGCGGCTTGCTCAACGAGAAGCTTTTGGTCTATCGTAAGCTTTAGCCCTGGGTGCAGTCCCAGCCCAATGTTTTCTCTCACCGATAGATGCGCAAACAAATTGTGTTCTTGAAATAGCATGGAAAAAGGGCGTAGGAACGGCGCCTTACCTAAAACAGATTCACCATTCACCAAAATGTTACCCTGATCGGGTTTGATAAACCCAGCTACCAGCGCTAACAAGGTCGACTTACCCGCACCGCTTGGTCCCATCAGCGATACAATTTGTCCACGCTTGATCTCTAGCTCAAAACGAAATCGCTCACGTTGATAGGTGTACAGCACGTCATCTAACACTAACATCACGCTTTCCCCTTAGCTTTCAATACTTTTTCAATCACAGTAAAACAACCCACGCTGAGTAATAACAAGGTGACAGAAACAACGGCCGCGGCATCCATTTGGTAACTGCCGAGCAATTGGAATAGGTACAAAGGTAATGTTCTAAACTCTTGTCCACCAAACAAAGCAATCGCACTCAAGTCACCAATTGCAAACATAAAGCTCACCGCAAATGCATGTGCAAAAGGCTTGCGTAGCGCTTGCCATTCCACCACTTTAAAACGTTGCCAACCACGCATCCCTAAACTGGCACAAACATATTGATATTGCTGCTCTATATGCAACATTGGTTGGGATAACGTTTTAATGACATACGGCAAAGCCATCAGTGCATTCACCAGAATCACAATCAAAAAGGCTAAGCTGAATACATCAGTAAAGGAACGTAACAGTAAAAACAAACCGGTGCTAATCACCAAGCCCGGTGTCACCAAAATGATGGTGCCAATCAGTTCAATCTGATCGGCGCGGGTATTTTTGTTTTGCAAGCGCCAACGTCGGCTGGTGAGTAAAATCGAAACGCCTGCGGCAACCGCTAGTAAGCTCGCAAACACGGCGACTTTGAGCGAATTGAACAGTGCAGACCAAAAACGTTCATCCCTTAATACGTGCCATACTTGTTCATTAACCCCGCTAATGAACACCATCAAAAGTGGCGGTATCACGAGTAAAAAGGCACCTATGATCCAAAAGCTATCCCAAGCTTTTGACCACCCATGATCCCTCGTTAAATATTGCTGTACTGATGTACTACCAACGCTGATGGAAACTGGCTTCGTCAACTTTTGTACGCCAATTGCTAACAAGCCACAAAGTAACATCTGCCACAGAGCCAATAGCGCCCCAGTCTGCAAATCAAAGTCAAATTTAATCGCTTGATAAATAGCGAGTTCAATTGTGGTCGATTTCGGTCCACCACCCAACGCCATCACTGTTGCAAAGCTCGTAAAGCAAAGCATAAATACCAAACCGCATACATGTGGTATTTGCTGGCGTAAACGAGGCCATTCAACCCAGCGAAACTTATCCCAATGACTCATGCCAAGATGCGCACACAACTTATGCTGTTCGGAAGGTATCGACTCTAGGGCCTGCAAAAGTAAACGAGCGGCATAAGGCATATTAAAAAACACATGAGCGAGCAAAATACCGTTCAGGCCATAGATAGAAAAAGGTAATTCAGAATCCACACTGTGCAGCCAATTCGCGATCGCTCCGCTATTGCCGTATATCGCCAGTAGGCCAAATACACCGACCAAAACCGGCAAAACCAAAGTGGACGCAAACAATTTTAAGAGCATTGACTTGCCATAAAACTCACGTCGAGAAAGTGAATGCGCGACGGGAATCGCAAAGCCAACGCTCAGCACGGTAGAAAGGAATGCTTGATAGAAACTGAATTTAGTCACGTGTTGATAATATGGGTCCTCCCAAATCATCGACACATTAAGAGATGGCGCTTGAACAATAAGCGCACCAAGCGCAGAAATAACAAAGGCCGCGATAAGCATCGCGACCCCAAGACCGATTTTCGGAACAGAATTCATATTAGAACGTCAGTGCGCTTTGCCATTCACGAATCCAAGAACGACGATGGTTTGCCACGTCGTCAGCGCTAAAACTCAATGGCTTACTTGGAACGCTTAAGGTTTCAAAGCCTGTTGGTAACTCAACATCCGTAACAGGATACATCCAGTTTCCTGTTGGCATTGTCGATTGGAATTCATCACTCAGAATGAAACTCATGAATTCATCCGCTAACTCTGGATTCTTCGTTCCCTTTACCTTAGCCGCCACTTCCACCTGCATATAGTGTCCCTCAGAAAAATTCGCGCTCGCATATTTAGCGTCATTTTCCGCAATCAAGTGATAGGCTGGCGACGTAGTGTAGGACAGCACTAAATCCGACTCGCCATTTAGGAACATTGAATACGCTTCCGACCAACCTTTCGTCACCGTCACCGTTTTACTAGCTAACTGTTTCCACGCTTGAGTGGCCTCATCGCCGTAAATCGATTTCATCCACAACATCAAACCTTGCCCTGGTGTTGAAGTGCGAGGGTCTTGGTATATCACTTTGATATCATCACGCTCTTCCACCAGTTCTTTCATACTTTTAGGCGGATTCGTCAATTTCTCTTTGTTGTATACAAACGCAAAATAACCGTAGTCATATGGTACAAAGGTTTTGTCATTCCAACCATTAGGCAGCGTAGTATTTGAGGTATCAACATTGTGCTCAACAAGCAAACCTGTCTTTTTCGCTTCTGCTACGAGGTTGTTATCTAAACCCAATACAATGTCTGCTTTCGTTCTGCTTCCCTCAAGACGAAGACGGTTGAGAATTGAAACACCGTCATCCAATGCAACGAAGTTTACGTCACAACCGCATTTCGCTTCGAACGCTTGTTCGACTTTAGGACCCGGGCCCCAGTCAGCGGCAAAAGAGTCGTAGGTATAGACAGTTAAGGTGTTTTCAGCGGCCAGCGCTGACGTAGAAGTGATCGCGGTAAGGGTAATCAGGCTAAGAGTGGCTTTCACTGCTCGCTCTCCATTTACAAGGATAAACATGAGTGGAGCGGCACAGGTTTGAGGTGATATTTAGGACTTCCAATATCCAGACTCAATTCCTACGCCAGCATTATCTGGTTCAGGTGATACGGGTCCCTAGCTGTTCAACAATATGGAACAATTTGGTCTCAGCGCCCAATCGTATTGATCTTTTCAATACTAATGGGTTTGCTCCCCGATGAGTTGGATGGATTGTAAAGGTATTTGAGTGGTTACACAATCAGCTCACGAGCGCTGATCATACCCCCAACGAGGCACTAAACCTTGCTCTATGCCGAGGTGATCAAGAATCCTCGCCACCATAAAATCAACTAAATCTTCAATGCTCTTAGGCTGATGATAAAAACCAGGAGCTGCCGGCATAATCGTCACGCCCATCTGTGATAACTTGTGCATATTCTCAAGGTGTAGTGTCGAAAATGGCGTCTCTCGAACAACCAGCAATAATTGCCCGCGTTCTTTCATTACGACGTCTGCCGCTCGCTCAATCAGGTTATCAGACATGCCATGTGCTATTGCTGCAACGCTGCCAGCAGAACAAGGGCAAACCACCATTTGCTTAGGTGCCGCCGAGCCAGAAGCCACCGGAGAAAACCAATCATCTTTGCCACACACGGTGACGTTATCAGAGTTGCAGTTTAAGTGCTCGACTAACGCTTTTTGAGCCACTTCTGGGCCACTCGGTAATTTCAAACCATGCTCCGTGGCCATCACCACTCGAGCCGCTGATGAAATCAAAACATACACGTGATAATCCGCGGCAACTAAACACTCAAGCAGGCGAAGTCCATATGGGGCACCAGAGGCGCCCGTCAATGCAAGTGTAATGGCTTTTTTTCGTTGTTGATTTGGCTGCATGAAATCACACTACCCTTGATGTTTTAGCTGTTCTAACAGCTTGCCATGGATACCGCCAAATCCGCCGTTACTCATGACAAGGATCTGATCGTCCGGTTGCGCTCGTTCGACAATTTTCTGAACGAAACTGTCCATATCAGCATCAACGAAAGCAGGTTGCTGGCATTGCTCAGCAATATCATTAACAGACCATTCAATACTGTCAGGTTGGAACAAAAATACTTCATCGGCATCATGCAGAGAAGCAGCAAGCGTATCTTTATGGACACCGCGCTTCATCGTAGCAGAACGAGGCTCCAACACGGCAAGGATACGCTTTTTGCCAACTTTGTTACGTAAACCACCTAATGTCAGTTCAATCGCGGTGGGATGATGGGCAAAATCATCGTAAACGGTTACTCCTTTCTCCTCGCCTTTCAGCTCCAAACGACGTTTGGTATTAATAAAACGACCCAAAGCCTGACATGCCAATTCCGGTGTAACACCAACATGGCGAGCAGCGGCAATCGCCATTAAGGCATTATCCACATTGTGATCGCCCACAAGGTCCCAATCAACAACGCCGACTTTCTCACCGAGCAAAGACACTTCAAATTTTGAGCCATCTAAGACTAACTTGTGCGCTTGCCAATCACCATTTTCACCAGAGTATTGCTTTTCCGTCCAGCAACCACGTTCGATCACATCTTGCAGCGCCTGATCTTGCTTTGGCGCGAGGATCAAACCATTGCCTGGAACCGTTCGTACGAGATGGTGAAATTGTCGCTTGATCGCTTCAAGATCGTCGAAGATATCTGCATGATCAAACTCAAGGTTATTCATGATCAGTGTGCGTGGATGGTAATGAACAAACTTAGATCGTTTATCAAAAAAAGCACTGTCGTATTCGTCTGCTTCGACAACAAAAAACATGCTTTCGCCAAGTCGAGCCGACAAACCAAAGTTCCCTAGTACGCCGCCAACTAAAAAGCCAGGTTGATAACCACAATCTTCTAAAATCCACGCAAGCATACTTGATGTGGTGGTTTTACCATGCGTACCTGATACCGCCAGAACCCAACGATCATGCAGTAAAAATTCTTGTAGCCATTGCGGGCCGGAGGTGTAACGCATGTTGGTATTCAATACATGTTCAACACATGGGTTACCACGACTCATCGCATTACCTATCACCACAAGATCCGGTTGTGGATCAAGCTGAGATGGGTCAAAGCCTTCAATAATTTCAATACCTTGAGACTCTAGCAAAGTGCTCATCGGTGGATAAACATTGGCATCCGAACCCGTCACTTTATGGCCTAACTGACGCGCTAAAATTGCCGCCCCGCCCATAAACGTGCCGCAGATACCCAAGATATGAATGTGCATAAACTTAACCTTGTAATGCGTTATCTAATTCTTTCATTATCGTGATAACCGACAGAAAAGCGAGCCTCTTTGTTCTCGTTGTTACCGTCTCTTTCACAAATCTGACAAGGCTGCACACAGACTAAGCAATCTCCGCGACTAGAATGAATACTGTCATTATCCAGACAAATAAATTGAGATGTCAGACAGTTAGTTCATTACCATTAAAAAGATCTGCGAATTAAACTTACATAACGCGCAAACGATTAACATCCAAAAAGAGATGCCCATTGCGCTTATACCCCCACTAAAAATACATGTAAGGATTAACCATGTCAGGAATGCGCACCTTAGGCGAATTCATTGTTGAGAAGCAAGCGGACTTCCCCCACGCGAGCGGTGATCTCTCATCTCTCTTAGCTTCCATTCGTTTAGCTGCAAAAATCGTTAACCGCGAAATCAATGCTGCAGGCCTTGGCGATATCACCGGCGCTGTTGGTACAGAGAATATTCAAGGTGAAGCGCAGCAAAAGCTCGATGTCTACGCGAATGAAAAGTTTAAAGCCGCATTGGAAGCTCGAGACCAAGTGTGTGGTGTTGCGAGTGAAGAAGAAGATGAAGCCGTTGCCTTTAATCGCGAGTTAAACCAAAACGCTAAGTACGTTGTATTGATGGATCCTCTTGATGGTTCTTCAAATATCGACGTCAACGTCTCTGTCGGAACCATTTTTTCAATCTATCGCCGAGTATCTCCTATCGGCTCCCCCGCAACAGAAGAAGATTTCCTCCAACCGGGCAATAAGCAGGTTGCAGCTGGATATGTGATTTACGGCTCATCAACCATGTTGGTTTACACCACGGGTAATGGCGTGAATGGCTTTACTTATGATCCATCCATAGGCAGTTTCTGCTTATCTCATGAAAACATGCTGATTCCAGAAGACGGGAAAATATACTCCATTAACGAGGGGAATTATGTTCGCTTCCCTGTCGGCGTGAAGAAATACATCAAATACTGCCAGGAAAATGTCCCTGAAGATGGCCGCCCATATACGTCTCGCTATATCGGTTCATTAGTCGCGGACTTCCATCGCAATCTACTAAAAGGTGGCATTTACTTATACCCAAGTACACTCAGCCACCCCCAAGGCAAACTGCGTCTATTGTATGAATGTAACCCAATGGCATTCCTTATTGAACAAGCTGGCGGATTAGCGTCTGATGGCGTCAATCGCATCATGGACTTAGAACCAACAGAACTGCACCAACGCGTACCATTCTTCGTTGGTTCTAAGAACATGGTCAATAAGGTTGAATCATTTCTTGAACTGCATCGCGACGAATAGACATTCGTGACCTTTGTCCAACGCAGTAGGTGTTTACCTGCTGCGTTTTTGTGGCTAAAGTAAAATGCTGAAATGTTAGCCAGATTGAGTCCACACTCAATCGTCAATGAAAAGGAATATTCAAATGAGCTTAAACAACGTGCCAGCAGGTAAGTCGCTACCTGAAGATATCTATGTCGTTATCGAGATCCCTGCCAACGCAGACCCAATCAAATACGAAGTAGATAAAGACACTGGTGCTGTATTTGTCGACCGTTTCATGTCTGCACCTATGTTCTACCCATGTAACTATGGCTACGTGAACGATACACTTTCTCTTGATGGCGATCCGGTGGATGTTCTCGTCCCAACCCCTTACCCTCTGATGCCTGGCTCTGTCATTCGTTGCCGCCCTGTTGGCGTATTAAAGATGACGGATGAATCAGGAGAAGATGCGAAAGTCTTCGCTGTGCCGCATTCAAAAATCTCAAAAGAGTATGAGCACATCCAAGATGTGGGCGACATCCCTGAGTTACTCAAAGCCCAAATTACACAGTTTTTTGAACGTTACAAAGAGCTTGAAGCAGGTAAATGGGTGAAAGTGGATGGCTGGGCTGATGTCGAAGCGGCAAAAGCTGAAATCGTTGAATCTTACGAGCGCGCACAGATCAAATAGGCACGTCTTGACGCATTGAATCAGTCAGATAAATGCACGAGAAAGACAATCAAAAAGAGCTGCGATTATACAGCTCTTTTTAATGAATACTTAACGATTTAAACTCGTTGACACCAATCGCCAGAAGCGATCTCATCACTCAACTGTTCCGCGTCCTGGTATAGATAAATCCAAGCTTGTCCAAATGGCGTCACAATGGTTTCACGATGGTATTCAACAGGCACATCCTCAAGCTTATCAAGCTCAATCAATGTTTCCTCGTTAATCAAATACACTTCCCCTTGAATTGACTTTTGTCCGACAGAAAGTGCCGGATAAGGCCCCAGATCATACAAAGCAAACTGAGGCTCGGTTTGGTGATGGCCAAGAAATTGAGCGGTGCTCAAATAGTGATGATTGCTTTCCCCACTACGCAACGTTCCATATACAAACACTAAATGCTGCATCACGACTCCTTATTTTTTGACCCAATGCTCAATCAAACTCAAATTGATATAGTAAGTCCACGGCGCTATCAACGCCAGACACCGCTTCAACATACAAGTCTTTCATCAGACGATAACGCACGGTAAATTCACCCAGAGAGCTAAAGATCCCCACGCCGTACTTCACTTGTAAGCCTGGAAGAATATAGCCACTAACCGTCACTTGTGAGTCATCACCAGAGCCAGCCGTATCTAACTGCAAGTCTTGTACTCCAAAGGCTTCACCAATCTCACCGACCACTTTACCGCTCTTCGCAAGGCTCAAACCAATCAAGGTGGTGGTCATCGCATTGCCACCCGACTCCGCATCGATATCTTGACCTCGTAATAGATAAGATAGTGCATTTGCTTGCGGCATGGCAGGATCTGAGAAAATTTCTACCGTTGGGTCGCTTGCTGGGCCTGTTACACGTACACCTGCCGTCACATCATCTTGCGTATTGTCAGGGTTACGGATCGCTTTGATCGAGACGTACGGCTGATCGGCAGGGCCATTCATCATGATCTTACCCTCTTCAATCACCAAGTCTTGGCCAAAAGAGCGATAGGAACCATCAACGATATTCACCTCACCAACAATAAATGGTCCCTTGTCTTTTTGCGTCACATTGAGGTTACCTTGCAGCTCACCTTTTAAACCAAACGCTGACAGCTGGAACTCATCACCAATTTTTATGTTGATGTCCGTTTCAACGTTAAATGGCAATGCAGGTTCGCCATCGACCGGTTGCATGTCTTGATTTAAGATCACCGTATCTCGCGAAACACCCACCGCACTTGGTGGCAACTCATCAATGAAAATACGTCCCCAAGGTAAGTTGATATTGCCTGTGACTTTCGCCAATTTTGGCGTCACATCAATGGTCATGTCAGGTTCCACCTTGATACGAACCATTGGAGGCATATCCACTTTAAGCTCTTTCGCAAACACGCGTGCTTTTGTATTCCAATTTTCAAGGTCACGCCAATCGGCATCACCATTAATTTCAAGCTTACCGTCCGGCGTCATAATGCCCGCATCTAAATTCGCTTGATGACCAGTAAAGTTAATCGCCACCTTGCCAGAGTTGATATCAATCGGCGTGACTTCCCCTTGCAGTTTCATCTGATCAATCAAGAACTTACCGTTTACTTTCGGATGCATCACATCACCAGACAGTGTCAAATCCGTATTCATACTCGCTTTAAATAAGCTGTACTCACCAATCAACGGCGCGAGGAAGTCTAAATTGAACGTCGATAGCAACACTTTACCGTCAATCGTTGGGCTGTCCGATGACACATCGTTCAATTCAACTTGGCCAGAGAGATCGCCGTTGTCGGTCACATCAAGAAGCCATTTCGCATTCAATTTATCTTCGGCAAGTTTAGCTTGTAGATTCACGCTATCCCAACCAACCTTAATAGGCTGTTCTAATGCTTGCTCTACATGACCTTTTGGCAATTCAACATCTAACGTGACTTCCGGTTTGATGTTTGGCGCCCATTTTGCAAACGCATTAGCATTCAACGAGCCTTGTAGTTTTGTTTCTTGAGGTAAGAATTGCTGTATTTGGTCAAAGTCAAAGTTCGTAATGGCGAGTTTCGCTTCGCCACTCTTACCCACACTGATGTTTTCGGTTAAACACACTTTAGAGTTTGCTTGCAACCAACAATGCGCTTGTACATCCGTGATTTGCTTATCGATGTTCACTTTAACGGATGTCGATTTTTGTAACGTCCAAGGGCCTTGAGGGGTGCTTAAGGTGAGACGACGCAAAGCACCATCCCATATCATTTCTGGTTTTTGTTTAAACGTCCCCTCAATTTCAAGGCTGCTCGAAACAATGTCTGATACCACATCTAATGTAAGTTGATGTAGCTTCTCATCTCCGGAAAGTTCGAGATCAGCACGATCAATCACAACGTCATCATAAGCAATATTCGTTGCGATCAAACTGACATCCGCTTTTGGCGCAGGCAAAGGCATCACATCCCCTTTTAAGGTAATGCTTTCCACTTTCGCTTGTTGCTGCCAATCGAGTTGATTCAGCGCAAGATCGACATTGATATCGGGCTGCTTTAAGCTTCCTCGTAATGCCACTGCACCATTCATTTTACCGCTAAGGTCTGGCACACTTTTCGAAAAATCAGGGAAGTTAACCTCAACATCCATCATGATCTGTTTGTCGATTTTTCCTTTCGCACGCAATTTATTAGGGCCATGAGATAACGCTAACCCTTGGGTGTTAAGCTGGATATCCTCGCCTTTACCATTTTTATCCGACGCCTCTAACTGTCCCTCTATGTTCAGAGGGTAGCCACGCAAAATACCGTCAATATCCAGTTTAGGTAGGTTGACTTGCCACCCACCTTGCTCAGTGAGGGATCCCGATGTCGACAAGCTACCACTGATATCACCCTCGGCTTCTTGCCATTGTAACCCTGGCTGAATGTTCTTCAGGTTCAAATCCGCTTGCCAGTTGATTGGAGCAGCCCAATTTGCCATCACCTTACCTGAAAGCTCACCACCCAATGTTTTTACAACCAAACGGTCTAAATCAATCTGCTCAAGCGTGCCTTTACCATTTAGCGTGACGTCAACATCAGGCATATCTTTACCCGAGGCCTTAGTTTCTAAGTTCACCGCATAGCCATTGAGCGAACCTTTGGCTGTAAGATTCGGAACCTCGACTTGATAATCACTTTTACCTCTTAATGGCCACTGAGCTGCTACCTCTTTTAGATGGATATCAAATGGCAGCTCACTTTTAAGCGGCTGAACTTGGCCATCGATCTTCGCTTTAACCCGATCCGACAACGTCGCTTCAATAGACAAATCCCCAACCGATCCCGAAGCAGACAACGATAGTTTTTGACCTTTTACGTCCTCTTGCTTAATCAAAGCATCGATCTGAGCCTGTATTGGATAGTCCGCAGAGAGCGTCACTTGAGTGCTTAACTGCCCTTCCACTTCTGGCATATCAAGTTCAAGTGTTTTTACCTCAACCTGGTCACCACCCGCTTTCGCTTCAAGACCTAGGTGATGAACAACGACTGGTGTATCACCCGCAAGTTTAAAGTCATGAATGTCTAAGCGTTTGGCTTCGACGGTTAATGGAATCCAAACTTCAGGCAATACAATGTCTTTTGGCTCCGACTCTGCTTTGGGTTTCGAAGCGGTATCTGCTTTAGGCGTGTCTTCACTCGGTGCTAACGCAATATTTATCGTTTTTAATGCCGTAGGCGCAATCACCAAGCGATCGCCTTGCATCGACAACGCTGTGGAAAACGCTTGCCAATCAATATGATTGCCCAAAATGTTCAGTTTAATGTCGTTGAAACTGACGTTGTTGATGAAAATAGGTACTGGCGTGCTCACCGAACGTAATGGCGGCGTCTCTTCAACGGGCGCATCCGATGGTGGCAATTCAGGCATTTGAAAATTCACGCCCTCCAATGCAAGCTCATCCACACACACTTTAGGGTCGGTCAAACAACGAAAGTTAATCGCTAACTCTAAACGTTCAACGTTGGCATCAATGTTTAAAGACTCATCGACAAAGCTAACCCCTTTCAGCTCAAAACGAGGAAATAATGAACCTTGAATGGATTCGACTTTCAGTTGAGGTAGCGCTTTTTCTGCTCCCCACAATGCCAATTTTAGGCCTGGGTGAGTAAACAATACCGTTGCAATAAAGATCGTTACTAGCAGCAATAGACTCAGTAAACCTAGCGAGAACCATTTGCTCCACTTAAGCATCATTTTGATCATAGTTCAGGCCCCAATGAGAAGTGGATACGAAATTCTGGCTCAGGCTCTGCATCCAACCCCCAAGCGAAGTCAAAACTGACAGGACCTACCGGGGAAGCCCAGCGAATGCCGACACCAGCACCCGACTTCCATTCTGGTGTTTTATTAAACGCATCACCGATATCGTAAAATGCTGCTCCCCACCAGTTTCCGTAAACTCGATATTGGTATTCTAAGGTGCTGGTTAGAATGTATTTCGCACCGGTCAATGCACCACTGGCATCTTTCGGGGAAATAGATTCGTAACCGTAACCTCGAATGTTGTTGTCGCCACCCGCGAAGAAACGCAAAGATGGAGATAATTTTTCAAGCTCATCAGTGATGTTCGCGCCCCCTTCAAGACGGAACAGTCCTCGGTGATTTTCACCAATACCGCGAATCCACGAGGTGCGACCCAGCAAACGTAAGACGCGGGTTTCTGACAACAAAGCAGGATCCCCGTACTCAACCGTGACGCTTTGTTTATCTCCCCACATCGGCATATTCCCACCACGCGTTCGAGTGCGAGAAAAGGATGCACCAGGCAATACAAATTGCACGCCGTCATCTTGCAAACCTTGTGAAAAGTTTTCATACAGGTGTCGAACATAAAGTGTCTTGTGCCAACCACCATCGGTGAGCCAATGGCGTTCTACCGCAAGATTCGATTCCAAACTTTCTGTATCTCGGTTATCCAAATGCTTTAAACCAAACTGCAATTGATAGTACTCATGCAAGACGTCGTCGAGAGGGATTTTGTAGCCCGCGGTAATGGTTTGCTCGGGTTTAGACAGTGAAAGCGCGGTATCAAAGCTGTGACCACGAGCACTTACCCATGGTTTCTTCCACTTCAATGTGCCACGGACACCGGTATCCGTAGAATAACCAATACCGGTTTCAATCTGATTTTTTGCAGCTGGCGCTAATGAAACTTTGATAGGTAAATCTCGACCATCATCAAGTTTGGTTAAGTCCGGCTCAACAAATACCGATGAAAACCAATCTGTATTAGACAGGTTCTGGTTGTATTCACCCACTTCCGAAACAAGATAAGGCTGGCCAATTTTGAACGGTCGCAAAGAGGCGACGCGGTCTTCCCAGATCTGACTCCCGGTAATTTCTACCGATCCAAAATGATAGCGAATGCCACTCTCATAGTGTAAACGCACATTGGCTTGATTGAGATCAGGAATCACCTCTAGCCGACTTAACGTATAGTCACCGTTGAAATAACCTCGTTGTAATGCCAGATTTCGAATGCTCGATTTAAGGGTGTCGTATTCACCTTGGTTCAACACCTTGCCGACTTTGAGAGGTGACTTCTCAAGTAGGCGAATAAACTCTTCATCTTCTTTTGCCTCTCCAGAGATCACCACATCCATGACCTTTATACGGACAGGCTCCCCCGGATTGACGTTAA
This sequence comes from Vibrio alfacsensis, assembly GCF_003544875.1. Classification (NCBI taxonomy): domain Bacteria; kingdom Pseudomonadati; phylum Pseudomonadota; class Gammaproteobacteria; order Vibrionales; family Vibrionaceae; genus Vibrio; species Vibrio alfacsensis. Next base: position 2,823,669 of record NZ_CP032093.1, read on the forward strand.
CGATCAACTCATCATTATCTTTGGGAATAGAGTATGAAATTTTCGCATGATAATAGCCGAGCGCATTGAGCGCTTCGGTGATACTTTGATCCAATCGAGCCTGAAAACGTAAAGACGTGGAATAGTCTTCTTCAGGAATAGAGGAAAGGTAAGCACTGACATTATCTTCCAATGCACCATCAATGCCTTTCACCTTTAAGGATACATTGGCATAGGCGCTTTGAGAAAAGACAATTAGGCTAGCAATTATCGGAATAGCTTTTCTTATCATGCTTTCTTGGCTGGATGAGGTTAAATAAACGTAAACAATAATAACGCTAATTAAAGGCTAAGTCTGTAATATTACTCACTTTGACACGGTCAATGTCATCACAACATCAGATTCAAACTAAGTATATTTATTCGCAAAATTAAGACATGCAGTAAGGGACAAATATCATGCTCAACAAACAGACAATGATCAGTATAGAAGATGCTCTGCCAGGACGAGAAACCGCTATGCACATTGATGATGTGCACTTTGTAAATCAAGCCAGTTTGAGCGCTCAACCTCAAGCGCATCAAAGCCAAATATTATTTGGTATGGGCTGCTTTTGGGGAGCAGAACGCCTGTTTTGGCAATTGGATGGCGTTGTATCAACTTCAGTTGGCTACGCTGGCGGGTATACGCCAAACCCAACGTATGAGGAAGTATGCAGCGGAAAAACCGGACATACCGAAGTCGTCCGAGTCGTGTTTGATGAACGTGTCATATCATTAGATCAGTTGTTGGCTGTTTTTTGGGAAAAACACGACCCAACCCAAGGAATGCGTCAAGGTAACGACCTAGGCACACAATATCGTTCTGCGATTTATACCTATTCACAAGAGCAACAAGATATTGCCGCACTGTCAAAAGCACGCTATCAGCAAGCATTGCAAGAAGATCTGCAAGCGGCCATAACGACCGAAATTAAACCTGCAGGGCCTTATTACTTTGCTGAAACCTACCACCAGCAGTATCTCGCGAAAAACCCAAATGGTTACTGTGGAATTGGTGGCACGGGTGTTTGCTTTCCCCCAAACCTGCAAGACTGAGCAAGCCCAATAAAGCCACAAAAATAACACGATCAAAAAGAGCGACCAAAGGTCGCTCTTTAAATAATTCTGTACGTTATACTGGAAGCGACAAAATCGCTTGGTTTACTTCTCTAAAAACAGACAGTTGTTTAGGGTTTTTGATATCAGGTAACAGTACTTTTCCGTTATCAAAACGAAACTCACCTACACCTGCGATTGTAAATTGACCTTTGAATAAAGTCTTAACGAAACGTGCCACTTGACGTGGACGGTAAACTGCAAACTCACGAAGCATAACCACCTCAATATCCTTTTGAGAAAATACTGACTGCTCTTTCCATGGCAGTCTTAATGCGCTTTAAGCGACATGTATAGTTTAACAAATTTTATCTGTATGGCAACATTACTAAACTGGGTACGTTAAAAATGTTAATTGCAGTTCTACATTTTTATTCACTCTAAGTATATACTTGCTAGCTCTCACTACTTATAGGGAACATAACAATATGAAAACTAAGACTCTCCTCTCTATTTTCCTTGCTGTTGCTCCAAGTTTCGCTCTTGCTAATAACCTTACACTTGGTAAAACAGTGCCTACCGCGAAAGTTGATGCCTATGGTGAAATCGTACTTCAAGGTGAAGGTGTTGCTTATCAACCTTGGGCGACAGATCAAATGTTAGGAAAAGTTCGCGTCATTCATGCGATTGCTGGACGTAGTAGCTCAAAAGCAATGAATGCACCACTCATGACCGCGCTAACAGAAGCAAAGTTTCCAGAAGATGCTTATCAAACGACCACGATCATTAACCAAGACGACTCAATCTGGGGCACTGGCTCATTCGTTAAATCTTCCGCTCAAGAAAGTAAACAAGAATTCCCTTGGTCATCTATGGTGTTAGATGAAAGCGGTATAATTGCAAGCTCATGGGCATTACAAGAAGAGAGTTCTGCAATCGTCGTGCAGGATAAAACAGGCAAGATCCTATTTGTTAAAGAGGGTGCGCTTTCTCAAGATGAGATCAATCAAGTTCTCGGGTTGATCAAACAAAATATCTAATCTTACACACGCTCCTTACATCCTCAACGTGAGGAGCGTTGTTTTGATCAATCTTCACCCAACAATCAAATCGTTCCTCATCGAGAAGTGAATACAAACTCCGTCATATACAACAAACCATCCATCTCAACGTCATGTTGGACTAAGTACTTATTTTTACATACATATTTACTTCTAAACTGACAAAACACTGAACTTTTAATGATAATAGCTGTTATATTATAACACTCGTTATGTTTTCTGGATTTAGAATGCCCCATCGCTGGCAAGCAACCATTCATCATTGGCGCCGCACGTTTATTGTGTTCAGTGTTGCCTTGCTGATCGCTTGGAACTTTGCCACGCTTACTCACCAACTTGATCTCGTTCCAGAACATCACAGCCAGCATCATTGCCAATTATTTTCTTCGGCACACCACGGTGTCATCCATGCATTTCCGGATGTCATAGCTATCACGTTTATTCCCGTCGCAATTATTGCAACCTTTGAGAAATACACTCACCGCATGAGTGTTAGATATTTAGCACGAGCCCCTCCTATTTTGACTTAATCATTCTCCGTAATTTAAGTGTGCCCTCGCGACACCAAATTACACATATCACGTTTAACCATCTATGATTTAAGAAAAAATTAGGAAATCAGTCATGCCAACTAAACATGCTCTAGCTCTTGTTATCGGTCTATCACTCGCAGCAACCGCTAACGCAGAAGAATACCGTCAACACGAAGCTCACGTGCACGGTCACGTTGAACTTAACATCGCTCAAGACAGTAAAGACCTACTGATCGAAATCACTTCTCCAGGTGCAGACATCGTTGGGTTTGAACACGCACCAGAAAATGCGCAACAAGAGCAAGCGCTTAAACAAGCGATCACAACATTAAAAGATGCTGACCAACTATTCGCTATCAACCGACAAGCAAAGTGTGTGATTGAAGACGTGCATGTATCTCATACGCTAGGTCAAGATTCGCACGCAGGTCATGATCATGACGAACATGATCACGATGACCACAAAGGCCATGACCATGACAAACATGATCACGATGACCATAAAGGCCATGACCATGACGAACATGATCACGATGACCACAAAGGCCATGACCATGACAAACATGATCACGATGACCACAAAGGCCATGACCATGACGAACATGATCACGATGACCATAAAGGCCATGACCATGACAAGCATGATCACGATGAGCACGATGAGCACCACGAACACGGTGGTCATGGTGAATTCACGGTAGAATATCGCTACCACTGCGACTCTGTTTCGGATCTCAATCGCATTGATACCACATGGTTCAAACAATTCCCGGCAACAGAGGCTATCAGTGCAAATCTATTCACTGACACGACTCAGTCGGCGACTCGCCTAAACAAAACAATACGAAGATCGACATTAAATAACTTATATATCCAAGTAACCACAAGATGCTTGGGTATGCTGGGTGTGAGTCATTACTCACACCCTCATGCTTTGGTGATTTATCATGACTGAAAACACGTCAAACGTTGTTGAGCTAAAAAATGCCCAATTTGTCTGGCCAGGCTCAGAAAGCGCGACCATCAATATCCCGCAGCTACACATCGCTCAAGGTGAACATGTTTTTATCAAAGGCCCTAGTGGCTGTGGCAAGTCGACGCTACTCGCTCTACTGACTGGTATTAATACTTTAACGTCAGGATCGATATCCGTTCTAAACACCGATATGGCAAACCTAAAAGCAAGCCAAAGAGACAAATTTCGTGCCGACCACATCGGTTATATCTTTCAACAATTCAATCTACTGCCATACCTCAATGTGATTGAAAACGTCCTAATTCCATGCCAATTCAGTAGAGTTCGCCGTGATCGTGTTGCAAGCAATGCCGCACCACTTGAAAAACAAGCCACCACGCTACTGGAACGCTTACATCTGCCAAAAGCACTGCACAATAAGCCAGTATCGGAGCTGAGTATTGGCCAGCAACAACGCGTTGCAGCTGCGCGTGCGCTTATCGGTCAACCTGAATTGGTCATTGCCGATGAACCTACGTCTGCATTGGATCACGACAATCGCAAAGCATTTATTGAGCTATTAATGGAACAAGCCAAGCTTGCCAACGCCACGTTGGTTTTTGTCAGTCACGATCCAACATTAGAATCTTTGTTCGACAGAACGCTCAACCTACCTGAGATCAATCAAGCGCAAACCCTAGGAGCCGCATCATGAGTGCTGTAGTTAAGCTCGCGTGGAAAAGCCTGATGAACCGCAAAGCAACGGCTCTCCTCACCATCATGACGGTCGCGATTTCTGTTGTTCTGCTTTTGGGTGTAGAACGCATTCGAACTCAGGCCAAAGATAGCTTTGCTAACACCATTTCTGGTACAGACTTAATTGTTGGTGGACGCTCAGGACAAGTGAACTTACTGCTGTACTCGGTGTTTAGAATCGGTAATGCGACCAACAACATCGATTGGAAGAGCTACCAAGAATTTGCCAATCACCGAGCTGTTGATTGGGCAATCCCAATCTCACTGGGTGATTCACACAAAGGCTTTCGAGTCATGGGAACTAACCAGCGTTATTTCGAGCATTATAAGTACGGAAGTAAGCAGTCACTAACTTTATCACAAGGCAAAGAATTCAATGACTTATTTGAAACAGTGTTAGGTTCTGATGTAGCGAAACAGCTTGGCTACGAAATCGGTAGCGAGATCATCATCGCTCACGGCATCAGCGATGTGGGCTTCAGTCGCCATGATAACTTGCCATTTAAAGTGGTGGGGATTCTTGCGCCTACAGGTACGCCAGTCGACAAAACGGTACACGTATCGTTAGAAGCCATAGAAGCTATTCATGTAGGATGGGAAAGTGGTGCTCGATTAGGCCCAACACCCGATGCAAAAACCTTAGCAGCACGAGACTTCCAACCCAAACAAATCACCGCAATGCTGGTTGGATTGAAATCACGCATTCAGACATTTGCTCTGCAAAGACAAATCAACACCTACCCAAAAGAGCCGCTCAGCGCCATCATGCCAGGTGTCGCTCTGCATGAATTATGGGGCATGATGTCAGTCGCAGAACAAGCATTAATGGCAGTATCTGGATTTGTCGTCGTGGCAGGCCTGTTAGGTATGTTAAGTAGCCTACTAACCAGCCTGCAAGAACGCCGTCGTGAAATGGCGATTTTGAGAGCGATGGGAGCAAGGCCAAGGCACGTGTTCTCATTATTGATCAGCGAAGCGAGTTTACTCACTCTGGCTGGCATTCTGGTGGGGGTTGCGGGTTTGTACGCTATCCTTGCGCTATTGCAACCTCTCATTCAACAGCACTATGGTATACACCTTTCATTAATGTCGCTGTCATCGTATGAATGGATGTTACTGAGTTTCGTACAATGTGCAGGTATTATCATCGGTTTCATTCCTGCGTTTCGCGCATACCGACAATCACTAAGCGATGGAATGACGATAAGGATTTAAAGATGTTCAAAAAGATATTATGTCGTGTTTTGTTACTTCTATCGTTCGCAACACCTGTATTGGCAAATGAAGAGCCTTTAACATTGGATTGGATAGACCTTGTCCCTGAAGCCGAACGCAACATGTTCGACAGCATGGGGATGCCTGAAACCGATCACAGTGGCAACGCTGCGCAACAATCAAAAGTAGGAAGTGTCCGACCAGAACTGAACGGAAGTACGGTAAAAATTCCGGGATTTGTCATTCCACTAGAGGGCGATGCGAATACCATCACAGAGTTTTTATTGGTGCCATATTTCGGTGCGTGTATTCATGTACCACCACCACCACCAAACCAAATTATTTACGTGAAATTTCCGAAAGGAGCCCCTATCCAAGAGCTATGGGATGTGGTTTACGTCATCGGTAGATTAAAAACCGATACCATGAACCATGAACTAGCAGAAACGGGTTACCTTATCGATGGAACCGCCATTGAAGCTTATGACGACATGTAATGTCATCATCCCTTGAGGCGTCTTCTAGGCGCCTTTATTTCTCTCTCATCTTGTTAAGTTGTCAAACAAGCGCTCAGCAGGGTGTACTCATAATGCTATCTTTCATTTTAGGCATTATGCACCTCATGTAATATAGCGTGAAAGGTAAACCAGCACACCTACGTATACAATCAAAAGAAGCGCGATTGACAGGTGCTTTTTTAGTTTACTTGTGTCTGTATATTTCATCACTCCTCCTCTATATCCAACTAACCTCCACACTCAGCAGGAATGTACCCTGAAGCCAATTTGCATAAAACGATAACAACTTTAACAAGTTGTTATCATTTTGTGTAGTTATTTTTTGTGTCAAAATCTGAGCACATGCCTCTAGTCGGTTATCCCGTTAGCGTGTAAATTTAAGCAAGCACGACCTCATCTCTTGGTAGGAATATAAATGGCAGAAGCGACAAAGCCCCCTGTTATCATTGAACATGAAGCGAACACTCAGAAAAAATCGCATCATGAAAAAAAGGCAAGCTATATAAAAGATAGCGCCAGTCGAGTTCAAAGTATCGCGCAGATCCATGGCCTCGATGCGCTACTGCAATCAGATCCTCCTGCCAAATCAGCATTAGAACGGGCACAACTGCGCGAAGAAAGACGCCAAGAGCAAAGACAAAAAAACTTAGAGCACATCCTCAAACTCGCACACAGTTCATGTCGTGATGAAACCGCCGGTGAACCGGATCAAGATTGGCTCTATCGCTTTTTTGACATGGCACAGGACATCCACAACAGTTCAATGCAAAAGCTCTGGGCACAAGTCATGAAGCGTGAAGTCACCAACCCGGGTTCCACGTCCATGAAAGCACTAAAAGCCTTAAAAGACATGTCACCTAAAGAAGCTCAAACACTGCAACGCGCGGCTTCTCTCGCGTGCAGTTTTGGTGGTGATAACAGTCGGAAATTATTGATTGGATACAAGGCACACGGCGGTATTTTTAGCTTTGGAAAGCGAGATATGACAAGCAATCTAAATATGGGTAGCTTCCAGCTTCCTTATTCTAGTTTACTGGTCTTGATTGAATTGGGGCTCCTTCATAGCACAGAGCTGGAGTCTGGGGAGATTGGAATAGAGACGCCATTAATGCTGACCTACCAAGGCAAGAATCTCTCTCTACAGGTAAACACCAAAGGCGTAAGGTTGTTGTATTATCGCTTCACCCCGACAGGAAATGAACTGTGTAAACTGCTTGGTAACAAACCTAATAGCCAATACTACGATCAAATATTAGCGCTTTTAAATCAAAAGTTTATGGTCCACAGCGAAGCCAAAACCACAGTCAATCATACCGTTTAGTACAGAAAAAAGAGCGTTTGGCCACCTATGATCCAAACGCTCTTTAAACTGCTTATTGCCTTTTTGGTCACTCATGATCCAAATGCTTTTTTATCGGATCACACCACGTTGCTTAAGTTCGATTAAGCACAACGCCACCAGCTCTTCGACGTTCTTCTCGCCAGCTGGCAAATCGATTTCTGGGTTTACTGGCGCTTGATATTCAGAATCAATACCAGTGAAATTCGCAATTTCACCGGCGCGGGCTTTTTTGTACAAACCTTTAGGATCGCGCTTTTCACACACCTCTAGCGATGCATTGACATAGACTTCAATAAACTCATCTTGTGGCAGTAGATCGCGCACCAATTGACGCTCTTCACGGTGAGGAGAGATAAACGCCGACAAAACGATCAAACCCGCATCGGCCATCAATTTAGCCAACTCGCCAATACGGCGGATGTTCTCACGGCGGTCTTGTTCAGAAAAACCTAAATCACTACACAAACCATGACGCACGTTGTCGCCATCCAATAAATAAGTGTGATAACCCAGATCGGCCAAGCGGTTTTCTAATGCCCCTGCCACTGTAGATTTACCCGCACCAGATAACCCAGTAAACCACAACACGGCTGGCTTTTGTTGCTTAAGCCCAGCACGAAACTGTTTGTCCACCGAGTGCTGATGCCATACGATGTTTTCATCTTTTACCGGTGTTTCGGCAGTCATAACGTATCCTTGTAAATTAACCTATTAAAACGGAAAGAAGACCGGGATCAGTGTCAACACTAATACTGAATAGACGATAGAGATAGGGACTCCTATTCGTACATAGTCGGTCAGTTTGTAGTTTCCAACACTGTATACCAGCAAGTTAGTCTGATAACCGTAAGGAGAAATAAAGCTCGCACTCGCCCCAAACAGTACAGCCATAATAAAAGGCATTGGGTCAACACCGTAGCCCACCGCCATGCTATAGCCAATTGGAAAAGCGAGAGCGGCGGCGGCATTATTGGTCACCAATTCCGTGAGCACCAACGTCATAATGTAAGTCGCAATCAGTGCACCAAAGACCCCCCAGCCGTTAAAAGCCTCAATAAACATATCACCCATTTTTAACGATAGCCCAGAAGAAAGCATCAACTGTGCAATAGACAGCGCAGAGCCAACAATCACCACAATATCAATAGGAAAACGCCGACGAAGTTCTGAGATCTGTACAATACCAAATGCCAACAAAGCGATGATGTACGCGAGTAACCCTTTAATAAGGGGAAAGATATCCAATAATGCACAACCAATCACAGACGCAAAGCCAACCAAAACCAGTGCTGATTTATTGGCATCTAAACGAGCACTTGAGTCCAAGTCATGAACCACGACAAACTCTTTCCGATGCATTCGCCTTTCCGCTTCGAACCGCTTTCCTGGAACGAGAATCAGCGTATCTCCCGCCGCTAAAGTGATGTTTCCAAGCCCTCCCTCCAAGCGTTCATGCCCACGACGAATAGCAACAACAACGGCATCAAATCGATCTCGAAATCGACTTTCTTTCAGCGTTCGATGACAAAAGCTCGCAGAAGAGCTGACGACGACCTCAAGGAAGTTTTGCCCATTGAGATGCTGATGACCAAATAAGGTCAGGCCGGAGATCTCTTGCAATGTCGCCACACTTTCTACATCCCCACAGAAGAGCAAACGATCTTTCGCTTTCAATATAAAATCGGGGCCGACCGATGGTTCGGTTACGCCATCTCGAATCACTTCCGCTAAGAATAACTTGCGCAGCGCACGGAGGTTATTCTCACTCACCGTACGTCCAACTAACGGTGATCCCGGCTCTACCCTCGCTTCTAAGAAGTATGGCAGCTCTTCTTGACTCTGGTCATCATAGTTTGGCAGCAAGTAACTCAACGGCACTAAAATCAGTATGCCCCCTACCAATACAGCAAGTCCGATCATGGTAGGTGTAAAAAAAGTCAGACTTGGCAAGCCTGCATCTTCAACAAAGCTATTAATGATTAAGTTCGTCGATGTGCCTATCAGAGTCAAAGTGCCACCAAAAATCGCGGCATAAGAAAGCGGGATCAATAGCTTAGAGGGTGCGTGCTGCTGATTACGTTTAATTGCCCCAATCAAAGACACGACAACCGCAGTATTATTCGTAAATGAAGACAGCAGCGCGGTAGAAAAGCCCAACTTAGCAATAACACTGCCAAGATTCCCCTCTGAAATACTGCGACTTACCCAACTGATCAATAATGTTTTTTCTAGTGCGCTGGACGCTAAGATGAGTAAGACCAAGGTCAATAGAGAGGCGTTAGTAAAATTTGTTGCGATCGTATTGAGCTCAATTAATCCCGCCATAAACGCGATAAACGCAGCCCCTGCAAACACATAACTGGGCTTGAGCTTAGTAACAAGCAAACAAGTAATAATGCCAAGCAAAATCGCTAATACAAATCCTTGTTCCCACATAGCCTATCCTTAGCAATCAAATCCAATCGTATTGGTGAAAAGCCTACTTGTGTAAAGAAACCTATGAGTGAGAATGAACACCAGAATACTTGGTATCTTGGGCTTCCTAAGTATTCTGGGTTCAGAAACTATCCCATAGCCATTCACAATTAGTGAGGCGTTATCTCATGCTTATTTCTTCAATAATTGGTTAAGATCTTTTGCTTCCCAATGAGGAAAATGCTTACGTACAAGGGCATTAAGTTCTAATTCGAAAGCAGAAACATCTGTAAGACCACGCTCAACAGCGGCCAAACTTTCTTTCACCATGCCCGCACCAACGGTAACGTTAGTTAGACGATCAATGATGATAAAACCACCGGTATCCGCACACGCTTGATAGTTATCTAACGCAACAGACTCAGTTAATGACCACTCGCACAAACCTATCCCATTTAGAGGCAGTTCAGCGGCACCGTGAGTAGAAAGGTTGTTAATGTCGTATTGGTGGCGAATCGCTTCTACGTGACCAACCGTCTTCTTACCTGCAATCTTGATGTCATAATCACGACCCGGTTGCAAAGGTTGCTCTGTCATCCAAACAACATCAGCTAATAAGTGGTTAGTGGATTCCACTTGCGCATTTTCCAATACAAGTAAATCACCACGGCTGATGTCAATCTCATCATTCAAAGTTAGCGTCACCGCTAAACCTGCTTGCGCTTCCTGCACATCACCATCAAATGTCACGATACGTGCGACGGTTGATGTTTTTCCGGATGGCAATGCTTTGATCGCATCACCGACTTTCACTGAGCCTGATGAAACCGTCCCAGAGAAACCACGGAAATCGAGATTAGGACGATTCACGTACTGAACTGGGAAGCGGAAATCGCCTTGACCTTTCTCTTGGTCCACGTCAACCGTCTCAAGTAAATCAAGCAACGATGGACCTTCAAACCAACTTAGGTTTTGGCCTTTCTCCACCACGTTATCGCCCTCTAATGCGGACAATGGAATGATTTGAATATCTGTCTCGCCCGCTAGATTTTCTGAAAACTGTAAGTACTCATCACGAATTTCCTCAAAACGTTGTTGTGAGTAATCCACTAAATCCATTTTGTTGATCGCAACAATAAAGTGCTTTAAGCCCAGCAAATTAGAAATAAATGAATGACGACGAGTCTGATCCAATACCCCTTTACGCGCATCAACAAGAATCACGGCCAAATCACACGTCGACGCACCTGTCGCCATATTACGAGTGTACTGCTCATGCCCAGGCGTATCGGCAATAATGAACTTACGTTTCTGCGTCGAGAAGTAACGATAAGCCACATCAATGGTGATTCCTTGCTCGCGTTCAGCTTGCAAACCATCAACGAGCAAAGCTAAATCTGGTTTTTCTCCCGTGGTGCCTACCCGTTGGCTGTCCGAATGCACGGCCGCTAACTGATCTTCATAAATTTGTTTGGAGTCATGGAGTAAACGTCCAATCAGCGTACTTTTGCCGTCATCAACCGAGCCACAAGTCAAAAATCGAAGCAAAGACTTGTACTGGTGTTGTGTTAAATAGCCTTCAATACCAAGCTCGGCTAATTGAGCTTCAACTGCACTGTTCATTCTCTTTCCTTAGATCCTTTAGAAATAGCCTTGACGTTTTTTCAACTCCATCGATCCTGACTGATCGTGGTCGATCGCACGACCTTGCCGCTCACTAGACGTCGCTACCAGCATTTCTTCAATGATGCCCGTTAATGTATTCGCTTCCGATTCAATCGCACCCGTTAATGGATAACAGCCAAGCGTTCTAAAGCGCACGCTTTTTTGTTCAATCACTTCGCCAGGCTCCAACTTCATGCGGTCATCATCGACCATAATCAGCATGCCATCGCGCTCAACGACCGGACGCTTATCCGCCAGGTAAAGCGGGACAATTTCGATATTCTCTAAGTAGATGTACTGCCAGATATCCAGCTCCGTCCAATTTGAAAGTGGGAAGACTCGTATGCTTTCTCCTTTGTTCACCTGACCGTTGTAGGTTTTCCAAAGTTCTGGACGTTGATTTTTAGGATCCCATGTATGATTTTTATCGCGGAATGAATACACGCGTTCTTTTGCGCGAGATTTTTCTTCATCTCGACGAGCACCACCAAATGCCGCATCAAAACCATACTTATTTAATGCTTGCTTCAACCCTTGGGTTTTCATGATATCCGTATGCTTGGAAGACCCATGAACGAAAGGGCTACAACCCATTGCTAGACCTTCTGGGTTCTTATGAACCAAAAGCTCAAAACCGTATTTTTCTGCGGTACGATCCCGAAACTCGATCATCTCGCGAAACTTCCAATCCGTATCAACATGCAACAGAGGGAATGGAATTTTGCCCGGATAAAACGCTTTACGAGCAAGATGCAACATGACGGAGGAGTCTTTACCGATTGAATACATCATAACTGGGTTATCAAACTCAGCTGCCACTTCGCGAATAATATGGATACTTTCCGCCTCGAGCTGCTGAAGATGAGTTAAACGTTGTTGGTCCATGTCTTTCTTTCCTTGTGGGCTTACCTGCCCATGAAGTTATGAATGTTGTGGCTATTTGGTCATTGGCGACTAGCTCTTAGCTCTTAGCTCTTAGTTCTTAGCTAGTCACGATGAACGATTAACTGTTAGCTATTAACTAGGGCACTTTGCTTACTTTCAGTATCAGGCAAAAACCAGTCTAGTTTTTGAGATAGACGCACCACCTCTCCGACCACAATTAAAGAGGGCGCTTGAGCTTGTTTTGACAGTTCAGACAATTGAGACAAGGTTCCACTAAACACTTTTTGCTGAATTTGCGTGCCACGTTCGATGATCGCAATTGGCGTAGTAGATGCGCGTCCATATTGGATAAGCTGCTGCTGAATGTATTGGGATTTCATCAGTCCCATATAAATCACCAGAGTTTGGTTGCCTCGAGCCAGCGTAGACCAATCCATGTCATCACAATCTTCTTTCAAGTGACCGGTAACAAATAGTGCCGATTGCGCGTAGTCACGATGAGTAAGGGGAATCCCTGCGTAAGCCGTCGCACCGGCTGCAGCGGTGATGCCTGGCACCACTTGAAAACGAATGCCAGAATCCGCTAAGACTTCGAGTTCTTCTCCTCCTCGCCCAAACACAAATGGGTCTCCACCTTTAATGCGAACAACCCGATGTCCTTGCTTTGCAAAGTCGACCAATAACTGATTGGTTTTTTCTTGCGGCACGCTGTGATGACCCGCTCGCTTTCCTACACACACCAAAATGGTATCGCTTGGGATCAAGGCCATGATCTCGTCTGAAACAAGGTAGTCATAAAGCACAACGTCTGCCTGTTGTAGACAATTTAGCGCTTTAATCGTAAGCAACTCTGGATCGCCAGGACCTGCTCCAACAAGGGCAACCTCTCCAGGCTTAAGTGATTGACGACGAAAACGGGGAGCATCACTTGCTTGATTACTCGCAACAAGCCGAGGCTTTTGACGAGGTAAAGTTGTCACTGAATTATCTACTGCCATGTTCGCGTCCATCATCCATTGATATCGTTTAGCTAGCATTATGGCGGCGCGCTTATATTACCGGAAATTCTAAAATTTCATTTTTTATTCAAAAAACTGCTAAGGAAGCGGTATTCGCCCTCTTTTCCTCTACTCATACGCCTGTGTTTAGAGGTTCAAGCAGCATAAACCTTTTTAAATCCTGCACTAATTGGATGGTTATCACAGATTAATGAATGGTAAGAATAGAGTTACAGCAACATTTGCTAAATTAATCTATGCAAATTCCTTTCTTAGCAAACTTGGAGCATCTAATGAAAATAGCAGTTAATCCCGTATCCGTTGCAGTTTTGACTGGTATGTTGACTCTGGCTGGTCCTGCCATGGCAGACACCATCAAGCTTCGCATTATCGAAACGACTGATATTCACACCAATGTGATGGACTACGACTACTACAAAGATCAACCATCAAAGCAAATTGGCTTAAGCCGTGCTGCAACCTTAGTTAAGCAAGCGCGAGAAGAAGTAGAAAACAGCGTACTTGTCGATAATGGTGACTTGATCCAAGGTAGCCCTATGGGTGATTACATGGCTGCGAAAGGAATTAAAGCCGGTGAAACCCACCCAGTTTATAAAGCCATGAATCAACTTGGTTATGATGTCGGTAACATTGGTAACCACGAATTTAACTACGGGCTAGATTTCTTGAAAAAAAGCATTGATGGTGCCAATTTCCCTTACATCAGTGCGAACGTATTCGACAGAAAAACAGGCGAACACTATTTCAAACCTTACCTCATCAAAACACATACATTTAAAAACACCGATGGCCAAGACCACGAAATCAACGTCGGTTACATTGGTTTTGTTCCACCACAAATCATGGTGTGGGATAAGAACAACCTAGAGGGTAAAGTCTTTGCCAAAGACATTACGGAAACGGCAAAAGCGCTGATCCCTCAAATGAAAAAAGAAGGCGCTGACGTTATCGTTGCTATCCCTCACTCTGGCGTATCGACTGACCCATACAAACTGGGGGCAGAGAATTCGGTTTACTACCTCACAAAAGTCGAGGGGATTGATGCGATTGCATTTGGTCACTCACATGCTGTGTTCCCAGGAAAAGGCTTTGACAACCTGCAAGGCGTTGACAATAAGAAAGGGACCATCAATGGCGTGACGGCCGTGATGCCAGGTCGTTGGGGCAGTCATGTCGGTGTGATGGATTTATTACTTGAAGAGAAAGACGGCAAGTGGCAAGTGACCGATGGCCAAGCCGACGCTCGCCCTATTTTTGATAATGTAAACAAGAAGTCACTTGCAGAAGCGGACAAAGACATTGTAAAAGCGTTAGAAGATGACCATAAAGGCACACGTGAATTCGTGAACCAACCTATTGGTCAAGCGAATGACGTGATGTACAGCTTCCTCGCGCTAGTACAAGATGATCCAACCATTCAAATCGTTAACCTAGCTCAGAAAGATTATGTGGAACGCTTTATTCAAGGCGACCCAGATCTAGCCGATATTCCGGTATTAAGTGCAGCAGCCCCATTTAAAGTCGGCGGTCGTAAAGATGATCCATCGGGCTTCACTGAAGTCGAGTCTGGTCAACTTACTTTCCGTAATGCCGCGGATCTTTACCTCTACCCAAATACATTAGTTGCGATGAAAGTAAAAGGTAAAGAAGTACACGAATGGCTAGAATGCAGTGCCGGTCAATTCAACCATATCGACGTCAATAGTACGAAAACTCAATCTTTGATTAATTGGGACAGTTTCCGTACTTACAACTTTGATGTGATTGATGGTGTTCACTACCAAATCGACGTCACTCAGCCACCAAAATACGATGCAGACTGTAAAGTAATCAACCCTGAATCACAGCGTATTGTGAATTTAACATTCAATGGTAAGCCAATCGATCCAAAGCAAGATTTCATTATTGCGACCAACAACTATCGCGCATACAGCAACACGTTCCCAGGCACTGGCCCAGACTTCATCGCATTTGATTCTCCAGATGAAAACCGCTCTGTCGTGGCCGCTTACATTTCTCGTATTAGCGAAGAGAAAGGGGAAGTGACACCAAGCGCCGATAACAACTGGTCATTTGCTCCAATCAAGTCAGACAACAAGCTAGATGTTCGTTTTGAGACATCACCAAGTGACAAAGCCGCGCAGTTCATCAAAGAAAAAGGTCAATACCCGATGAAACGCGTCGCTACCGATGATATCGGTTTTGCGATTTACCAAATCGAACTGAACAAGTAATGTTCATTTAGCAACGGTACTAAGCGGCTCTGATGAGCCGTTTTTTTGTTGCCGATACACGTTACAATAGCGAAAACCGTTACCTGAGTTGACCACATGCACGCCGATCTTTATTCCGATTTAATCAATCACGGCTTCCTTGAAAGCGAAGCGAACCAACTTATTGAACATGGACAACAACTCGAGTTGCCAACGCGCCATATTCTCAACCATCAAGGTGAGTTCAGTTCACACATTTACTTTGTATTAGAGGGCTTGTGCCATGCCAGTTATCTGACAGACAAAGGCAAAGAGTTCAGTAAAGAGTTCTACTGGGAAAAAGACTGGGTAATAGGTTTTGAAAGTCTCATCAAAAATGGGCCAGCTCCGTATTTATTGGAGACCCTAACGCCTTGTAATCTTTACTGCTTACCGATTCATGTACTGCATCGATGGCGTCAAGAAAAACACCCAATTTACATCAAGCTACTGGAAGCGCAGTTGATGCATAAGGAAAACAAAGAACGCTTTATGCTGCTCTACCCACCAGAAGAACGCTACCAATTATTTTGCCAACACTATCCAGATTTAGAGCAACGTATTACAGATAATCAAATTG
Source organism: Vibrio alfacsensis (assembly GCF_003544875.1). NCBI lineage: Bacteria > Pseudomonadati > Pseudomonadota > Gammaproteobacteria > Vibrionales > Vibrionaceae > Vibrio > Vibrio alfacsensis. Next base: position 2,839,942 of record NZ_CP032093.1, read on the forward strand.
CCGCTTACTTGGGTATTACTCCCATCAGCTTATGCCGCATTAAATCGCGCTTAAAAAATGGATTGAATAGCGTTAGTTGAGTTCAATAAGCAGTGTTAGATGAAATAAACGTTAGATGAAATAAAAAACAAAGGCGCTCAATATCGAGCGCCTTTGTTTTTAGAGAGTTTTTGACTATTTCAAAATTCGAGCTCTGAATTGACGGCCTTTCATTTTACCGTTACTGATAGTCTGCAGAGCTTTCTTTGCTGCTGCCTTATCCACTGCAACATAAGCTCGCATTGGGAACAAATGGATCTTGCCAACTTGAGAGCCCGGAATACCATCTTTGCCCGTTAGACAGCCAAGAATATCGCCAGGACGCACTTTTTGCTTTTTCCCGCCATCGATCTGAATCGTCACCATCTTTGATTGGTAAGGTTGTTGGTTCGACTTTGCAGGTAAGGTTGCTGGCATGACATCCATATCTAAGTATTCTTCGATGCGAGCGACACGTAAACCGTCTTTCTCACCAAAGAAACTGAACGCTAAACCTTTGCTGCCTGCACGACCAGTACGACCAATACGATGCACATGCACTTCAGGATCGCGAGAAAGCTCGAAGTTAAATACCGCATCAAGGTTATCCACGTCCAAACCACGCGCAGCGACATCCGTTGCCACTAGGATCGAAACGCTCTTGTTGGCAAACTGCACTAAAGCTTGATCGCGTTCACGCTGCTCAAGATCACCGTGAATATCAATCACGCTGAACCCTTTATGGTGTAATTCATCCGCGACGTTTTGAACTTCTTTCTTCGTATTACAGAACACCACAGCGGATTCAGGTTGATGCGTTAACAACAGATTTGCTAATGCTTCGTCACGCGCTTCTGAGCCATCAACTTTGTAAAAGTACTGAGCAATACTGGATGTGTCGTGGGTAGATTCCACTTTGATCATCTCAGGTGATTGCATGATACGTTGAGCAATTTGTTCGATCTTTTCTGGGAAAGTGGCACTAAATAGCAGCGTTTGACGCTGCTTCGGCGCGGCATCAATAACCGCATCTAACGCATCTTGAAAACCCATTTCTAGCATACGGTCTGCTTCATCCAACACGAGCGTATTAAGCTCTTCTAGGTTAATTCGACCTTTTTCTAGGTGATCAAGAATACGACCCGGTGTACCGACCAGAATGTGAGCGCCATGCTCTAATGAACCGATTTGTGGCCCCATTGGCATACCGCCACACAGTGTCAGTACTTTAATATTGTGAATGCCACGACCTAGCGTGCGGATCTCTTTCGCCACCTGATCTGCCAACTCGCGGGTTGGGCAAAGCACTAAAGATTGCACGCGGAAGCGTTTTACGTTCAAGTTAGACAATACGCCTAAGCCAAACGCAGCTGTTTTACCTGAGCCAGTTTTACCCTGACCAATCACGTCACGCTGATTCAAAATCGCAGGTAAGCTCAACGCTTGAATTGGCGTCATATGGGTGTAGTTCAATGATTCAAGCGTCTCTAGTAGCGCTGGATTAAGCCCTACTTGGTCAAAAGTTTGTTTGCTCACGGGGAAATATCCTCAGGTGGGATGAAAGAGAGGGCACATTATCGCCAGATTTATCACGAAGACCAGTGAAAATTAACCATTGTTAATGAGTAATAGCAGAAAACGAAGTAAAGTCAGCAGCATTGGCTCATTAATGGATATTGAAAATGATCAACTGGACTGCCCTACCTTTCTCTCAACTGACGACAACGCAACTGTATGAGATGCTGCGACTGCGTGTTGATGTCTTTGTGGTGGAGCAAACCTGCCCCTATCCGGAGTTAGACGGCAAAGATGTGTTAGAGGGCGTGTACCACCTACTCGGTTACCAAGACGATGAACTGGTTGCCAGTGCTCGCTTGCTTCCTGCAGGTACGACTTATGACAACGTAAGTATTGGCCGTGTGGTGACCAAACAAAGTGCACGCGGTAGTGGTCTTGGGCATGAATTGCTTGAGCAAGCCCTGCACCATTGCCAACGTCTATGGGCTGACCAAACGATTGATATCGGCGCACAAGAGCATCTGATGGCGTTCTATGCCAGTCATGGTTTTGAAGCCATTTCTGAAAGTTACCTTGAGGACGGGATCCCTCATGTAGATATGCGAAGAGGCATTGATATGAGCCGCTCGCAATAAAGGAGCGGCAATAGAAATGATGCTTTTAGCTAGCAAAACTAAACGTTTGGTAACGCCCTGTTTTAGTCGCGATTCGCCTAGTGCTACTTATTGCGACCGAATGAGCCATCCGACAAACGGAAAAACATGACAGAATTACCATTTTTCTCGAGTTGCAGCATATCTAACTTCCCATCATCAGAAAGCTTAAAACGAATTAACTGCCCTTGCTTAATGTGACTGAGAGGTTTGTCACCGCCCTCAATTGCAACCAGTGCATTAAGATCAGCCATTGAGAGTTGGTTGTTACGGAACACTTGTGCCAACGTATCCCCATTTTTAATTTGATATTCTTTCCAGCTCTCTGATTGTGGTTGAGAAACCTGTGCGGAGCTTTGATCACTCAAACTCTGGGTATTCAACTGAATCGTCACGCGCTGAGTTTCAACCGGAGTCACGCTCGTCGACGACATCTCTTTAGGTGTTGGTACCACAAGAAGTAAAAGTACCACAGGAACCAATACCATCAGTGCTCGCTGATGAAGCTTCGGCAAACCTTGCCAGAACTGAACGATTGGTGAGAGGTTTTGCTGCCACTTTTCTTTGTCAAACGGCTGCTTCCAATCGATGGCAGCGAGCTTTTGCTTCATCAATCCGACATGGTCGACTTGCTGCTTTTTCTTTCTGCGACGATTCATTCTAATGAGTCCCTTAAAACTTCTGACACCAGTATAAAAATACCAGCGCGGAGAGTATATGTTTTCGCCAAAGTAAAATAGGATTTCAAAGAAATTGGCAGAAATTTCACTTGGAGTAAGAGATAAGTCACACCATTAAAGCTTGATGACACCAATGAGCCACAATCATTTAAACCTTAGCGTGAAACTGATATCCTGTGGACTTTCTCACTCCTAATAAGAGCGACATTCATGTCTGAAATTAAATTTGAAACTGCAGAGCAGAAAGCAAGCTACGGTATTGGTCTGCAAATGGGTCAGCAACTAGCGGGTTCTGGTCTAGAAGGTCTAAGCGTTGACGCTATCGCTGCGGGTATCGCTACAGCACTAACAGGTGATATGCCATCAATCGAAATTGATGAAATCAACAAAGCACTTCAAGAACTTCACACGCGCGCAGAAGGTGCTCGTCAAGAAGCGGCTAAAGCAGCAGCTGCTGACGGTGAAGTGTTCCTAAAAGACAACGCTCTACGTCCAGAAGTGAATGTTCTTGAATCTGGTCTTCAGTACGAAATCATTACTGAAGGTACAGGTGAAATCCCAACTTCAGACAAATCAGTTCGTGTTCACTACCACGGTGAGCTAACAGACGGTACTGTATTTGACAGCTCTGTTTCTCGCGGTCAGCCAGCTGAGTTCCCAGTAACAGGCGTAATCAAAGGTTGGGTTGAAGCACTTCAACTAATGCCTGTAGGTTCTAAGTGGAAACTGTACATCCCACAAGATCTTGCATACGGCGAGCGTGGTGCGGGTGCTGCAATCCCTCCATTCGCAGCACTAGTATTCGAAGTAGAACTACTAGACATCCTATAATTAGCACTAATCAGTGATTTCCTAAAGCAGCTCAATCGAGCTGCTTTTTTTTGTCTACAATTTATACGGACTCACTCCCAACTAAAGGACAAGAAATGAAAACACTGACTCTACTTTTTACCCTCCTTATTCTTTCAACACCGACGTTAGCCGAAAATGTCGTCCAAGAAACAGAAAGAGAGTTGGAAAAAGTAAAACAAAGCACTGAAAACATGATGAAAAAAGCGGAAGCTGACTCAGATAATTTAATGAAAGGTACGGAAGCAGATACGCAGAAAGCGATGAGTAGTGCCGATGATCTTGTGAAAGGAGTTGAACTGGAACACCAAAATCCTATTGCTGATATGGTTGGGGAAAAACTTTCTATTTCTACGGATATGGCCGCATCGGGTTCAAGTGCAATGCTTGCTCTTGCTGAGAACCAGCTCAAAGGCGATAACTTGTCTGAACTTAATAAATTGGTTCCGGGATTATCTGATCTCACTGACATAAGCCTCACTATGGGCTCTATTGACAGTCTGGATAAAGTAAAGAGTGCGTTTAGTAAATCAGGAATGGATGCTTCTCAAATCGCTCAGTTCTCACCAATAATTTTGGATTACCTGAAACAAAAAGGGGCAAGTGATAACTTACTGGGGTCACTGAGTTCAGTGTGGAGTATGTAGATATTATCGAAGAACTTTGCACTCGTTCGCTTTTATAGCATTAACAAATACAAATATAGAATTAACAAATACAAAAGCCGAGCTATCGCTCGGCTTTTCGTTCTTGAACTGATTACTCAGCAGCTTCTTCAGCAGCTGGGCGATCAACAAGCTCAATGTAAGCCATTGGAGCTTTATCACCAGCACGGAAGCCAGCTTTTAGGATACGAGTGTAACCGCCCTGACGAGCAGCAAAACGTGGACCTAGTTCGTTAAATAGTTTTGCAACTACTTCGTTGTCACGAGTACGTGCAAATGCTAGACGACGGTTAGCAACACTGTCAGTCTTAGCTAGTGTAATCAAAGGCTCAACTACGCGACGTAGCTCTTTTGCTTTTGGCAAAGTAGTCTTGATAACTTCATGACGTACTAGAGAGCTAGCCATGTTGCTGAACATCGCTTTGCGATGTGAGCTGTTGCGGTTGAGTTGACGACCACTCTTACGATGGCGCATGACCTAATCCTTCTAACTAGTATCGATTAATCTTCAGCGATTGATGCAGGTGGCCAGTTTTCTAGGCGCATGCCCAGAGACAAACCACGTGACGCAAGTACATCTTTAATCTCAGTAAGAGATTTTTTACCAAGGTTAGGCGTTTTAAGTAGCTCAACCTCAGTGCGTTGTACTAGATCACCGATGTAGTGAATCGCTTCTGCTTTCAAACAGTTAGCAGAGCGAACTGTTAGTTCAAGATCGTCTACAGGACGCAGTAGGATCGGATCGAATTCTGGCTTCTCTTCCTTCTCCTCAGGTACACGTACATCACGAAGATCTACGAACGCATCCAATTGTTCAGCTAGGATAGTAGCTGCACGACGGATTGCTTCCTCAGGTTCTAGAGTACCGTTTGTTTCCATATCGATAACAAGCTTGTCTAGATCAGTACGCTGTTCTACACGAGCTGCTTCTACAGCGTAGGCAATTTTGTCTACTGGGCTGTAAGTAGCATCTACTAGTAGGCGACCGATTGGACGCTCGTCTTCTTCAGTATGGATACGCGCAGAAGCTGGAACATAACCACGACCACGTTCAACTTTAATTCGCATTGCGATTTCAGCGTTGTCATCCGTTAGGTGACAAATAACGTGTTCTGGGTTAGCGATCTCTACATCACCATCATGGGTGATGTCACCTGCAACCACAGGGCCCGAGCCTGATTTGTTCAGTGTAATGAACACTTCATCTTTGCCTTCGGCAACGCGGACAGCCAAACCTTTAAGGTTTAGAAGAATTTCAAGAATATCTTCTTGAACGCCTTCTTTAGTGCTGTACTCATGAAGTACGCCTTCAATCTCTACTTCTGTGACTGCACAACCAGGCATAGAAGATAGAAGAATGCGGCGAAGTGCATTACCTAGAGTATGACCAAAGCCACGCTCTAATGGCTCAAGAGTTACTTTTGCGTGAGTCGAGCTGATCTGTTCGATGTCAACTAGACGTGGCTTAAGAAATTCTGTTACAGAACCCTGCATTGTGTCCTCTCTTTAGTTTAACCTTACTTAGAGTAAAGCTCGACGATCAATTGTTCGTTGATGTCAGCTGATAGATCTGAACGTTCAGGCATACGCTTGAATGTACCTTCCATCTTGCCACCATCTACTTCAATCCAAGTTGGTTTTTCACGTTGTTCAGCAACTTCTAGAGCCGCTTTAATACGAGATTGCTGTTTAGCTTTCTCGCGGATAGATACAACGTCATTAGCCGCTACTTTGAAAGAAGGAACGTTTACAACTTTACCGTTAACTAGGATAGCTTTGTGGCTAACTAGCTGACGTGCTTCTGCGCGAGTTGCACCAAAGCCCATGCGGTAAACTACGTTATCAAGACGACCTTCAAGAAGCTGAAGTAGGTTTTCACCAGTGTTGCCTTTTAGGCGAGCAGCTTCTTTGTAGTAGTTACGGAATTGTTTTTCTAGAACGCCGTACATACGACGAACTTTTTGCTTCTCACGAAGCTGAACGCCATACTCAGATAGACGACCGCGACGAGCGCCGTGTACACCTGGTGCGTTATCAATTTTACACTTGGTATCGATCGCGCGAACACCAGACTTAAGGAACAAGTCAGTGCCTTCACGACGGCTAAGCTTCAGCTTAGGACCCAAATATCTTGCCATGATCTTTCTCCAGTAATCTAAAAAACGTTATACGCGACGTTTTTTAGGTGGACGACAACCGTTATGAGGGATTGGTGTAGCATCAACGATGTTTGTGATGCGGAAACCAGCTGCGTTCAGTGCGCGAACCGTAGATTCACGACCTGGACCAGGACCCTTAACCATAACTTCCAAGTTCTTTAGACCGTATTCTTTAGCCATTTCAGCACAACGCTCAGCAGCAACCTGTGCAGCGAACGGAGTAGACTTACGAGAACCGCGGAAACCAGAACCACCTGCAGTAGCCCATGCTAGAGCGTTACCTTGACGGTCAGTAATAGTTACGATTGTGTTATTGAAAGATGCATGGATGTGCGCAACACCGTCTGCAACTTGTTTGCGAACGCGTTTACGCGTGCGAGTTGGTTGTTTAGCCATTGTACTCTACCTTCCCGATTATTTCTTGATCGGCTTACGCGGACCCTTACGGGTGCGAGCATTGGTTTTAGTACGCTGTCCACGTAGTGGTAGACTGCGACGATGACGAAGACCACGGTAACAACCAAGGTCCATAAGACGCTTGATGTTCATTGATACTTCACGACGTAGATCACCTTCTACAGTGTATTTAGCTACACCATCACGCAGTTGATCGATCTGCTCTTCAGTTAGTTCACTGATCTTAACATCTTCAGCAATACCCACTTCAGCTAGAATAGCTTGAGAGCGAGTTTTACCGATGCCGTAGATCGCAGTTAGTGCGATTACAGCGTGTTTTTGATCAGGAATGTTAATGCCTGCTATACGGGCCATTATTCACTCCTAAGTGTTTCTATAAAAGAATTAGCCGCAGCAAAGCCCGTGATGGATACGCTGCGGAGTACTACTTCTTTTGCACGCAAAAGGTAGGCCGAGGAATATACTCGACCTAACCTTAGTTTTCAAGTAAAAACTTCTGCTAATTAGCCTTGGCGTTGTTTATGCTTTGGCTCACTGCTACAAATCACGCGAACGACACCGTTACGCTTGATTACTTTACAGTTACGGCAGATTTTTTTAACGGAAGCACGAACTTTCATTGCTAAACTCCGTAATTGAAACTGAGTCTACCGCCGTATTAACGACCGTAGCCTTTCAGATTCGCTTTCTTCAACACAGAATCATACTGTTGAGACATCAGATGAGTCTGTACCTGTGCCATAAAGTCCATGATAACAACAACTACGATAAGTAGTGATGTACCGCCGAAGTAGAAACGTACGTTCCACGCGACCATCATGAACTCGGGAATCAGACAGATAAAGGTAATGTACAGTGCGCCCGCTAGGGTTAAACGTGTCATTACTTTATCGATGTACTTCGCTGTCTGCTCACCTGGGCGGATGCCGGGTACGAATGCACCAGACTTCTTCAAGTTATCTGCTGTTTCACGCGGGTTGAAAACCAACGCCGTGTAGAAGAAACAGAAGAAAATAATTGCTGCTGCATAAAGCATTACATACAGCGGTTGACCTGGGCTAAGAGCCAAAGACACGTCAGTTAACCCACCGAACGCGCTGCTCTCACCGTTCTGACCAAACCACTGAGCCAGTGTTCCAGGGAACAGGATAATACTTGATGCAAAAATCGCAGGAATAACACCAGCCATATTAATTTTAAGTGGCAAGTGCGAGCTTTGCGCAGCAAATACTTTACGACCTTGTTGACGCTTAGCGTAGTTAACGACGATTCGACGCTGACCACGTTCCATGAAAACAACGAAGTAAATTACTGCAAAAGCCAATACTGCGATTAACAGTAGAAGAAGTACATGCAATTCACCTTGACGCGCTTGCTCGATTGTTTGACCGATTGCAGATGGCAATCCAGCAACAATACCTGCAAAAATCAGAATGGAAATACCATTACCGATTCCTCGCTCTGTAATTTGTTCACCTAACCACATTAGGAACATGGTGCCGGTTACTAAACTTACGGTAGCAATTAGCGTAAACATGGTTTGGTTGATAACAACCAGATTATCGACCATGCTTGGTAAGCCAGTTGCGATACCAATAGCTTGGAATGTTGCAAGTACAAGCGTGCCGTAGCGTGTATATTGGCTGATCTTACGACGGCCTGCTTCACCCTCTTTTTTGAGTTCCGCTAACGCTGGATGAACTACAGTTAGCAATTGGACAACAATAGATGCCGAAATATACGGCATGATGCCCAATGCTAATATAGATGCACGCTCAAGAGCACCACCGGAGAACATGTTAAACATTTCTACGATGGTACCTTTTTGCTGTTCGAACAAATCGGCAAGTACAGCAGCGTCAATACCAGGGATCGGCACAAAAGAGCCGGCTCGGAATACTAAAAGTGCACAAATTACGAATAATAAGCGCGACTTTAGTTCACTTAAGCCGCTCTGAGCACTACGAAAATCTTGTCCTGGTTTCTTAGCCATCTGTACCTCGTTCCTCGAGATTATGCCTCGATTTTACCGCCTGCAGCTTCGATTGCAGCTTTAGCGCCTTTAGTCACACGTAGACCTTTAACAGTCACTGCTTTATCAATCTCACCAGAAAGAACAACTTTTACGAATTCGATGTTCTTAGTGATGATGTTAGCAGCTTTAAGGCTGTTAAGATCAACCACGTCACCAGATACTTTCGCTAGTTCACCTAGACGAACTTCAGCAGACACTAGGCTCTTACGAGAAGTGAAACCGAATTTTGGTAGACGTTGTTTTAGAGGCATTTGACCGCCTTCAAAACCTGGACGAACTTTACCGCCAGAACGTGATTTTTGACCTTTGTGACCACGGCCACCAGTTTTACCTAGGCCCGAACCGATACCGCGACCTAGACGCTTAGGAGCGTGCTTAGAACCAGCAGCCGGTGCAAGAGTATTCAAACGCATTCTGATTACTCCTCTACTTTAACCATGTAGTAAACCTTGTTGATCATACCGCGCACGCACGGAGTATCTTCAAGTTCTACTGTGTGGTTGATTTTACGAAGACCTAGACCGCGCAAAGTAGCTTTGTGCTTAGGTAGGCGACCAATTGAGCTTTTAGTTTGAGTTACTTTAATAGTTGCCATGGTGTTCTTACTCCGAAATAGCTTCAACAGTTAGACCACGTTTAGCAGCAACCATTTCTGGTGACTTCACGCTACCTAGAGCATCGATCGTTGCACGAACGATGTTGATTGGGTTCGTAGAACCGTACGCTTTAGATAGTACGTTGTGTACACCAGCAACTTCTAGTACTGCACGCATCGCACCACCTGCGATAACACCAGTACCTTCAGCAGCAGGCTGCATGTAAACTTTAGAGCCCGAATGGCGACCTTTCACTGGGTGGTGAAGTGTGCCTTCGTTTAGCGCGATAGTAGTCATGTTACGACGCGCTTTTTCCATTGCTTTTTGAATCGCTGCAGGTACTTCACGAGCTTTGCCGTAACCGAAACCTACACGACCGTTACCGTCACCAACTACAGTTAGTGCAGTGAAGCTCATGATTCGACCACCTTTAACCGTTTTAGAAACGCGGTTAACTGCGATTAGCTTTTCTTGCAAATCATTCGCTTGAACTTGTTGTTCTTTAGCCATCTTCCAACCCTACCTTAGAATTTCAGACCAGCTTCGCGAGCAGATTCTGCTAGCGCCGCTACTCGACCGTGGTATTGGAAACCAGAACGATCAAATGCAACTGCAGTTACGCCTTTTTCAAGAGCGCGTTCTGCAACAGCTTTACCTACTGCTTTAGCTGCATCGATGTTACCAGTGTATTTCACTTGCTCACGGATCGCTTTTTCTACAGTAGAAGCTGCTGCGATAACCTCAGAGCCGTTAGCCGCGATAACCTGTGCGTACACGTGACGAGGAGTACGGTGTACAACTAGGCGAGTCGCACCCAGTTCTGCAATCTTACGACGTGCGCGTGTAGCACGACGGATGCGAGATGCTTTCTTATCCATAGTGTTACCTTACTTCTTCTTAGCTTCTTTAGTACGCACATTTTCATCTGCGTAACGAACACCTTTACCTTTGTAAGGCTCAGGTTGACGGTAAGAACGAATGTCAGCCGCAACTTGACCAACTAGTTGTTTGTCACAACCAGTGATAACGATTTCAGTTTGGCTTGGACATTCAGCTTTAATACCCGCTGGCAACTCGTGCTCAACTGGGTGAGAGAAGCCTAGCGTTAGACCTACAGCATTGCCTTTGATAGCAGCACGGTAACCAACACCTTTAAGAGTTAGCTTCTTAGTAAAGCCTTCAGTAACACCAACAACCATGTTGTTAACTAGAGCGCGAGCTGTACCAGCTTGTGCCCATGCGTTTACAACACCTTCTTTAGGACCGAAAGTCAGGTTGTTATCTTCCTGAGCGATAACTACAGCGTTGTTTAGTACGCGAGTCAGTTCGCCTTTAGCACCTTTTACAGTGATTTCTTGGCCGTTTAGTTTCACCTCTACGCCAGCTGGAATAGCGACAGGTGCTTTAGCAACACGAGACATAGTCTACTCCTTATTAAGCTACGTAAGCGATGATTTCACCACCAAGACCTGCTTTGCGTGCAGCGCGGTCTGACATAAGACCCTTGGAAGTAGAAACGATAGCAATACCCAGACCACCCATTACAGAAGGAAGTTGATCTTTCTTCTTGTAAACACGTAGACCTGGACGAGAAACACGTTTAAGTTGCTCGATTACTGGTTTTGCTTGGAAGTACTTAAGTGTAACTTCTAGCTCAGGTTTTGCTTCGCCTTCAACAGCGAAGTCAACGATGTAACCTTCAGCTTTTAGTAGTGCAGCAATTGCAACTTTAAGCTTTGAAGAAGGCATTTTTACAGCAACTTTGTTTGCTGCCTGACCGTTACGAACGCGGGTCAGCATATCCGAAATCGGATCTTGCATGCTCATATGATTTACTCCAAATGATTAAGTGGCAATTACCAGCTAGCCTTACGAAGACCCGGAATCTCGCCTTTCATGCAAGCTTCACGAACCTTAATACGGCTTAGACCGAACTTACGTAGGTAACCGTGTGGACGACCAGTTTGGTTGCAACGGTTGCGCTGACGTGATGCACTTGAATCACGTGGAAGAGATTGCAGTGTAAGAACTGCGTTCCAACGATCTTCTTCAGATGCGTTTACATCGCTGATGATAGCTTTTAGCGTTGCACGCTTTTCAGCGAACTTAGCTACTAGCTTTGCACGTTTAGCTTCACGTGCTTTCATTGATTGTTTAGCCATAACAGTAACCCTTCACCTTACTTACGGAATGGGAAGTTAAAGGCAGCCAGCAGAGCTCGGCCTTCCTCATCAGTACCAGCAGACGTCGTAATAGTGATGTCTAAACCGCGTACACGATCAACTTTATCAAAGTCGATTTCCGGGAAGATGATTTGCTCGCGAACGCCCATGCTGTAGTTACCGCGTCCGTCAAAAGACTTAGCGCTAACACCACGGAAGTCACGTACACGTGGAAGAGCGATGTTAATCAAACGCTCAAGAAAATCCCACATACGTTCGCCACGCAAGGTTACTTTACAACCGATAGGGTAGCCTTCACGGATTTTGAAACCTGCAACAGATTTACGAGCTTTAGTGATAAGTGGCTTTTGACCAGAGATCGTTGCCATATCAGCAGCTGCGTTTTCTAGCAGTTTCTTATCGTTGATTGCTTCACCAACACCCATGTTTAGGGTGATTTTCTCGATTCTAGGGACTTGCATGACGCTTGTGTAGCTAAACTGTTTGGTCAGTTCAGCGACTACAGACGACTTGTAGTAATCATGCAGTTTCGCCATAGTAGAACTCCAAATTACTTCTATTAGTTAGAAACGGTTTCGCCGTTAGACTTGAAGAAACGAACTTTCTTGCCGTCTTCAATACGGAAACCGATACGGTCAGCTTTACCAGTAGCTGCGTTAAAGATTGCAACGTTAGAAGCATCAATTGCTGCTTCTTGTTCAACGATGCCACCTTGTTGACCTAGAGCCGGAACCGGCTTTTGGTGCTTCTTAACAAGGTTGATACCTTCAACGATAACTTTACCAGTTGCTAGGACCTTAGTTACTTTACCTTTCTTGCCTTTGTCTTTACCAGCAAGAACGATTACTTCGTCATTACGACGGATTTTAGCTGCCATTTCTACGTGCTCCTTACAGAACTTCTGGAGCCAGTGAAACGATCTTCATGAACTTATTGCCACGAAGTTCGCGCGTCACAGGACCAAAGATACGTGTACCGATTGGTTGCTCAGTAGTGTTGTTCAACAGTACGCAAGCATTTCGGTCGAAGCGAATGACAGAACCGTCAGGACGACGTACGCCTTTACGGGTGCGCACTACAACCGCCTTCAGAACGTCACCTTTTTTAACTTTACCGCGAGGAATTGCTTCCTTAACAGTAACTTTGATGACGTCACCGATATGTGCATAACGGCGGTGTGAGCCACCCAGAACCTTAATACACATTACGCTGCGTGCGCCTGAGTTATCAGCTGCGTCCAGCATACTTTGCATTTGGATCATGTTAGTGCTCCGCTAAATATTAATAACTAGACCCATCACGGGTCGGGCTGCCTCTTAAAAGAGACGCGGATTGTACCACCCTTTTTTGTGATTGGGTAGTCAAAAAATAAACGGCCCCAAAAATTTTTTGGAGCCGCTTTCCTACCTATAGAATAGTGAAGATTACATCTTCGCCTTTTCTACAACTTTTACCAAAGTCCAAGACTTAGTCTTAGACAGTGGACGACACTCAGAAATTTCAACTTTGTCGCCTAGGCCACATTCGTTGTTCTCATCGTGTGCGTGTACTTTAGTTGTGCGTTTTACGAACTTACCGTAAATTGGGTGTTTTACGAAACGTTCGATAGCAACTACGATAGACTTGTCCATCTTGTCGCTAACTACACGACCTTGTTGAGTACGTTTTACTTCGCTCATTATGCGCCTGCCTTCTCAGTCAAAACAGTTTTCACACGTGCGATATCACGGCGTACAGCTTTCAGAGTATGAGTTTGCTGTAGTTGACCAGTTGCAGCTTGCATGCGCAAGTTGAACTGTTCACGTAGCAAATTCAATAGCTCAGCGTTAAGCTCTTCAACGCTCTTTTCGCGTAGATCTTGTGCTTTCATCACATCACCTGCTTAATTACAAATGTAGTCTTGAATGGCAGTTTGCGAGCCGCTAGACGGAACGCTTCACGTGCCAATTCTTCAGGTACACCACCCATTTCGTACATAACCTTACCAGGTTGGATTTGGGCTACCCAGTACTCAACGTTACCTTTACCCTTACCTTGACGAACTTCAAGTGGCTTTTCTGTGATTGGTTTGTCTGGGAACACACGGATCCAGATTTTACCTTGACGCTTAACGTGACGTGTCATTGCACGACGTGCCGCTTCAATTTGACGAGCAGTTAGACGACCACGGCCAACAGCTTTAAGACCGAATTCGCCGAAGCTTACATCAGTACCTTTAGCTAGACCACGGTTACGACCTGTCTGAACCTTACGGAACTTAGTACGTTTAGGTTGTAGCATCTGTCGACTCCTTACTTACGGCCTTTACGCTGCTTCTTAGGCTTGTCAGCCTTAGGCTCTACAGCGTTAGCTGCTGGCATACCACCTAGAATCTCACCTTTGAAGATCCAAGTTTTAATGCCGATCACACCGTATTGAGTGTGAGCCGAAGAAGTTGCGTAATCAATGTCTGCACGTAGAGTGTGTAGAGGCACACGGCCTTCACGGTACCACTCAGAACGTGCGATTTCAGCGCCGCCTAGACGACCGCTTACTTCTACTTTGATGCCTTTAGCACCTAGACGCATTGCGTTTTGTACCGCGCGCTTCATAGCACGACGGAACATAACACGACGCTCTAGTTGAGACGCGATGCTGTCACCAACAAGCTGTGCATCAAGCTCAGGCTTGCGTACTTCAGCGATGTTAATTTGAGCTGGTACACCTGCAATTTTAGCTACAGCTGCACGTAGTTTCTCAACGTCTTCACCTTTCTTACCGATTACAACGCCTGGGCGAGCAGTGTGAATAGTCACACGGATGCTCTTAGCAGGACGCTCGATAACGATGCGTGAAAGAGATGCTTTTTGTAGTTCCTTAGTTAGGAACTGACGTACCTTGAAGTCGCCGTCTAGGTTGTCAGCGAAATCTTTGGTGTTAGCAAACCATGTAGCATTCCAAGGCTTAACGATGCCTAGACGAATACCATTAGGATGTACTTTTTGACCCATTGCTTACTCTCCTAGTCTCTAGCGATCTGCTACAACAACAGTGATGTGGCTTGAACGCTTCAAGATACGATCCGCACGACCTTTAGCACGAGGCATAATACGCTTCATGGTTGGGCCTTCATCTACAAAGATTTTTGCGACATTCAGATCGTCAATATCTGCACCTTCGTTGTGCTCCGCGTTAGCGATAGCAGACTCAAGAACTTTCTTAACTAGTACAGCAGCTTTTTTGTTGCTGAACGTTAGGATTTCTAGAGCTTGGTCAACAGATTTACCACGGATTAGATCCGCAACTAAGCGAGCTTTCTGAGGCGAAATGCGAGCAAAGTTATGTTTAGCAATAGCTTCCATTATTTACTCCTTAACGCTTCTTAGCTTTCTTATCCGCAGCGTGGCCGCGGTAAGTGCGAGTTGGTGCGAATTCACCCAGTTTGTGACCGATCATTTCTTCGGTAACGAAAACTGGAACGTGCTGACGACCATTATGGACAGCGATGGTCAAACCGATCATCGTAGGGATGATCATTGAACGACGGGACCAAGTCTTAAGTGGCTTTTTGTCTCCGCTTTCCACCGCTTTCTCTACCTTCTTCAGCAAGTGTAGGTCAATAAAAGGACCTTTCTTGAGAGAACGTGGCATGGCGATTCCTCTTTATATAGATTACTTGTTACGACGACGTACGATGTACTTGTCAGTGCGCTTGTTCTTACGGGTCTTAAAGCCTTTAGTTGGCATACCCCAAGGAGATACTGGGTGACGACCACCAGAAGTACGACCTTCACCACCACCGTGTGGGTGGTCAACCGGGTTCATTACTACACCACGTACGGTTGGACGTACGCCGCGCCAGCGTGAAGCACCAGCTTTACCTAGTTCACGTAGCATGTGCTCAGAGTTACCAACTTCACCGATTGTTGCACGGCCTTCAGAAAGTACTTTGCGCATCTCGCCAGAACGTAGACGGATAGTTACGTACGCACCGTCGCGAGCAACGATTTGAGCGTATGCACCAGCCGAACGAGCTAGCTGACCACCTTTACCAGGTTTAAGTTCAACGTTATGTACTGTTGAACCTACAGGGATGTTACGCATTGGTAGAGTGTTACCAGTTTTGATAGCAGCATCTGGACCAGATTGTACAACATCACCCGCTACTAGACCTTTCGGTGCTAGGATGTAGCGACGCTCACCGTCTTTGTAAAGAACTAGAGCAATGTTTGCGCTACGGTTTGGATCGTATTCAAGACGCTCAACTTTCGCTGGGATGCCATCTTTAGTACGTTTGAAGTCAATTACACGGTAGTGGTGCTTGTGACCACCGCCGATGTGACGTACTGTAATACGACCGTTGTTGTTACGACCACCGTTCTTAGAGTTTTTCTCTAGAAGAGGTGCGTATGGCTTGCCCTTGTGTAGGTCAGCGTTAACAACTTTAACAACGTGACGACGACCAGGGGAAGTCGGCTTACATTTAACAATAGCCATTCTTAACTACTCCTGTTATTCCGCGCCGCCAACGAAGTCAAGATCTTGACCTTCTTTCAAAGTAACGTACGCTTTCTTAACGTCGCTGCGGCGACCTTGGCGTAGACCTTGACGTTTGGTCTTACCCTTAGTGATAAGAGTATTTACAGACTTAACTTCAACTTCAAATAGCTTTTCTACAGCTGCTTTGATCTCTTTTTTAGTTGCATCTTTAGCTACTTTGAAAACGATAGTGTTCGCTTTCTCAGCTGCCATAGTTGCTTTTTCAGAGATGTGCGGAGCACGTAGAACTTTTAGGATACGCTCTTCAGTGATCATGCTAGCATCTCCTCAACTTGCTTAACTGCAGCTGCAGTCATTACAACTTTGTCGAACGCGATTAGAGAAACTGGATCAATACCAGCTACGTCACGTGCATCAACTTTGTATAGGTTACGAGCAGCTAGGAATAGATTCTCATCTACTTCGCTAGTCACGATAAGCGCGTCAGTTAGCTCAAGCTCTTTTAGCTTAGCAACTAGCTCTTTCGTTTTTGGTGCTTCTACTGAGAAGTTATCAACAACGATTAGACGCTCTTGACGAACAAGCTCAGAAAGAATGCTCTTCATAGCACCGCGGTACATTTTTTTGTTTACTTTTTGGCTGTGATCTTGTGGTTTCGCAGCAAAAGTAACACCACCTGTACGCCAGATTGGGCTACGAATTGTACCAGCGCGTGCGCGGCCAGTACCTTTTTGACGCCATGGCTTAGCGCCACCGCCAGAAACTTCTGAACGTGTTTTTTGAGCACGAGTACCTTGACGAGCACCTGCTGCAAATGCAACAACTACTTGGTGTACAAGAGCTTCGTTAAACTCACGTCCGAAAGTAGTTTCGGAAACAGTTAGTGCATCAGCACCTTTAACCATTAGTTCCATTACTTACTCCTGAGACGTTATGCTTTAACAGCTGGTTTAACGATCACGTTGCCACCTGTTGAGCCTGGTACTGCACCTTTAATAAGAAGCAGATTGCGCTCAGCGTCAACACGTACGATCTCTAGGTTTTGAGTCGTTACACGCTCAGCACCCATGTGACCTGCCATTTTCTTGCCTTTGAACACGCGACCTGGAGTTTGACATTGGCCAATTGAACCCGGTGCACGGTGAGACAATGAGTTACCGTGAGTCATATCTTGAGTACGGAAGTTCCAACGCTTAACAGCGCCTTGGAAACCCTTACCTTTAGATGTACCAGTAACGTCTACTTTCTTAGTTTCGTTGAATAGTTCAACAGTTAGTTCAGCACCAACTTCGAACTCTTCACCGTTTTCCAAACGGAATTCCCAAAGACCGCGACCAGCTTCAACACCTGCTTTAGCAAAGTGACCAGCTTCTGGTTTAGTAACGCGGTTAGCTTTCTTAGCACCAGTTGTAACCTGGATTGCTGCGTAGCCATCTGTCTCAAGAGTTTTAACTTGAGAAACACGGTTAGCTTCAACCTCAACAACAGTTACTGGGATAGAAACGCCTTCTTCAGTAAATACGCGGGTCATGCCCACTTTACGACCGATTAGACCAATCATTCTTCTAATCTCCCTTAACCTAGGCTAATTTGAACGTCAACGCCCGCAGCAAGGTCTAGACGCATTAGAGCATCAACAGTTTTGTCTGTTGGCTCAACGATGTCGATTAGACGCTTGTGAGTACGGATTTCGTACTGGTCACGTGCTTTCTTGTTAACGTGTGGAGAGATAAGAACTGTGAAACGCTCTTTACGAGTAGGTAGTGGGATTGGACCACGAACCTGTGCGCCAGTGCGCTTAGCTGTTTCAACGATTTCCGCTGTAGAAGCGTCGATTAGTTTGTAATCGAATGCTTTTAGGCGGATACGGATACGTTGGTTCTGCATGAGACAGAGCTCCAATATTAAAAATTACACAAACAATATCGCCACTCAAACTCGTTAAGACGAGAGAATGCCGATTGATTTATGTGAAACCGTAGCATCCAAGATTAGGACGCATTGTCAGTTAATTTTCGATTAACTACCCCTACATACCAAAGTCACCTTTGGGGATAGTTTTTCCGAAGAAAAGATAGCTAATTGTATTAACCGCGAACATAAGCTGAGTATACATTACCTCGTAAATCATTAAGATTTACTCGCTCCTCACTGCTCATTGGTTCACAACTGGCTTAACCAGTGCGGTGCATTATACAGATCACACTTTAGGATGCAATACCTGCACGGAAAATAATCGAAGAAAATTTAACCGATCAGAACAGTATTATCATTTCCGAATAATACAAAGATGCCTGCTAAGCCAAATACAAAAAGGACGCCGAAGCGTCCTTTTTTAAACTGTAATCGTAATAGCAGTTGCTATTATTTCTTACCGCTTGATAGTGCACCGAAACGCTTGTTGAAACGATCAACACGGCCGCCTGTATCAACGATACGTTGCTTACCAGTGTAGAATGGGTGACACTTGTCACATACGTCTAGGTGGATTGACTCTTTACCTAGAGTAGAGTTGAACTCAAAAGAGTTGCCGCAAGAACAAGTAGCAGATACTGCTTTGTATTCTGGGTGGATACCAGCTTTCATGGGATAACCTCAATAGTAGGCCGTGTCGCTATACGAGTCTAAGCCGCACACCACACGTAATTAATGATAAACAGGGATACCGCATCGAGTTGTCATCGAAGCCATATCTCAAGGCGCAGTATAGTAATGAATCACTCTACAGGGATCAACACATTTGGCAATTTTTTCGCCACTTTTTTCACCAGTACGAATGTACTGCCTCTGTTCTTGCTCTATAAAACGTACAGTGCTCGAATTTCGAGTTGGGTTTTAATAGACTATACGCTCCTCTTCCCTCTTTTATATAGTTAATATTCTATGCGTCCATCCATCGCCCGAGTGGCACTGCCGGTTCCTCTCGACAAACAATTTGACTATATCATTCCGGGTCACCTATTCCCGATTATCGGTGGACGCGTATCTGTGCCTTTTGGTCGGCAAACCCTAGTGGGCATCGTCACGACAATGGTGAATCACTCAGATTTTCCAAAAGAGCAGCTTAAGCCAATCAAAGCGGTTTTAGACACTCAGCCAATATGGTCAGAAAAGCTCTATTCTTTGCTGACTTGGTGTAGCCACTTTTATCAATATCCCCTCGGCGACACACTGCACAATGCAATGCCAGTCGCGTTGCGTAAAGGTAAGCCAGCAGATTTTGCTACGCTGCAAGAGTGGCAAATCACCGCCTCTGGTAAAGATAAGCTCATGCAAGGTTTGGGGCGCGCAGTCAAACAGCAACACGCTTTACAAATGCTGATCAATGGGGCTATCCCACATCAAGAGTTTGTTGACCAAGAGATTGCGTCAACGGTGCTTAAGTCTTTAGAAGAAAAAGGCTGGATAGAAAGTATTGAAAAAAAACCAACGATCATCAAATGGGGCCAGCAAGTAGAGTGCAACATTGAAAAACCTAAGCTAAATCATGAACAAGCACTCGCTATTGCCAGCGTGAATAGCCAAACGGGTTTTGCCTGCTATTTATTAGAGGGGGTAACGGGCTCAGGGAAAACTGAAGTCTACTTGAACCTCATTAAACCAATACTAGAAAAAGGCAAACAAGCACTCGTATTAGTGCCAGAGATTGGCCTAACGCCGCAAACCATTAACCGCTTTAAACGTCGCTTTAATGTGCCAGTTGATGTGATTCACTCTGGCTTGAATGATACCGAACGGCTGAATGCATGGCTCTCTGCTCGAGACAAAGCGGCAGGAATTATCATCGGTACTCGCTCAGCCCTGCTTACCCCTTTTGCCGATCTCGGCATCATTATTGTTGATGAAGAGCACGACGCCTCTTACAAACAACAAGACAGTTTGCGTTACCACGCACGCGATGTCGCCGTCATGCGTGCCCATAAAGAGCAAGTGCCGATCGTATTAGGCTCCGCTACCCCGGCTCTCGAAACACTGCACAATGCACTTTCAGGTAAGTATCACCATTTAACTCTGACAAAGCGAGCAGGCTCAGCCGTACCCACAACCAATAAAGTGCTCGACGTTAAAGGTCAGTTTTTAGAAAGTGGCTTATCCGCAACCTTAATTGCCGAGATGCGCAAGCACCTTAAAGCGGGCAATCAGGTCATGTTGTTCCTTAATCGTCGTGGTTTTTCTCCGGCATTAATGTGCCATGAGTGTGGCTGGATTGCGGAATGTAAACGCTGTGATGCCTATTATACGTATCATCAGTACAGCAATGAGATACGTTGCCATCATTGTGGGTCACAACAACCTATCATCCATCAGTGTCAGGGGTGCGGTTCAACTCACCTAGTCACCGTGGGTGTTGGGACAGAACAGCTCGAACAACAACTGACGCAACTATTCCCAGAATATAAAGCTATTCGTATAGATAGAGACAGCACTCGTCGTAAAGGCAGCTTGGAAGATGCGCTTGAATCTATTCGTAAAGGGGAATATCAAATCCTCATTGGTACGCAGATGTTAGCGAAAGGCCATCACTTTCCTAATGTGACGCTGGTTGCCTTACTCGATGTCGACGGTTCTCTCTATAGCAGCGATTTTCGTGCATCTGAACGTTTAGCGCAGTTATTCATTCAAGTGGCAGGGCGTGCAGGACGAGCAAGCAAACCTGGTGAAGTTATCTTACAGACCCACCATCCCGAACACAGTTTGCTTCAAGCTCTTTTGCAAAAAGACTATCGTCACTTTGCGATGACGGCGCTAGAAGAGCGTAAATTGGCCCAACTTCCGCCTTATAGCTTTTTAACCTTATTCAAAGCGGAAGCCAATCAAAATGAGATCGTCGAAGACTTCCTGCGCCAAGTAAGATTTACGCTAGAATCGCATCCATTGTTCGACGAATCTTGCATGGTGTTAGGCCCAACGCCCTCACCACTGGCTAAACGTGCGGGTAAGTACCGTTGGCAATTGTTATTACAAACTCAACATCGTTCATTGATGCAAAAGTTATTGAGCAGTGCGAAACCTGCTATTGAGTTGTTGCCAAATGCCAAAAAGGTTCGCTGGAATTTAGACATTGAACCACAAGACCTCAGCTAGCAAACGTTTAACCATGAAATGAATTACCGTTTAATGTGATGAGAATCACAATAGGATTGTGTTTTTTGTTAATCAGCCCGTAACTTTCGCTTTAGAAATGAATAGACTATTCAAATTAGCAAAGTCTTACGCTGGAAAATAGCTTGGACTGACATTAAAACAACGACTAACGTCAATTTGGCAAAA
This sequence comes from Vibrio alfacsensis, assembly GCF_003544875.1. Lineage (NCBI taxonomy): Bacteria > Pseudomonadati > Pseudomonadota > Gammaproteobacteria > Vibrionales > Vibrionaceae > Vibrio > Vibrio alfacsensis. Next base: position 2,861,465 of record NZ_CP032093.1, read on the forward strand.
CTTTGAGAGGGTATAACTATGGCGACAATGAAGGATGTTGCCCAGCTTGCGGGGGTTTCGACAGCGACAGTTTCACGAGCGCTCATGAACCCAGAAAAAGTCTCATCTTCCACCAGACAACGTGTTGAAGATGCCGTACTTGAGGCTGGCTATTCTCCAAATTCATTAGCACGCAATTTACGTAGAAATGAATCAAAAACCATTGTCACTATAGTGCCGGACATTTGTGATCCTTATTTTTCGGAGATCATTCGCGGTATCGAAGATGCCGCGATGGAGCATGGCTACTTAGTTCTACTTGGCGATAGCGGACAGCAGAAAAAACGTGAGAGCTCATTCGTCAACTTAGTCTTTACCAAACAAGCCGACGGCATGTTATTACTAGGTACCGACCTGCCGTTTGATGTCAGCAAACCTGAACAGAAGAATTTGCCTCCTATGGTCATGGCATGTGAGTTCGCCCCTGAGCTTGAACTGCCAACCGTGCACATTGATAACCTCACCGCAGCTTTTGAAGCCGTCAACTATCTCACTCACCTAGGACATAAGCGAATCGCACAAGTGTCTGGCCCAGAGACGGCTGTGCTTTGTCAGTTCCGCCAACAAGGTTATCAGCAAGCACTGCGCCGCGCTGGCATTACTCAGAATGCACAATACAGCGTAGTTACCGACTTCTCTTTCGAGGGTGGCGCCCAAGCGGTGCGTAAGCTACTCGAACTTTCCGAGCCACCAACCGCCCTATTTTGTCATTGTGACACAATGGCGATTGGCGCGATCCAAGAAGCAAAACGGCTTGGTTGGCGAGTACCTCAAGATCTGTCTGTCGTCGGGTTTGATGATATTCAGTTTGCTCAATACTGCGATCCACCGTTAACGACCGTTTCTCAGCCTCGTTATGAAATTGGCCGACAAGCCATGTTAATGATGTTAGAGCTCCTTAAAGGCCACGACGTACATTCTGGCTCTCGTCTACTTGATACCAAACTTGTCGTACGTGGCAGTGCTGCGCCACCGTTACGATAGGGATGAGAAAGGGTCTAGGTTATTAGGCCTAGATCCTAGGACCTTTCCCTCAAACTCACAAGATTATGTGAATAGGGTGTTTTCTCATTGCGTTCTGGATTAACATATTTCGCAGAATCATCGATGACCTGAAGTAACCGTGGCAAATAAAGATTATGTAAGAAGAGGACGCGGCGCTCCGAAGAAAAGCGCGAAGAAACAACCCTCTCGAAAGAAACCTTGGCGTAGTGGTCTACTTGCTCTTTTGCTCGTGGGCGGCTTTGGCTATGGCCTTTACCTGCTGAACTCAGATCCTGAGCCAGAGCAACCTGTCGTTCAACAGCAAACCTCCACCAGCAAACCTAAACCTAAAAAAGATCTGCCTCCCCCTCCGGAAGAAAAGTGGGAATACGTCGAGTCTTTGCCGAATCGTGAAGTAGAAGTCATCGCGAAAGAAGTCGAAGTCTCTAAAATCCCATACGTGATGCAGTGCGGCGCCTACAAAAAGCAAAGCCAAGCAGAAGAGCGCAAACTGGCTATCGCTTTCCAAGGTATTAGCAGTAACGTCATCAAGAAAGATGGCAGCTCTTGGTATCGTGTGGTACTTGGTCCATACAAATTCAAACGAGATGCTGAAAAAGATCGCCACAAATTGCAACGCGCGAAAATAGAGCCGTGCGCAATTTGGAAAGAGAATTTTTAAGACAAGATCCTTGGATAATCGGTCCTAGATTTTTAGGTTCTAGTTTTTTAGGGCCTAGAACCTAGGATCCTAGGACCTATCTCGTTTTCCCTAGAACCTTTGTTTTCGCCCCCTTGAATCCCTAAATCCTTTCCCCCTATACTTAATTAAATCCAAAAGAAATAATTAAGAGGTCGACTGTGACTACCATTGTATCTGTACGTCGAAACAACAAAGTTGTCATCGCGGGTGATGGCCAAGTATCGCTAGGCAATACCGTTATGAAAGGTAATGCTCGTAAAGTACGTCGCCTATACAACAATCAAGTATTAGCAGGCTTCGCTGGCGGTACTGCGGATGCATTTACCCTATTCGAACGCTTTGAAAGTAAGCTGCAAATGCACCAAGGCCACCTAACCAAAGCGGCTGTGGAACTGGCAAAAGACTGGCGCAGTGATCGCGCACTTCGCAAGCTAGAAGCATTATTAGCGGTAGCCGATGAAACCGCATCTCTTATCATCACAGGTAACGGTGACGTGGTTCAGCCAGAAAACGATCTAATCGCTATCGGCTCTGGCGGCGCATACGCACAAGCCGCTGCAACCGCACTATTAGAAAACACAGACCTAGACGCGCGCGAAATCGCAGAAAAAGCGTTGAACATCGCTGGCGACATCTGTGTATTCACCAACCACAATCACACTGTAGAGGAACTAGAATCTACAGTAGAACTTCCTAAGCCAACGGCTTAAACGTAATCGTAACGAAGTAAGGAAAAAATATGTCTGAAATGACTCCTCGCGAAATCGTTCATGAACTGAACCGCCACATTATTGGTCAAGATAAAGCAAAGCGTTCGGTTGCGATTGCATTGCGTAACCGCTGGCGTCGTATGCAGCTTGAAGAAAGCCTACGTGTCGAAGTAACACCAAAAAACATTCTAATGATTGGTCCAACTGGTGTAGGTAAAACCGAGATTGCTCGTCGTCTTGCTAAGCTGGCAAACGCACCATTTATTAAAGTAGAAGCAACCAAGTTCACTGAAGTCGGTTATGTTGGTAAAGAAGTGGAAACCATCATCCGCGACCTAACCGATGTAGCCGTCAAGATGACGCATCAGCAAGCGATGGAAAAAGTAAAATTCCGCGCTGAAGAGCAAGCTGAAGAACGTGTTCTTGATGCCCTATTGCCACCAGCGCGTGATGCTTGGGGTCAAACAGAGCAAAAAGAAGACACATCGAACACGCGTCAAGTCTTCCGTAAGAAACTGCGTGAAGGTCAGCTAGACGATAAAGAAATCGAAATCGATGTGGCTACACCGCAAATGGGCGTGGAGATCATGGCGCCTCCTGGTATGGAAGAGATGACTAACCAGCTACAAGGCATGTTCCAAAACCTTGCGGGTGACACCAAGAAAAAACGCAAACTGAAAATCAAAGACGCCATGAAAGCATTGGCAGAAGAAGAAGCAGCAAAACTGGTTAACCATGAAGAGCTAAAAGAATCTGCGATTTTCAACGTAGAAAACAATGGTATCGTCTTCATCGATGAAATCGACAAGATTTGTAAGCGTGGCGAAAGTTCAGGCCCTGACGTTTCTCGTGAAGGTGTTCAGCGTGACCTACTGCCACTTATCGAGGGCAGCACGGTCTCTACTAAGCACGGCATGGTGAAAACCGACCACATCCTGTTTGTAGCATCGGGCGCATTCCAAGTCGCGAGGCCATCTGATTTGATCCCTGAACTGCAAGGTCGTCTGCCTATTCGTGTCGAACTTGAAGCGCTCACCAGCAATGACTTCAAACGCATTCTGACTGAGCCTAAGGCGTCTTTAACCGAGCAGTACATCGCGCTGATGAAAACCGAAAGCGTGGATGTCGAATTCACAGAAGACGGCATCACTCAAATTGCAGAAGCAGCGTGGACAGTAAACGAAACCACAGAAAACATTGGTGCGCGTCGTCTGCATACGGTGATGGAACGTCTAATGGATGAAATCTCTTACGACGCAACAGAGAAAGCTGGCGAAAAGTTCGTGATTAATGCCGCTTACGTGAAAGATCGTCTTGGTGACACCATCGAGAACGAAGACCTAAGTCGCTTTATTCTTTAGTCGACCATCCGCAAAAATGTTAGAAAGCCCAGAATGTCACTCGTTCTGGGCTTTTTTTTGTCTAAATCAAAGATCCTCGATTCCTAGGTCCTAGGGGAAGTTTTTGCAATCTTAGTTTGCAATGCTAAACCTCTAAGTTCTCAACCCCTTTGCTTGCGTTATGCTTTTGTTTTACATGGTTGATTTGCACATCGACTCAAGAGTGAGTTGCTTTAAGTCAATAGCGCATTGGTGACTTTGTGCTTATACTGGGCACATTGGTTACTAGCACGAAATATCCATGAAACAATCATTGCAAATTTGGCTCGACGCCGCACGCCCGAAAACATTACCTCTCGCTCTGGTCTCTATTCTCACCGGTAGCGTGCTCGCCTATTCAACCGGGCAATTTTCAATGACCATTGCGATCATGGCATTTGTCACCGCCACCTTATTGCAAATCCTATCCAATCTTGCCAATGATTATGGTGACGCGGTCAAAGGCACTGACAACGAAAATCGTTTAGGCCCTCAGCGTGCGATGCAATCTGGCGCGGTAACCGCTGAGCAAATGAAAAGAGCGATCATCTTTAATGTTGTGCTGACGATCATTGCTGGCCTTATCTTAGTTTTTACTCACTCAGCTCGTTTGAAAGTATCATCACTTTTATCGGTTTGGGCGTACTTGCCATCTTAGCAGCCATCGCTTACACCATGGGCAGCAAACCATATGGCTATGTCGGCTTGGGCGATCTCTCCGTGTTCCTATTCTTTGGTCTGCTTGGCGTTTCTGGCACTTATTTTCTGCATACCGGTCACGTCGATGCGGCGCTGTTTTTACCTGCACTAGGTTGTGGTTTACTGGCGGTTGCCGTTCTTAATATCAACAACATGCGTGATATCGAAAACGACACGGAATGTGGAAAACGCACGGTTGCCGTTCGCCTCGGGCAACGAAAAGCAAAACAATACCACTTCATTTTGCTTACTGGCGCACTGCTTGCGTTTGCCGCTTACTTATTAATCCAAGATAAACCCGTTTGGATCAGCCTGCCCTTTTTGCTCAGTATTTATGTTGTCGCGCATCATGGTAAAGCGGTTTGGGAAACCAAAGCTCCTGCACAAATCGCACCAATGATGCCTGTTATTGTGAAATGCTCACTGGTAACGAACGTTCTGTTTGCAACAATTGTGGTAGCTCAAACTCTGATAAGTTAAACAAGGAATCTCGTTGCATTGACTTAATGCCTAGATATACTCAAAGACAACGTTTTCTGTTTAAGAAAGGTACGCCATGGAATACAACACTTCAGCACTTTGCGATATTTACCTCGATCAGGTAGATGTTGTCGAACCGATGTTCAGTAACTTTGGTGGTCGCGCATCGTTTGCAGGCCAGATCACGACAATAAAATGCTTTGAAGACAATGCATTGATCCGTGAAACTCTCGAACAAGACGGCATCGGGCGTGTACTGCTGATTGACGGTGGCGGTTCCTTACGTAAAGCGCTAATTGATGCAGAAATTGCAGCGCTAGCCGAAGAAAATGAATGGGAAGGCATTATTGTTTATGGCTGCGTTCGCGAAGTTGACGTACTCGAAGACATGAACTTAGGCATTCAAGCCCTTGCTTCTATTCCTGTAGGCGCAGCAAGCCAAGGTATTGGTGAGCATGATGTACCAGTAAACTTTGGCAGCGTCAGCTTCTTGCCGGAAGATTACGTCTACGCCGACAGCACAGGCATTATCCTATCTCCTGAACCACTGAATGTGGATCTTGAATTGGGTGAAGAAGAATAGGAGCTTAGGTGTTAGAGCCTAGGCTCCTAGGAACTGTCTTTCCCTAGGACCTTTCTTTTACCCAAAAACACAAACACCCGCCGAGGCGGGTGTTTTAAATTCTATAGACAGTGTGGATTATTCCACTTCGTCCATTTTGCCAAGTAGTGCACGAATGCGCTCTTGCCATTGAGCATGCTCTTGTTGAGCGTGTTGAGATTTCTGCTCTAGATCTTCACGCTGAGAGCGAAGCTCATTTGCTTCTGCTTCTAGCTTTACTTTGTCTTCTTTCAGCTCTTCAACTTCCATCTGAAGAAGAGTGATTGTATCAACTGCAGTTTGAATTTTTGCTTCTAGTTTTTCTAGTACTTCAAAAGACATCTTGGCCTACCTTTATTGTTCCGTGGGGACGATACACGACAAATCGTCGGCACCTAACCTATAAGATTCATTCTACTCAGCGTAGCGACGAGAAACACTTACTATATTCGATATTTTGCATCATTCGGTCAAAAAATCAGCGCAATCTCACTAAACTCTGACTTTTCTGAACAGTGAAGTATTTTTGCGCTCTATTTTTGGCTTCTTCACATTAAAAACTCACCCGATAATTGATCGAATTCAAGTTAGTTAGAGTTAAAGCTCAGCAAAAAGGCAAACGTTTAACTTGCGATGTGGTAGAATCGCCGCGCAAATTTTTCTTCCCTCTTGTTACTTGGAGACATCATGAAACGCGATTTAGCAATGGCATTTTCCCGTGTTACTGAAGGTGCCGCTCTGGCTGGCTACAAATGGCTTGGCCGCGGTGACAAAAACGCAGCTGACGGTGCTGCCGTTGAAGTGATGCGAACCCTACTAAACAAAACCGACATTAGCGGTGAAATCGTTATCGGTGAGGGTGAGATCGATGATGCTCCTATGCTTTTCATTGGTGAGCAAGTGGGTACGGGTGGTGATGCTGTCGATATCGCAGTAGATCCTATCGAGGGTACTCGCATGACGGCAATGGGCCAATCGAACGCATTAGCGGTGTTGGCGGCCGGTGAAAAAGGCAGCTTCTTGAAAGCGCCAGACATGTACATGGAAAAGTTAGTGGTAGGCCCTGGCGCGAAAGGCGCAATTGACCTCAATAAACCGCTAAAAGAAAACCTAGAAAACGTTGCGAAAGCATTAAACAAATCACTTGATACGTTGGTTGTTATCACACTAGCAAAACCTCGTCATGATGACGTGATTGCAGAAATGCAAGCGATGGGTGTACGCGTATTCGCTGTGCCTGATGGTGATGTCGCGGCTTCTATTCTAACTTGTATGCCTGACAGCGAAGTAGATTTAATGTACTGCATCGGTGGTGCGCCTGAGGGTGTGGTTTCTGCAGCAGTCATTCGCGCACTAGATGGTGATATGCATGGCCGACTTCTTCCTCGTCACGAAGTCAAAGGCGATACCGAAGAAAACCGCATTTACGGCACTGCTGAGCTTAAGCGTTGTGAAGAAATGGGCGTACAAGCGAACATCGTTCTTAAGATGGAAGACATGGCACGCAGCGACAATGTTATCTTCTCCGCGACGGGCATTACCAAGGGTGACCTACTTGAGGGGATCACTCGCCAAGGCAACATCGCAACAACAGAAACTCTGCTTATCCGCGGCCGCTGTCGTACTATCCGCCGTATCAAGTCTACGCACTACCTAGAGCGTAAAGACCCTGAAGTACGCGATATTATTCTTTAAACAGATACAAAGTTCCTAGGGCCTAGGATCCTAGGAACTTGCCTTTCTCCTAGGACCTCTCTCTTTTCTCTAGGATCTATCTTTTAAACCTTGTTTCCCCCAAAACTAAGTCAACTCTTCTCTTTACTAATCCTATCGCGCATAATATGTACTGATGTATAGATGGTGGGTATATGAAGACCGTAGATAGGATTTTGCAAATCGTTAAGCGTGATGGCTCTGTCACTGCGAAACAACTCTCTTCCGAACTGAACATGACAACCATGGGGGCTCGTCAGCACCTACAAGGTTTAGAAGATGATGGCATCCTATCGATTCATGATGTAAAAGTGAAAGTGGGTCGCCCTACTCGTCATTGGTCATTAACTCAAAAAGGGCATGAGCAGTTTGCTGATCGCCATGGCGAATTGACCATCCAATTTATTGAAGCCGTTGAGCACATTTTCGGTAAAGACGGACTCGATAAAGTCACATCAGAGCGAGAAAAGCTCACGCTGAAACACTACCAATTACACCTTGCACAATGTGATTCATTGGAAGACAAACTCAATAAGTTAGTTTCGCTTCGCGAGAAAGAGGGGTACATGGCAGAATTGGAGCAAGACGAACAAGGCTTCATCCTCATCGAGAACCACTGCCCTATTTGCAAAGCCGCAACTCGTTGCCCTAGCTTGTGTCAATCAGAGCTCAATGTATTTCAATCACTGTTAGGTAGCGACACGCTCATAGAGCGCACAGAACACATTATCAACGGTCAGCGCCGCTGCGTTTATCGCATTCAAGACCCCATCTCTGACTGATTTAGCTACGGCTATCTGTACCGAATGGCCATCGTTAGCAAATAGCTATCAATGCCGAGAACTCTGCGCCAAAGACTCCACTCTAAGTTTCTCACAGATGAGACTGCAGCCAAATCCCCCTATCCTCCCTTTCCTAGTGGATTACGCTTCTATTAATGAAAGCAGCGTCCTATGGATTGGGAGACAACATGACTGCCCCTCACAAGCCACAAGTTTTACCCTCATTCGATGATATGGTCAAAATGGCCAAACGCGATCCTGAAGCCTTTGAGCGGTTCCGCCATGAAATGGCAAAAGAGATGATTGAAAGTGCCTCTGAAGAAATGCAACCACGCTTATGGGCGCAACAAAGCCATATCGACCGAGTTATACATAATTGTAAGAACCCCAACCATACTAATGTGGTGCTAATGAACGAACTGCAAAAACAAGTCGCGAAGTTTAGAGAAGCGCTGCAAGGGGAAGCGGCACTGGCGCAAAAAGCGGATGTGGTGAGTTTAAAGACGTTTAAAGATAGGGATGGTTTTTATTGAACGTTCTTAGGCCATAGGTTTTTAAGTCCTAGATCCTAGTTGGAGCGCGCTAGACGTTTATACGTTTCAATGAGTTATTGAGAAAGCTGTTGGAATACTGGGCGCTTCGCTTACAGAATACAGAAAAGACCACGATTGCGCGTAATCAGTAACCCAAGATTTTAGGCCCTAGGCTCCTAGGACCTGCTTTTTACCTAGGGCCTTTCTTTTCCTTATTACTCCGGCTCTGGTCCGTACTGGTTCTGGCCTGCGGTTCCTTTCAAGAAACCACACTCTACCAAAATCCATACACCACAAATCAATGAGACAGAAGCAATCAACATTTGCGGTGTCGATGCTGCCTGAGCATCTGGGTTTGTCATTGGCGTAGCAATTCGACCAATAATCAAAGGAATGTTTAATGCCAGCCAGTAGATGGACTTATTACGGTCATGCCAGCGTTTGGTCGTTATCGCCAGATCAGGAATAAGTAAAATAAGCAGAAACACCGGCAGAATGATGTAAGAAAACGCCGGGAACAGTTTGTTGATACCTACGCCAAAGCCGAGTATCGAAATATAGTAAACAATATTCCATGCCCAATATGTTTTTCGGCCTATACGCCCTTGAAACGAAAATAATAACTCTTTAATCGACATCGACTTTTATCCAAAAACCAGAATGGGTATAGAGTAACGAAGAGCACAATAAAGGGCAAAGAAAAGGAATGAAAAAAGGTTGTAAGTCCTAGGGAGAGCTTGTTGGGCGTTCGGAGCGCATCAATAAGTTGTTGAGAAATTGATTGGAATACCGAATACGGAGCGCTTCGCTTATGGAATACGGGAAAGCACGCATCAAGCTATCATATCATGCCAGCGAGACTAGGAATCTTACATAAACAAACCGTTGGCTCAAATTCGCACCTCCAACCAACGATCTCTCTGTTAGTAGATTCTGAATCACGTTCGTTCCTCACTGTTAAGAATGACAGGATTTGTCTTCCAACCGGAAACAACGTTTGCGCGTAATTCGTAATTCGTAATTCGTAATTCGTAATTCGTAATTCGTAATTCGTAATTCGTAATTCGTAATTCGTAATTCGTAATTCGTAATTCGTAATTCGTAATTCGTAATTCGTAATTCGTAATCCGTAATCCGTAATCCGTAATCCGTAATCCGTAATCCAAAACATTAGGCCCTAGAACCTAGGATCTGTATTTTAAACCTAGAACCTATCTTTTAAACCTCTATGTTTCCCTAATTCACCACTTTCTGGAAGCAATCAATATCCATATCGCGAACATTCACCGTTAGGCTACGTACATGGCTGGCTTGCTCTTGCAGCACCGTCATTAATGCTCTCGACAGGTCTCGCTTTTGCTCTGGTGTTCGGCCTGAGAGTAAATCAAAGTTGATATGGATGAAATCAACGCTGTCGCCCTCATCGCCGACTAACCAATGATGACAGCGCAATGCTCTGGACTTAACCGATGCAACGTCGAACAATCCGGTTCCAATGGCCACTTTGTGTAAGTCTTCTAATAAACCTTGAACATTGACACGCTCATCCACCGAGTTGGAATATTCTAAAACTAAGTTTGGCATTGTGATTCCTTTCTGATTATGGCGAACTTTTCACCCTTAGTAATACCAACCTGAGCGGCAATTTCCGAGGATTGAGCTATCATTCTGTCTACGTGATCACCAATCGATTGCTTTTAACAAAAATAACAGAACACATTCCGCATTGAGCAGATAAAGAAAGCCGAATAAGACATGACACCAATCATGATCTGTTCGCATTATTCTGTTATATTCCTACGTAGATTTTTACATTAATTGATTATTTGACATTAAAGATAAGGGAGATATTCCTATGCGTCGTCCTGTAGTGATGGGTAACTGGAAACTAAACGGTAGCAAAGCAATGGTAACTGAGCTACTAGCGGGTATTAACGCTGAACTTGAAGGCGTTGAAGGCGTTGACGTAGCAGTAGCTCCACCAGCTCTTTACATCGGTCTAGCTGAGTGTGTCATCGCAGAAGGCGATAACAAAATTATCCTAGGTGCTCAAAACACTGACCTAAACAACAGCGGTGCATTCACTGGTGATATGTCTCCAGAAATGCTGAAAGACTTTGGTGCAACTCACATCATCATCGGTCACTCAGAGCGTCGTGAATACCACAACGAATCTGACGAGTTCATCGCGAAGAAATTCAACTTCCTAAAAGAAAACGGCCTAACGCCTGTTTTCTGTATCGGTGAATCTGAAGCTCAAAACGAAGCTGGCGAAACTGAAGCTGTATGTGCACGTCAAATCAACGCGGTTATCGACACTTACGGTGTTGAAGCGCTAAACGGTGCGATCATCGCTTACGAACCAATCTGGGCTATCGGTACTGGTAAAGCAGCAACAGCTGAAGATGCACAACGCATCCACGCTTCTATCCGCGCACTAATCGCAGCGAAAGACGAAGCAGTTGCAGAGCAAGTAATCATCCAATACGGCGGTTCTGTTAAACCAGAAAACGCTGAAGCTTACTTCTCACAACCAGACATCGACGGTGCTCTAGTTGGCGGCGCTTCTCTAGACGCTAAGAGCTTCGTCGCTATCGCTAAAGCAGCGGCTGCAGCTAAAGCTTAATTTATCTCGTAATAGACGATAGATAATCAAAAGGCCGATGTGAAAGCATCGGCCTTTTTGGTTTTTGAAAAAGATTATAGGTTTTAGGGCCTAGATCCTAGGTGGCGTGTACTGGAAGTTTTTGCATTTCATTAGTTCTTGAGAAAGCTGTCAGAATACTGAATACGGAGCGCTTCGCTTACAGAATACGGGAAAAGCAAGGACCTAGGTTTTAGGCCCCTAGATCCTAGGTGGTGTACGCTAGAAGTTTGTGCACTTCATTAGTTCTTGAGAAAGCTGTTGGAATACAGAATACAGAATACAGAATACAGAATACAGAAAGCTAACGATTGCGCGTAATCCGTAATCCGTAATCCGTAATCCGTAATCCGTAATCCGTAATCCGTAATCCGTAATCCGTAATCCGTAATCCGTAATCCGTAATCCGTAATCCGTAATCCGTAATCCGTAATCCGTAATCCGTAATCCGTAATCCGTAATCCGTAATCCGTAATCCGTAATCCGTAATCCGTAATCCGTAATCCGTAATCCGTAATCCGTAATCCGTAATCCAAAACATTAGGTCCTAGGCCCTAGGATCCTAAGACCTATATCTTTCCCTAAGCCCCATCTATTTCCCATAAAAGTCTTTATACCAAGCGACAAACTCTGCTACGCCCTCTTTCACGCTGACTTGCGGTTTATAGCCTGTGGCGGCAAACAAATCCTCGGTATCGGCATAGGTTTGGTACACATCACCTGGCTGCATTTCTCGGAAATTTTTCTTGGCCTCAATGCCGAGCTCATCTTCAATCGCCTTTACAAAATCCATCAAATTGATTGGTGAACCGTGGCCGATGTTGTACACCGCATACGGGGCAGAGCTGCTTGCTGGCGTGCCCGTTTCAACCGTCCAAGCCTCGTTTTTTTGAGGGATCACATCCGCGATACGCACTACGCCCTCGACGATATCATCGACGTGCGTGAAATCTCGCCACATGTCACCGTTGTTATTAATGTCGATGGTATCGCCATCCAGAATCTTCTTGGTAAAGATGAACGGTGCCATATCTGGGCGGCCCCAAGCGCCATAAACAGTGAAGAAACGGAGGCCTGTGGTCGGAATATCATAAAGGTGAGAATAGCTGTGAGCCATCAACTCATTGGATTTCTTTGTTGCGGCGTACAAGGAAACGGGGTGATCAACTGTGTCTGACGTGGCGAATGGCACTTTGGCGTTTAAACCGTACACAGAACTCGATGAGGCATACACCAAATGCCGCACTTGATTCTGGCGACATCCCTCAAGAATATTAAGGTGACCAACCAGGTTTGAATCAGCGTACGCGTGCGGGTTCTCTAATGAGTAACGCACGCCTGCTTGCGCGGCTAAATGAATGACTCGATCAAACTTTTCTGCAGCGAACAATTGCGCCATTGCTTCGCGATCTGCGATATCCACATTTACGAACTTAAACAATGGATTTTCAATGCGAGCTAGCCGTGCGTGTTTTAGGTTCACATCGTAGTAATCGTTAAGGTTATCGATACCAATAACCTCATGACCTGCTGCATTAAGCTTTTCTGCGGTCGCGCTTCCAATAAAGCCTGCCGCACCTGTTACGAGATACTTCATAGCATTCCTTTCCTTGGAATAAAAAAGCCAGTGAATATTCACTGGCTTTATGAAGTATAGGTGGGGATTTAGTCACTACCAAATAAGTCACGGGTATAGATTTTTTCTGCAACGTCCGCTAACTCTTCAACCATACGGTTAGATACGATCACATCCGCCGTTTGTTTGAACTCGTTCAAATCTTGAATCACGCGTGAATTAAAGAACTCTTGCTCTTTAAGTACTGGCTCATACACCACCACTTCAATGCCTTTAGCCTTAATACGCTTCATGATGCCTTGGATAGAAGAGGCGCGGAAGTTGTCTGACCCGGCTTTCATGATCAAGCGGTAAATACCAACCACTTTTGGCTGACGCTTAATAATCGATTCTGCGACAAAATCTTTGCGAGTACGGTTTGCTTCTACAATTGCACCAATGATGTTATTCGGCACACTTTGGTAGTTAGCAAGAAGCTGCTTCGTATCTTTCGGCAAACAGTAACCACCATAACCAAATGATGGGTTGTTGTAGTGATTGCCAATACGTGGGTCTAAACCAACCCCCTCAATGATTTGGCGAGCATCTAAGCCGTGTGCTTCTGCGTAAGAATCCAACTCATTAAAATAAGCCACACGCATCGCAAGGTACGTATTCGAGAACAGTTTTACGGCTTCCGCTTCTGTCGAATCGGTAAACAGGACTTGAATGTCTTCTTTAACTGCGCCAGTAACGAGCATACCAGCAAAGGTCTCCGCTCTTTCACTTCGTTCGCCGACAATAATGCGTGATGGGTAAAGGTTATCGTAAAGAGCCTTACCCTCTCGTAAAAACTCAGGGGAGAAGAGAATATTCTCGCAATTCAACTCTTGTTTGATACGCGTCGTATAACCAACTGGCACCGTTGATTTGATCACCATTACCGCATCAGGGTTAATCGCCATGACATCTCTGATCACCGCTTCTACAGAAGAGGTATTGAAGTAGTTGGTGATAGGGTCATAATCAGTTGGGGTTGCAATAACAACATAATCAGCATTGAGGTATGCCAACTCTTTGTCTGTTGTTGCAACAAAGTTTAGCGACTTGTTTGCAAGAAAGTGTTCAATCTCTGCATCCACAATTGGCGATTGCTTGTTATTTAGCAATTCGACTTTTTCCGGGATGATATCAACCGCAACCACTTCATGATTTTGAGCTAACAACATAGCGTTAGAAAGCCCTACATAGCCGGTCCCCGCCACTGCGATTTTCATGGGTGAATCCTTAAGTTCAACTTTTACAAAAGCATAGCAGAATCAAGAATACTGAACTAGATCTTAGGCTTTAGATTTTGGGTACTAGGGGAAGTTAGGTCCTAGGGTCCTAGGGTCCTAGGGTCCTAGGGTCCTAGAAAGAGTTTGTTGGACGTTCTGGGTATTTCAATGATCTTTGAGGAAGTTAATTTGAATACTGAATACCGAATACCGAAAAGCACATCATCACCAATTGTGTCATTCCAGCGAGCCTTAGCGAGACTAGGAATCTACTACCCACACGCAATTTAATCTCAAATTATCACCTTAACTCTTTCAAAAGCGGCCAGTAGATTTTGAATCACATTCGTCCCTCACTGTTCAGAATGACAAGTATTCTTCTTATAATTCAAGAGCAAAGTTTGTTCATAATCCAAAACATTAGGATCCTAGGACCTGCTTTTTACCTAGGCCCTTTCTTTTATCCCCCTCGCACGCTGGCTAAATTACCACCACATCAATGCACTAAATCAGTACCATATAAGTGACATAATTTCTCAAGGACGAACCATGACAACCACCATCTGCGAACTTGCCAGTGTTATCCATCACGGTGGTAAACACACTGTGACGGGATCTTGCCATGAGCTAAAACTTTCTCTCGGAAGTATTTTGATTGATTGTGGTCTTTTCCAAGGAAAGGATATTCAATTTGGTGGACGCAATGCTTCACTGAATATTGAATTCTCAATCAAACAGTTAAAGGCTCTAATATTAACCCATGCACACATTGACCATATTGGGCGCTTGCCCTGGTTACTCGCTGCGGGTTTTAAAGGCTCTATCTATTGCACCAAAGCGACCGCAGAGTTAGTCCCACTAATGCTGGAAGATGGATTAAAGCTGCAGCTTGGGCTTAAGTACCATCAGCGCCAACAGGTACTCAATGTTATCAAAAAACAGCTTAAGCCCTGCCACTACCAACAATGGCTACCATTAGGTAAGCAGCACTATTTACGCTTTCAACCTGCTGGCCATATTCTTGGTTCTGCCTATGTGGAGTTCAAACTGCCCAACAGTGAAGTGATCGTCTTCTCGGGTGATCTTGGCCCTAGCAATACCCCTCTACTGCCCGATCCTAAATCACCAAAACAGGCGGACTATTTGTTTATTGAATCCACTTATGGAAATAAACAACATGAAGACGTTTCTACACGTACTGCGCGCTTAAACCACATCATTGATCATGCACTTAAAGATGGTGGCGTGATCCTTATTCCTGCGTTCAGTGTAGGGAGAACTCAAGAACTGCTTTTTGATATCGAGCAGTTGATCCACCAACGTGACTTGCATTCCTCTCTGCCGATCATTTTAGACTCCCCTCTTGCTAAGCAAGTGACCAAAACCTATCGCCGCTTTAAAAAGCTTTGGAGCACAGAGGCGAAAAACAAGCTAAACCATCAACGCCACCCACTGTCTTTTGAACAATGCATAACGGTAGATAACCACCGAGAACATCAAGCGTTGGTTAACCGCCTTGCCTCCACGGATGAGCCTGCCATTGTCGTTGCGGCATCGGGCATGTGTGAGGGCGGCCGTATCGTAAACTATTTAGAAGCGCTGCTACCCGATGAGAAAAATGATGTGTTATTTGCGGGCTACCAAGCGCAAGGTACATTGGGGCGAGCGATTCAACAGGGAGACTCGGAGATATCCATTGGAGAGCAGCGTGTTGAGGTTAATGCGCAAATACACACGATGTCTGGTTACTCGGCCCATGCAGACCAAGCGGATTTACTACGCTTTATTACAGGCATACCAGCCAAGCCGAAAGCCGTGCATTTGATTCATGGTGAAACGAACGCGAAGCGCGAGTTAGGGGAATTAATTGAACAGAATGGGGTTAAGGTTGTTGATTGATGGGATTTTAGGTTTTTAGAGTCCTAGGTCCTAGGTCCTAGAGGGAGTTTGTTGGTCACTCTGTGTATTTCTATGGCTTTTTGAGGAAGTTATTTGAATACAGGACGCTTCGAATACAGAATACAGAAAAGCACATCATCACCAACTGTGTCATTCCAGGGAGCCTTGGCGAGACTAGGAATCTATTACCCGCACGCCTTTTGTCTCAGTTCGTAGCCTTAACGCTTTCAAACTCGGCTCGTAGATTCTGAATCACGTTCGTGCCTCACTGTCCAGAATAACGGCTATTTTAGCGCCTCCTTAAATATGAGGAGGGGCGTCATTCCAACGAGCCTTGACGAGATTAGGAATCTTATAACCACAAGCCCGGAAAGTGACTGTTTCCACCTTAGAGAACGTATACATATTGCAATATGTTTATGGCGATTGATGTTATTTAAGTTTTATTCCATGCGTTTCGATGTGGGCAAGTAGTTCAGTTGATGTGATTTTGTGCTTTACCACCAAATCCACTGTAAATGGCAGTGAAGACTGCTCTAAACGATCTTGTAAACCTGCGAGTACGCTTAACGAAATATCCCTGCCCTCAAGGGCGATATCAATGTCAGAGTTATCTTTAAAGGTTCCTAACGCTCTAGAGCCAAATACCCAAGCACGGGTGACTAAGTCATGATTGAGCACAATATCTTTAATCAATTGATATTGGTGAGTCTTAAGGCCAATCAACGTTGGGTCAACAAGACAACCGTTATCCACGCTTCACCTCTAGATATTGCGTGATCTGCTCAATCACTGGGGAAAATGACTCAAGGATCAACGCTTGGGCTTCTAGAACATTTTCTTCATCATACGTATGCGATAATAAATTACGTTTGATCAACGCTTCTAGCATAGTTTCACATTGCTCTGAGGAGATATGCTTGGCCTCTAATGCAGTACGAAACACACTACGTGGTGAGGCGACATCAAAGCCTTCAAACTCAAGTAAGTCCTTTAATGTTTTCCATGTAAGCTCAAAGGAAAACTCAAACGTTTGAACCAGACCTGCAAGTTCCAACTCGTTATAGCTCTCTTGATTACACGCTCTTTTGAGCCTTTGTTGGGCTTTAATTAAGTTCTGTAGCCGTTGCTTCCAGCGTTCTGGGTTTGCGTTCATAATAACCGCCTAATTGTAGGGAGAGGCCCCGCTTAACATGGGAGTTTAAACTACCTAAACACGAACAAAATGTCATGCTTTCATTCGCAGCGACCTCTCGCATATACAAAAAAGGGCACCATACTAGGTGCCCATCGTTTACTCATTGACCGCTTGATGAATATTTATTACGTCGTCATCAATATGATTATGTTTCCAAACCAAATCGCCAATGCCATCAGTTGGATTAAAACCTGTTGGTGCACTTAGCAGTAATGAACGAATTTTTTCATGATCCATTCCGTGACAAGCTAAATCAAGTTCATTGATGAGCGATTCATAATCTGACAAAGATAAGTGGACTTCATGCGCCGTCATAATACGCTCATGAGCGGTTTGCTTAACGTTATCGCCAATCAGCAACTCTTCATACAATTTTTCACCCGGGCGAAGGCCTGCAAATTGAATTTCAATATCGCCATAAGGGTTTGTCTCTGCTTTCACCTCTAAGCCAGAAAGCTGGATCAGATTACGAGCCAAATCAGTGATTTTTACGGATTCACCCATATCCAAAACAAACACATCCCCGCCCTTGCCCATTGCCCCCGCTTGAATCACAAGTTGGGCCGCCTCTGGAATGGTCATAAAGTAACGGGTGATATCAGGATGCGTTACCGTTACCGGGCCGCCTGCCGCAATTTGCTTTTTAAATAATGGGATCACAGAACCGGACGAGCCAAGCACGTTACCAAAGCGCACCATGCAAAAACGGGTGCCATTCGCCTTTTCATTCTCTTGCTCAGCCAGCGCTTGCAAGCCAAGCTCTGCCATTCGCTTCGTCGTGCCCATCACATTGGTGGGGCGCACCGCTTTATCAGTAGAGATCAATACAAATGACTCGACGCCAGCTTTAATGGCTGCAGTCGCCGTGTAGTAGGTACCGTAAACATTGTTACGCACGCCTTCGATGACATTGTATTCCACCAATGGGACGTGCTTGTAAGCGGCTGCATGATACACCGTTTGTACTTTAAACGACGCCATGATGGTTTCTAGACGGTGCTGTCTTTGTACCGAGCCTAACAACGGAATAATATCGCAGCTCAGCCCTTTTTGTTGCTTAAGTAGATTAAGCTCACGATCAATTTGGTACAAACCGAACTCTGACAGCTCAAACAAAATAATCGCGGTTGGATTTTGTTCCACAATCTGGCGACAAAGCTCGGAGCCGATAGAACCGCCTGCGCCAGTTACCATGACCACTTTATCTTTGATATTGGCCTCAAGCAGCACTTGTTGTGGCGCAACAGGATCTCGCCCTAGCAGATCTTCAATCGCGACATCTTTGAGCTCATCAATTTTTGCCTTACCAGATACAATATCCGTCATATCTGGCACAGTTAGGACCTCTACTGGTAACTTAGCAAGATCATCCAAAATCAACTTTCTGCGAGACCGCTTCGCGCTAGGTACTGCTAGCAATATCTGAGAGATGTCGTATTTATTGATGACAGGCATAACATCTTCTATTGCAAACACGGGCAAGCCTAAGATCATGGTATTGCACAGTGTTGGATCGCCATCAACGAAAGCACGAACGCGATATTCACCGGAGCTTCTCAAAGCCATAGCGAGCTGACGACCACCAGACCCAGCACCGTAAATAAGCACCTCTTTGTTCTGGTTATTCGCATAACTTTGCGCGACAAGGGAGCGAACGACTACACGAGGGCCGCCACAGAACAATGCCAAGAATGCGCCATAAATAATCGGTACCGTTCTTGGGAACGGATCACTCATGTAAAAGCTCAATGCTGCAACAACAGTAGCTGAGACTACTGCACCAGCGGTGACAACAAACAGCGCTTGAAAGGTGAGATACCGCAGTACCGCACGATAGAGCCCTAATCGCGCAAATACTACGACGGTGATCAGCGTGACAACAACTTGTATTCCCCATACTGCAGGGTAAGAAAAGTAATTGGTTTCGCCTGAACGCACCAAAATTGCAAGATGAAAAGCAAGAAAAATCAGCACTGTATCAACCAAGACACTGACTATTCGCTTATTTGTTCGAGAAAGCTGCCATAAAAATTGTAGACGTTGCATAGTATTATTAGTTTTAGTAAGTATCAGCGATAAACCTAGTAAGTTTAGATCTGCAATTCATATTGTTTTGAATTTTAGAGCGTCGTAACTAGGAAAGTTTTCAGTGAAGCGTAATGCACGAGCACGGTAGATTGCAAATTGATGTCGTGAATTCTTAGAAAGATATAGAAAAGAGTGGTAGAGATACCACTCAATGTTGAATAGCTTAAGAGGTTATTTAACCGCGTCCCCAGAGCCACTTCCTGTTACCGTCATCATGATGTATTTGAAGTAGTCTTTGACTGTGAGCGTATCAATCATTTGCTTGTCTATTTTTGCAAGTAGTGCTGGCGTCGACATATCAATATTTTGCACTTGCGCTAAACCTGTAATGCCTGGCAATACATCATAAACACCCTGCGCGTCACGCTCTTTTATCAAATCTTCTTGGTTAAAAGGTTTGGACGTGGGCCAACTAAACTCATTTCACCTTTTACCACATTGATCAATTGTGGGAGCTCATCAATCTTAGTTTTACGCAAAAAACCGCCAAGTTTAGTTATAGAAGCATTACTCGCTAAGTGGCTCGCCACTGACTTGGTTTCTACCGACATGGTGCGGAACTTGATCAGTTTAAACGGTTTTTTATTACGGCCAACACGCTCTTGAACAAAAATTGGTGAGCCTGTATCAAACAGACCAATGATGGTAACAATGAGTAATACTGGCCATAAAAGCAGCAAACCGAAAAAGGCTGCTAAAAAATCAATTAAACGTATCATGCTTTACCACTATTTTTCTTGGATTGTAGAAAGGCTTCGGCGGTTTGCTTGAAACCCTCTTGTAGAGATTGAGGCGGCGCCCAACCTAACGTTTCTTTCGTATGAGAGATATCGACTTGTAAAGAGCCAGTTAATCTATCTACGACATCCGACTTATTGAATACTTTACCAGCCAACTTGTAACACCAAACAGGAACAGGCAACTGCCAAGTGGGTTTACCTAATGCTTTTGCCATATGGCGCACCATTTCATAGGTGGAGACATCATGATCATCTGACACCAAAAAAACTTCATTGGCTGCATTCGGGTGGTCAATACAGGTGACAATTAAATCCACTAAATTATCTACCGAGACCAAACTGCGCTTGTTATTTTTGAAACATCCAAACGGTAGTGGGATACCTTTTGATACCAGATTCATTAACGAAGCAAAATTGGCTTTAACTCCGGGACCGTAAACCAATGTTGGTCTGATGATGACAACATCCATACCAGAGCCCTTCGCTAAATCCAATAACTGAAACTCGGCCTCGGACTTAGACAAACCATAATCATCCTGAGAGGCATGAACATCACTCGAAGTAAAAGGGATGCCGAGTTGACTACTTTCACCATTAACTTTGATACTGCTAATGAAGATAAACTTCTTTACACCCGCTGCAATTGCCTGTTTGGCAAGATTAATCGTCCCCGCAGTATTCGCCTCTCGATAAAGTTCTAAAGGGTTTTCAACCTTGTCATCCATAATATGTACACGCGCTGCGCAATGGATAACGGCATTGCAACCAGCTAATGCTTGTGCATAATCGTCACGACTGTTGATTTCACATTGGAAAAATGGGTAGTGGCGGTGCTTGTTATCAACCCCTCGATCTAAGAGGTTGATATCCTTTCCCTGGATTCGCTCTATTAGGCGACTACCTAAGAAGCCATTTGCACCTGTAATTAAAATCATTTAAGGATTAACCCCACTATTTTTCAGGATATTTACTCAAGACAGATAACCAAGAACAAGGGAGACCATTGTTTTACACGACTGAATGATCTCTTTGTTCAGCAAAATATTCGCAGAAAAACCGGAGGTGCTGATCCCCTCCCTCATCTTTACAATTTCTTCTGGTAAATAACAAAATGAAGAATTCGGAACGGCAAACGCACGGACCAAAAGTCAAAATCGGCTGCGATCTTAAAATCGAGGCTATATAAGCCAACCAGTTCGATTAGCGATTTTTTAAAATAACAAGATGGATGAGCCGGCATGAAGCCTCTAGAAAACTTCGCCTTATGAAATCCTTTCGATGAGTAGTGACGAGATTTTTTCGTTAATGTTGCATCATAAAAACCAACATCTCCATAAACACCATCGACGCTCTCTGTCTTACTAACCACTCGCTCAATAGTGCGACTCTCGGCAAGGATATCATCTGAATTCAAGATACCAATAAGGTCACCTGTCGCTCGTTTAAGCCCTTTATTCATCGCATCATAAAGGCCTTTATCTTTTTCCGACACCAACACATCAATAGAATCAGAATAAGCCTTGAGAATATCTAACGTATTATCAGTTGAACCACCATCAATAACTATATATTCAATGTCTGAATACGTTTGGTGCTTAACCGATTCAATCGTATCTTTGATGGTCTTTGCTGAGTTATAACAAACTGTGATTATTGAGACTTTCATATTATCAATTCTTTTAACAATATGTCCTGGCAACTAAGCCCTGACAACATAACGTATAACCTGAAGTTGATGCAGGTATCACAACCGACTCCCCTGTCTTAATTGTGGTGATGTTCTGCTCAAGTTTGATCTTAACCTCGCCTTTGACGCACAGCAGTATTTCAGCTGATGACACCTCTATATCCATCACACCACCATTAATAATATCAAATTTGAAATCATCGACAGGAATTGGATAAGACAATCGATCACCATGATTGATTGGTGTCATCCTTAAATCGCACGCTTTGATTGGCTTAAATTGCGTGTTCGCAAGTAACTCTGGCGCATCAATGTACTTTGGTGTTAAGCCAGCACGAAGCACGTTATCTGAGTTCGCCATCACCTCAACCCCGACACCTTTTAAATAAGCATGCGGTGTTTCAGCGTACAAAAACATCGCTTCACCAGGCTGGAGCTCAATAACATTAAGAAACAGCGGAGCAAATAAGCCCACATCGCTCGGATACAACTTGGCTAATTCTGCGATTAGCTGAAGTGTCTCAGCGACTTCGGTACATTCTTCACTCGCATCAACGCTTAATAACTCAATCACAGCCTGCTGTTTTGCTGATTCATCAAGCTGCAAAATAGCACCAAACAGCTGTGCTAAAGAATCCTCATTTGGAGCAGAAAGAAATGGCTCAAGGAGTTTCGCTATCGATGGTAACGCGAGGGTTGAGAACAACCGATGAATGGCTTGAAATTCACGAAACCCATTCATCGCGAGATAAGGGGTAACGGCATAAACGAGCTCAGGCTTGTGATTGGCGTCTTTATAGTTTCGCTTAGGGTCATCAATGGCAATCCCCTGAGCATTTTCTCTTTCAAACCCTTTTTCTGCTGCGTTTTTATTGGGATGAACTTGAATAGACAACGGTTGGCTAGCAGCTAAGATTTTCACCAAAAATGGTAACTTGCTATTAAATTGTTGGTGATTTACTCCTAGCCAGTGACTCGGAGCCGCATCGATCACATCAACCAACTCGGTCTCTGTTCCCTCATGAATGATGGTAGAACTGCCGTTAGGATGAGAGCCCATCCAAAGTTCGGCTTGTGGTTGTCGTTCGGGGTTTGCAATTTGGAATAAATCGGAGAAAGATCGCTTGCACCCCCAAGCGTAATGTTTAATTGGGTTGTTTAATCTAAATATCATCGTACTACTTATACCAACTGCTTGGATTGTACCCATTCCCTGAGTTATCAAATGAAAATGCTGGAGTAAACTTCCAGCATTTTTCTTATAAATTCATTAATTCAATCGTTCTTAGTTTTCTAACGTCTTCTTCACGATTTGGTTTGCGTTGTCCACCGAGTTTGACTCAGCGTAACAACGAAGCTCTGGCGCATTACCTGATGGGCGTAAGTGAACGATATCATTTGACTCTAGCGCCAACCTCAGCCCATCCGTTGTGTCAACACTGACAACATTGACGCATTCAAAACCAAGTAGTTTAAGCAAACCAGTTGGTTGCAACGTTGCTTTTGCAATGATCTGTTGGCTTTTTTCTGTCGCAAAATTCTGGATGCGATCACTGTCAGTGTATCGTGGAGGCAAAGCACTTACGAGATCAGCAATCTTGGTATCTCGCGATTTAGCCAATGCCAACAACATCAATGCAGGTAATACCGCATCACGAGTAGGAAGCGATTTTAAGCACTTGCTATTAATCGTGACATCGCTGCCTAGCAGAAAACCGCCATTCGCTTCAAAGCCAGCAAAGGTGGTGTAATCAGATGCTAAATTATCAAACTCAGCAATCACATAAGGAGAACCAATTTTGGTTTTTGAAACGGCCTTAAATACACCAGAACGTTCAATCACTGTGTTGCAACTGACCGGAATCGCAAGGGCTTCTACTTGCAGCGCTTCTGCACACAGTAAGCCTAAAATGTCGCCACGTAGCCATTCACCGTTCTCATCGGCAACTAGTGGTCTGTCACCATCACCGTCGGTCGAGAAGATAAAATCCAGATCGTGCTTTTGTGACCAAGCGCGCGCTTTGACCTTATCTGACTCTGCTACCGCTTCAGTATCGATCGGCACAAACTCATCGGTTCTTTCCAACGAGATCGTTTCTGCGCCTAGCGATTCGAAAAGGCCTTGGTATAGATCACGACCTGCACTCGAGTGCTCATAAATACCAATACGTTTACCTAGAAGCATCGCTGCATCAAATAAGCCGGTATAACGTTCTACGTATTGTTGAGCGGCTTTAGGCGCGACAGTGAGTTCGCGTACGTTTAAATGGCTGTCAAAATCAACGTCTGCATTGAGGATCGCCTGTTCATCGACTTTGGTGATCTCACCATCTGGGCGATAAAACTTTAAGCCATTGCGGTCAAAAGGAATGTGACTCCCCGTCACCATGATACAAGGAATGTCATCTTGCATGGCTGAGTATGCCAATGCAGGCGTTGGAAGCACACCATAATAGATCGCTTCTAAGCCTTGAGCTTCGATTGCGGCAATACACGCTTTCGCCATTTCTGGGCTGCTTGGACGATTGTCAATCGCGATTGCGACTTGTTTGAACTCAAACCTGTCTGATAAGCCATGTAAAAAGGCATGTGCAAATGCTGCGCAGACCTCTGGGGCAAACTGTGTTACTAATCCGCGAGCACCGCTGGTACCAAATTGTACACCCGATTGTGCAATGATTTGTTTTGTATTTAACATCACCATACTTTTAATACCCCACTCCATATTCTTCCAAGCGTACGATGTCGTCTTCTTCTAAATAACTGCCTGAACGCACTTCAATCAGATGTAAATCTACTTTTCCTGGGTTTGAAATGCGATGCGCAGAACCAAGCGGAATATACGTCGATTCATTTTCACTGACTAAATAACTTTTATCACCATTGGTCACTTTCGCGGTGCCTTGGACCACTACCCAGTGCTCTGCTCGATGATGATGCATTTGAAGTGCGGTTTGCTCGCCTGGTTTTACTTGTAAATGCTTAACATGGTAACGCTCGCCTTCTGCGATTTCGTCATGCGATCCCCAAGGTCGATACACCTCTCGATGCTGTTCACATTCACGGCGTTGCTGGGCTTTTAACTGGTTTACAATATTTTTTACGTCTTGCACTTTGTCTTTATTTGCAACTAGCACCGCATCTTTGGTTTCAATGATCACCAAGTTATCGACACCCACGGTTGAAACCAGTTTATTTTGCGCGTAAATGTAGCTATTGCACGTTTGCTCGGCAATGACATCACCAACGGCAACGTTGCCGTCTTCATCTTTCTGTGAGACTTCCCACAATGCACTGAAAGAGCCTACATCACTCCAACCAGCATCCATCGGTACCACGAGTGCATCTTGCGTTTTTTCCATCACGGCGTAATCAACTGAATCATCCGGACACTCTGCGAATGCCTCTTCTTCTAAGCGAATGAAATCCAGATCCTGTCGAGAACCCTGCATGGACGCCTCGCATGCTAGTAAAATATCTGGGCGGTGAATTTTAAGCTCTTCAAGGAAGCGAGACGCTTTAAACAAGAACATACCACTGTTCCAGTAGTATTCACCAGAAGCCAAGTATTGCTCTGCTGTGGTCAGGTTTGGTTTTTCTACAAATTGGGCCACGCGATAAGCGGTCTCACCTACGGCTTCACCTTGTTTAATATACCCATAGCCCGTCTCTGCAGCAGTTGGCACAATACCAAACGTAACTAACATGCCATCTTGCGCTGGTTTGATCGCATTGCTCACCGCTTGGCTAAATGCGGTTTGATTCTGGATCACATGATCGGCCGCTAATACTAATAGCAGAGGATCGTCACCATTTTTAATGGCATGCAGTGCCGCTAGTGCAATAGCGGGAGCAGTATTACGACCAACAGGCTCTAATACGATGCCACCATGCTGGATACGTTGTTGCCTAAGTTGCTCTGCGACAATAAAGCGATGCTCTTGGTTACAAATGAGCAAAGGCGCTTGGTGATCTAAGCCCGAAAGACGCGCAATGGTCTCTTGCAGCATAGACTTATCACTGGCCAAACTAATGAATTGTTTAGGGTATAAACTGCGAGACAAAGGCCACAAACGACTGCCAGAACCGCCGGCCATAATTACAGGAATAAGCATAGTCAACTCGTTGTCTTTTTATTAGGAGATAGTTTTCGTTATGTTTGAAAATACCATTTGGTATGAATGTGTACTTTATCACTGGTCAATAGTTCATTTTTATCATACCAACGGTAACGAGAATGCTGTACATCCATAGGTAAATTCAATTTGGAGCGAATGACAACGAGTTTATAAGCAATGGCGACATAATGCGTCGTAAACTCATTGCCAAAGACGTTGTCATCATAAAGGTGGGTATAAGGGCCAAGCAGTTTAGCTTGAGAAAGCACAAACTCGTGGCCAAGTTCTTCTTGCGTTAATCTGACAAAAGCATCTTCAAGCTTTTCATTCTTTAGGATACGGCCACCTGGAACGAACCAAAAGCCTTGTGCTGGCCGATTTAAACGCTCTCCGAGCAGTACCTGACCACTTTCATCTTCAATAATTAAATCAATGGAGACTAATGGCGTACTTTCAATGACTTGAGAAAAACGTTGTTTGCTTAAAAACATAGGCTTTGAATCCTTATACTAACCTTACATTTGTCCCTTTAACCACGATAAGTTTCTTGATTGTCTAGGAACCATTGGTACGTCATTGCCAAACCATCTTCCAACGTCGTTTTTGCTTCCCAACCAAGGCTCTTTAGGCGTGTAACGTCCATCAACTTACGTGGTGTGCCGTCTGGTTTTGTTGCATCAAATTCGATTTCCCCTTCAAAACCTACGACTTTTGCAACCGTCTCAACAAGTTCACGAATAGTGCAATCCACGCCAGTGCCTACATTGATATGGCTAAGCATCTCTTGTGTGTTTTCTTGGTAAAGATCTTGAGCAAGGTTCATCACATAGATAGAGGCCGCTGCCATGTCATCCACATGTAAGAACTCACGCATTGGTTTGCCACTGCCCCACGCGACGACTTTGTTATCACCATTTAATTTCGCCTCATGGAAGCGACGTAACAATGCAGGAATAACATGAGAATTTTGAGGGTGGAAATTATCGTTTTCACCGTACAAATTGGTTGGCATTACCGAGCGGTAATTACGACCATATTGGCGATTATAGGACTCGCACATTTTGATCCCTGCAATCTTAGCGATTGCATAAGGCTCGTTAGTTTCTTCTAATGTACCTGTCAACAAAGAGTCTTCGCGCATCGGTTGCTGAGCGAATTTAGGATAGATACAAGATGACCCCAAAAATAGCAAATCTTGAACACCATGAAGATGAGCAGAGTGAATAATATTGTTTTGAATCGTCAGGTTTTGGTAAATAAACTCAGCTGGGTAAGTGTTGTTAGCCACGATCCCGCCGACTTTAGCGGCTGCGAGGTAAACTTGGTCAATGCGGTGAGTAGCAAAAAACTGCTCAACTGCTAGAACATCTAATAGGTTAAGCTCACTGCGATCTTTGGTAATAACTTCTACTGAGCTGTCTTTAGATAGTTGACGAACAATCGCCGAGCCAACCATACCCTTATGACCCGCGACAAATACTCTTTTCATAATGATACCGATAATATAAACAGAAAAAGCAGAGCCCAAGAGAAAGAGCCCTGCGATATAAACTAGTCAGTTATAAAACTTAAGCTACAATGCTTAATTAGTTTTCAAGAGAGATCGCAACGTCAAACCCATGCTCTTTTAGCACTGCGTGCTGTTTTGCTTTATTAATATCACTTGCAACCATTTCTGCACACATTTCTTCTACTGTGATTTCTGGAGTCCAGCCAAGTTTCGCTTTCGCTTTACTTGGATCTCCAAGCAGTGTCTCTACTTCCGCTGGACGGAAGAAGCGAGGGTTTACTTTTACAATGACATCACCAACTTTTACTTTTGGTGACTTTTCTTCATCAATAGCAACCACAGTAGCGATTTCATCAATGCCTTCGCCAGAAAACTCGAGCTCGATACCCGCTTCTTTGGCTGACAGACGAACAAACTCGCGTACAGAGATTTGCTTACCGGTAGCAATAACAAAATCTTCAGCCTGATCTTGTTGTAGCATCATCCATTGCATGCGAACGTAATCTTTCGCATGTCCCCAGTCACGCAGCGCATCCATATTGCCAAGCTCTAGGCATGATTCGAGCCCCTGAGAGATGTTCGCTATCGCGCGAGTGATCTTACGCGTAACGAAAGTTTCGCCGCGGCGTGGTGACTCATGGTTAAACAAAATGCCATTACATGCGTACATACCGTAAGATTCGCGGTAGTTGACCACAATCCAATATGCGTACATTTTCGCTACAGCGTATGGTGAGCGTGGGTAAAACGGCGTCGTCTCACGTTGAGGAATTTCGCGCACCTCGCCATAAAGCTCTGAGGTAGACGCTTGGTAGAAACGCGTTTTCTTTTCCAAACCATTGATGCGAATCGCCTCAAGAAGACGAAGTGTCCCCATCCCATCTACATCTGCAACATATTCTGGCGACTCAAAAGAAACAGCTACGTGCGACATTGCACCTAGGTTATAGATTTCATCCGGTTGGATTTCTTTAACCAATCGAATTAGGTTAGAAGAGTCGGACAAATCCCCATAGTGCAACTTAATATTAGCACGCTTCGTTTACTAACGCATCAATACGCTCTGTGTTGTAAGATGATGCTCGACGAATAAGACCGTGAACTTCATAGCCTTTTTCGACTAAAAGCTCGGCTAAGTAGGAGCCGTCTTGGCCAGTAATGCCAGTGACTAGCGCTATTTTTTTATTTTTCATAGTAAAACTCTTTTAGTATTTTGAAATAAAGAACCTCGAAAGCTGTCGTATCCATAAGCATACCCACTTTGGTTCTACTCTCTGTGCAGACTTTCTCATACTGCTCATTAGTTCGGAACCATTCCATGGCAATCGCAACACTCTCGACATCCGATTGTTCGACAAGATAACCGTCTCGCTTATGCGTAATCATCTCTGAAATAGCCGTGTTAGAGCGGGCTATTACGGGAGTTCCTCTGGCCATTGATTCTGCTACCACTTGACCAAAAGTTTCAAACTTCGACAAAACTAGACTAATATGGCATGCATCTATTGCATCTATAAGATCTTCACATCCTACGTACCCAAGATAATTATGATGTACATTTGATGCAGTGAACTCACCGGCGTCGTAGTCTCCAAAGCTCACAACTTCAATATTTACATTGCGATTAACTTTTGCATAATATTCAATTGATGCTATAGCCAAATCGGTGGATTTATTTGAGTTCAGCTTTGGACAAAACGAGGGTAAAAGCACCTTAATTTTATCTGCAACTACCTTACTTTCAACCGCCCTATTTCGCTTTAAAAGTCTAATGGGAGTGGGTTAGGGACAACAAAAACACGGTCACTGTCAATTTCAAGCCTCTCGACAAACCTTTCTTTGAGGAATATAGATGGCACAACGAATGATGTATTAACAGCCTCATCCAACATTTTTCTCTTTTGGGCCAAAAAAACACGTTCTATATGTTCCCCAACGAACCACGGTTTATATCCGAACACATCAGGTGATATATGAAACACCCCATTAAACATCCATTCATCGTGAAGATGAATAATAGTAGGCTTATTGCTCTTGATCAGTTCCTAAGAAATTTAAGTGAAAGTGTGTTATTATTAACCCATTGAATATATATAACATTACTATTCGACTCACAGACCTTACGTTTTACCCATGATGAACCAAACATATTCAAGGAGACTTTGACTGGACTACAAGGGTAAATCGCTTTCAGTAACAAGTACTCAAATATTCGTAAGAAAAAATTGCCTGTCCAGGATAGCTTTGAAGGACCATATATATTTTCTTCTGGCTGCCCTTTTATATCCATACAATAGAACCGGAGGCGTACTTTCCCTTTCAAAACCGAGAAAATTCTCTTAGCGGCAATAGCTGCACCACCTTTGTTAGTAGAGAAACCGATGAAATCAATTGAATATTTTTCATACGACAGTACTTGCTGCTGAACCAATTCGTCATATGGGAGGCGGTCGCATGCCGACTTATAAAATGACAAGTTAAAAAGTAATAAATCCAGTTTACGTCTAAAGTCAGCATGATTTCCGCAAGAAAACACTTCTCCAACCTCGAACTTTTTAACTAGATCTTCGGAACATCCAACCCTATCAGAAACAAGAACTGGCGTTCCAATGGCCACTGACTCATCGATGACTAGCCCCCATGTTTCAGATAGGGAGGGCAATACAAGTATATCGCTTGATGCCATAACTTTCTGTGCCTTATCATTTGACAAATAGCCATGAAATATGACATTTTCAGGAGAATTTTTCATTAAAGTAGTTTTAAGAGGTCCATCACCTACAATATGAAACTCAACACCCTCTACGCCATCAATGGCTTCTAAGATAAATCCAACATTCTTTTCTTCCGACAAACGCCCAACGTACACTAATTTAGATCGTTTCTTTTGCGCATCAGCGCCAACGCTGCGTACCGATGGCTTATTAATAAGCCCGACACCACCAGATATAATCACGCTTTTTTGATAGCCGAATCTCTCCACCAGTTGCTTATGTGGTCGACCACTGACTACTGCACCAGTAGTAAGGCTGAGAAATAGCTTTTTTATGGTATTTTTAATAGTACTGTTCTCGTCATGCTCATATACAGACGATTCAACAACCACCATCTTTTCCTTAAACTTCCAGTTCAAAAGAGCGAGCCAAAACTCGAGGTAATCCCACCCTCCAACTAAGACTGCTCTAGCTTCTGTTTTTCGAATTGCACGTAAAAGATTAAATGCTGACCCTAATTTATTCCTTTCCTCATAGGTGCTTTCTTCATTTACGATCTCATAATCAAAGAGTACTTTATCTAAATCGCCAGTAAAATCACCCTGTCTTATAACTGAACCGCCAGAAATAAACAAGACTTTAACTTTAAAGCCGAACCTGGACAATTCATTATAAAGATTCACCTTATAAAATGAAGGAAGATGAGTCAAAATAAAAAATCATACATATTTAAAACCACCCAATTACTCTTTCGTTCTTTTACAAAACAAAGAACAGAAAGGAAAGCCACACTCAAAGCAAATTTCCAAACCCAATAATTATTACCTGTCACATTTAATAAAACATGAGCGATATTATTGGTATACGGATGGAAAACAAAAAAGAGCATTGAAAAACTCCCAAAAAGCGCGAGAATTTTGCGGGGAAATGTAGCTTTACGCTAACAACCTGAAAACGAAAAGAACGAAATTGCCAAAAATACTGGAAACAAAATAGACAAACCATTGTAAATAACTTTTGAACTTCCAATATCGAAATATGGTATAGCGTTATATCCAGCGCAAAGAACCACGAAAAGCGAAGAAGCAAAGAACAAAAGCCTATCATCTTTTGGCTTTACTTCTCTAAAAGCAAAGCCAAGCATTAGAAATGGAACAGTAACAAAAAGTTTATCAACACCTGCCGCTGAAGGTAGAACA
This sequence comes from Vibrio alfacsensis, assembly GCF_003544875.1. Classification (NCBI taxonomy): domain Bacteria; kingdom Pseudomonadati; phylum Pseudomonadota; class Gammaproteobacteria; order Vibrionales; family Vibrionaceae; genus Vibrio; species Vibrio alfacsensis. The sequence continues at coordinate 2,892,717 of NZ_CP032093.1, forward strand.
TATTGATAATCTTTATAGAAAAACAGCACCACTGACGATAAAATTGCTGGGATTAATACACTTTCCACACGACTCAATAAAACACGAGTGATAAACTTAGCTAAAAACAGTACAGGTAGAAACCAAAGCACAAACCCGTAATAAGGGACTGTAGACTCATACGCGATATAGATGCTATAGAGCATAGGCCCAAAATCTGGAAAATCTCTCCCCAGAGCGAATCGTTTTGATAATTCAATTGCTATTCCAAGCGCCGAGAAAATAAAAAATGGAACAACAAGCCTTACAAAGTCGCTTCCAGTTTCGCTTAGGCTTTTCCTTTTCATTAGAAATCCAGACAAAAAGAAAAATGCCGGAATGTGGAATGCAAAAATATAGTGATGAAAAGGTGTATTGATATGCCCAAGTACTACAGACAAAAAAAGAACTACTTTAAGCGCGTCCACCGATAATGATCTTTCCATATTTCCTCACGTAGTAGGCTGATAAGTTCTTCATATATATAAACCAAAGATAACCATTTGAGGCCACTTTATTCTCTTTCTTTATCCGATAATATTCAGCTAAAACCCCGGGAGTATTATTTGCGCCTACACCGCCCGACATCCAGTTGGCGACAATAACGTCTTTGACGATAACGCTAGGGAATTCATGAGATGCTCTAAGAAGGAGTTCATAGTCCATCGCATACGTACAATTTTCCTTAAAATTACCATACTTCTCGAAATAAACCGTCGACATCAACAAACCTTGGTGAGGCAACGACATCATCTTGAGAAGACTTTCTTTTTGGAAGCAAGAAGAGCGTGGAACCGTGTGAAACACCTGGTTTGTTTCTACACATACTACATTAACTTTCCCGCAAAGCAGTAGTTCAGTCTTAAAGCATGCGAACTCGGTAAGGGTATTGAATGCATTAACATCCACAAATTCATCCCCTGCACCGATAAAGTAGACATAACCTGGGATGGTATGCTTCAAGCCTTTATTAAAGGCATCGGAAATTCCATTATCTCTCTCAGAAACAAATACGTCGACTAAGTCTTGATGTTTTTCAACTACGACTTTTGTACAGTCCTTACTTCCACCATCAATAACTATGACCCTAAGGTTGTCGTACTTAAGCCCTTTAATCGACTTGATAGTTTTTTCCAATTCGTGCCCTGCTTCATAAGTAGCACAAATTACATTAATGACGTTATCACTTAGCATAAGAATTCCAACGAACAAGAAACATGGACATTTTAAGTTTGAAATGGTTTGACAATTTTGGTGATAAGAAGTCAAACACCACATAGGCACATAAATAGGACATTAAAGAAGCTACCGCAGCGCCAACAACGCCATGTGTACCGATTAAAATTGCATTCAAGAGTACATTGATAATTAAGCCAAACAAATTTCGATACATAGATAGAACTTGCATCCCCTCGATTACCAACATTTTACTGCTCAGCACACCTATAAAGACTATAGGTAGAGACAATATATGTATGCTAAACACTTGAGAAGAAACCTGGTACTTGTCTCCTATAAGGGTGACGATAAGGTAGCCACCCAAAATATAAAATAGCACTAACACTCAGTAAAGCATAGAAACCAGTGGTTCCAATAATTAACAATGTTTTATTGTACTTACTTTTACACTCTTTAAACAAAGAGTCTAAATAAGGAAACAGTGCATTACAAACAACTGTTGGTATGATAAATAACACTTCGGAAAATTTTAAACCTGCACTGTAGTAGCCTACATCTTCCATCCCTTTTATGTGGGATATCATCAATGCATCTATTTTTACATATAGGCCAAAAACAACATTAGCTACCAGTAGGGGGATTGACTCTTTCAATATCCATTTAATATACTTTGTAGACACCAAAGATAGATCAAACTTCCCACCATCTAACAAAAACATCACTGACAGCAATAAAAAATACAGGGCTATTTCAATAACAAATACAATACAGAATAGCGTTTGATCTAGAGCCCCATAATAAATTAGCGCCAACTTTATAGCGAAAAAAAACAAGGCCAGTGATGTACTAGCCAAGCTAATTCTTTTACCCTTTTCTATAGCTATATTGTAGAGTTCAACTGCGCTAAACCCATTAGCAAATAGTGAGCAACTTAAAATCACAAATAGTATAAAGTTTTCACTTACTAGGCCTAATAACATCAACATCACGCTGACCAGAAATATCAATGCAGATATCGACAACCGAAGAAAAATAGCATTAACAATAACTTTTTCAGTATTATTTTTATCTCTAGCTATTTCCCGAAGGATGATATTTTCAAGACCAAAAGAAACAAATGCAACCAAAATAAAAATAATACTTTGATAATATGCTATTTCCCCATATTCTTCCGGGGTAAAATATCGAATTACGTAGATGGATACTAAAATGACAGACCCATTTTCACAAACTTATCAGTTAGCATCCAAAGAATGTTGAAAACTCTACTTTTCATTCTCTACAATTTCCGCCCACGCTTTAAGACTGAGAGCAACATCTTTGGTGAAGTAACTATCAAAATCGATTTTGCATCTGTATCACTATAAAGCCGTTAATTACATTAGGCCATATTTTATAGTCATCTCTATATACGATTTTCCAGACTTTAATTTTAACTTTTGATGACCTAACGCGCATAGCGCGGCAATTCTATGTTGCCCACCCCAATCTACGCACCACTTCCAATCGTCTTTATTGATAAGAACAAATGCTCCGATATCGCCATCGTTATTAAAGTTTCTCACATAGCCATGCGATTTAATGGACTCATAAACTTTTACAAGTCTTGATACTTCAAGTTGCAATAGCTCATCTGATATTGGTCCAAAGTTTCTCCAGCCATGCTCTAAACCTACTTTATCGCCGGAGTTCGCTAGACTATCATGTACTGCACACTCACTTACATGAGTTTCTTTTTCCTCGATTGATATACTATCCCAAGGAAACAATCCTGCAATTGCTGACACTTTATCTGCATTTGGACTGTTAGAAACGCTAAACCACTTTGCCAAGTTATCTGGCTGTACCGTCTTGTAGTATTTTTTAAGCACAACTACAGCATCAGATTGACTTCCTGTTTTCGCATACGCCTTAAGTGCTATGACAAAGGGATGAATTGAATTTTCATTAAGTGAAAACCGCTCCATTCCCCACCCATCTTCCATCTCGGCATCCAATATAATCTTTCGCTTAAAATCGCTTCTATAGAGTATATCCTGAGGATGCTTTATCCCGTCTTCTAGCTCTGTTCTGTAGACTTTTTTTTCTACTACAAGACCAAATCTATCAAATAGCCGTTTTATAAAATTCAACGAAGAGTTCTCCTAAGTGAAGAATAGAGAGTAAATACACTGTGAGGATTTTAATTTACTTTTCATTCTTCTAAAGTAATAGCGGAACTTAGAGGAAAACTTGCGCCTAGATGAAATAAATCCGGAAAATTTATTTTGAGGGTATATTTCTTTAAGGTTTTAACGTTAAGATAGACACTACTATCAATCGGCAATTGAAATGAGTAATTGTTTGCCAGCAAGTACCCCTTTAGTAGCGATAGCGCTTTGGAGCTACCCACACGTCCGTTTTCAACAAGATATTCTTCTACACCAATTTCTCTTGCAAGATTTTTCAATCTCGGATAATACTTATCTGGGATTGATTCTTTATTACAAGAGCATAGTAAAGATGTGAAAGAAGTAATCATCTTTACTTGGGAAAGTAAAAACTAACGTCATTGTGACTAGCATTATTAAGAATATTATCTATCCAACGTTCATCCAAATAGCACTCACCACGCTCTCTTACATCAAATAGAACTTTTTCACCGCCTATTGTTACATGATAAAAGTTGTCGCTTTCCCATATTGGAACACCGTTCGCCAAAGACATCAACTTCTTTCTGTCCTCACACAACAAGTCGACGTCACCTTTATCATGCTCAAAACCTTCTAAGAGTTCATGAGGGTTTCTGAGAACAACATATTTCGTGGTATAATTTAAATAACTAAACAATTGCTCAAAGTTTTCCCAACCATTTTCTCCCGCAGCTGTAGCGTTTAGGTATCGAGAATCTACCTCATCCTCTTGTTTAAAAATCTCATTTTCAAAATCATAGCCAAAAATCATTGCACAGTTATGAATAAACTCACTTTTGAGTCTGAGCAATGCACGCCGTAATTACATCTGCCGACTTTCTGAACTTTGCCTTTGAGTCAATAATATTACTGTTGACTTTTTCAAACGTCCTGAAGCGTCCTTACGATAAGAGTAGTAAGGTGTAGGGTCTTTTACTATATAATAACTAAATGTCCCACCACCTACTTCTTTCACTTTATCTGAAGTTCCGACACTCAATTCACTATAGAATCTTAGAAAGTTGGCGTGTACCCATTTTTGTCCCACTTAGCTTGTCCAAACTTGATGATTTCAAATTTTTAGATAGCTCTTCTTTGACGAGGTTATTTATATTTACCGCTTTCTCCCAAACTATAAATATATAGAACTCTTCGAGGTTATTGCTCTGAAGCATAATTAAACTTATATCTCCATGATACAAATGAATAAACAATCAAAACATTAAATATAAGTTGGTATGTAAAGTTTTGAGTATTGAATGTTATAAGAATTGCCAATGCAATGGCGACTCTTCCCATTTTGCTCAGCTTTATAGTTCCATAATTAGGAAATAGTAAAAGTAGCACAAATGGCAACCCAAGCAGCCCGACTTGGGCAATAAACATTGTAATTCCGTCAGCACCTGTTGGCTTAGCAAGTGAGAAATAACTATTGTAACCGATTAACTCAATGCCAAATGGAATTGCTTTTTCTATTTGCGTTCCATATCCATATCCAAATATTGGATCTTCAAGAAACATATTATAACTAATAATAAAATCATGATATCGAGATATAAGTGACACAGAATTTTCCAAATCAAACTTAGCCAGTACATTACTATTAATTACTATAACCGCTGCCATTATTGAAATAACAATCAAGTACAACACATTCTTAACACTTAACTTTGACAACTGGTTAGACACTAGTATAAGGAAGATTGAAATAAGTCCTGTTGTTGATCCAATCAAAAGTGAAACCGCCAAATAATAACAAGTGAGCACTTTATTTAACCTTTATACAAGTAATCAAACAAAATGATAGTGTAAAAACAAGTGAAAAGCACCAGGTTCCCACCATAACCCATTTATTCTATATACTTGATGTTCTAAATGATTATTGGTAACTGAAAACAGTATAAAATTCGAGTGAGTTCTTTCATCTAAAGAAACGAAGTCAAAAGAGGGCTATTTATTTGTAGGAAAATTATTGGGTAAGTTATCAATGATACTAATGATATTAGCTTAACTATTTTGCTAAAGTAAAGAGTAAAATCATTTACTTTGACCAGTGATACGATTAGTAGCGCAAGAAAAATCTTTATTACCATTAAACCTGCGGATGAAATTTTGAACTCAAGGCTAAGAAAATAGCCAGAACAAATAAATAACTAAACAATACAACTTTTTCATTTATTCTTGCATTTCTACGCATGAATAGAGCCAAAGTAAATCCCAATGTAAAACCACGAGCAAATTCGTCCCAAACATTTCATAGTACAATGTTTTAGAAGACATTATGACAAGAAAGACTAGCAAAAATTAGCAGCACCAAATAACTTTTGCTACTTTCTGCTGATGACATAATTGTATATATCCTTGTATTTACTTGATATTTTTCGTAGGAGAAATTTTTCGTTATGGTTTCTCGACATTTTTCCTTTTCTATAAATTTTCCACTTAGCACTTCTAAAACGCCTTGAAGTAAGTCTTTTCTATCAAAATCATTAGCCAAGTACCCATTAACTCCATGTAACACAATATCTTTTAGGCCTGAAGTGTTATAACAAACAACTGGCGTGCCACAACTCAATGACTCGGATGCAACTTGGCCAAATGATTCTTGTTTAGAAGGAATAATAACACAGTCTGCTCTATTGTATTCTGCAATTATCGCACTTGCATCACCCAAATACCCCATATACTCCACGTTTGCATTTCCAATTTTTTCTTTCCCAACACGCCCACTTCCAACTATTTTCAACTCAACTTGTTCAGATATATTCTCTGCAACAAATATCACATCAGAAAAGCCCTTATTTTTATCATCATCAGCACCAATAGCTATAAATAAAATTATTTTATTTTTATTTTTATTTTTATTATAAATTGAACTATCTACAATGTATTTACTAGTATCTATGGGATTCCCTACAGTAAAGTGCTCATATCGTGAAAGTAACTGGGATGATTTGCTTCTATTTGTAATCCAATTGCTGACACCTACTATATAAATATCATTTTATTACTATAAACACTTTTCTTTCTCTTGAAATTTCTACTCGAAATATCAACACCGCTTATATATGCTGTGCCAATTTTCGGACAGTTATTGCATCCCTCCGGCTCTTGATAGAGCTTACAACCGTCAGCAATTAAATGACAACCACCTGTAAATGCCCATGAATCATGCAAAGTCCAAACGATAGGTTTCTCAATTTTTTGAATATCTTCGACTGATAGTAATCCCGCGTTAACCCAGTGAAGATGAACAATATCAAAATCACTTCCATTAATCGCTTTAACAAGATAATAATTAGCACATATAGCACTTGAGAATAATTCAGAGCTCTTTCTTGGATATAAAACCAATGGCAACCTATCTAAATATGGTTTTATTTTCCTCACCACACCTTTTTATTAACTTTATATCATCATGCCTATGATACTTAGTACCTCCTTGCACCCATAGTTTTGAATTAAAATCTTCAGATACATTTAAACTTTCGCATATTCTTAGTGCAGCGTTAGCCGCACCACCTCCACAATCGAATGTGTTTATATGAAGGACTTTAACTTTATCATTACAACTCAACTTGCTTGCTCTCATATACACGCTCAAAGATTAAATTAGCGTCAACATCAAAACCAACAATCTCATTTAAATTCATAGGAGTATTGGGCACTTTAATTTAAAGTATTAACACTGTATCAATAGCACTTACCAACAGGTGCATTTGGCATATTTTTCACATCATCCAATAATGTAACTTCAACATTCCTAAACATCGCTATTCCATATTGGACTTAGCTTTAGAGTTCAACGAGATGTACGCTTATTATCATAATTACTTGCGTAAAGTATAACGCATTAAAACAAACCCAATACCAATCATCCCACCAAGTAAAGTACCGAGTATACATATCATTGCCCGTCCTGGGCGCTCTTTCAGTTCAGGTGCAATTGCCGAGTCTATAACTTTAAACACGAACTCCTCTTGTACCTCAGCTAGCATCAAGCTTTTTGTTTGCTCTTCAATCAATTTGTAAAAGGTGCTTTGCATATCAGTAATAGATGTTTTTGTAACTGAGTATTTAGGTAACGAAGATTCTGAGACGTTTCTCCGATGACACGTTCACGCATCACTTTATTAATATCATCTATCAACCAATTTACCCACTGCTGGGCAACGTAGGGTGAAAAGTGTTCTACCGATACGGTGTATAGTCCACTGTCTTTATTTTGACTTATATTAAAAAATTCGGTTCTAAATTTGCTAAATGCTTCTTGTGTGCTTGGTTTAGCACCTCGCAAGCCTTGGGGCTTACGTACCCATTTCCCGGTAGCTGTATCATAGAGTTCTTCATTTATAATTAACTCATTGTTCTTAGGATCCCAGCCTTTTGAAGCCATCAAAGGCACAAGTAAATCATGTTTGTTGATAAATACCTCAACAAACTGGCGAGACTTCATTACTTGTACAGCAAGATCCGTTTGAGAAGACTCTCCAGCACCAAGGTTAACGCCAGCTAGTGCCGCTAGTCCGCCAAGTTGACCTGCCATTTTTGAAAGGCCACCGCCACTAGAGCTTTCTGCAGGCGCAAGCAACGCATCAGATTTGTAGATGTTTGGCAGGCTTAGTGCGTAAAGTACTGCACCGACTGCAAAGATAAATGTGGTTGCTATGATGATCCACTTACCTTTCCACAATGCGCCGAACAGTTCCCGCAAGTCGATTTCATCATCCGCAGGTTGTTGGCTGTGTGGAGGATACGGTAGGTAATGTTGTGGGTGTTCTTTTTGTGGTTCCATTGGATTAATTAGGTCCTAGGATCCTAGGGGCTAGGATCGAAAAAAATGATTACGGATTACGGATTACGGATTACGGATTACGGATTACGGATTACGGATTACGGACATCGTACTCTGCAGCATCTTCATTTAAACGGTTTCTCTTTGTTTTACTCAACCGTCCAAGAGTCGCTGCGATGGATTCAGCCTCTTGAATGAGACCCAAACCGGACGCTTTCTCGATGTATCCAACTTCAATGCCGATATAGACTTGAGTAATGAACTCTGCCGTTGACGACTTTGCAATATTTAAAAACCGAATTTGGTCTTTAATTGATTCCCGTTCTTCTCCCTCAGCAATATTCGATGGGATTGATAATCCAGAACGGGTGATTTGATCTTTAAAACCAAAGTCTCGGCATGTTTCCATCATCTTGTATATATCACAAGACAGTCGGCAAGCTTGTTGCCATACTCTAAGTTGCTTAAACCTCAACAGATATCCTTATCTAAAGGTTGCAGAATACGGAATACGGAATACGGAATACGGAATACGGAATACGGAATACGGAATACGGAATACGGAATTTTATGATTTCGATATTCCAAATCTACATTTCTGTAATCTGTCAGCGAAGCACTCGGTATTCCTACTTAACTGAGTACCCACTGTAAGTAGATTCCTAGTCTCGCTTTGCTCGCTGGAATGACGTGCAAGAGCCTGTATTCCGTAAGCGAAGCGTTCTGTATTCATACTTAACTAAGTACTCGCTGCAAGCTGATTCCTAGTCTCGCTTCTGCTCGCTGGAATGACGTTTAAAATCCCGTATTCCAAAAATTCTAGGCCCTAGAACCTGTGTTTTCCTAGGACCTTTCTTTTCCGTTATTTCAACGCGTTAATCGCTACACCAGTTTGGTATAGGATCTGTGTCGCCGCGGTCCAAGTACTTAGCGCATCACGGTAATCGGTGTCGATTGGCACAACGATTGTGTCGCCAGCTTGGAGTTCTTGATTGTTGTTACCGAACCAATAACCAGAGGTTGGTTTGTAAACCGAGCCATCTGCGCGCACGACAAATATGCGGTCTTCATCGGCTTGCTTCTTCGCGCCGCCGGCTTTGTTTAGGTAATCATCCACCTCTAACTTGTTATCAAGCAAGTAAGTGATCGGTACTTGTACCTCCCCCATGACGGATACCGTATTGCGGAACGTTGGTACAAACAGGAAGTCACCGTCTTCCAGCATAAAGTCCGCTGAGCGATCATGCTTCAAGATGCGGTTAAGTTGTACCACCATGCGGCCAAGGGCTTTACTGCGGCTTGCCTCTTCAATAAAGGCTAACGTTTTTTCCGGATCCGAGACAACAGAACCAAGGTTGCTGTCTGCTCGGAATGTCTTCTTCGCCGTTTCTGCTCGCATGTCTGCGGCGTATTGGTTTAGCAGTTTTTGCTCTTGTAGGCGCAAAGCCTCACGAGTAAAGATTGCGCCCATTGGGTGAGCAAATTCGGTTAAGCCACCAGCACGTTCTAGTAGCTCACTCATTGTCTCGCCTTGGCGAACGGTGTATGAACCAGGGAAGCGAACTTCACCTTGTAGCATAACCGTGCTTTGCAACTTCACGTTCGGCTTTTGCAATACGTTCAGTCTGTCGCGGCCAACAATGATCACATCATTATTCACATCACCTTGAATCGCTTTGCGAAGATCGATACGCTCGATATCAATAGACGCACGCTCATCGATGTTATTAATCACCGAGCGTGCAAGTTCTGCGTTAATCGTAAATGCACCGTAAGTTAACCCCCCCGCAGCCTCTAACAAATCAGACACTTTCATACGCGGCGTAATTGGGTAACGGCCAGGGTATTTCACCTCACCTGTGACTTCAGCAATTTGTGGCGCCAAGCCTAAACGAGATTGTTGCTGAAGTTTAAGCAGTACAGGTGCCAGTAATGAAGAACGAGTATTCTGCTTAAGATCTTGGATTTGCTCAGGAGTCACCTCTTCGCCTTGCCACATCATACGGACTTCTTTGCCAGTTACCGTGCTGGTTGCTGCGCTTAGGTCTTGCTCTTCTTGCTGAATTTGCTCTTGTGCTTGTTGCTGTGCTTGCTCAAAGCTTTTGGCTTTTTCATCCACTTCTAGTAACGAGTCGATGCCTTTATTGCTTAAGCGGTTAAACACCAACACTCGGTCACGAGAATGCAGCTGTAAGTTATCTTCACTGTTTGGCGCTAAAATCGCTTTCGCCAAGTTAAGTTGGAAAACTTCAATGTCACGCTGAGCATTGATCTCACGTACCACAACCGCGTAATTGACATCTGCAGTCGATTTAAACGCGGTATCAACCGATTGGAATAGATCCGCAATGCGTAAGCCTGGTTTCCACTCTAAAAAGCCTGAATGACGAACATCACCCTCAACTTGAACAAAGCGCGTTAACTCTTCACTCTTCGTTGGTACGCTCACCGTATCACCATCTTTGACTTTAATTTGTTGGTCATGAGATTGAGTGAAGTTAAGCGTCACTAAATCACGTCCGCCTTTTGCTGCGTAACGTTTTACTTCAATTTGATCGCGGTAAGCATTGGCGGTAAAGCCACCCGCTAGCTGAAATGCTTGCTTGTAGGTCTCGCCTGATTTGATTTCATAAATCGCAGGGCGGTTCACTTCACCATCAATCGAAATGGTATTACCGACCGCGCCAATGAACACCACATCACCCGGTAATAGACGAACATCATTACGGGCATCGCCACGCAGCAGTAAGTCATACATGTCTAACTTGCGAATTACTTGGCCATTTCGTTTTAGCTGTACATTACGCAGTGCGCCACTTTCACTAAAGCCGCCGCTGTAGTAGATTGCTTGAGAAATAGTGGTTAACGCACTCACCGTGTAAGCACCTGGCTTGTATGCATCACCCATAACAAAAATTTGCATGGTGCGCATTTCACCCAGTGAGATATCACTGCGCACGCCAATCATTTGTTCTCTCACGCGTTGGTTTAAAGAATCACGCACTTCTGAGAACGTCATACCCGCCACTTGAACTGGACCAAGTGATGGGAAGTTAATCACACCCTCACGACTTACTCGTAAGCGGTTAGTGGTATTTTCTTTACCAAACAGCTGAATAACAATCTCATCCCCTGGGCCTACCGTGTAATCTGCAGGAACAGGCACATCACTGATCGGAGCAAACGTACTAGGCGAGCCGGCAAACAAGTCTAAACCAAAGCGTTTCAAGCCTGTTTGAGCTTGTGCATCGTCCTCAGGGCCTCTGGTACTTTGTTCTGTTTCGTTCGTTGCAGGGCGAGCATCCACTACTTTTGGATTTTCAAAACTGCTTGGCTGAGAAGCGCCTGATGGCAAAGACACACCGTACTGATTTGCCAACGCTTGTTGTTGATCAGCTGGTAAGCTCTTAAACATTTGGATCTGAGCGGGAGTGGGAGTTTGCGCATACGAGAATGGCGCAAACATACTTGCCAGTGCAAAAGCGGCAATGGAAAAAGTTCCTTTAAGCATGGTCATTCGCTATAAAAAGAGTGAAGAGAAAAATCGTCGCGATTGCGCTCGATCTCGATGTTAGAAGCGGTGTTGGAAACCGATGGTAAGCGCGTTTAAACGAACTTGGTCTTCAGAGGCACTGTCAATAAATTCAAACACAACGGCATTGTGCTTATTAAGCGCATAGTGCATACCCAAGCCAAAACTAAAACCTTGCTCTTTGAGTGAGCCAACGCCTTGTTTATCGATCTGAACGCTAGAGTAACCCGCCAATCCATATAACGCGATACGCTCAGCAACTGGCATGTTTAGCTTAACAAAGCCGCTTGCTAGGCTGTCGACAGCAAGACCACTATCACGTTGGACAGAGGTGCCGTAGCGCGCTTCTAAAGCGAGGTAATCATTGAAGAAGTAACCAGCTTGTGCTTGCAATAAAAATGGATTGCCTTCACTTACTGTAGACTGGGTGTTTTGAGATGAGGTGTGGTGATATTCGGCGTTAGAGTAACTAACCAATGCGCCAGAATAGAAGTTTGCTGAAGCAGAAAATGAGCACAAGCTTACGCTTATCGCACTCAACGCCCCTAGCCATGGTCGTTTGTTGATCACGAAATTATCCCTTGGGTATCGACTGAACTATAATAGAGAAGACGCGTTCAGTGATTATTTGTTAACTTTCTTGTGCGTTCCCACGCTACCGCCCGGCGGCATTACGCGTTAGCCACTGTTCGCTGGTTACCGATTAGTCGGTTTATTTTGAATATGTTTTATTAAGCCTAAATTTGATGACTCGATTCAAAAAACGGAACGAATAGAGTCAAAAAATTTGGCAAATTATGCATGGATTGACGCAAAACGGCAAGAGGCGGCTGATTTGAATTGTGTGAATGTGCGGTAAAACGCGCAGTTTTTGGGCGGAAGAAAATGTGAGGTTCTAGGTTATAGGGTCCTAGGTCCTAGGTCCTAGGTCCTAGGGGAGTTTGTTGGGACTTTAGTGTACCTCAATGACTATTTATGTACGTTGTTGAATACGGAATACTTGAATAAAGGGCCTAGGTTTTAGGGCCTAGGTCCTAGGTGGTGTATGCTGGAAGTTTGTGGATTTCATTAGTTCTTGAGAAAGTATTTTTACACTGCATAAAACGTTTGTGCGTAATCCGTAATCCAAAACCTTAGGCCCTAGAACCTAGGACCTGCTTTTTACCTAGGACCTATCTCTTTTACCCTACGCCCTGCTTCTACCTTAGCGCTTTCTTTGGTCCCTTTTTCATACGAAACTATTTACATGCTGGTTGTTTTAACTAAAATGTTACGTGATGCACCTAAAATGCATCAAACATCGATGTTTTAAAATTAGAAATACAAGGATTAATAATGAAGAATACAGCTCTAGCTATTCTTATGGCGCTAAGCGCATCTACTGCATTTGCAGCAACTGAAGCTGGCACTACAGGTACAGCAGCAGCATCTGCAACAGGTACCACTGCAGTAGCAGTAGGCGCAGCAGCAGCAGTAACAGTAGTTGCAGTCGCAGCATCTGATAGCGATTCATCAACTACTTCAAACTCTGGTTCTGGTTCTGGTTCTGCACCTCAAAACTAATCACTAGTAGTTAGATATAAGCTCATCGCCCTGACTGATTCAGGGCGATTTTATTTGTATGAGGGAATAATGAATCATTTTCTACCACGCTCATGGATGCGTCTGCTCGTCGCCTTGCCCGTATTAAGCCTTGCTGTTGGTTGTACTCAAAAATTCAACGATGTTTCCGCGACAGTACAAGAAGCTTACAACAACTATGTGGATGTTGAATTAACAGCCGAAGAAATCGATGCGGTACCTTACGCGAGCGCTTATTTAAAAATCGGCAACCAAAAACAAGTGTTTGTTGTATTAGCCTTTGCTGAACACAACCCTATTACGGGTAATACTCAACTAAAATGGGTGAGTGCAGATAAAGCAATGGTCGTAACAGAAAACGGACACATCGTAAAAACAATTGGTTTGCAACACAATAATCTCGCGGGTGCGCATGGTGATGTGCCTAGTTTTGCCTTAGAAAATACAGAGTACTCTCTTTCTTACGATTGGGCCAAGCAGTACCGTTATGGTTTTCCTGCTCATGTGAAGCGCGTATATCAAGGCAAAGAGTCCGTCATTACGCCGCTCTCTAACTCCCCAGCAGATATCTATCGTGAAACGGTTCATTTTTCCACTCTGTCACAAAGTGTGGATAACTTTTACTGGGTTGACGCTAATGGCAAGGTCATTAAAACCGTTCAGTATTTAGGCCCGAATATGGTGCCGATTGAACTCACTATTTTGAAAGGGTACAGCAAATCATGAATTACCGACGTTCTGCCCTAATAAGCGGCCTATTATTTGCCGTTACTAGCTTAACTCCTGTGTCTGCTCAACCATCAGTCAATACAGCCCCATCACTTCAAATAAAGTTGATAGGTATCGATAAACAGTTGCAGTCCGACCAAGGGTTGCGCCTGGCAGATGCACTCAAGCTTGCGCAGCAGCAGCGAATGGTTCTGCAATACCCGTTGGGTACTACCCTGTTTGATGAATCTGATGATGCGCTGCAAAACTCAATGGCACTGAAAAACTCTGTGCTCAACCAGATGATGCAACACAACTTAGTTTCTCACCCTTTGTATAAATTCATCCAAAAACAGCAATTTGCACCGCGCGTACTTTCTGGTATTGATGTAGACCAAGTGCGCCTAGATAAATTCGATAACCCGCTGCTTAACGGTAAATTTTCGTTAGCCTCTTCACCTCGAGATTCTCATGTAGTGTATCTAGGTAACGTCGAAAAAATATGGCAAATCCGCTCACAAGCGGGAATTCCTCTGCACACGCAAATTGACCACCTAAACACAACCATCGGTGACTTGAGCCAATCTCCTGTTGTTATCTATCCTGACGGAAGTGTGGTAAATCCTCACCATGGCTCTTGGCTCAATACACAATATTATCTGCCACCACTCACTATGGTTTACATTCCGTTTGCACCTTTTTCAGAATCTCAAATGGATCAGGATATTGTAAAACTACTCACTCAACTTAAGCCAATGCATTCGAAGACGCCACTATGAAGCTAATTAAAACCAGTTTAACCCTTTCCTTAATGGGTCCGGCATTCGTTTGGGCTCAAGAGATACCTTTTGAAGCGCCACCTCTACAGCCATCACAAATGGACTTTGGTGGCGTAGGCTTAATGCAAATGCCGACTGGACGTATGTCCCCAGAAGGTGAATTTAACTTTGCAATAACAAGTAGTAATGAGTACTTTTTTTACAATGTCACTCTACAAGTCATGCCTTGGCTAGAAACAACGTTACGCTATACCATCGTTCACGACGTCCTTTACAGTGACCAACCAAGTTTTTCTGGTGACAGTGATTACACCGACAAAGGCATCGACTTTAAAATTCGTCTATTAGAAGAATCTGAATACTTACCTGAGTTATCTGTTGGTATTCGTGATTTTGCGGGCACTGGTTTATTTGATGCCGAATTTATTGCAGCCACCAAACGTTACTCAAACCCAAACTTAGGTACATTTGATTTTACGCTTGGTATGGGCTGGGGTTACTTAGGTACGCGAGACAACATTACCAACCCGGCTTGTAAAGTATCCGACAAATACTGTGAACGCCCATCAGACTTTAAAAACAATGGCGGTAGTGTAGACTTTGAGCGCATGTTTAAAGGCCCTGCTGCATTGTTTGGTGGTATTGAATATCAAACGTTACATGCCCCTCTTCGCTTTAAACTGGAATACGACAGTAATGATTACAGCGAAGATTTCCCAGTCAACTCCCCTTGGGCAAAAACGAAAGTAGACATGACACCGCACACACCTTGGAACATTGGTGTGCTGTACCGCTTAGGCCACATGGCAGATTTACGCGTGAGTTATGAGCGTGGGGATACTTTAGTTGCCGGTGTAAACCTTTATACCAACTTTAATGATATGCCATCATTCTGGCGAGATACTCCGACACCAGAGCTAGAAGAAAAACAACCAGAACAACTGTCGGATGTGGATTGGCAGCGTGTCACTGAAGATCTCGACAAAATTGCTGGCTATGAGAACACGCAAGTATTTGCAAACGAGAACACCGTATCCATTGTTGGTGAGCAAAAGAAATATCGTGACCGCAATGAAGCGCACGAGAAAGCGGCGGCCGTACTCTACAACCAAGTACCGGAAAGCATCGACACGTTTACGATCAACGAACGTACTCGTGGTTTAATCGGTGATCAAACGGTTATTTCTAAAGATAAATATCAAGATGTTGCTCAAGTAAACTATATTGAGCCAAAATTGAGGATGCTGTTTCTACATCAAGTCAAAAACCTGTTGGCGAAGCAACTTACGATGGGTTTGAACGTTTTGATTGGGGCTTTGCACCAAAATTGGCTCAAACACTTGGCAACCCAGAAGAATTCTATTTATTCAGTGTTGGTTTAAGTGGCAGTGCTTCTTACTGGTTGACCGATAACCTAGAGATCGGCGGTTCACTCTACTGGGATTGGTACAATAATTACGATAAGTTTAATTACGTCACCCCACCCGATGGCACAACGATCCCTCGCGTTCGTACCATGTTCCGTGCATACCAAAATGAACATGCGGTTACGATGTCTAACTTGCAGTTAACTTGGTTCCAAGAATACTCAGACACGATGGACCAACAATTTTATGCTGGCTACTTAGAAAGTATGTTTGCTGGTATCGGTACTGAGTTTTTGTATCGTCCACAAGGAGCAAACTGGGCCATAGGTGCAGATGTTAACCTCATTTCTCAGCGTGACCCACAAAGCTACTTCGGCGTTTATGATGAGAAATGGCAGTATGTCCCTGAGTACGGTCGCCCATTCCAAGTGGTCGACAAAGGCTTTACTGGTTTTGTTTCTGGTTATTACTACCCTCAATGGACGTTTTTGTCTGATCTGATGGTTCAAGTTGACGTAGGCCAGTTCCTAGGCGGAGATGTCGGTACTCAAGTCAATGTTTCTAAACAATTTAAGAGCGGTGTTATTGCCGGTGCGTTTGCCTCAATTTCCGACTTGTCTGCTGATGAATTTGGCGAGGGTAGCTTTACCAAAGGGTTCTATATTTCGATTCCATTCGACATCATGACCGTTAAGCCAAGTAATAACCGTGCTAACTTCTCTTGGCAGCCACTAACTCGCGATGGCGGCCAAAAACTAGGGCGAAAATACAGCTTAATTGAGCTAACCGATGAGCGTAATCCTTGGTTCCAGAGACCAAATCACTCGGAAGTAAAATAAGATCAATTAGGGGCTTCGGCTCCTTTTGTTTTTAAAGGGCCTAGATTTTAGGGCATAGATCCTAGATGGCGCGTGCTGGAAGTTTGTGGATTTCATTAGCTTTTGAGAAAGTGGTTGGAATCCTGAATACGGAGCGCTTCGCTTACAGAATACAGAAAAGCACGCGTCAAGCTATCGTGTCATTCCAGCGAGCCATAGCGAGACTAGGGATCTATTACCAGCATACTGGTTCATTTCGATTTATCACCTTAGTGAAATCACTCTCTTTCAGTAGATTCTGAATCACATTCGTCCCTCACTGTTCACAATAATGAATATTTTCCTTATCACTCAAAAACAACGATTGCGTGTAATCCGTAATCCGTAATCCGTAATCCGTAATCCGTAATCCGTAATCCGTAATCCGTAATCCGTAATCCGTAATCCGTAATCCGTAATCCGTAATCCGTAATCCGTAATCCGTAATCCGTAATCCGTAATCCGTAATCCAAAAGCTTAGGCCCTAGGAGCCTAGGACCTTGTTTTTCTCTAGGACCTATCTCTTCTGCTTTTTACCTAGAAACTTGTTTTATCCCCATCCATAGCGCTATTTTCTGTTTCTTGCTAAGATTCCTGAGAAAATTTTAATCTATGGTGGAAGTCTTATGATCATCGTAACTGGTGGTGCTGGCATGATCGGCAGCAACATTGTTAAAGCGCTGAATGAAGCAGGTATTAACGATATTCTGGTTGTCGACAACCTAAAAAATGGCAAGAAGTTTAAAAACTTAGTTGATCTTGATATCACTGATTACATGGATCGTGACGACTTCCTTACCCAAATCATGGCTGGTGATGATTTCGGGCCTATCGAAGCGGTTTTCCACGAAGGTGCTTGCTCTGCAACAACTGAGTGGGACGGCAAATACATGATGCTAAACAACTATGAGTACTCTAAAGAGCTGCTTCACTACTGTTTAGATCGTGAAATTCCGTTCCTATACGCTTCATCTGCTGCGACTTACGGTGAGACAGATACCTTTATCGAAGAGCGCGAGTACGAGGGTGCACTAAATGTGTACGGTTACTCAAAACAGCAATTTGATAACTATGTCCGTCGTCTATGGCAAGATGCCGAAGATCACGGCGAGAAGCTGTCGCAAATTACCGGATTCCGTTACTTTAACGTCTACGGCCCACGTGAAGATCACAAAGGCAGCATGGCATCAGTTGCATTCCACTTAAACAACCAAATCAATGCGGGCGAAAACCCAAAATTGTTCGCTGGCAGTGAATCATTCAAGCGTGACTTTGTGTACGTGGGTGACGTAAGTAAAGTTAACCTATGGTTCCTAGAAAACGGCGTATCAGGCATCTTTAACTGTGGTACTGGTAATGCAGAATCATTTGAAGAAGTGGCGAAAGCGGTGATCACTCACCACGGTAAAGGTGAAATCCAAACCATTCCTTTCCCTGAACACCTAAAAGGCGCATACCAAGAGTTTACTCAAGCAGACCTGACTAAGCTTCGTGCTGCTGGCTGTGATGTGATATTTAAAACCGTTGCCGAGGGTGTGGCGGAATACCTAGCCATTCAAAACCGCTAATGCCTTTCAAAGGCGGTAGGAAATCTACCGCCTTTACTCTGATACAATTACTAGTATCATTCCTAACATCTTCTTTTGCCTCTATCCAAACCATAGGTGCTTAAATTTCATGACTGAACAACGTGATGATTTCGATCCTAAAGCTTATAACCCTGAGTTTGAGCGTCACTTTCTTGCGCCAAAATATTGGGGAACATGGTTAGGTGTAGTGCTTTCTTTACCGCTTGCGATATTGCCTTTAAGAGCTCAACAATGGCTTGCAAAAACCATCGCAAAAAAGCTGGCAAAATCCCACAAAGGGCCTGCTCATCGTGCTCGTGTGAACTTTGAATTATGCTTTCCTGAAAGACTTTCGAAGAACGTGAAGCCCTTATTGAGAAAACCCTTTATACAGCAGCCCTATTCTTTTTCCGCTTTAGTTTACTCAGCTTACGTTCGCCAAAGTGGTTACAGCAACGTTGTCAGATCCGTGGCCTTGATATTTTGCAACAACACATCGACAACAATGAAAACGTCATCCTTATGGTGCCCCACTCTTGGGCAATCGACATTCCTGCAATTTTGCTGGCTTCGATGGGTATGCCCGTCTCTGCAATGGCAAAAAAACAGAAAAATGAAGTAGCGGACTGGTTGATGCACAGACAACGCGTGCAATATGGTGGTCGAGTCTATGAACGCTCCGGTGGTATCAAACCGTTTTTGAAATCCATTCGAGATGGCTACATCGGTTACTACCTACCGGACCAAGATCACGGCCCGGAGCACAGTGTGTTTGTCGACTTTTTTGCGACAAGAAAAGCTACGTTACCGGGTTTAGGTAAAATAGCTAAGTTATCACGCGCGAAAGTGTTACCTATGTTCGCTTCAATGAATACCGAAGATGGGTCATTTGATATTGAGATCCTACCTGCATTTGAGCTAGACCAAGGTGAAGAGCAAGATGCGCGCACGTGCAATCAAGCCATTGAGTATTTTGTCGGCAATAAGCCTGAACAATACATGTGGGTACTGCAACTGCTGCATTCTCAAGAAGATGGTAGTAACTATTACAATTTGTTTAAACCAAGATATAACAACGACTGGAAAGTGCAGTGAAAGTATTTGTCGTAAGTTTGGCTCGATCGCAAGATCGCCGAGAACGTATTGAAAAAATTAAAACAAGAAAATATCGAGTTTGAATTTTTGATGCCATCGATGGCTCTGTGGACGGATTTTACATGCAGAAAAATGTCGCCCAACAATAACCCAGCAACGCAAGGGCTATCAGCTAAAAACAAGTGAAATTGCTTGCTTCTCAAGCCATTATGAATTGTGGGTGCGCTGCGTTAATCTTGATGAACCTATCGTTATTTTAGAGGATAACGTGGATCCAATTGAAGGGTTGAAAAGCATCCTGCAAAACACTTTCCCTCTAACAAAAAAGTATGACTATATTAAGCTTTCTGCGACTCAAAAGCGTACATTTACCCCAATTTCCGCGATCGACAGTAAACACTTTTTGGGCGGCTACTCTGGTGGAACCTGTGGCACAACAGCCTACATTGTGACTCCAACAGCTGCCACTAAATTTGTTAAGCATGCTCAAGAGTTTATTGAACCAGTAGATGACTACATGGAAAAGCCGTGGCGTCATAATGTTCAAACTTACAGTGTTGCCCCAGATCTTTTCACTAGAGCTCAAATCGCTTCAACCATTGGCGCCAAAAGAAAAGACAAGTCGAAGATGACCGTACTTAATAAGATCTACGCAGAACTTTTCAGAACCTACGAATCCATTCTTAAGTTTATGTACTGGAAGAACAAAGCATGAAAATACTCATCATCGGACCATCTTGGGTTGGCGATATGGTGATGTCACAATCACTCTATATCGTGTTAAAGCAACTTCATCCAGAAAGCCAAATTGATGTGATTGCCCCAGGTTGGTGTAAACCTATTCTTGAGCGAATGCCAGAAATTCACCAAGCCATTGAAATGCCAATTGGGCATGGGGAGTTCAACTTCCTTGGTCGTCGTGAAATCGGTAAATCATTACGAGAAAAACAGTATGACCACGCCTACATCCTGCCGAAGTCTGCAAAGTCAGCTTTGATTCCTTGGTTTGCTAATATCCCACGTCGTACTGGCTGGAAAGGTGAAATGCGCTACGGTTTGCTTAATGACTTGCGCCCAAATATGAAATCGTTCCAGTTCATGGTTGAACGTTATGTGGCACTTGCGTACGCCGAAGCTGAAATGATCGACTCTTCTTCGTTAGGTGGTCTAGAGACCCTACCTCGCCCTAGTCTGTTTATTGATAAACAAGAACAAGGCGCTACGATTTCTAAGTTTAATCTCAATCAAGAATCTCCTGTTGTTGGTCTATGTCCAGGTGCGGAATTTGGTCCAGCCAAAAAATGGCCAGAAGTGCACTATGCAGAAGTCGCTACTCAAATGGCAAAATCCGGGCATCAAGTCTGGCTGTTTGGCTCACAGAAAGATCTCGATACTTGTAATAACATTAAGCAACTCGTGCCGGCTGAGCTTCAACAGAGAATTCATGTTCTCGCAGGGCAAACAAGCTTGATTGAAGCGGTGGACCTGCTCGCGGCTTGCCAGACCGTTGTTGCGAACGACTCGGGTCTTATGCACGTAGCGGCGGCTGTTGGGTGTAACGTTGTGGCTGTGTATGGATCAACATCACCTAAGTACACCCCTCCGTTAGCGGAAAAAGTCGAGATTGTTCATACCGACATCAACTGCCGTCCATGCTTTAAACGCGAGTGTCAGTTTAAGCACTTAAAGTGTTTGACGGACTTATCACCTGAGAAAGTCCTAAGCTGTATTCAGAAACTCGAGTCAGACTTAACAAACAATAATTCAAAACTAGAAAGGAATTGATCTTGAAAATAGTCAACGTTGTTGGTGGCTTAGGCAGCCAAATGTTTGCATATGCACTCTACCTTAGTTTAAAGGAACGCTTCAGCGATCAAGAATCTATCCACTTAGATACTTCTTTCTACCGAAAGAACAAGCAACATAATGGGTATGAACTCGAAAGATTATTTGATGTAAAAGAACAACCTGCTAACGTATTTATCAAAGGCCTATTACGTAATAGGGATTTTTTCAAAAGTTACGTAAACTCTTACTCAAACGTTTAGATGCGGCAGATAACAACTACAACTTCGACCCGAACGTGTTTAACAATGAAAATACTCTCTATATCCAAGCATGGACCTCTTGGAAATACTTCTCCGAATGTACTGATTTAGTCAAATCTGTGTTTACTTTTAAGCCATTAAATGATGATAAAATATTGAAATATCGAACATCATAACCAGCTCTAACTCTGTATCTATTCACGTTCGTCGAGGGGACTACCTAAACTCGCCTGCGTTATCAGGCCTAGCCCCACTTTGGTACTATCATAACGCAATTAAATATATCGAAGAAAACACAGAGCATCCGACGTTCTTTGTTTTTTCTGATGATATTCAGTGGTGCCGAGATAACCTAGCCCTATCAAATGTTCATTACATTGACTGGAATACCAAAAACGATAGCTACAAAGACATTCAACTAATGAGCTTATGCAAACACAATATCATTCCAAATAGTAGTTTTAGTTGGTGGGGAGCATTTTTAAATGAGAACACCGACAAAATTGTTATTGCACCTGAAACGTGGGGCAATAAGTCAGTTGGAGTTGAATTAAACGACATGAATTACCCTGGATGGTTGGTAATCCCAAATACTGAAAAGTAGTTATCATTATATAAATGCGACTCTCTAAGAAGAGTCGCATGTAAGACCGCTGCTTCAGCATGAATGATAAATTAATAAAACTATCTTAAATTGCAAACGAACTTAACTCGCTAAACACTACGGTCATAAGATGCTCACCAGAATTGCATACAGTCTAATACTCACACTTATATCACCTGTTTTTATTAGGTTTATACAAAAAACCAAATAAGCCTACGTTTGGTAAGCGTTGGAAAGAACACTTCGGTATAACACCAAGATTAGAGTCGGTAGATAAACCAATTTGGGTGCATGCTGTATCCGTGGGAGAGTGTATTGCTGCAACTCCCCTTATCAAAGCTTTAAAAGAGCGAAATCCAAAACAAACTATTTTAGTAACAACTACTACTAGCACTGGTGCTGAACAAATCTCCAAGCTAGGTGAGCTCGTTGTACATCGCTATATGCCCATCGACTTTAGCTTCGCTGTCAAAAGATTTTTAGAGAAAACTCAACCAAAACAGATGTTAATCATCGAAACCGAGCTTTGGCCAAATACCTTAGATGAAGTTTATCGAGCAGGAATACCAATTATCATAGTTAATGCTCGCTTATCTGAGAAATCATGTAATAACTATGCCAAAGTTCAACCACTGTTCAACTTGATGTTGCCGTGCATAACCAAAGTACTTTGCCAAACAGAATCAGATGCAAATCGATTTGAACGCTTGGGAGTAGAGAAAAAAAAGTTGGCGGTAACAGGTTCTATCAAGTTTGACATTCAAATCTCTAATGAGGTCAGAGAAAAAAGTAAACGACTGAGAGAAGAACTTGGCCAACATCGCCCAGTTTGGATCGCAGCAAGTACCCATAAAGGTGAAGATGAACAAGTCTTAGCTGCACATCAACAAATGTTAAAGTCACATCCAAATGCACTATTGATCCTTGTACCTCGCCACCCTGAGCGCTTTGACAGCATATATGATCTATGCCAACAGCTAAACTTAAAGACTATACGTCGAACAGCACGGATTGATATAACTGACTCTACTCAAGTTTACCTTGGAGATACCATGGGAGAAATGATCTTGTTATTAGGTGCTGCTGATGTCTGCTTTATGGGTGGTAGCTTGGTTGGAGATAAAGTCGGTGGTCACAATGTATTAGAGCCTGCAGCTTTGGGTATTCCGATCATTACAGGTCCCAGTTACTTCAACTTTAAAGAAATGACAGAAAGTCTAATAGCTCTAGGAGCCTTAAAGCAAATTCAAAATGAACAAGAACTGGCTTCTTGCCTTATTCAAATTATTCAGGAATCTGCTATCTCTGAGGAGATGTCGCGCAATGCCGAAGCATTCGTGAAACAAAACTTAGGGGCTGTTGGTAAAACAATGAATTGTATACGTTGAGAGGACAGTACCCTCAACATACGTATTTCCCCTTATTATTAGCCTCAGTAAAGCTTACGCTAGAGCTATCAACGTTAAAGCCTGTGCTATTTTAATCGTCTCAGTACTTTTAGTGCTGTTCGGTAGTCTCTCGTTTTCAAAAAATACCTTAGCGCTGACTGATACAATGCTAACGGTTCTGAAGGAATGGAAGCCATAAACTCAGCCACGACCATTCTTTTCTTTACCATTTCCGCAACATGATGTGATCCCTTACACTGAGCATCACGCAAATTCATTTTCAAGTCTTGCAACTCTCTTTGCGCATTAATAACGGTATTGTCATATTTGTCTTTCCGCGTCTCTTTCGCAAAAGTTGAAATACCCCCTAATCGATATTGAATCCACCTCTTAGGCTCATGGTGTACTCCATTTAGCAAAAATGCACGCAATACATTAATTCGGTCCTCGTTGATGATATCTTTATGGTAAGGATCAAATTCATCTAAAATATTAGAGGTAAAAGCAGCGCAGCAACCATCAACCGCACACTTTCTATTTAGAATATTTTCTAAAGTGTAAGGCTTTTTATTCTGTTTGATGGATTCAAACGCCTCAATAATATCGCCTTGCTCTGAGATTTTGTCGTAACTACCAATGATTAAGCTTGGCTTCCCATTATCTAACCATGCACGGTAAGTTTCTTCAATTCGCGTTGGCATAGCAACATCATCGCCAGCTTGCCCAATGATTAACTTACCTTCATACTGACCTCGTAACGAGTTCAATTGACTTACTAACCCAATATTTTTTTCATTGTGGCGGTATTCGATATTTAACCCCTCAGGGGCCGATTCAAGTATCGATAAGATTTTTTCATGACTATCATCTGGCGAACAATCATCCAGAATTAGCAATTTACTTGGCCACACAGTTTGTTGAAGCACTGAAGAAAGCGTTTGTTCTAGATAGTCTGATTGTTTGTAGCAGAAGAATGCATAAACAACCTCTTCTAGTACAGGGATATTATCTCGTGCCATTACACTACCTTAAAAGAGTTAATTGCATCGATGACTTTTTGACATTCTTGTTCACTTAAACATGGGGACATAGGAAGTGATAAAACTTCGTCCTGCAATTTCTCAGTCAATGGAAAAGAAAGATGATTAAACTCACTGTAAGCCTGTTGCTTGTGTGGCGCAATAGGATAATGAACTAACGTCTGGATATCGTGCTCTACTAGGTGCTTAATTAATGCATCTCGATAAGCACAACGTACAACAAACAGATGCCAGACATGCTCACCATCTACATTCAACTTTGGCACTTCGACTAGACTATTATTTATACCTCTCAAGTAGTGATCAGCTATATTCTGTCGACTCGCGGTTTCTGAATCAAGGTACTTTAATTTTACTCGCAACATTGCGGCTTGAATTTCATCTAAACGGCTGTTTAAACCTTGATATGAATTCTCATATTTTTTATGTGAGCCATAATTGCGAAGTGCGATCAAAGTTTGAGCTAGCTCATCATTATTTGTAGTAATCGCTCCAGCATCACCTAACGCACCAAGGTTTTTGCCAGGATAGAAACTAAAACCAGCAGCATCCCCCCAACTGCCCGCTTTCTTGCCATCAGTCATCGCGCCATGTGCTTGAGCACAATCCTCCAGTACCAACAAATTGTGCTCTTTTGCGATTTGCATAATTTCTGGCATTGGTGAAATCAGTCCATAGAGATGAACGGGCAAAACGGCTTTTGTTCTTGGGGTAATTGCAGCTTCAATGCCCTCTTTCGTTAAGTTGTACGTCTCCATATCTGGCTCAACTAGCACAGGCACTAACTCGTTTTCTGTGATGGCTAGAATGCTTGCGATGTAAGTATTTGCAGGAACGATAACTTCATCGCCTTCTGAAAGCTTGCCTAATTCTTTCCAAGCCCGCAAAACTAAGATGAGTGCATCTAAACCATTAGCCACACCAATGGCATATTTAGTTTCGCAATATTCAGCAAACTTAGACTCAAATTGTTCTAGTTCGTTGCCCATAATGTACCAACCGGAATCGATTACTCGTGCACAGGCTTCTTTCAGTTCATTTTCATACGCAGCATTGATAGCTTTCAAATCTAAAAACTTGATCACTTGATATTCACTCTAATTTTTTTAAAACGTTCACCGACACCTGCATCATCCGTAAAGTTAATTTTCGTCGGTACTTTATAGGCATCTAACTGAGCTCTACAGCATTTACGGATTTGTTTTTTGAGCTCTTTTAGGTCTATATCTTCGCTAGGTGTAACATTCGCGACAACGGTTTGCCCTGTAATTGCATTCGCAACCGCATAAACCACACAATCATCAATACCATCAATACCAAGTAGTACTGACTCGATTTCACTCGGCAACACTTTTTCACCGCCGACATTAATGACTTCTTTTGCTCTGCCTATAATTTTTAAGTAACCATCTTCCGACTGCTCGACCAAGTCACCAGTTTGGAACCAGCCATCTTCAGAAAAGCTACTCATATCATGGTTCAAATAACCCATTATTTGCGTTTTACTGCGCAACCAAAGTTCATTATTGACGATCTTGTACTCTTGATTTGGGTCATCAAACTTAATTTCTAGACTGCTTGAAGAGCGGCTAGACGTTTGAGCAATTCCTGTTTCGCTCGTACCAAATGTTTGCAGCAATTTAACTCGAGGTAAGGTTGCTTTCAAACGCAGCAACAAGCTTTCAGGCATAGCTTCAGTGCCATATGTCACCATTCTTAGAGACTTAAGGTCGTAATGCTGATGTACATTAGCAATGAGCATCATATTTAAAAATGTTGGTGAGGCAGGAAGTAAATTGACTTTCTCACGCTCGATCAACATCGCGACGTGTTCTGGCTCCCTCTTTTCTGGGATAACAATTTTAGCCCCCATCGAAAGAGAATTGAGTAACGTATTTATCCCACCAATGTGGTCAAACATCAGAAATACCATAATAGACAATGACTTAGGTCGTTTATCTACGTAAGTAGCCAGCAATACATCTAAATTATGGATCATTGCTTTAGGCTCACCAGTACTGCCGCTACTAAAGAGAACCAAACCCGACTGCTCGCGAAATATCAAATCCAGTATCAATTGATGGCGATTAACTATATCTTGCTCAAACTGCTCAAAAGCAATGCCTGTTGACTTACGTAGGTTAATCACCACGTCAGGCTTTATCACTGCAATTCGTTTTTCAACTTCTTCCTGGTTTTCACTCACAATCGGGACAATGATGCACTTCTTCTTCACTAGAGCAAAAATAAAGAAATAGCATCAAATGAATAATCACTAACAATGCAAACGACTTGGCTTTGAGTAATTTGTTTTAGGTCATTCCCAAAGCGCTTAATATTCTGATTAAGATCACTATAACTGTGTTGTTCAGAGTTGAAGCTTAAGGCGACTTCATCAGAATAACCTGACAGCTTATCTAAATATTCCATTATTTGAACACTCCTCCCAAGTAGATCACCTGACCAGTAATAAATTCACTTCTTGGTGAGATAAAAAATCAACGACATTAATGACATCGTCTTCTTTCCCAAGTCGTTTAATTGCTTGGCTTTCAATAAGCTCTTCAATCTTCTTTTGGGCACTGCTTTGATTAAGTCTGTTGGTACTGGGGTTGGACCAACAGCATTAACTCGAATACCGTAAGGAGACAGCTCCTTAGCTGATATTTTAGTCAATGACTCTACTGCCGCTTTACTTGCTGCGTAGATCGCCTCACCCTCAAGATCTAATGGTACAGCGACCGTTGAATAATTAACGATGGACCCCGATTTTGTTTCATCATTAATTTTGCTATTTCTCTAGAAAACAAAAGTGCCGAACACATTGGTTGCCATCACTTTCTCAGCACTACTCAAAGGCGTTGTCAGAAAATGGTTCATCGCTGCCATGCCTGCGTTGTTCACCAATACATCAACAGTACGAAATTGCTTTCTCACACTTCTCACCATGGAAACCACCGCCTTTTCATCGGTTACATCCAATTCAAAATGATGGTAACGCTCATGTTCAACGCTGCTTTCCTGACGGCTACAACCAATGACGGTATGCCCCTGTGCCAGATAATGCTCTGCTAATGCTTTACCCAGACCTTTTCTAGAACCTGTAATAACAATATTCAACGGCATAATTTAGTTTCTACTCTTCTACCAACTGTGCAATATACTTCGCCAGCGTTTCAACATTTCGGAAAGGAGAGGTCACTTGACTCATAGCCTTTTCATCTGCCAACGTGACATCAACGTCAAAATCATCACTAATCTTCTCTTCAAGTTCAGTGATCAAGAATACGATACCCACACTGTCTAGAACGCCGCTTGCACCAAACAGTTTTGTTTTTTCATGAGCTTCAACTAAAGCCTCATTATCTTCATCCTCACCCATTTCATGCAGAGTGGACAAAACTAGCTCTATATACTTTTCCATACTTTATTCTCTACTCATTTGTACCAAGCGTTATACCGCCATCAACAACTAAATCTGCACCAGTAACCCATTTAGCTCTACTAGATAAAAGAAATTCTACAGCATCTGCAACATACTCTGATTTACCTAAACCTAACGGGTAAAGTTGCTCTAAACGCTGAAAAAAAGCATCATCATTGTGATTTTGAGTCAAATCTGTCCGAATTAGCCCTGGTGAAACGGTATTCACTCTAATATTCTGCTTAGCAAGCTCTTTCGCCAATGATTTAGTCGCTCCAATCAAACTTGCTTTTGATGCACCATAATTTACCGTTCCTGTCGCGCCAACACTTGCAGCAATAGATGCAATAAAAACGATTGACGCTCCGGACTCACTGTATGCTCTTTTATCAGATAGCCCCCTAGCCAACGCTAACCCACTAAATAGATTTAAATTAAACGTTTCGAGCATCTTTTCATGGGAATTAAAGCGATTTGGCAGCACAGAAAGAACACCCGCTGCGTGGACTAGACCTGAAAACTTACCATACAGCTTCGCCAACTGATTTGGTAAGCGAGACAGTTCATCGATACCATCAGAAAGGTCTCGACTAAAGAAGCTAAATGACTCTGGGTATTTAGCTGATAGTTCCTGGATACCAGCTTTCTCTGTACGAGCCAAACCAACAACTCGATTGCCGGATGAAAGTAAGTTCCGACAAATTGCTAAGCCAATTCCAGAGCTGGCACCTGTGACTAAATACAATTTTGACACGATACTGCCTTATAAACCGGCTAGAGCCATCAAATCAGACACAGTTTCAATGTTTTTAAGTTCAGCGTTGGTGATATTCTTTGAAAACTCAATATCAAACATCGAAATCACACCCAAATGAGCCATCGAATCCCATTCTTCAAGCTCTTTGAGATTTGTCGATTCATTAATGGCGTCTTCTAGCTGAAGAACATCTGTTAGCTCTTCAAGAAATTGCTCTTTATTCATTTTTCTCTCTCTTTTATAACACTACGACTTCAGACACGTATGCATTGTTTAATGACAGCACCGCGCTTGCCCAAGACAAGCCGACGCCAAAACCAGAGAGTACAACATCATTCACAGATACCACCTTTCCACCTAAAGTATGAGAGATGGCGCAAGGAATAGATGCACTACTTTGATTTCCGTATAAACTCACAATATCACTTGGCGCTTTATCTTTAGGCGCTTTAATCCGTCTAACAATGTTTGAAATTATGTACTGATTTGCCTGATGGAAAAATAAGTAATCAATATCATTCATTGATTTCCCACTAAACTCGAGAATGTCAGTAATGGCTTGAGGCTCAGTTTTGATTGCAAAATTAAATACTTCACCACCATTCATGAACAAATCATTTAAGCTACGACAATTCCCCTCTTCATCAACACTCTCTTGTTGTGTGTCATTGGAAAATGGGGTTCTAAACCCACCAGCAGGCTGAATAATATGATGACTGCCTCTACCATCTGTATGGAGGCTAAAATAACTATGCGACTTTGAATCTGACTGTTGCACTAAAGTAGCACTACCTGCATCACCAAACAAAGGGGCTGTTGAACGATCTCTTTCATTCACACACTGACTCAAAGTATCTCCAGAAAGTAGCAAAATATTTTTGCATCCCCCTACCTCTACCATCATGTGAGCAAGCCACAGACCGTATACATAGCCTGAACAACCTAAAGAAACATCAAATGCTGCAACATTTGTATCTAGACCAAGTTTTCCATGCAAAATTGCCGCATTCGATGGTTGGAAATGATCCGGTGTTTGAGTAACAAAGATAACAGCATCAATTATTGAACGATCAACGCTCAATGCCTTAATCAATTTTTCAGACGCTGCTACACAAAGATCCAAAGCCGTAGTTCCACCCTCCACCACATGACGCTTATCCAAACCCACCGCTTTTTTTATACGGGCGATTTGCTTTTCATTGCCTCCATAAAGCGCAACCTCGTCATCAATACACTTTATCGTCGAGGGTACAACTGTCACAATACCGGCAATTTTGCACTATGAAATTGAGAATTAGGCATCTTGTAATCCTATATATTTCCCCAGTTTAGCTTTCATTTTAGGGAACTGTTCTGATGTAAATTCAAAGTATTTAAACTCTTCATTTTCATGAGTAAATACCGAGCCATAACCCTGATGAAAACGGATAACCCGTTTATTACCTTTCATAACATCGAAAATGATTTTATGTTTATTTAGTGATTCAAACACAAACGCATACATCAATAGGACTGACTCAATAGTAACGGGGAGTTCTACACCATCAATCATAATCCAACTACCTGGAGTTGCTGAATGTGATTTTATATCGTAGAGTCGGTAAGTACCCACACGTTGTCCGAATGAATCTTCAACAATAAAGTAATACTCCGAACCTTCGCGCTCACGTTCTTTATAGTGTTCAATCCACTCTACCTGCTTTTCTACCGAACTCCTCGTTTTGCTTAAAAACTGACTTTTCTTTTCATCAGTTCTTAGAGAAACGATAAATTCGGCATCTTCTATTTCTACTAACCTTAAAGAACAGTACTGCCCATTCAATCTCATTTGGTCTGCTCCAAAAAATCTTCATAGTCCCGAATATAGTCACTTTCGTCATAAGCATCACTAGCAAGAACCATCAATACGCAGTCCTCGGAAAAATTGCTCATTTCATGCCATTGCATAACATTTACGAGCAATCCTTTTGTTGGTGAGTCCAGTCTGACCGTTTGTTTTGAGTGACCATTATCCATCAAAATATCACACTGCCCATTGATACAAACCGCCACTTGGACCAATTCTCGATGCGCATGAAAGCCTCTTGGCAAGTCTGGTTGTAATCCATATAGGTAATAAACTCGCTTGATATCAAAAGGAATATTACGATTACCTTCTAACGCAACAAGGTTGCCACGATGATCACCAATTTCTTTAAAGTCAATCCACTGAATTAAGCTCATTTACTCTTCCACCAATTCTAGCAAGTAACGGCCATACTCATTTTTTGCAAGAGCCAAACCTGCATTTTTTAGCTGCTCATTGGTCAACCAACCATTACGCCATGCGATCTCTTCCAGACACGCAACTTTCAAGCCTTGAACATTCTCAATGGTCTGAACAAATGAAGATGCTTCATGCAGACTCTCGTGTGTACCTGTATCTAACCAAGCAAAACCTCGACCTAGTAGCTGAACATTGAGGTTGCCTTGTTCGAGGTACATCTGATTCAAAGAGGAGATTTCTAATTCTCCTCGCTCTGATGGCTGCACTTGTTTTGCCAATTTAACGACTTGATTATCATAAAAATACAAGCCTGTAACCGCGTAGTTAGACTTAGGCACCGTTGGTTTTTCTTCAATCGAGATTGCATGCATATCAGCATCAAATTCTACTACGCCAAACCGCTCTGGGTCTTTAACTTGATAACCAAACACGGTGGCGCCTTGGTTCCTATTCGCGGCTTGCTGTAATATTGGTGTGAATCCCTGCCCATAGAAAATATTATCTCCAAGTACTAAACAAACCGAATCGTCACCAATGAATTCTTCACCAATAATAAACGCTTGTGCTAGGCCATCTGGGCTAGGTTGAATGGCATACTCCAACTCAATACCAAAATCAGATCCATCACCTAACAAACGTTGGAAGCTATCTTGGTCTTCAGGCGTCGTAATGATGAGGATCTCTCGAATACCCGCTAGCATAAGTACCGACAGCGGGTAGTAGATCATTGGCTTATCGTAAACGGGCAATAACTGCTTCGATACGCCTCGTGTGATCGGGTAGAGACGAGTGCCTGAACCACCAGCAAGAATAATACCTTTCATTATTCACCTGCTCCGAGTCTTTCTAAACTGTATGAACCATCCAAAACACGTTGCCACCATTGTGGGTTGTTTAAATACCATTCAACCGTTTTTCTAATGCCACTTTCAAACGTTTCTTCTGGCGTCCAGTTAAGCTCTTGAGCAATCTTTGTTGCATCAATGGCATAGCGAACATCATGACCAGGCCTGTCTTTCACGTAGGTAATCAAAGATTCGTATGAGTTGACACCTGCAGGTTTGTTTGGTCGAAACTCTTCAAGTAACGAACAGATTGTTTTCACTACGTCAATGTTCGCTTTTTCGTTGTGGCCACCAATGTTGTAAGTTTCACCGATTTCACCCTCAGTCACGACTTTATAAAGCGCGCGGGCATGATCTTCAACGAACAACCAATCTCGGATTTGCATACCATCGCCATAAACAGGCAACGGTTTGCCATCTAACGCGTTAAGAATCATCAGAGGGATTAACTTCTCTGGGAAATGGTAAGGCCCGTAGTTATTCGAACAATTGGTAACAACGGTTGGTAATCCGTAAGTTCGCTGCCAAGCTCGAACTAAATGGTCGCTAGATGCTTTTGAAGCGGAATAAGGGCTGCTTGGTGCATAGGATGTCGTTTCAGTAAAGAGATCATCCGTACCCTCTAAATCTCCGTAGACCTCGTCTGTCGAGATATGATGGAAACGAAAAGAAGATTTACCGACCTCATCCAGTGTTAACCAGTATTGGCGAGCCGCTTCTAACAAATGATAGGTACCCATCACATTGGTTTCAATAAAAGCGGCAGGGCCATCAATCGAGCGATCAACGTGCGATTCAGCAGCCAAATGCATGACAGCATCAGGTTTATGCTCAGCAAAAACGCGGTCTAGCTCGTTGCGGTCACAGATGTCAACGTGTTCGAAACGGTAGCGACTGTGGCTCGATACCTCAATTAATGACTCTAAGTTACCAGCGTAAGTCAACTTATCTAAGTTAATAACGGTATCTTGTGTATCACGAATGATGTGCCTAATGACTGCAGAGCCAATAAAGCCAGCACCGCCTGTTACTAGTATTTTCATTTAGGACGCTACCTGAAGAAGTTAAAGTCATGCTTTTAAAAATAGGCACAACATTTTAATTAATTATAGTTAAGAGAACGTTGATTCTGAGCCTTTCAAACGGTGACGCATGTAACGACTGTTCCAAAAGTACGAGTCCACATTACCTTACAGCACCTTACTGCTGATGGTATTACTCGTAAGCACCTTTTAGACTCACAAAATCTTTTTCACACCAATGAATTTTTCTCTTTTGAAGTTCTTTCAAAAACGAACGCTCAAGCCTATCGAGGTTATGTTTTTTCCAATCACCAGAAGTCTCTTGGCGGCACTTATCAAAATCGATGATCCAAACTTTACCTTGGGCATCAATTAGAATGTTATGGATGTTTAAATCCGTATGATTAACGTTCGCCTGATGCATCTTGGCAATCTCTTGCCCTATTTTCTGATACATAGCACTTGGCAATGGTTTTTCTTGCAAGATACTGACCAAGTCTCTGGCATTGGGGATCCGTTCGCTCAACAAATCCGCTTGGTATGTTAACCCTGATTTAACGGCTCTTGCTGCAATTGGTCGCGGCACATTAACACCAGCATCAATTAGACGTTGAAGTAAACGGAACTCTTGCGCACTGCGCGTTTGTTCCCATCCAGCAAACCAATAGTGATCGTTCACGAGTTTGCCAAACAAGCCACCTCGACGATAATGACGCAGCGCCGCCTGCATGCCATCAATTTGCATACCCTCGACTTGCATACTCTCGAGTTGCACAAACCACGTGGTTCCTCGCCCCTTCGCGCTCCCCACGACTCGGTTTTGAGATTGCCAATAATTGGCATCAAAAATCGCCAGTGTTGGGTCACTAATCAATTCATCGTCAAACCAAATGACGCTATTATCAGCTTGATAAATTTTAATCACATTGATCCTCAACGTCTTGACTTAACGCAGGTAAACACCACCAAGAATATACAACCAGGTAAACGCAGCGAAACCTAAGGCCACCATAACGGCTGCAGAACCGATATCTTTAGCTCGTCCGCTGAGTTCGTGATGCTCAGTGCCAATTCTATCAACAACCGCTTCTATCGCCGAGTTGATAAGTTCCACAATCAATACCAAAACCACAGCCCCAAGCATCAAAATTCGCTCAACGATAGTCACATCGAAAAAACACACTAAGCCAATCGCAATTGCTAGCAACACCAGTTCTTGCCTAATTGCCGCTTCATGTTTAAATGCCGCTTTTAACCCTTTCCAAGAATAACCTGTGGCCTTAATGATTCGTGTTAAACCGGTATTACCTGGCTTACCTGAAGTTTGAGAATGATGTGATTGAGTCTTTGACATTGCGAATATGCCCGTCACTGCTAAGTATAGAAGCGATGTATTTTACATTTATTGGGGATGTCTGCATAATTTAGCTGCATCTATTTACTCGATCAGACAATAACTATGCTCACTTCTCCCCCATCTTCGCTCTGTATATTGCGTTTATCTGCCATTGGTGATGTTTGTAACACCATCGCGACTGTGCAGGCGATCCAAAAACAATGGCCTGAGGCTCACATTACGTGGATCACAGGAAAGCTAGAGGCTCAGTTACTCAAAGCCATTGACGGCGTCGAAGTCATTGTCTTTGATAAGAAAGCTGGTTTAAACGGCTACAAGGCGTTATGGCAGCAATTGAAAGGTCGTGAGTTTGATGCCTTGTTACACATGCAATATGCCATTCGAGCAAGCTTGGCCACATTAGGCATCAAAGCTAAATACAAACTTGGTTTTTCCTCTGATCGCAGCCAAGATTTTCAAACGTTGTTTACCAATGTCAAAGTGCCCTCACCAACATCATTGCACGTTGCTGATGGCTTAATGGCATTTGCACATCAAATTGGGGTCCCTAAGTCTGAGCTGACTTGGTCACTTTCCTATTCAGAGCAAGACAAAACGTGGGCAACGCAAGAGATCGATACCAACAAACCTAACTTACTGATTGTTCCAGGCGCAAGCAAAGCATACAAAAACTGGAATGCAGATGGCTACGTTGACGTCATCAATCACGCGCGTGAAAAAGGGTGGAATGTCATCCTTGCAGGCAGTCCAGCGAAAGTAGAAGTCGACTTAGCCGATGACATTCAGAGCAAGCTCAGCAAGCCCTGCTTAAACTTGGTTGGAAAGAGCTCAATCTTGCAGATGTTAGCCCTCATCGATGAGGTGGAAATGGTGATTGCACCAGATACTGGCCCAGCACACATGGCCAGTGCGATGAATACACCGATTATTGGTTTATATGCGCACCATAACCCTGTCCGTGTCGGCCCATATCACTATTTAAAGTATGCGGTATCGGTATACGAAGAATCAATTTTTGCTGAAACTGGAAAAACAAGCCAAGAGTTAAATTGGCGCACGCGAGCCAAAGATGAAAAAGCAATGGATCGCATTTCGAGTGAAAGCGTTATCAGCATGTTTGATCGCATCTTAGAAGACTTGTATCCACAATACCAATAGACCTTATCCGTACAGATTGCCTAAAAAGGAAAACACCTTGTCTAAACCTACTTTAGCCGTTGCCTTAATCGTAAAAAATGAAGAGAAGCACCTCAAAGCTTGCTTAGATACCGTAAAAGATTGGGTCGATGAAATTGTTATTTTGGACTCAGGCAGTACTGACCGCACCGAAGAGATTGCACTTCAGTACACAGACAAGTTTTATACCAACCTAAACTGGCCGGGGTTTGGTAAGCAGCGCCAACTGGCTCAAAACTATGTCGCATCGGATTTTGTACTTTGGTTAGATGCGGATGAGCAGGTCACTCCCGAATTAAAAGAGAGCATCTTAAAAGCGGTATCAGAAGATGCGCCAAATACCTTGTATAAGGTAAATCGTCTTAGCGCAGCCTTTGGTAAGTTTATCTACCATTCAGGCTGGTCTCCAGATTGGATTGTCCGTTTATATCGTACTCGTTACACACAATACAATAATGCTCTCGTGCATGAAAAAGTAGAAGATAAAGGCTTTGAAACCAAAAAGCTTGATGGGCGTTTACATCACCATACCTATGAAAACTTGCATCATTACATCAACAAGACGACGAGCTACTTAAAAGCTTGGACCGACGAGCGAGAGGGTAAGAAAAAGTCTGGACTGAGCACTGCTATCATTCATGCGCTAGCAAGCTTTCTAAAAATGTACATTCTTAAACGCGGCTTTTTGGATGGTAAACATGGCTTCATATTGGCGTGGTTAAGCATGCACTCTACCTTTGTAAAATACATCGACTTATACTTACGTGAACAGGCAAAAAAATAATGAAAACGACGTTAATTATTACCACTTATAACTGGAAAGAAGCACTAAAGTCTGTGTTAGAAAGCGTCAAACGCCAAACCGTTTTGCCTGACGAAGTGATAGTGGCCGATGATGGCTCTCGCGATGACACCAAAGTAATGATTGAGCAAATGCGTGAGGGGTTTCCAGTTCCACTGCTGCATAGTTGGCATGAAGACAATGGCTTCCAACTGTCGATGAGTCGTAACCGTGCTATCGCAAAAGCTTCTGGTGATTACCTTATCATGATCGATGGCGACATGGTGCTATCTCAAACCTTTATCGAATCTCATAAACAGGTCGCAAAACCCAATTGGTTTGTTCAAGGTGGCCGAGTTTTAACCGATGAAAACTGTAGCCGTGACATTATGAACAATGGCTTGGTGCCATCCATTTTTAGCAAAGGGCTCCGTAACCGTAAAAACTGTATTACCAACTCATTATTATCTAAGTGGTTCTCCTATGAGCGCAACAATGATAAAGCAACTCGAGGCTGTAATATGGCGTTTTGGAAAAGTGATGTGGTCGAAGTCAACGGCTTCAACCAAGACTTTGTTGGCTGGGGACGAGAAGACAGCGAATTTGTTCACCGCATGCTTAACTCAGGAAAGTCTCGCCTTTATCTGAAGTTCGCAGGTGTCGGTTACCACCTTTACCACATAGAAAACTCGCGAGCGTCACTTAGCCAAAATGATGAGATTTTGGAAAACACCATTAATAACAAACTCAAGCGTTGTGAAAATGGCGTCAACCAATTTATCAATGACTAAGCAACAACGAAGCATGAGAATAAAGAAAAGGGCCTTGATGCACCTTTTCTTTATTTCTGACCTGATAGCGTAAAGTACTTATCCGCCACCATGAGAGAAATTAAGCGCTCATGCTTATCATTTTTAAATTGCTCAACCCATTGGTGTGCATTTCCAATAATGGCTAATGCCTCTGCTTCGTTCTCTAGATAATAGTTCATCTTTTCAGGCAAATCTGAATAGTCATCATTCACTTCCACATAATGAACGCCCGCTTGGAGTTTCCCCTCCATAAACCATGTTTCATATTTTGGTTTAGACATGATAACCAACGAGTTTGAAGACATTGCCCACTTCAAGTTAGTTGCAACATCGTTCCCCTCTATACATAGTAAAAATTTGTACTGAAGTTGCTCCTCAATACTCATAAAGCCTTTTTCCCAAGGCTGTCCCTCAACAGGACGAGTCTGACCAATGTTGCATTGCGGATGATCATAAAATGCATGAATCACTTTGGTACGGTGTGGTTGAAAACCAACACCACGCCATGCCACCATGCCTTTCTTGTCTTGATAACGAACAGGATCATCAATAAATTTAAAATGACGGATCTGATTAAGCTTTAAAACAACGGAATTTTGGTTTTGTCCCGCTATTGGTCGACTCTTAATAAAACTTGGCACATTGGGGATATGGGTAACATCACCATTAATATAGTTAAAAGCGAAGCGAGAGGGAAAGTAACGCATCACTTGGCGTATATCAAAAAAGTAAGTCCATCCTTTTGTCTTTTTAAACCCGCTAATTGTTGCGTAACTTTGTTCGTTACTGTCCACCTGAAATGGGGCTCGACACTTATTGTAGTAATTCACTCGGTCTAGACAGATCGCCTTTTGCGCCTCTGTCAATGTCGATAGCAACCGCTTAGCTTGTGCTCTATAGATAAAACGAGGAATTAGAAGAGATGAAGCGTTAGAGAAATAATACGGGAATTTACTGTCTTTCATTCACTTTTATCTCGATAGCGTTGGCTACTACATCCGGGACAAATTGCTTAATATCCCCCCCATGAATTGCCACTTCACGAACAATCGTTGAAGAAAGAAATGCATATTCTTCTTCCGGTGTTAAAAATACACTTTCAAGGCCTGGCAGTAACTTCCGATACATATTGGTTAAGCCGAACTCATATTCAAAATCAACGGTCGTTCTCAGCCCTCGAATCAAGACATTGGCTTTTTCCGCTCTCGCAAAATCAACTAATAATCCAGAAAAACCTTTTACCGTTACGCCTGGAAGATGAGCAACCACCTCTTCCATCAGTGTCACTCGCTCTTCCAATGTAAACATCGTATTTTTGATGGACTCGCAGCAACACCGATAACCACTTCATCAAACATTTCATGAGTGCGTTCAATTAAGTTTAAGTGACCATTAGTCACTGGGTCAAAAGTCCCTGGGTAAATAACTTTCATAAGATTTACAAGATGATTCAAGATTGAATGAATTATTGAGGGAAAGCGGCTAGATTACAACCGCTGATATTATTTTATACGAGTACATTAATCTTACGGTTAACTCTGGCACTTATCACAAAAAAATGTATTCCGTTGACCAATCTTTTGTTCTTGGAGAGCTTCGCCACACTTTGGGCAAGGTTCGCCTGCTTTTCCGTAAACTAATAACTCTTGAGCAAAGTACCCCGGTTTTCCATCCGCTTGGGCGAAATCTTTAAGTGTGGTTCCACCTTGCTGAATCGCGATCTCTAGTGTTGCTTTGATGTTCTCTACAAGCAACTGCCACTCTTTTTTTGATAACTTGCCTGCCGGGCGGGTTGGGTGAATGCGTGATTTGAACAGAGACTCATTGGCGTAGATGTTCCCGACTCCGACGACAACTTTATTGTCCATAATGAACTGCTTAATCGCGACACGCTTACCTTTGGCCTTCTCCGCTACGTAGTCCGCATTGAACTCTTCGGTCAAAGGCTCTGGTCCCATATGTTCCAGAACCGCATGTGACTCGTTTGGCGCGCACCAAAGCCATGCACCAAAGCGGCGCGGATCGTTATAACGTAGCACTTTGCCATTCGTCAGTTTGAGATCCACATGATCGTGCTTAGCCGCCGGAAACTCTGCGTCTAAAATTCGCAATGATCCTGACATACCCAAATGAACAATCGCCGTTCCTTTGTCCGTTTCAATCAATAAATACTTTGCCCGACGAGAAATATTCCGGACGACCTGCCCCTCAAGTTGTTTCAGCTCTTGAGGAATATCCCAGCGCAGCTTCGGAGTTCGAAACACGAAAGCCTTGATCGTTTGACCAATTAAATGTGGGCTAATCCCCATTCTACTGACTTCTACTTCTGGTAATTCTGGCATGAGAATCTCCTTAACTGCATTGAGGTAAGCATTTCACTTAATGAAAAAATGGGGAAACAAAAATAGTTTAAGCCATAAGCCTCTCTAGCTTATTTAGGCATGATGTAGTTATCATCAACGGAAATGGCAATCCACTTACCTTGCCAGTTGCTGAATACCCAAAAATTATCAAGGCGATAGAATGTAATACGCTGAGGCTCTTCCAAATCTTGGTACCAGATTTCTATACTTTCTGGAGCGGAAAGACGAGGTTTTAGTTGTTCATATTGATCTTGCGAAAGCTCGGTCCCTTTCAACGCTTGCCAGCGCTCGATAATCGCTTGTGCCGGAATGGTTGCTTTAAGGTTTGATTGCCAATCCCCATTTTGTTTTTCTAAATCCCACCCAGAAAAATAAATAGCTTTAACGGCATGATCCGTTCTGAGCAAACTAGGATAAGGATCCATTGGCTCATCAACAAGATAGGTTTTGATCCATGTTGGCGCATTGAGGATCACCATAAAAGCAATAATGCTTAATATGAGAATATTGTTCCAACGACGTCGTTTTTGAATCTTTCTCAACACAATGCCCTCCTCCTTTAGCCAAACTACAAATTGCAGTAATACTCAGCTATCACTGCAATTTAATACATACTAATGGAAAAGCGCTTATATCTGTACTGGATCATCTCTGAGAGTAGAAAGTTCAATAAGCTCGCCTTCGCCATTATTCACGATAGGCTTATCTTCGTAAGAAGAGAAAAACGATGGGTGTGCATCTAACTGTTGGGCAGATACATCCATTAACTCAGCAACCGCTTTGATAAACGAGAAACCATTGCGAGGATACTCCACCCTTTCTCTTGTCTTAAATTCACTACCAGTAAAAAACAACGGTACTTCATAAGACTGCTTAACCAATGGATCATGACGTAAATTCTGTCCACTTTCCCTATGCCCTAAACCATGGTCCGATACGTAGATCAAATTGTATGGTATTGCCTGCTGCTTCGCCATTGCATCGATTTTTTGGATCAGTAAGTCTGTTTGTTTGACTGATTCAATATAACAAGAGATCTTGTCTCCATTAAAATTAAACTCGACATCACCCTCAACACGATCACAAAAACGAGGATGAGAGCCAATTAAATGAACAACAATCAACTTAGAATTATCATTACTCGTTAACGATTTTTGCACTCTCGGTAACAGTGTGGAATCATAAATATTAGAGTCTCTAAAACTACCACTGCGCGTAAACGATACATGCTCGGCATAATTCGCAATCGCACTAATACCTGTATCAAACTCCCCCATACGACCTTGGTTAGAAATCCAATAAGTTTCGACCCCTGCTTTTTCAGCTAACGTATTAATATTGTTATTTAATTCAATATTGACACCATCATTAAGTGTGACATAGCGCATCACAGAGGTAAAAGTATTAGGCCCTGGAGAAAGGAACTCAGTCCAGAGCTGACCGTTACTTTTCGACATAAATGGTGTGTTATCCATTGGTAAGCCATAAGCATTCATATAATCTTTACGAACACTCTCACCAATAATAAAAATCGTGTTCTTAGCTTTGGTCGGTGTTTTTGTTATCACCCATGATGATGGCACCTCTTTTTGCGCCATAATCTCAGCATTGAATATATGATACTTATCGTACGAATCATACCAATCAAAGAAAAAACGAACTGGTGGATAACGCATATAAGATGTCAGTGCGTAAGCATAGTTCTCAGTTACATTACGATCAATCACCGTGCGAACAGGTTTATCTAACAACAGGAAAGAAAATAAAACTAAGAAAAAAGCCGATGTTTTTCGACCTACTATAGTAGGTACATATTTGAATAAGCAGAATCCCAGTATAGTAAAACCTAATCCTGCAATAAGAGTGGTTACTTCAAGATCGTTAAAAAACTCAATAGCTTCTGAGGGGTTGGTTTCTATAAGAGAGGAGATAATAGTCAGATTAGGGTGCCCATAATTCCAAGATACCGGAATATAACAAGCCGCTATGAGAATTAAGGCGTAAAACACCCCTCTTCCGAGAGTAGAGCGCTTAAGAAAAGCGACAGTGATAGCAAGTAAGATCAAACTATCGGCTTTAACTTCATAACCCAACGCTATATTTAGCATCAAAGCTAATATAGCTAAAACCACTACCTTCAAAAATTTACTACCTAACTGCATACTACTACGACTCCTATCCATACAGCAAATAATAAAAACCCAGCTCGAAAGCTGGGTTTTTCAATTTGTCAAAGAGACAAAATCAATTACTTGATTTTAGCTTCTTTGTACATAACGTGCTGGCGTACAACTGGATCAAATTTCTTGATCTCAAATTTGCCTGGCATGTTACGCTTGTTCTTATCAGTTGTGTAGAAGTGGCCTGTACCTGCTGAAGATACTAGACGGATTTTCTCACGAACGCCTTTCTTTGCCATTGCCTATTTCCTCTTAAACGTTTTCGCCACGTGCACGGATATCAGCAAGAACAGTATCAATACCTTTCTTGTCGATGATGCGCATACCTTTTGCAGTAAGGCGTAGTTTAACAAAACGTTTTTCGCTCTCTACCCAGAAACGATGAGTTTGTAGGTTCGGCAGAAAACGACGCTTAGTAGCATTTCGTGCGTGTGAACGGTTGTTACCCGTTACTGGACGCTTACCAGTTACTTGGCATACTCGTGACATGAATGTCTTCTCCAAAATCGTTTCAGCTCGATATCAACCTTGGTGGCCGAACCTCTCTATCTCATGAAAGAAGTTTGAGGTTAAGAACCGCTATGGAAAATCCATACAAGGCTATCAAAGGTCGCGCATTATACTAACTTGATATGCATTGCTCAAGACCCGAACAGATCCTTTTTACAGGTTTTCGTGATCTTTTTTTAAACAGCAGATTTTTTCTAGCAGTTCAAGCTGAATTCAGTTAAAAATTTAGTGGCGAGGATGATAGCAGATTTTTAGCAACTAACAACCTAAAAAATGCACAACTATATCCATCCTCTCTCGGCAAAAGAGACGCTCTCCCCATCTCCGATAACGAAATGGTCCAAAATGCGAATATCCACCAGCGCCAATGCATCAATTAACCGACGTGTGATTCGCCTATCGGCTTGGCTAGGCTCTGCGACTCCAGAGGGATGATTGTGTGCGAGGATGAGCGCCGCAGCATTATGGTGCAAAGCCCGCTTGACCACTTCTCTTGGATACACAGAGGCTGCATCCAACGTCCCCTCGAATAAAATTTCATCGTTTATGACACGATGCTGGTTATCCAAAAATAGAACATAAAACGCTTCTCTATGGCGATCACGCAATATAGAAGACAGATATAACTTCGTTTGAACAGGGTTGGTTAACGCATCACCTCGCTTTAATGTCTCCGCTAAATAACGTTGAGTCATTTCCAATACGGCTTGCAATTGAACATATTTGGCTTGCCCTAACCCTTTGTGTTGGCAAAACTCTTTTTCTGTCGCCGAAAATAATTGCCTTAACGTACCAAAATCTTGAATCAAAAAGTCAGCAAGTTCGATGACATTCATACCTTGCGTTCCTGTACGCAAAAAAATCGCTAATAACTCCGCGTCAGATAACGCTTGGGGCCACGAGCAAGTAATTTTCTCTCGGCATTGAATCTACTGGAAAAGATTTCAGAGTCATTAGCACCTCAGGCAGATAAACAGAGCTCCATTCCACCTGAGATCATTAAAAAGTCGAGTGCGCCATCTTCTTTCTTCGTTCAAGTTTTCATTTTTATGTAATCAAGCGGTTCATCAACTACCACCATTTTCGAGTAAGCAATCCCCTCATATAACGTCTTTCTTTTTTCGATGGGTACTCATGCTGACTCAATGTAGAGGTAATCATTTATCTCTATTAGTTTGATTTAGGTAAACCTCTTGACTGATTTGCCTGAGCGATGGGCACGCGAGTTATGCTAAAATTCTCGCCAGAAAAATTGGAGATCTCACATGCAAACACTAGCAGGAAAGAAAATTCTACTCGGCATCAGTGGCGGTATTGCTGCCTATAAATGTGCAGAGCTAACCCGTCGCCTAATAGAAAGAGGCGCCCAAGTTCAAGTCGTCATGACCAAAGCAGCAAAAGAGTTCATTACACCTTTGACCATGCAAGCGGTCTCCGGCCGTCCAGTGTCTGATAGCTTACTAGACCCAGCCGCAGAAGCTTCGATGGGTCATATTGAGCTGGCAAAATGGGCTGACCTTGTACTACTTGCGCCAGCAACCGCGGATCTCATAGCGCGCATGTCGGCAGGAATGGGGAATGATTTACTGACTACGCTTGTGCTTGCTACCGATTCACCAGTGGCGGTTTCTCCAGCAATGAATCAACAGATGTACCGCAATGTCGCCACGCAAGAAAACATTGCGACACTCGCGCGCCGTGGTATGCACATTTGGGGCCCTGCTGCCGGCGAACAAGCCTGCGGTGATATCGGTCCAGGTCGTATGTTGGAGCCGATGCAATTGGTCAACTTGTGTGAGCAATTCTTCCAACCAAAGGTATTGAACGGT
The DNA here is from genome assembly GCF_003544875.1 of Vibrio alfacsensis. Taxonomy (NCBI): domain Bacteria; kingdom Pseudomonadati; phylum Pseudomonadota; class Gammaproteobacteria; order Vibrionales; family Vibrionaceae; genus Vibrio; species Vibrio alfacsensis. Next base: position 2,936,769 of record NZ_CP032093.1, read on the forward strand.
CGATCAATCTTGATCACCGCAGGTCCAACGCGTGAAGCTATCGACCCAGTTCGCTACATCACCAATCATAGCTCAGGTAAAATGGGCTACGCATTAGCTAATGCAGCGGCACAAATGGGCGCAAGCGTGACCTTAATTAGTGGTCCCGTGAACCTGAGCGCACCAGCAGGCGTGAAGCGCATCAACGTGGATAGCGCTCAAGAAATGCACGATGCCGTTATCGCTCACGCCGCTAGTCACGATGCATTCATTAGTTGTGCCGCGGTTGCAGATTATCGTCCGGAAGAAATTGCGTCTCAAAAATTGAAAAAGACCGCAAGCAACGATCACATGACCATCAAAATGGTCAAAAACCCTGATATTGTGGCGACCGTTGCCGCAATGACCCAGCAACGTCCATTTACGGTTGGCTTTGCCGCTGAAACAAACGACGTTGAAACCTATGCTCGCGGTAAATTAGTGAGAAAGAATCTGGATATGATTTGTGCTAACGATGTTTCCGTTGAAGGGCAAGGCTTTAACAGCAGTGATAACGCCATTACTCTATTCTGGCCACAAGGCGAGTTAGCATTAGCGTTGGCATCAAAAGAAGCATTAAGCATCTCCATTTTGGAAAAAATGCACGAACTAATGTCATTACCGCCAGAGGCATAAAGTCGCATTCGGTCTAACTAAAAACTGGCACAATTTTGCTATAAACATGACAAGTGAGGGTGTTAAACCTCCCATTCCCCCCTCACGAGTCTAGTGTGATGCCAAAGAGCGCCTTATAATCCCCTGCGCTCAACTTTTATTTTCAAAGGAAACAACTAATGGCCGGCAGTAAAAATCCAATCGTCGTGAAGAGATCTTGCAAGCACTCGCACAGATGCTTGAATCTACAGAGGGCGCTTCACGCATTACTACGGCAAAACTGGCAAAACAAGTCGGCGTCTCAGAAGCCGCGTTATATCGCCACTTTCCAAGTAAAGCTCGCATGTTTGAGGGCTTGATTGAGTTTATTGAAGAAGCTTTGATGACTCGAATCAACCGAATTTTAGACGATGAGAAAGACACATTAGAGCGAATTCGTATGGTAATGCACCTGATCCTTGCATTCTCAGAACGTAACCCAGGCCTGACACGTATTCTTTCTGGCCATGCTTTAATGTTTGAAAATGAACGCCTACGTGAACGAATTAACCAATTGTTCGAACGTATTGAAACTCAACTGCGTCAGATCCTACGTGAACGTAAGATCCGTGAGGGCAAATCTTTTCCGGTTGAGGAGCGTATTCTAGCCGCTCAGATCCTTGGACAAGTTGAAGGTAGTTTAAACCGCTTCGTTCGCAGCGACTTTAAGTACCAACCTACCGCTAACTTTGATGAGTACTGGGCTCTCCTTAGCGCACAAATCAAGTAGAGACTATGAGTAAAGAAAATACACGCAACCCGAGTTTTCTCTTTCCCTTCTCCACCCACGAAATTGGGGTGTTTGGCTCGGGTTTGGCTTACTAGCCATTGTGGTCAACATTCTTCCATACCGCTTATTGCTGTCCCTAGGCCGAACCATTGGTCACTTTGGTATGCGTTACGGCAAAAAGCGGGTTCATATCGCCACACGCAACCTTGACTTGGCTTTCCCTGAAAAAACTCAGGAAGAGATCCAACACATCGTTGAAGAAAATTTCAAAAATACCGGAATGGCATTGATTGAAACCGGCATTACTTGGTTTTGGCCAACCTGGCGCTTTAAAAACCTGCTCGTCGAAAAAGATCTTGTCGCACTGCGTGAGAAAGCGGCTGAGGGTAAAGGCGTGCTGCTGTGTTGTGTGCATGCTCTAAACTTAGAAATCACGGCACGTGCGTTTGCGGTACTTGGCGTCGCAGGCTACGGCGCATTTCGTCCGCACAATAACCCTGCTTACAACTTCATTCAGTACTGGGGTCGCACACACAACGGCAACAAGCTGATTGATCGTAAAGACGTTAAACAGATGATACGCGTTCTTCGCAGTGGCGAGCGTTTGTTCTACTTACCAGATCACGACTATGGACGTAACAAATCCGTATTTGTGCCTTTCTTCGCAATCGAGGATGCATGTACCACCACTGGTACTAGCATTCTGGCTTACACATCTAAGTGCGCTATCATTCCTGGCTCAGGCTTCCGTAATGAAGATGGCAAGTATGAAATCATCGCTGATAAGTGCATCGAAGCTGACTATCCGAAAAAAGACGAAGTAGCGGCAGCGGCCTACATGAACACCTTTGTGGAAGAAGTGATTTTGCGCGCTCCAGAACAATGGATGTGGCTACACAAACGCTATAAGACAATGGCAGATAAGAATGCCCCAAAAGGCATTCGCTACAAGTAAGTGATAAAGACAAAAGAAAGGGGCTGATGGATATCCACCAGCCCCTTTTTCTTTAATGATGAAAGAACAATTAAATGCCGTATTCTGCGCGGTACGCTTTTACAGCTTCTAGGTGCTCTTTATCTGTACCTTTCTCTTCAAGGAAAGTCACAAGGTCTGTCAGGCTAACGATTGAGATGATTGCACAACCAAAGTCACGCTCTACTTCTTGAATCGCAGACAGCTCGCCTTTGCCTTTTTCTTGGCGATCAATGGCCACTAACACGCCCGCTAAGTCTGCACCGTTCGCTTGAATGATCTCCATTGATTCACGAATAGCCGTTCCCGCTGTGATGACGTCATCCACCAACATGATACGACCTTCAAGCGCTGAACCCACAAGGTTGCCACCTTCGCCGTGGTCTTTAGCTTCTTTACGGTTGAAGCAGTAAGGCGTGTCGATGTCATGGTGATCCGCTAGCGCGACCGCTGTAGTAGTCGCGATTGGAATGCCTTTGTAAGCCGGGCCAAACAGTACATCAAATTCGATGCCTGAGTCTGCAAGCGCTGCCGCGTAAAAACGGCCTAAACGCGCCAGATCACGACCCGTATTGAAAAGACCAGCGTTAAAGAAGTATGGGCTCTTACGGCCTGATTTCAAAGTAAACTCACCAAACTTAAGAACTTGTTTCTCAAGTGCAAACTCAATAAATTCACGCTGGTATGCTTTCATTATTCTCTCTCAATTTTCACTGTGTAAATATAATTCTTACCCTAGGTTCTAGGTTCTAGGTTCTAGGTCCTAGCAATAGGCAAAAAAATAGCTTCCTTTCTGGGGAAGCTACTTAAAATCATTAATTTTCTAACGCCGCTTTCTGAGCTGCGACAATTTCCGTAATACCGATTTTCGCCGACGCTAACAGTGCCATCAGCTGCTCATGACTGAACGGTTCACCTTCTGCGGTGCCCTGAATTTCAATCATCTTACCTTCTTCCGTCATCACCACGTTCATGTCGGTATCGGCTGCTGAATCTTCCACGTACTCAAGGTCACACAGAACATCCTCACCAAGCAGACCGACAGAAACAGCCGCTACGTGACCTTTCATTGGGTTTGCTTTTAGTTTGCCACTATCAATCAGGTGTTGGAACGCGTCAGCCATTGCCACGCTTGCGCCACTAATAGAAGCAGTACGAGTACCGCCATCGGCTTGGATAACATCACAGTCAACCGTGATCATGAACTCACCCATCGCTTTCAAATCGACAACAGCGCGTAAGCTACGTGCGATAAGACGTTGGATTTCCATCGTACGGCCACCTTGTTTACCGTTCGCGGCTTCACGACGAGTACGTGAGTGGGTCGCTCGAGGTAGCATGCCATATTCAGCCGTGATCCAACCTTTACCTTGGCCTTTTAACCAACGAGGCACAGATTCTTCTACGGTCGCATTACACAACACTTTGGTGTTACCGAACTCAACTAACACTGAACCCTCAGCGTAAGCCGTGTAGTTACGAGTAATTTTGATTGGGCGAACTTGGTCCGCCTTGCGATCGTTTGGACGCATGGGCATCTACCTTAATTAATGAGGAGAAGACGATTTGGTTGGGCGCAGATTATAACGGAATCGTTTAAATAAAGCTATCTGGTCGAGCAGGCCGCAGATTCTCAAAGCGACTCACCTCTTGCTGTGCTACTATTGCGGAGTAATTTTCAGCAAAATTTAAGACAGGAAAATTCAATGATTTACAGTATGACAGCGTATGCACGCAAAGAAGTAAAAAGCGATTGGGGCTCTGCAGTATGGGAAATCCGCAGTGTAAACCAGCGTTATCTAGAAACTTACTTCCGCATGCCAGAACAGTTTCGTGCACTTGAGCCAGTATTGCGTGAGCGTTTCCGTAAGCGTCTTGCTCGCGGTAAAGTAGAATGCAGCCTGCGTTTTGAAGCAAACCCTGCCGCAAAAGCGGAGCTCAGCATCAATGAAGCATTAGCTCAACAGGTGATTAAAGCTGCAGAGCAAGTGATGCACATGACAGGTGAACTTAGCCGCATCAACCCATTCCAAGTGATGCAATGGCCTGGAGTGATGGAAACACCTGAACAAAACATGGATGAAATTAACAAACAACTGCTCAGTGCATTTGACGAGGCGATTGACGAATTCATCGAAGCTCGTGGACGCGAAGGCGATAATATGAAAGCGCTGATCGAACAACGTTTGGAAGCGATTACGTCAGAAGTTGTGAAAGTTCGTGCTCGTATGCCTGAAATCCTAGAGTGGCAACGTGAGCGTCTATTCTCTAAGTTTGAAGATGCAAAAGTAGAACTCGACCCTTCACGTGTAGAGCAAGAGCTGATTCTGTTGGCTCAGAAATCCGACGTAGCAGAAGAGCTCGATCGTCTTGATTCTCATGTGAAAGAAACCACGAATATCCTGAAAAAAGGTGGCTCTGTGGGTCGTCGTTTGGATTTCATGATGCAAGAATTCAACCGTGAATCGAACACGCTAGCATCAAAATCAATCAGCACCGATATCACCGCATCGGGTGTTGAGCTGAAAGTTCTGATCGAGCAAATGAGAGAGCAAATCCAAAATATTGAATAATTTCAATTTTTATATGCAAGTTAATTTTAAAGGTCCAAATTTTGGGCCTTTTTCTTTACCTAACCCATTAATATTCAAAGTGTTAAAATAAGATTGCTTAGTTAGGTATCGCTTTTCATTGATAAGTATTAGAGTTAAAATAAACGAAATAGACCACTCGAAGATTTTCCTATTTCTTAAAATTCTAAAGGATATCCAATGAAAAAATAATCACCATACTCATCAGCAGTTTAGTGCTGTCTGCTTCTGTCCTAGCTTCAGAGAACACCATTGATCAACAAGGCATGTTAGCCACTAGCGGTGGATTCGACGGCCCAACTCAAAACGATACGCTGAATACTGTCGAAGATGTCATGAACGCAGATTGGTTAGTCGACGGGAATAAAGTGACACTCATCGGCCATATCACTATGTCGTTAGGCCACGAGCAGTACACCTTTGCAGATAAAACAGGGAACATGACCATTAAGATTGATGATGACGAGTGGGACGGACAAGATGTCACGCCAAGCGACAAAGTGAAAATTGTCGGTGAAATTGAAAAAAATGACAGTGCAAATGCCGTCGATGTGGATTGGATTCGAATTCTTAACAAGCGTTGAGTATTTTCCTAGCTTATTCAAATACCCATAATTAAGCCCAAAACTCAGTGCGGTTTAGGGCTTAATTTTATGACTCGGCATCTGTTGGCCACAACAGATGCCCATTTACTATCCCTCAAATAGGAGTGAGCCGAAAATCGTCACCGATGGGTTCTCTTATTGGCAAATCTCTAAACTATTTAATATTACTGCCAATATGCTGAATACATACTCGGCTCTAAGCATTGAGTTTCTTCATACAATGTTCGCATACTATTATTTCTCTCTCTTCCGGTTTCACTCGAAAGCGTTGCCAGAAATGAGGCTCCGCTTTGGTCACAAAAATACCGCCCAGTAATGGCAGCAACAGGGCACCAGATACCAACGACAGGCTGTTGCCTGTAATCCATGTAGAGAGACTCAGCGCAATTAATGGGAAAAAGAGAAAGCAGATCGATGCTGTAAACGGCGTCGAAACTTGCCCCAACTTAAAGTAGGCCACAATGCCGCCTACGCTAGCAAACATGCCCAAGTAAATCACTGCTGCAATGGAGTCTATTGAGAACTGAGAGATGTTTGGTTGCTCTACAATCAATGAGGTAATAAACAGCAGCGCTGAGGCGACAAAGCTTGGAAATGCGTTGTATGTAAGCACCGGAATGCCTTTACAGAACTTCTCAACAAATACATACATCACCGCATGCATAATGACTGCGCCACCTAAAGCGAGAAAACCGAATAAATAATCCTCTCCGCCTAAACTCATTTCTTTCACTAAAATCAGAATTAAACTGAGCACTGCAACCAAAAGTCCAGCAATCTGAGATTTACGTAACCGAAGTCCAAGAAACAAGCTCGACGTCACCATGACAGCAATAGGCATATTGGCAAAGATGATCGAAGCAAGGCCCGATGAAATGTATTGCTCTCCAAAAATCATCAAGGTAAACGGTATCGCGAAATAGAAGACCGCGACAACGAACATCCAAAACATTTTTCCTTTAGGGAAAAAGAGCGGCTGTTTAAGATGATTAGCAAGCATGATTAATAATGGGGCAGCGATCAGAAAGCGCAGTCCGGTCGCAAAGATGGGCGGAATAGTTTGCACAGCTACCTCCATCGCAAACCAAGTAGTACCCCAAATCAAGCACACAGATACAAACAATATGATTGGTAGGTGTTTATACGTCATGATGGCCTCCCGCCTGTCGAGTGTTAACAAGGTTTAGCAGGCGCGCGGCAAGGTGCTCAGTACGAGCAATTAGTTTGGTTTTCATTTTTCATTCCCATCACAGGATGGTGCAAATAGATCGCTATTTACACGCGTAACAAATTCGCACGACATTACGTGCAGTAACATTGTTGGCAGCGAGATGCTGCGAGATAGGAATTAAGCTATCGGAGGACGATAGTGAGAGTGCATGTCTGCACTGTTGTAGAGCACGGTTTTGCTTACCGCCAGTTCATCTCTGTACGGAGCTTCATAAGATCGCAGCTGAGTTTCTACTACTGCGGTACCCGATGCGTGACCATGAGAACAACACTGCTTTTCAAAGCATGTTCCGCCCGGTTCGCAACAACCCGGCTCATCCTGTGTTGCATCGCCAAAGGTCAAATCGCAATAGCTGATATGCAAAGGCTCAGCCGTCGTGATGTGGTTCACCATTGATGGTATTTCTGCGCGAGCAATACCGCTTGAAAGCACAAATGCAATCAAGACACTCAGCAGAAAATAAATTGTCGATGTGCTTTTCGCTCGCATCACAATATCTCATCAAACGGGTAAAAAAGTTTAGTGTGAAGATACTCATCAATCATGCAAGAAACAAGATGGCTTGAGATGACTTTACACTTTTTTACTCCCAAGCCATTTAATTGTGATTTCACGTCACATAAAAACGAAGCCTCACACAGGGTGAGGCTTAACATTATTCATCTTTTTCAGAGGTTTGATTATCGATATACGGCCAATAATGATGACCGACTCGGATAACCAAGGTTGCAGCAGCCAGAATAAACGCCGCTAACGAGAGCCACACTATCATCACAGAGTCGAGCTCTTTCATACCAAGCGTAATGTAGCGAGCAATGGCCATCATGGCGATGTAGATAGGGTATCGAACCGGTATCTTACCGTTCATCACAAACTGTCCGACCATAGCGAGCACTTCCAAGTAAATGAACATCAATAGGATGTCATCGAGTGCAACACGCTTTTGCACATAAATGTGGATAAACTCTTCCACCATCGCCCACACCGTGGCCAGCGTAATGGCAACCAAAAGTACGGCTTCAAGCAGATGAAATATTTTCAGAAATGGACGACTGAATGATTTAGGTAAATGGGACGGCATTGCAAACTATCCAAACAAATCAGGGAGTAAACTTCGATTGTAGCACGTGAAGTTAAATTCGATGAATACAGACGCGGAAGCTAAGATCAAAAACGCTCCGAATGATGCGGAGCGTTTCTATTTAGATAAAACGTTATTTACTTGGTGGCGTTACGCCACTTGCTGCTTTTTTTCTGCCACGCGTTTTTTCTTACGATACTTAGGGTGCGTGATCGGAATCGCAGACAGAAGCTTCTTGGTGTAATCGTTTTGAGGGTTCGCGTAAATTTCTCTCGCATTACCCGCCTCTACCACTTTGCCAAAATACATCACTGCCACTTTATCAGACACATGCTTCACCACTGATAAGTCATGGGAGATAAAGATAATTGCTAGATTCATCTCTTGCTGCAGTTGCAATAACAAGTTTAGGATTTGCGCCTGAACTGATACGTCCAACGCTGACACCGACTCATCACAAATCAGCAGTTTAGGCTTAAGGGCAATCGCTCGAGCAATACCAATACGCTGGCGTTGACCACCCGAAAATTCATGTGGATAACGGTTAACGGCCGTCTCTGGCAAACCGACTTTAACCAGCAGTTCTTTGACCCACTGTTTACGCTCTGCCGGTGTACCAATCTTGTGAATAACAAATGGTTCTTCGAGAATCATGCCGATTGTATGGCGCTGATTGAGCGACTCCATTGGATCTTGAAAGACAATCTGCATATCTTTACGCAGTGGACGCATGCCCTTGACGGATAACTTGGTGATGTCTTTTCCCTCAAAGAAAATCTGCCCCTCTGTCGGCTCATACAACTTTAAAATTGTGCGACCTAAGGTACTTTTCCCACAACCAGACTCACCCACGAGACCAAGCGTTTCTCCCTCACTGACCGACAGCGACACGCCATCTACCGCTTTGATCGTATAACCTTTCTTAAACAGCCCTTTCCCGGATACAAAGTGCTGCTTAAGATTTTCAATTCTTAATACTTCTTTGGCCATAACATCCTCTTTTATGACTTGTTCACTTTGCACCAGTTAGCTAGCAAACATACTGGCATCGATCGGTTTAATGTCGATCATCTGCTTGGGTTCATTGTCTAAACTTGGCATCAAGCCCATCAAACGCTCGGTGTACGGGTGCTGTGGATTATCGAATAGCTCGAAAATCTCGGCCTTTTCAACAATGCGTCCACCGTACATCACGGCCACATCATCACACACTTCTGCGACGACACCGAGATCATGAGTAATGAAGATCATCGCCATGCCCGTCTCTTCTTGAAGTTCATTCATTAACTCAAGAATAGACGCCTGAACCGTTACATCCAGTGCTGTCGTAGGTTCATCACAAATCAGAATGTCGGGTTTACATGCCAATGCCATCGCAATCATCACACGCTGACGCATACCACCAGATAAGTTGTGCGGGTACTCATTCAAGCGTTTCTCTGGCATTGGAATTTTCACTTTCGCCAGCATTTCAATGGCGTAAGCTTCACGATCTTTTTTACCCAATTCCGGGCGATGCAGCTCTAACACTTCACAGAGCTGACGACCAATAGAGTGTACAGGGTTCAGTGCCGTCATCGGGTCTTGGAAGATAATAGAGATACGCTCACCACGCATGGCATACATTTCTGCCGCTGGGAGCGTAACGAGATTAGTACCTCGATAATTAACTTCACCGTTGACGATATTGCCATACGGCTTAGGCAGCAGACCCATGATCGACATGGATGTCACGCTCTTACCACTGCCTGATTCACCAACTAGGCCAAGCGTACGACCAGCGCGAACGTCAAAGTTCACACCGTGCAACACTTTTACCGGTCCATCGTCAGTGATGAACTCCACTTCTAAATCTTTAACGCTTAGGATTACATCGTTTTCCATAACACATCCTTACAGCTTGTATCTGTCATCAACAGCAATAACTGGGTCAAACGTTTTGCCTGATTTCATCGCTTTTTGAGTTGCTTTTTTCATGTCTTCGTCAAGCCAGAACACGCCTAGACCTGGCGAGAAAGAGCTTGGGAATAAAGACGCTGAACGCTTTGTCATTGGACTCTCAGGATATTGCATCCAGCGCCAATGCCCTTCTCGAGTATATGGCACCATATAACCCGGAACGATGACAGAAGCGTCGATAACCTTAGATTGGATTTGGCGCGAAAGTGCCCGTTTTTTATCAAGGTCGAATTCCCCTTTAAACGCCATAATCAACTCGTCAAGCTCAGGTGAGCTGTAATTCGTGTGATTATTTGGCTGCGGTTTATTCGCATTAAATGAGTGGAAATACTCCCAGTAAGCAGGAACTTCTGCCGTACCCATGGTCAAAAATGCCACTTCATGCTTTTTATTCAAGATGTATTTAAAGGCAGAAGACCCATCCACGAGGTTCAGTGTGTACTCTAAGCCCGCTAACTTGGCTTGCTCTTTTAAGTAAGACATTCGAGGGGTATGCGTCGGGAAACTGTAAGTAATAGCAAAGCTCAAACGCTGACCTTTGTCATTAATACGAATGCCGTCTTCGCCGACCTTACCAAAACCAGCTTTAACGAAATACTCCACGGCTTTTTCAGGTTCAAACGTAGGTGCTTCAACATCGGTCAAATCATATTCCCCACGACCAACGCCAAGCGGGTTTGGTTTGCGAACGTAATCACCTCGAGTGAGTTTCTCGATCATACCGTCAAAGTCACTGGCCAACGTAATGCCTTTACGAACATTGATATCGCCCAACATTGGCTTAGCGGTATTGAGCCAAAGCCCCCCCGCACCCTCTGGATATTGGTTATAGCCCCAGAATTTATTGATATAGCCTTTTTGATACGGCGCAGACTGACTCTTGTCGTGCCACAATGTCGGCATGATCAATCCAAACGAGTCCAGCTTACCTTTCTCAAAGTGCTTCATCGCAATATCTGCATCACGAATGACAGTAAAGCGAACTTTCTCTACGTTATAACGATTTTTGTAGTAGGAATTTGAGTAGCCCCACCAATCTTCACCTACGTGTTTAAACGTAACGCTCTTACCTTTTTTCACTTTATCTAGGTAATAAGCAAACGTGGTCGGTTCACTCTTAAAGTTATACTTGCGAACAAAATTGTCGTCGATACCATCGCCATTCTCATCTTTCGATGGGTTGGCATAGAAATGAGCAGGACGAGGGGTAAGAGATCCAAGGGTATACAAAAGATCTTCTTGGTTTTTTTCTGTCGCAGAAATAAAGGCCAGTGTATGGTCGTCATATTTTACGACATCCCCAATCACCTTGGTGTAGTAGTCATTGTACCAAGGTGCCACGATATCTTTAGAACGATAGAACTTAAGCATGAACACAAAGTCGTCTGCGGTCACAGGCTTGCCGTCAGACCATTGAGCTTTAGGGTTCAATTTGAAATAAACGGTTTTATTATCTGAACCAAACGCCCATTCGTTGGCAAGATCCGGAATCCACTCCAATGTATCTGGGTGTAAACTGACAAGGTTTGGCACATCATCAGCAAACCATCCACGAAACCCTGAGTTTGCATCTGGCCCAACGCTGCGTAGTGTTTGTGGAAAGCTATTTACATAGGTTCGGTAAGTGCCACCAAACTTCGCATCTTCTGAGGCAAATAGGGGCTCATCCCAATTCGTTTGCCAATTTAAGTCTTTCGGTAGCGTTGCTGACATCACGCCAAAACTCAAAGCACTGAGCATCGGTGCTAAAAATAATTTGTTCATAAAACTTCCCTTTTTTATGTTCTTCTCACTGTACTAGTCAAACCATTGCCGTTAAGCCTTTACGGTAAAGCATCATTGCTCAACCAACGGTATCAAACATAGCGTGTGAATTTTTTCGGGTCGAATGCCGCTCGGATAGCTTCGCCAATGAAAGTCACCATGACCAAAACCAAGACAATCGAGCTAACAACTGATGCAACAATCCATGGAGAATCCAAATTCGACTTACCCTGTTGCAACAACTCACCCCAACTTGGTGTTGGCGGCATCAAGCCAAGGCCAAGGTAGTCTAGAGCCGTAAGCGCGGTGATGTTTGCCGCAATAGTAAATGGCGCCAACGTCACGATCATAACCATGGTATTAGGTAAAATGTGATTAAACAAAATACGTCCGGTCGATGCTCCTAACGCACGAGCAGCCATAACGTATTCACGAGCAGACTCTTTATAGGTCATGGTTCGCATATACCAAGTCATCCCCATCCACCCAAACAATACGTTAATCGCGACAAACAAAGTAAAGGTGGGATGTACGATAGAGACTAAGATCATGATGACGTACAAAAATGGCACCATAGACCAAATTTCAATCAAGCGTTGAACAAACAGATCGAACTTGCCGCCCCAAAAGCCCATCGCACAACCTACTGCAGTACCGATTGCATACGACACGGCCATCGTTATCAATGCAAAACCCATTGCCGTTCGGAAACCGTAAACAAGACGAGCCAAAATATCTCGACCGATCACATCCGTTCCCAAATAGTGCTTATTCTCAGCATTTGGTGCGGTTGGCGGAAAGTCACCACTGAAGTCTTGTTCATAAGGGTTCCAAGGAACGATTGGCAGAATAACGAAGTTATCCCCCCCTTCCGCTTCGAACACTTTTTGCAATTCTCGATAACTTGCTTCACTTGAAGACGCTTGGCCAAATTCGCTGCCTAAACGGACGTCACTCACAACCGGAAAGTAATAGCTGCCGTCGTATTTGACGACCAATGCTTTGCTATTGATCAGCAGTTCTGCAAAAAGAGATAAAACTAACATGGTGGTCAAAATCAAAAATGACCAATAACCGCGTTTGATTTCTTTAAAGTGACGGATCTTCTTTTGAGTTAACGGGCTAACTTTAATCATATTACGCTCCAAACTTCACACGTGGGTCGACTAAAGCAACACAAACATCAGAGATGATATTGCCGATAAGCAGCAATACCGCATTGATCGCTACGATGCCCATGACGACTGGATAATCACGCTCCATGATAGATTCGTAACCAAGCAGGCCAATACCATCAATATTAAAGATAACTTCAATAAGAAATGCGCCCGTCATAAAGAACAATAAGGAGTTACCGAAGTGCGAAGCAATTGGGATCAAGCTATTACGAAGTGCGTGTTTGCGTACTGCTTTCTTAAATGGAAGGCCTTTCGCAATCGCTGTACGGATATAATCTGACGATAAGTTTTCCATCAGGTTATTTTTCATCGTCATCGTCAACGTTGCAAAATCACCAATTAGGTAACAAATCAACGGCAGCACCGCGTGCCACATCACATCTTGTGCCCGCTCGAAGAATGTCTCGTAATCATCAAAGTCATCGCCAACGAAGCCCCCCATAGGGAACCATTCCAAGTGATAACTAAACAGTGTGATCAACAATACGCCAACAACATACCCTGGTAGCGCATAGCCGACGAAGATAAAAATAGAAGAAGCAGAGTCAAATACAGAGCCATGCTTAAGCGCTTTATAGTAACCAAGTGGGATTGAGATGAAATAACTGATGAAGAAAGTCATCCCCCCATAGAAAAGAGAGACTGGCAGGCGCTCTGCAATCATATCGGAGACGGGTTCGTAGTAACGAGTAGACTCACCAAGGTCTAATTGAACGAGTCGAGTTAACCAATCCACATAAGCTTCAACAACGGGCTTGTCTAAACCATAAAATGCATTGAGCTCTGCGATTTGTTCATCAGAAAGAGCGGTATTTCCGCCAGCAGATGTCATTGACGCAGCGCCATCTCCTTGCGCTTGCATTTGAGATAGCATGCGCTCAACTGGACCGCCAGGTACAAACCGAGTAATGGCAAAAATAAGAATGGTGATCCCGAGAAACGTTGGTATGACCAAGGCCAATCGGCGTAAAAAGTACGACAGCATATACAACTTGCTCCTTGTCTACTGTCCATTCAAGGTGGCTTCAGTAAGGAAGTGCCAGCCTAAAAATGGGGCTTTTCTATACCGTAGTAACTAAGACTGTTGAAACACACTCCCTGAGTTTCAATAACTAGTTTTTTACACTACTGCAATAATGTCAGGCTCATATTTATCTTGAATCTTATGCCGCTTCAAGTGTTTGGCTTCAAAACATGACAAACTTCTGCTGACCTCGAAAACTGAAATGTTTTTGTAAAAATTATAAAACCACAAAACAATTCATACAGAATATCAACCTAAGCAGATTAACACCCTCAACCTACATAAAAACGCAATTTCATAGAATAATTAAACGAGTTTATTCGGAATTATTTGACTCAATAATACAAATGAGCCCTTTCCCGACAACGGGTCTCATATTTTGATACCAACAACGCCTCAACAGACATCGCACTATTATTTAACAATCTGCACGCCGCAGAATTATCATCTAGTAAAGATAGGTAAATCAGTTTCATTACCCCACTTAGAAACCATAACCAAAATAAGTCGTTAATCTTTATAAGAAACACAAAATACGGTGTTTTATTAAAATTTAATCTCGCTTTATGAAGATATTACAGGAAAATGCTCCGTGATTTATGTCACCTTTAGATTTTACATCTTTTTACATTTACTTATCTCCTTTTACCACTGGTTTGACTTCCTTTTTCATCTCAGGTATACATGGGACAAGCGTTAACGAAAATTTAACGTCACAAAGGTCGGAGATTGACCGACGCAGGGAATAATAAGAAACGGAGCAACAAGGATGTATAAAAACACAACCGCTTTGTCTGTTGCGATTAGTCTAGCTTTGGGAACAGTAGCAGTGGCCCCAATGGCAGCACAGGCAGAAGAGCAACAAGTCGAAAAACTGCAAAAAATGAAAGTTACTGGTTCGCGTCTAACGCGTGCATCTATGGAAGGAAGCACTCCAGTTGCAGTTATTGGTCGTGCAGAAATCGAACGCGCGGGCGATATTTCTATTGCTGATGTACTACGTAAATCTTCATTTAACTCTTTTGGTTCATACAGTGAGAGTTCTGGTAACTCTTGGCAGAGCCAAGCAACCATGTCTCTACGTGGTCTAGGTGCATCTCGTACACTGGTTCTGATTAACGGTAAGCGTCTGCCAGGTTCTGCAACCATGGGTGGCGGCGCAGCAAACTTGAACGTAATTCCAGCGGCAATCGTTGAACGCGTTGAAGTCATGGCTGACGGCGGCTCAGCGGTCTACGGATCTGACGCGGTTGCTGGTGTAGTCAACGTTATCCTTAAAGACGAATTTGATGGCATCAACGTAACCGTAGGTGCTGGTATCCCATCACAAGATGGCGGCGACGAGCAGAACTTCTCTATCGTAACAGGTACCTCTGGCGAGAAAGGCAATATCTATTTCTCTTTTGAACACGACTCTAAAGATGAAATCTACCTGCGTGATCGTGACTACCTAAGCTCAAAGAATACCGGTTCTGACAACTACTTTGATATGTCTGGTGTCAGTATCTACGGCCGAAACATTTATCATAATGGCGCACTTAAACCGATTGCTGGCTATGAAACCGATGCAAAGTGTGACCCATCAAAAGGCTTTGTCGGCATCACTGAATACCCAGGCTTAGGCCCAATGTGTGGTTACGATTACACCGCAGAAGCTGCGCAAACCGCCTCTCTTGAGCGTAATACAGTTTTCGTTAACGGTAACATTTTCCTAACCGATACCACGACATTCAACGCACAAATGCTATTGAGCCGTAACGAAAGTTTTGGTCGCTTTGCTCCTGCTGCGGGTTACTTTGAAATCGACCCTAGCACTGAAGGGGGGGCGACATTTTTCAAAGAAAATGGTTTAGACATTTATAACCCTGATGGTTCATACACAGATCCAGCAAGTATTTACTACCGATTCACAGGTGTTGGCACTCGTGATACGACAGTAACTGACTTCCAAGCAGACATGAAAGCAGGCCTAGATGGTTCTTTCTACACTGACGGTTTCGGTGAAGTGATTTGGGAAGCAGGTTACCACTTGAACTTCTCAAACAGCAACGAACGCGGTACAGGCTACGTTCTACGTAACCCGGCAGAATCATTAGCCAACTCGGGTGAGTTTGTAAATGGTGAGTTCAGTGCGGATGCAACGGCCGATCTTGCGGCAACGACAGCGCGTGAATCACAAATGGAAATGCACCAGTTTAACGGCGGCTTGCAGTTTGACGTAGCAGAAGTCGGTGATATCACCATTCCTCTGTATGTGGGTGCTGAAATGACCACCTACGATTACTTTGATAAATACGATTCACAAAGCGAAGCGGGCAACATCATTGGTAGTGCAGGTAACTCAGCAGCAGGTGATCGTGAGACATACGCATTCTTCGCTGAATCTTTGGTAGCCTTTACCGATGAGCTAGAAATGAACGTCGCCGTCCGTTATGACCACTACAGCGACTTCGGTGGCGCAGTTTCACCAAAAGCGTCTTTCCGTTACCAACCACTTGATAACCTAATGTTCCGCGCAGGTGCGGGCATGGGCTTCCGCGCACCATCTCTATCAAACCTTTACGGCGCGGACAGTGAATCAAATGACTACGCAAAAGACTACGTCTACTGTGAAGCAAATGGCATTTCTGATGCAGAGTGTCCAGAGAAACAGTACACAACGACACGTACGTCAAATGAAGATCTTGATGCAGAAACGTCAACATCATTTAACTTTGGTGTGAGCTACTCTCCAATCGAAGATCTGGGTCTAACTGTGGATTACTACAACATTCGCATTGAAGACACCATCGTAATGAACACCCTACAGAGTATGATCGACCAAGAGCGTAGCAGCGGTCAATCAAACCCGAACATCACTCGTGAAGGTGGCAGCACAGGTAACATCACTAGCGCTATCGTTCCACTATCAAACATTGGTGACCTTGAAACATCAGGTCTCGATCTGAAAGTGAACTACCTATACGACTTTGATGTAACTACTGTACGTTACGACTTCATGGGTTCTTATGTTCTTGATTACAGCAGCCCTGAATACGTAGGTGGCCCAACAAACAACAAAGTTGGCCGCAATGGTCTACCTGAGTACCGCTTCCAGACAGGTGTTGGCTTCAATATCCTGAGCGACCATGACATCTATGTATCTGCAGACTACATTGCGTCACAAGCGCAAGACGTCGATAAGAACTACAACAAGACAGGTAAGATTCCAAGCTACACCACGTTCAACGTAGCCTACAACTACATGGCTCCTTGGGATGCAAAACTAACAGCAGGTGTGCGTAACCTAACTGACGAAGATCCAGCATTTGAAGCAGATGGCGTTACTTACAACGATGAGCTGTACAGCATTCAAGGCCGAGTATTCTTCGTGAACTACTCTCAAAACTTTTAATTAAAAACTTTGGCGCAGGAGCTTTTCCTGCGCCCTATTCGACTGACTTTTATACACTGACAAGGATGCAACTATGACGTTAAAGGAATTTGGCGTAAGTGCAGTTACTGCCGCGATTTTATCAGTAAGTAGTGCAGCGATGGCTGCCGACTCTGGTACCGTCGTCGCTAACCAAGCAAAAACCACGAAGTCCTCACAGGCTTCACAACAAAAAATCGACAACTATGCTGAAAGTGCAGAGACCATGTTGGCTGAATACAAAGGCCTGCTGCGTCAAATCGACAGCATGAAAGTTTACAATGAGCAAATTAACCGTATGGTTCAGTCTCAGCAAGGTGAACTGGACTCCCTGAATAATCAAATCGCTCAAATCGATCAAACGGCAACGGAAGTTGTTCCTCTCACTCTTAAAATGATCGACGCTCTGGATGAGTTTGTCACTTTAGACTTACCTTTCCAAAAAGAAGAACGTAACAAACGTGTGGTAGAACTTCGTGATCTCATGGATCGTGCAGACGTTACGACTTCAGAAAAATTCCGTAAAGTAATGGAAGCCTACCAAATCGAAGAAGGCTTCTCTCGATCAATTGAATCTTACAAAGCTAGCCTAGAGCGTAACGGTGAGACCGTGACTTACGACTTCCTACGTATTGGTCGTACTGCGCTTCTATTCCAATCTCCGGATGGTGGTGAAACAGGCATGTGGAATCAACAAACCCGTCAGTGGGAATCGCTACCTGAAAACTACCGTATCGCTGTACAGCAAGGCCTTCGTATCGCTAAGAAACAAGCGCCACCAGCGCTGATCAAACTGCCTGTATTTGCTGGGGAGGAATAAGAAATGAAAGGATTCAAAACTCTAGCCGCTGGTTTGCTAGCGAGCTTATTCATGGTTTCTGGTGTGCAAGCAGAAACCCCTAAGAACTTATCTGAACTACTGAAAAACGTAAAATCAGAAAGTATTGTTGAATCAAAAGAAAACAAAGCTCGTGAAGCTGAGTTCAAAAACAACCGCGATCAACAAGCTGCGCTACTTGAAAAAGCTCGTGCAGAACTTGCCGCTCAACAAGCACTTGGTGATGAGCTAAAAGCCACGTTTGATGAAAACGACAAACAGCTAACCGATCTGACTGAAACACTTCTCGTTCGTTCAGGTACATTAGGTGAAATGTTTGGTGTGGTTCGTCAATATGCGGGGGAATTCAAAGGTCTTTTTGCTGCATCACAAAATGCCGTGCAATTCCCTGAGCGTGACGCTTTACTATCAAAGTTAGCCGAAAGTAAAGAGCTGCCATCAACACAAGAGCTTGAAGCGTTCTGGCACACTATCCTGCAGCAAGTTGTTGCTTCAGGTGAGACAACCACAACTCAAGCAACCGTTGTATACGGTGAGGGTAAAGAAGCCGTTCAAGACGTCACACTTGTTGGCGAGTTTAACGCAATCGCAGATGGCAAATACGTCACTTACGTCCCTCAGACGGGTAAGTTCGAAGAGCTGTCACGTCAACCAGCCAAAAACATCACTCGCCTAGTCGGCGGTTTTGAAGCAGCAGATGGCACATACGAACCACTATTTATTGACCCATCTCGTGGTGTGATTCTATCTCTACTTGTACAAAGCCCGACTGTTCAGGAGCGTATTGACCAAGGTGGTATCGTTGGTTACGTCATCCTAGCGATGGGTGCCGTTGGTGCACTGATCGCACTCGTTTGTTACCTACGCCTATTGGTTATCGGTGGCAAAATGCGTAAGCAGGCTAAATCAGACACGGTTATTCCTGGCAACCCTCTGGGTGAAGTTATCCAAGCTTACCAAGAACACAAAGGTGACAACCTTGAAGATCTTGAAGCGAAACTGGACGAAATCATCCTACGTAACGCACCGAGCATTGAACGCTTTATCAGCTCAATCAAACTGTTTGCTTCTGTAGCGCCACTGCTAGGTCTACTGGGTACGGTGATGGGTATGATCGGTACGTTCCAAGCAATCACACTATTTGGTACCGGCGATCCTAAGCTAATGGCTGGCGGTATTTCAGAAGCACTAGTAACAACAATGCTTGGTCTGGTTGTCGCAATTCCTCTGCTGTTCCTGTACACCATCGTACACAGTAAAGGTCGCCGTTTGGTTCAAACTCTTGAAGAACAGAGTGCAGGCTTCATCGCTCGCTATCAGGAAAAACTGCATAAAGCCGAAAGCTAAGGAGGCATTATGTGGTGGTTAGTTGGAGAACTTGAATCAATTAGGCGCTTCTTGGGAATGGGTGGTGATGTACTCGTCGCCATCTTTATCCTCAGCTTCATGTTGTGGGCAGTATTGCTAGAACGCTGGTTTTACTTCGCTGCCGTCGCCCCAAGAGCAATGAAAAAAGCCGTTAGCTTTTGGGAAGATCGTTCAGAACATAAAAGCTGGAATGCAAAGATGATCCGACAAGAAATCGTTTCTCGTCAGGATATTGAGAATAAAAAGGGACTGCCAATTGTCAAAGTATTGATTGCACTTTGTCCCCTACTGGGTCTACTCGGCACCGTTGTCGGCATGATCCAAGTATTCGACATCTTAGCAGTAACAGGAACAGGAAGCCCTCGAGCAATGGCCTCGGGGATCTCAAAGGCAACAATCCCAACATTAGCCGGGATGGTGGCTTCTCTATCAGGACTTTTCTTTAGTACTCGTCTTGATCATTTAGCCAAAGTCACCACGCAGAAGCTTGAAGATAAGCTAAAGCACATTAGCTAAGTAAATGGGAATTGCCTGAGTAAACGGAATTAGAGGTATAGGTCATGAAGAGACGCTATAGCAGTGATAGCAGTGAAGAAGCCGCTATCGATATGACACCGATGCTGGACATCGTATTCATCATGTTGATCTTCTTTATCGTAACAACATCGTTCGTTAAAGAAGCTGGTCTAGAAGTAAATCGTCCTACGGCAAGCTCCGCGCAAACCGTGAAAAAAGGGAACATTATGGTTGCCATTGGTGCAGCTGGTGATGTTTGGGTGGATAAACGTCGTATTGAAGTCGACGCGGTTCGAGCCAACATCGAACGCCTACGTGCAGAAAGCCCTGATGGTGCCGTTGTTATTCAAGCGGATACCGAATCAAACGCAGGCGTAGTCGTGAAAGTAATGGACCAGATCAAGATGGCGGGTGTAGAAAGCATCTCCATTGCCGCAACGAATAAGGATTAAGCTTATGCGGTATCTGGCCTCCATTGCACTGGCGCTCGTTGTCTCCCTCGGATTGTTCTGGGGGATGGACAAGCTAGTAAATAAAGAGCGCCACGAGCTAGTGTCGGATGATGATCTCCGTATGGTGGAATTCATTCGCATTAAACCGGACGAAAAAATACAGGAGAAAAAACGCGAACTTCCGAAACCACCACCGCCTAAGCGTCCGCCGCCACCACCTGAAATGAAGGTGACGTCGACAGTTAAACCGGTGATGGATCAAATTCCGATGGATATGCCTAAGTTGGATCTACCTGTGAACGTAACAGGGGGATCCGTACTTGGTCACTACGCTCAAGGTGGTGCCAAACTGGCTGGCGGAGGGGGTCCTGTACCTCTTGCAACATTCCAACCGCAGATGCCACGTAAAGCAGCACGAGCGGGAATTGAAAAAGGAATTGTATTAGTAGAATTTACCGTCAACGAGCGTGGAGCAGTGCAAGACGTAAAAGTCTTGAAAGAATCTCCTCGTAAGTTGGGCTTGGGTAAAGCCGCGAGAAAAACCGTCTCTAAGTGGACCTTTAAACCGAAAATGGTTGATGGAAAAGCAGTGACTTCTCGTCTATCCCAAGAAATCGAGTTCTCTACTAACTAAGGAGTCGCAACATGAAAGCATATACAAAATTGTTGGCTTCTCTGGTGTTTATTTCAGGCGCGTATTGCGCGCCTGCTTTTGCCAGTAACCCTGAGTTGTCTGACAGAACGTTCCGTACAGTAAACAAAGTTCAAGAACTTATCGCTGAGGAAAAGTACTCTCAAGCAATTGAGAAGTTAAATGCAGCATTGAAAGGTTCAAGTAAAAAACAATACGACAAAGCCGTTTTGCTTCAGCAGATGGGGTTTCTTTATTCACTAAAAGACAACTACCCTAAAGCCGCAAAGTACTTTGCCGATGCCTTGAAGCTCGATGCGCTGCCCGTACCAGTAGCCCAGCAAGTTCGTTATAGTCTGGCGCAGTTATACCTCGCAGAGGGACAATTTAGAAAGTCCGTCAACACGATGAATGAGTGGTTTAAAATTTCGGAAACGACCGAAGAAAAGCCACAAGCACACGCATATATCACACTTGCGAGTGCCTACATTCAGCTAGAGGATTACAAAAATGCGATTCCGCCGACCAAAAAAGCGATCGCAATGAGTAAGAACCCTAGTGAGTCTTGGTATCAGCTTCTGATGTCAGCACACTATGAGCTAAAACAGTTCAAGAGTGTGGCCGGTGTGCTGAAAATTTTGACCACCAAGTATCCACAAAATAAGCGCTACTGGACCCAGCTGTCTGGTATTTACATGGAGTTAAATCAAGAGCGAAATGCACTCTCTACTTTAGAAATGGCCCATAAACTAGGTCTACTGGAAGAAGAGAAAGAGTACTTACGTTTGGTAAACTTCCAAGCTTATCAAGGCGTTCCTTTCCGCGCAGCAAAGACAATGCAAACGTCGATGGATGACGGCAAGATCACGCGTGACGCTAAAAACTTAGAGAAGTTGGCTTCTTTCTGGCAACAAGCACAGGAGTTAGATAAGTCGATTGAGAGTTATGTGGCTGCTTACAAGTTAGCCCCAAAAGCAAAAACGCAGATCAAGATCGCTCGTTTAATGATTCTCGACAAGCAATACTCTGCCGCAACTAAGTTTGCTAAAAATGCGGCACCAGATGCGAAACGTGATGATAAAGGTGAACTGAACTACATTCGAGGCATGGCGTATTTCGAATTAAATCAGCCAAGCAATGCACTTAAAGCAATGAAGAGTGCAGCGCAATCTCCGGACATGAAAGCCGTCGCAGCTCCTTGGATCAATTTTCTTGAATCACAGGGTTAAACGGACATTGCTGCTTAAATACACGGCCTTTTGATTGTGTATAACAATAAGATTAAGTGTGAGTCAGTCGCACGCCTGGGGAAGTGAAAGCTTCCCCTTTTTTCATTCTTACGTTCATTTTTCCCTGACAACACAGATCCCAAAGATCGGCTAGCAACCGTTCGGAGATCATGATACTCTTCGCCTCCATTTTTCTGGCGGGTTTATCACCAATCTCAACATGCTTGGTGGAGAAATCATCAAAGCCAGTGCTATCGTTAACGATGTCGATACTTTCTTTCGGCATTCACTCAATCCAACCAATAGTGGAACAGTACAATGGGCAAAGGTACTCTCTATATCGTATCTGCACCTAGCGGCGCAGGTAAATCTAGCTTGATCTCAGCAATGTTGGAACGTAACCCAACATACGCAATGAAAGTGTCTGTGTCTCATACTACTCGTGGTATGCGCCCTGGTGAAGAAAACGGTACCCACTACCACTTTGTCGCCAAAGAGGAGTTCGAAACTCTGATTGCACAAGGTGATTTCCTCGAATACGCGGAAGTGTTTGGAAATTACTACGGCACATCGCGTGTATGGATTGAAGAAACGCTAAATAAAGGTATCGATGTATTCTTAGATATCGATTGGCAAGGCGCGCGTCAAATTCGCGAACAAATGCCAGAAGCAAAAAGCATTTTCATCCTACCACCATCAAATGGTGAGCTAGAACGCCGCCTTACCACTCGTGGACAAGACAGCGATGAAGTCATCGCAAAACGCATGGCAGAAGCTAAGTCAGAAATCTCTCACTACAATGAGTATGATTATGTCATCGTAAATGATGATTTTGACACTGCTCTAATGGATTTCAAAGCAATCCTACGTGCAGAGCGATTGAAAGAAGAAAAGCAAGCGGCTAAATACAAAGGCATGCTTGACGCTCTTCTAGCAGAGTAAGACTGCTCTACCCTCACGTGATGTTGGAATGGGATCTCCCCAGATGTACATCATGGCAGGTAAAAAGAATAAATTTCTGCTTCTTTATTTCGGTAAGGAAGCATATATTGCTTATACAGTTACATGTCTTACCGCTAGTAAATAACACGCTAAGACTGTATACTTTCTCGTCATTCAAAATTTAGTTAACTATTTGGAGTCCTCATGGCACGCGTAACTGTTCAAGACGCTGTTGAAAAAGTTGGCAACCGTTTCGACCTAGTACTGATTGCGGCTCGCCGCGCTCGTCAAATGCAAACTGGCGGTAAAGATGCACTAGTGCCAGAAGAGAACGATAAGCCAACGGTTATCGCTCTACGCGAAATCGAAGAAGGTTTAATTACTAAAGAAGTTCTGGACGCTCGTGAACGTCAAGAGCAACAAGAACAAGAAGCGGCAGAGCTAGCGGCAGTAAGCAGCATCGCTCACAACCGTTAATTCTGACTTTAGAATTCAACAACCTCCCGGGCCTATAATTTGTATCTATTTGATAGCCTCAAAGACGTTGCCCAAGAATACCTAACAGAGCCTCAAATTGAGGCTCTGCGTCAATCTTATGTGGTAGCGCGAGATGCCCATGAAGGGCAAACCCGTTCAAGCGGGGAACCGTACATTATCCACCCTGTCGCAGTGGCTCGTATCTTGGCCGAAATGCGCCTCGATATTGAAACCCTCCAAGCAGCTTTATTACATGACGTCATCGAAGACTGTGATGTATCCAAAGAAGATCTCGAAGAGAAGTTTGGCACTACGGTCGCTGAGTTGGTTGATGGTGTATCAAAACTGGACAAACTCAAATTCCGCGACAGAAAAGAAGCTCAGGCAGAAAACTTTCGTAAGATGGTTCTTGCTATGGTGCAAGACATCCGCGTTATCCTGATCAAACTGGCTGACCGCACACACAATATGCGTACGTTAGGCGCCCTACGTCCTGACAAAAAACGCCGCATTGCTCGTGAAACTCTTGAGATATACTCACCGCTTGCCCACCGACTTGGTATCCACAATATCAAGACTGAACTCGAAGAGCTTGGTTTTGAGGCACTTTACCCAAATCGCTATCGAGTACTAAAAGAGGTGGTGAAAGCCGCTCGTGGTAATCGTAAAGAGATGATCCAACGCATCCACAGTGAAATCGAAGGTCGCCTTGAAGATGTTGGCTTGAATGCTCGTGTACTTGGTCGTGAGAAAAACCTGTTCTCCATCTACAACAAGATGAAAACCAAAGAGCAGCGTTTCCACACCATCATGGATATCTACGCGTTCCGAGTGGTTGTTGATACAGCAGATACTTGTTATCGGGTGCTAGGCCAAGTTCATAGCTTGTATAAGCCTCGTCCTGGCCGCATGAAAGATTACATCGCCGTACCAAAGGCGAATGGCTACCAATCTCTGCACACTTCAATGGTTGGCCCACACGGCGTACCTGTCGAAGTACAAATCCGTACTGAAGATATGGATCAAATGGCAGACAAAGGTGTTGCGGCTCATTGGTCTTATAAGGATAAAGGTGAGCGTTCAGGCACGACCGCGCAAGTAAAAGCACAGCGTTGGATGCAAAGCCTACTCGAACTGCAACAAAGCGCGGGTAACTCATTCGAATTCATTGAAAACGTAAAATCCGATCTGTTCCCAGATGAGATTTACGTCTTCACACCGAAAGGTCGTATCGTTGAACTCCCTCTAGGCGCCACTGCCGTAGATTTTGCTTATGCCGTACATACGGATGTTGGCAATTCTTGTGTTGGCACTCGTGTTGACCGCAATCCTTATCCACTCAGTAAGGCGCTTAAAAACGGTCAGACGGTAGAGATCATCAGTGCGCCTGGTGCGCGTCCAAATGCAGCTTGGTTAAACTATGTCGTAACTTCACGTGCTCGCACTAAGATTCGTCAAGTATTGAAAACCATGCGTCGTGAAGAATCGATTACGCTAGGCCGTCGCCTACTCAATCACGCTCTTGGCCGCCACTCAATTGATTCAATCTACCCAGAAAACATTCAAGAAGTGCTCACCGATCTCCGCTTAGAAAGCGTCGATGACTTGTTAGCAGCGATTGGTTTGGGTGAATTGATGAGCATCGTCATTGCGCGTCGCCTACTCGGTGATACCGATGAGTTGACGACAACCAGCTCGATTCCAAACGATTCAAGCAAGAAACTGCCGATTCGCGGTGCAGAAGGGCTACTACTGACCTTTGCAAATTGTTGTCATCCGATACCAGATGACCACATCATTGCCCATGTATCTCCAGGTCGTGGTCTTGTGGTTCACCGTGAAACGTGTCCAAACGTACGCGGTTACCAAAAAGAGCCAGACAAATACATGGCTGTCGCTTGGTCTGAGGATTACGATAAAGAGTTCATCGCTGAGCTGAAAGTCGACATGCTCAATAATCAAGGTGCGCTAGCAGAGCTGACTAACGTCATTTCGAAAACCGGCTCAAACATTCATGGCCTTTCTACCGAAGAGCGTGATGGACGTTTGTATACGGTGACCGTACTGCTCACCACGAAAGATCGTGTCCACCTTGCAGGCATTATGCGTAAAATCAAAGCCATGCCACAAGCGACGCGAGTTAGACGCAGAAAGAACTAACCTTAATCGCCACTCAATCACATTGGGTGGCGATTTTTTATATCCCTTTATATTATGAATTTAGAACGTTACAACCGCATTCACCAAGTGCTCAAGGCACGTCAAACTGACCTTACTCTCTGTCTAGAAGAAGTCCATAAGCCAAATAATGTCTCCGCCGTGATCCGAACGGCTGATGCTACAGGTCTGCACAAAGTTCACGCGATTTGGCCAGATAAGATGCGTACCCTTACCCACACCTCAGCAGGTGCTCGAAATTGGGTTGAAGTAGAAACACACAACACCATTGAAACGGCAATTACTGAGCTAAAAGCACAAGGTATGCAGGTATTGGTCACCAACCTATCCGATACCGCCGTTGATTTTCGCGACATCGACTACACCAAGCCAACCGCAATTATTCTTGGTAGCGAGAAAGTTGGCGCATCTGAGCAAGCGAAAAAATTAGCCGATCACGACATCATCATCCCAATGATTGGTATGGTGCAGTCTTTGAACGTATCAGTCGCCAGTGCCGTAATCCTCTACGAAGCACAGCGTCAGCGTGAAGCTGCAGGCATGTACAACCGTGAAGAAAGTGCACTACCAAAAGAGACCATCAACCGTATTTTGTTTGAGCGCGGCCATCCTGTACTGGCTAAAGTCGCCAAGCGCAAAGGGTTAGATTACCCTCAACTTGATGATGAAGGTCAGATCATCGCAGATGAGGCGTGGTGGAAAGAGATGCAAAGTAAATAACCCAGAATACATAACGCTTCGCTCACGGAATACCGATGACTCCACTTCCGTATTCCGTAATATCTAAGTAAACACCCTCAATACTATCAATCTTTTCCTGTACAAAAACACAGCTCAATGGTTAACATACCTATACGTTAACTATTTTTCGAGCTCTCTATGTCTGCCCAAATGTTATCTGCTGTTCCTTTAAGTTCTCTCGCTGGAGTTGGCGCGAAAGTCGCAGAAAAACTCGCCAAAGTTGGCTTACATAGTGTCCAAGATTTATTGTTCCACCTTCCTCTTCGCTACGAAGATCGCACCCGTATTTATCCTATCGCCAAACTGCACGCGGGGCTTTGGGCCGCGGTACAAGGTAGAGTCATGGCCGTCGATACCATTTTTGGCAAACGCAAAATGCTAACGGTAAAAATAAGCGACGGAAACGGTACCATCACCCTGCGTTTTTTCAATTTTACTGCCGCGATAAAGAATAATTTTTCACAAGGTAAGTTAGTACATGCTTACGGTGAAGTTAAGCGTGGCGGTATAGGGCTGGAGATTGTTCACCCTGACTACAAGTTCTATGTCAGTGAACAAAAGCCGGATGTGGAACAGAGCTTAACCCCAGTTTATCCAACCACCGACGGATTGCGTCAAATCACTTTGCGTAACCTAACGGAACAAGCCTTAGCGCTACTCGATAAAGCGGCGGTACAAGAGCTGCTACCATCCGGTTTGTACGATCACCAAATTACCATGTCCCAAGCGCTGCACACCATTCATCGCCCACCACCAAGCATTAACGTCGACGAATTTGATGAGGGCAAACATCCTGCGCAAATTCGTTTAATCATGGAAGAATTGTTGGCGCAGAACCTCTCTATGCTTGCCGTGCGCAGCAAAGGACAACAAGACGTCGCATTACCCTTGGCATCGTGTGAGCATCTTAAAAATCAACTCCTTGCTCAACTGCCATTCTCACCAACCAATGCACAAACTCGTGTCGTCAAAGAGATTGAAGCTGACTTAGAAAAAGCGCACCCCATGATGCGTCTCGTACAAGGTGATGTAGGTTCAGGAAAAACTTTGGTGGCGGCGCTAGCGGCGGTCAGAGCCATTGAGCACGGCTACCAAGTCGCACTCATGGCACCGACAGAACTGCTTGCTGAGCAGCACGCGATTAACTTCGCAAACTGGTTTGAGAAAATGGGCGTAAAAGTGGGTTGGCTTGCCGGCAAACTAAAAGGTAAAGCCAAAGAGGCGGAACTTGCACGTATCGCCAGTGGTGAAGCACAAATGGTGGTCGGAACGCATGCTTTATTCCAAGAGCATGTCGAATTCCACCACCTCGCTTTGGTGATTATTGATGAACAACACCGTTTTGGAGTTCATCAACGATTAGAACTGCGTGAGAAAGGAGCCAAGCAAGGTGCTTATCCACATCAGCTTATCATGACAGCAACTCCGATCCCACGGACGTTGGCGATGACCGCATATGCTGATTTAGAGACTTCAGTCATTGATGAACTGCCGCCCGGTCGAACGCCTATTCAGACCGTTGCTATTCCAGATACCAAACGTGCCGATATCGTTGAGCGTGTGCGAAATGCCTGCTTAAACGAGGGCAAACAAGCGTATTGGGTGTGTACCTTGATTGATGAATCCGAAGTACTGGAAGCCCAAGCTGCGGCAGATACCGCAGAGGAGTTGCAACGTAAACTGCCCGACGTAAAAATTGGCTTGGTACATGGACGAATGAAGCCGGCGGAGAAGCAGGCCGTCATGCAAGACTTCAAGGACAACAAGCTACATCTATTAGTAGCAACAACCGTTATTGAAGTGGGTGTAGACGTACCAAATTCCAGCCTAATGATCATTGAAAACCCAGAGCGTCTAGGTTTGGCCCAGTTACACCAGTTAAGAGGCCGTGTTGGTCGGGGTTCAGTCGCCAGCCATTGTGTATTGCTGTACCACTCTCCGCTATCCAAAACGGCGCAAAAGCGTTTAGGCGTATTACGAGAAAGTAACGATGGGTTTGTCATTGCACAAAAAGACTTAGAGATCCGAGGGCCTGGTGAGCTACTGGGAACCAAACAAACTGGCTTGGCAGACTTTAAGATTGCTGATTTAGTGAGAGATCAACGCCTGATTCCAGAAGTTCAACGCATTGCCCGATACATTCATGACAACTACCCAGCGAATGCGAACGCGATCATCGACCGCTGGCTAGGCGAACGAGACATCTACTCGAAAGCATAGCTGCGGCTACCGATTTTATATGCTATCTAACCACAACTCGGGATAATCTAAGCAATGTAGACTTTCTTATCCCGAATTGAGGTTATCTAGTTTCAATATTTACCTCAGTCTTGCAGATAGCGTTCTGTAAGACTAGTTTCATATACACCAATTCTTCCTACCTATCTCTCATTGAACCTAACATCATTCGACTTTATGGTTAAATTGCGCCAAGTTGTACCTTTCCTAAAAACCATTTGCCATCAAGGATAGATGCATGAACAAAAGCAAACGGCTTGCAGTCACAGCAGTAACCATTGCCGCGTTATATACCACTCCGGTTTTCGCAAAGGATCAGCAAAATGCTCCTCTCACATCCGCAGAGCTCTTTTCAAAAAGTTCCGCCTACTTCAACCCCAAAATATCTCCAGACGGTAAACATTTAGCATTCGAATCGAACATTGATGGCAAAGACGCCTTGGTCATTCTCAATGCTAAAACCATGCAACCAAGCAGTGTGTTACGTTTTAATGGCAATGAACAAGTCGGTGACTATCACTGGATTAATAACGAGCGTGTTGTTGCCTCGAAAGAGTATTTAAAAAGTTGGTCAACCGCGCCAGTAAGTTATGGCGAATTGGTATCAGCCAATGTTGACGGGAAAAAATACGCCTACATCTTTGGTTATAATCCGCCAAAATCAAGTAAGTTGATACGTTCAGCCTCCATCGTCAAAGCGTTTGGTCATGTATTAGATATCTTGCCCGATGATGACCGACACATCTTGGTGTCCGCACTACCAATTGGCGATTACAAATTTGATATAGAAAGACCAAGTGAAGTCTATCGAGTCAATGTTTACAATGGGCGGCGCTCTAAAATAACTACATCTCCAGTGGGATTTAGTCGTTTTCTGACCGATCATAATGGCGAGGTACGCTTTGTTTCTGGTCTCAATAGCAAAAATAAAGTGGAACTTTATTATCGCGTCAATGAGCAATGGAGAAGCTCTAATAAGATCCAATCATTAAAGAGCTTCAAAGAGTTTTACCCCATCTCTTTTGGCAGTAATCAAGACTCTGTTTATGCTGCCGTCAGTTACAAAGGGGAGCCAAGAGCGGTCCATCGCCTAAATTTAAAAACCGGTAAAAGCACAAAAGTCGCATCCGATGCGAGCGTCGATCCAAAAAACTACTGGCTTGATCCAGATTCAAAACAGCTTTATGCGGTGGAGTTTGAGAGCGATTATCCAACCTATGCCTTTGTCGATCCCAAAAACAAGCGCAGTGAATATCTCCAACAAATCCTTACCTCCCTACCCGGACACCAAGTTAGATTAGTCAGTGAAACCGATACGGGTGACGCCTATGTCATTATGGCATTCAACGACCGAAACCCTGGTGATTACTACCTATTTACAACGCAACCAAAAGAAATACGCTATTTGTTTTCGGCCAGAGAATGGTTAGATCCTGCGAAAATGGCAGAAGTAAAACCGGTCGAATTCACCAGTCGTGATGGAAAACGCATCACGGGATACCTCACTCTGCCACCCAATGCCGAACCGAAAAATCTCCCACTCATCATCAACCCACATGGAGGGCCTCATGGGCCAAGAGATTGGTGGGAATTTCGCGAAGAAAACCAGTTTCTTGCCAGTCATGGCTATGCGGTATTGCAAGTCAACTTCCGAGGCAGTGGTGGCTTTGGCAAACAATTTGAAGAAGCAGGCTACCAAAAATGGGGCACGGACATTCAATATGACATTATTGACGCCACCAAGCACATCATCAGCGAAGGCATTGCCGACAAACAGCGAGTGTGTATTTCAGGTGGGAGCTTTGGTGGATACAGCGCGCTTAAATCGGCGAGCATCGCACCAGACTTGTTTCAGTGTGCGGTCGGCACAGCCGGTGTTTATGATCTTGAATTGATGTTCAAAGAGGGAGATGTTCCAGATAGTAAAATGGGGCTCAGCTACTTAACCGAAGTCCTCGGTGACGACCCAAGAACCCTCAAAGCGATGTCTCCAACGCATAATGCAGACAAGCTGAAGTCTGCGATCCTACTCGTTCATGGTGGCAAAGATCAACGCGCCCCTATCGAACAATTTAATGCGATGACAAAAGCGTTGGACAACATTAAATACCCTTATGAGACGTTTGTTCTCGATGACGAGGGACACGGTTTTTACAAAGATGAGCATCGAGCGAAATATTACGCTCATGTGCTCAACTTCTTTGATAAGCATTTGAAAAACTAGACATCCTAAAAAATCAAAGGCGATGTCCTCGGTGTTATCGCCTTTTATTTTTTTGAACAAGGCAAACGTTTGCTTTTGAAAAATCCTCTATAATCCCGCACAAAATTTGTGGTGTGCTCCTTGTCACACCAAACCAATCTGAGTTGACGCTGATTAACAGCAATCACAGGTAATAACGTCAACTCCGCCTAGTACTCCCATTCAGCGAGTTCTGGGTAAACTTTTTTGCGACTAGCGAGACAAACAATGACAACTTCAAACCGACCTTCGGAATTGGTCTATCAACTCAATGACCGTCCACCATTGCCTCAGACTATTTTTGCTGCACTTCAGCACTTATTGGCAATGTTCGTGGCCGTCATTACACCATCCTTGATTATCTGCCAATCTTTAGGCGTACCTGCTGAGCAGACCAACACCATCATTAGCATGTCGTTGTTTGCATCTGGCGTGTCTTCTTTTATTCAAATTCGCACTTTCGGCCCAATCGGTTCAGGGCTGTTGTCTATACAAGGCACGAGCTTCAATTTCTTAGGCCCAATTATTGGTGCAGGCCTGTCACTGCAAGCTGGCGGCGCGGATCTTAACACCATGATGGCCGCTATATTCGGCACCATTTTAGTCGCTTCATTTGCTGAGATTTTTCTTTCACGAGTTCTAGAGCACGCACGTCGAATCATTACACCGTTGGTATCGGGTATTGTCGTGACACTGATTGGTCTAACGCTGATTCAAGTCGGTTTGGTATCAATGGGCGGTGGCTATGCGGCAATGAGCGACGGATCGTTTGGTAGCCTAGATAAGCTGGCATTAGCAGGAACCGTACTGGGTTTAATCGTCATTTTGAACCGATCGAAAAACCCATATCTTCGCGTTGCTTCCATCGTGATTGCTATGCTCGTAGGTTACGTGATGGCTTACTTCATGGGCATGGTTGATACCTCAAAACTGGGACAGACCGATCTCATTGCTCTACCAATTCCAATGCAATACGGCCTTGGTTTTGACTG
The DNA here is from genome assembly GCF_003544875.1 of Vibrio alfacsensis. NCBI lineage: Bacteria > Pseudomonadati > Pseudomonadota > Gammaproteobacteria > Vibrionales > Vibrionaceae > Vibrio > Vibrio alfacsensis. Next base: position 2,968,833 of record NZ_CP032093.1, read on the forward strand.
GTCACTGTTCATTCCACTTGTGTTGATTTTCTTTATCACAGCCCTAGAAGCGATTGGCGACATCACCGCGACATCTGAAGTCTCTGGTGAGCCAGTGAAAGGGCCGATTTACATGAAGCGCATTAAAGGCGGCGTGTTAGCTGATGGCCTAAACTCTGCGATTGCAGCCGTATTCAATAGCTTCCCTAACTCTACATTCAGCCAAAACAACGGCATCATCATGCTGACAGGCGTAGCAAGTCGCTATGTGGGCTACTTCATTGCCGGTATGTTGGTGATTCTTGGTTTGTTCCCGGGCGTAGCGAGTTTCGTTCAGTTGATTCCTGAGCCCGTATTAGGTGGCGCAACCATCGTTATGTTTGGCACGATTGCCGCAGCAGGTGTGCGCATTATTTCTCGTGTAGAACTCGACCGCCGTGCGATTCTCATCATGGCACTGTCATTTTCAATGGGTCTAGGCATTGCACAAAAACCTGAAATTCTTCAGTTCATGCCAGACTTTATTAAGAGCATCTTCTCAACGGGTGTTGCGGCAGGTGGTATCACCGCGATCATATTGAATCTCCTGCTTCCTGAAAAATTGGAAGAAGACACTGAAGAGCTTGTCACTCAAGAAGTAAAATCGTCTTAACTTTATACTGAATATCGGGATGTCAGGTAGCCCAACCACTATTTCGGTTGGGCTTTTTTTCTCCCGATGCTCGCGGTTTCCAATATTTATTTTGTAGGGAAACTAATTTGCGCGATCAGGCCGCCTTCACTCCGATTTCGGATGATCACCGAGCCAGAATGTTGGCTGACAATACGCTTTACAATAGCCAGCCCTAACCCTGTCCCCTCACTACCGCGAGCCGTATCACCGCGTGTAAACGGTTCAAACAACTTCGCAATTTGTGAGGGCTCGATCCCTGGGCCATTGTCTTCGACACACACCCACACCAATTGCTTGTCCGCCGTGGTGCCCGTACTGACTTTTACCCAGCCATTTCCATAACGTAACGCATTGACCACCAAGTTACTCACAGCGCGCTTGATAGCAATCGGACTGCCTTTCGCGGTTGGTATGTTCGCGTTCAAATCCGTCTCAATTTCTACTTCATAGCCGCCCTCCGAAGTCGCGACATCGCTAGTGATCGTATTGATGTCCACTTGCTCAAACGACTCTTTATTGACGGGTTTGAGGTAATCCATAAACTGACTGATGATTTCGTTACACTCTTCCGTATCGCTAATGATCCCCTCCGCCAAATAGCTGTCTTCTGGTGACATCATTTCTGTCGCAAGACGGATTCGAGTCAATGGCGTACGCAAATCGTGACTGATCCCAGCCATTAAAAGTGCTCTATCTTCTTCCAGTTCTTGGATACCTTTCGACATTTGATTAAATGCCCGAGTCACAGAACGGATCTCTGACGCTCCTTTTTCTGGTAATGGTGGTGGGATTTCCCCTCGCCCAACCCCTTTTGCCGCTTTCTCTAATTCGATTAACGGACGGTTTTGCAAACGAATGAATAACCAACCGCCCGCGATGATCAGTAGCGCCATCATCAAACTATTACGAAATAGCGGGGCAAAATCTTCTTCTTGCAGTTCAGACAGAGGAACTCGAATGATGGAATTTGGCAACTCGTCGATGCGCATCCATAAAATGTAGCTTTCACTGCCCAGCAACAGTCGTACTTCAGTCGGAGAACCAAGCTCTTGGCTCATTTCTTCCGACATTAAATCGATCGACATAGCATGATTGAATTCATCCATCATTTCGCTATCAACGCTATGAACCGTCACGCCCAAGTTTTCAAGCAATTGATGGCGTAATGGCGCATCCGATTTCAATAAACCGTCTTCATCAAGCACCAAATTTAATTCATGAGCGAGTATTTTGTTGAACTGTTGCAGGCTTGGCATCAACGCATAGTTAAAAACGGCGTAATAAGAAAAGACTTGGCTAGCAAGAAGCAAAGAGACAAACAGTAGAATGGATTGTGTAAATGAACTTCGGATTCGCATGGGGAGTCCCTAATAGAGCGCTCCTGATGGAGAGCCTTAATCGCGAGGTTTCCGTCCCTCTCGTCAAAAGAATAAACAGCGAAAGAGCGGAGTGTGAATAACCGAGTACCGGTCGATAACATTACCCAGTAAGCAAAACACCCAAGCGACGAAAGAATCGAACATCATTCATCATTGTCGTGGCTTGGGCATATACTTGGCATGTAAACGTGATTACGCTTCTTTGCCGTCTGGAACGAAGACGTAACCTAAGCCCCACACAGTTTGAATATAGCGTGGTTTACTTGGATCATCTTCTAACATGCGGCGTAGACGAGAAATCTGGACGTCAATAGAACGCTCCATTGCTGAGTACTCACGACCACGAGCCATGTTCATCAACTTATCGCGCGACATTGGCTCACGAGCATTCGTAACCAAGGCTTTAAGTACCGCAAATTCACCTGAAGTCAGTGGCATTGCCTCTTCACCGCGGAACATCTCACGAGTGCCTAGATTCAGACGAAATTCACCAAACTCAACCACTTTCTCTTCCGTGCTTGGCGCGCCCGGCAGTTCAACCGTTTGACGGCGCAGTACCGCTTTAATTCGAGCCAAAAGCTCACGCGGGTTAAACGGCTTTGGTAGGTAATCATCTGCGCCGACCTCAAGACCGACAATGCGGTCTACTTCATCACCTTTTGCTGTCAGCATAAGAATTGGCAACATGTTGTTCGCATGACGTAGACGTCGACAAATCGAAAGTCCATCCTCACCCGGCAACATTAAGTCCAAAACCATAAGGTGGAAGTTTTCACGAGTCAGAAGACGGTCCATCTGTTCGCCGTTAGCTACACTTCTCACCTGAAAACCTTGCTCAGAAAGGTAACGCTCCAACAGCGCACGTAAACGAGCATCGTCATCGACCACTAATATTTTATGATTTTCCTGCATTGAAACATCCTTTCAAAGGCATCTGTTGTCAAAAATGTATCACTGTTTTTTCAAACGTGCTTGTGCAAATTGTTACTCTTTTTATCTTCAACACGCTTTTGATGAATAATTTCGACTCCGACCATCAAATTTCTCACACTCACAAGAATTTACAGTTAGCTAGCTTCAAGGCTAATATGATGAATAGAATCCAAAAATAGCTGATGTCTCTCTGATGAAAACCAATCTAATTACCCGTGAGGGCTACAATCGCCTAAAAACCGAGCTCGATTTTTTATGGCGAGAAGAACGACCTGAAGTCACCAAAAAAGTCACTTGGGCGGCAAGTTTGGGCGACCGAAGTGAAAATGCGGATTATCAGTATAATAAAAAACGCCTTCGTGAAATTGACCGTCGAGTCAGGTATTTACGAAAACGCCTCGAACAAGTAAAAGTCGTGGATTTCGATCCTCAGCAAGAGGGCAAAGTCTTTTTTGGCGCTTGGGTAGAAATTGAAAACGAAGCGGGCGACGTGAAAAGCTTCCGCATTGTTGGACCCGATGAAATCTATGGCGATGCAAAAGGTTACATTTCGATTGATTCCCCGATGGCACGCGCACTACTAAAAAGAAGTCGATGACGAGTTCAGCGTAAAACGCCCGAGGGCTTTAAAGAATGGTTTATAAATAGCATTCGCTATCAAGCCGAAGAACAGTAATTCTTCTGAGCCGATAGTTTGATCGCGGATGCACACCAAAAGATATAAAAATAAACTATAGGAAAACCGCATTCTCAGATGCGGTTTTATGTTTTAGCAAAGATGTATTCGTTCAGAAAGAACCTCTGCCGTGTAATTACTCTTCGTAATCCGGCTTTTCAGTCACGATGTAGTTGGTATCACTGGCAACGACCGCACCATGTTTCAAAAAGTTCTTACCCAAAATCATACTGTAATGAAAACGGCTACGGTCTTGTAAATTAACGCGAATTTTCTTCTCTAATTCACCCAATTTTACGTGCATTTCGACCACCGGGCGCTCATTAGCTTTCTCGCCTTTTTTCGCGGTAATACGCATCACATCGACCACAGGTTTGGTGAACGCTTTTTTCATGCCAGCGTCGTTTTCATAGTTAAAGCTCACCATCTTTTTACCGTCTTTTTCAAACTGTTTGATGTTTTGTGCATTAATGGAACTCACATCAGCGCCAGTGTCCAATTTGACTGGGAAAGAAAGCCCTTCCACTTCAGCAACTTCAATGTGCCCCGCCTTGAAAAGCGGCTGTGCATCCAACAAATGATCCGCACGCGTATTCAGCAATACGCCCCCTTTTGCCATGTTATGACCAAATACGAAAAATGGTTGCTGCTGGTCTTTTTCCAACAAATCAATGGCAAACTTAACTGAGGTTTCTTTATCACCCAAGATAAAGTCGCCCTCAACAACAGGGCGAACAGCATCGCCAACCTTAAGTTTCTTAAGCACTGGCTTCGTAATTTTCTCTTCTTTGCCATTACTTGTTGGTAAGTAGAACGTTACCACCTCTTTTTTGTCTTTTGTCGTCAACTCAAAGCCATTTACTCGAAGTAATGGGGTTTTGACCGTAAAGGTTGGATACGCAGGCAGGCTGTAGCCATCAATATTCACCGACTCTTGAGGTGAAATCACCAATGGTTTCGATTTCAAAGCATTCTTAAAAGATTTCTCGACCCCACCGAGTAAATTTTCTCTATCGGTATCAATCACAAAGTGTTGACTCGCAACGTCTTTCCCTAAGCGAATCTGCGAACTAAAGCCGCTACGGTCACGCAAGTAAACCAACCATTGTTGAGTCTCGGTTTCACTCACTTTTACAGGGAGGTACACCAATGGTCGCTCACCCTTGCTGGTTTTCAGCATTCGGATCAATGGCAGCGTCATTGAATGGCGCTTGCCATTTTCCCCCTCCAAGGTAAAAGAAACTTGCTGCTTCTTTTTATCGACCTTGATATTGAGTGCATGAACGTTGGTATAGCGGCTAGATGTCGAAATGCTCACTTTGTAAGGGAGCCCCTCGATACTCACCGTTTCTTTTTTACCAATCATCTGGGCGTTGGGTTGCTCTTGCAAATAGTCATAACCTGCAAACACCCATGCGTTGTTATCGAGGTACGTCTTACCAATCAAAACTGGGGCAGAAAATTGCGTACGCTTAGTAAGGTTCACCACGGTATCAACGGTGTGGCCGGCAATGGTCATTGGCATTTTGACGGTTGGGCGCAAAATAGGTTTTTCACTGGTACGGCTGCGAATGGCACTGATACGGTCTAAATCATCGGTGATTTTGACCTCTTCTCCAGTGTAAGGGTGATGAAGAGTAAAGCTCACGGTCACTTGATACGGCTTGAAACTTTCCACCGTCCACTTCGCGTTGGTTCCGCCTAGATCGTCGACAATCGCCCACATCAATTTGTCATCTTTTAGTTCTTTGTACTCTGGGTTGGAACTGGTCACGTGAATATTGTCAGCGTGCATTGACGTGGTATCAGCGCCCGTATCGATTTTTCCAATAAAAGGCACGTCACTTAATTCCGGAATATCACTGTAGTGCACACTTTCGACACGACCTAAAACCGGCTTGTCATCAAGTTGGTAGATAGGTGCTTGCGTTGTAGCAGAAAGAGACTGAGACCAAGCTAAGGGGGTCGCTAGTAAAGCACTTGAAAGCGCCAGAGCCAAAGACATTTTCTTCATCATGATTTTCCGTATGAGCTAAGGTAAGGGGTTAGTCGACAAACCAACGCATAAGTTTCGAATTTAATTACAGTTTTGACACAAACCTGACTGATGTCCACCAGCACTCGGTAAATTTTTGTGAAGCGCCATTAAAACATTGCAAATTCTACCAATGGCCCCAATGTTCTATACATAACCAATACCCAAACAAAATGAAAGAGAAGACACGGATGAGCCAAGCTATCTGTCGCATGATTGCTCAAGAGCTGAATGTTCGCCCTGAGCAAGTTAATGCTGCTGTAACCCTGATCGATGACGGTAACACAGTCCCATTTATTGCCCGTTACCGTAAAGAAGTAACGGGTGGTCTTGATGATACCCAATTGCGTACACTAGACAGCCGCCTGTCTTACCTTCGCGAGTTAGACGACCGCCGTCAAACCATCCTAAAATCCATTCAAGAACAGGGCAAACTCACCGCTGAGTTAGAACAAGCTATCACGCAAGCAGACAGCAAAACTCGGCTAGAAGACCTGTACTTACCATACAAACCAAAACGTCGCACCAAAGGTCAAATTGCCATTGAAGCCGGCCTAGAACCATTGGCAGATCTCCTATGGAATCACCCTCAAACTGAACCAGAAAGCGAAGCAAGCAAATACCTTGATGCAGACAAAGGCGTGGCAGACACCAAAGCCGCACTAGATGGCGCTCGCGCAATCATCATGGAACGCATCGCGGAAGACGCAAACCTGCTAGAGAAAATCCGTGGTCACCTAAACCGCAATGCGGAAATGGGCGCTCGCGTCGTTGAAGGCAAAGAGCAAGAGGGTGAGAAGTTTAAAGATTACTTCAACCACAACGAACCATTAAGCAAAGTACCATCGCACCGCGCACTAGCGATGCTACGTGGTCGTAACGAAGGCTTCCTGACATTGGCAATGAATGCCGATCCAGAACAGGAAGAAGGCGCTCGTCAGTCTTACTGCGAAACCATCATCGCTGACCACTATGGCGTGACTCTCAGCAGCGCACCTGCGGATACATGGCGTAAGCAAGTAATTAGCTGGGCATGGCGCATCAAAGTATCGATGCACATGGAAACCGAGCTAATGGGCGCAATGAAAGAGCGCGCAGAGATCGAAGCGATTGAAGTATTTGCCACCAACCTAAAAGACTTGTTGATGGCTGCACCGGCAGGTCCTCGCGCAACACTTGGTCTCGATCCGGGTCTGCGCACGGGCTCTAAAATCGCTATTGTCGATCCGACGGGTAAAGTGCTTGCAACCGAAACCATCTACCCTCACCCACCACAAAAGCAATACGACAAATCAGCGCAAATCGTTGATCAGTTGGTGCGCAAGTACAACGTCGATTTGATCGCGATCGGTAACGGTACAGCTTCACGCGAAACCGACAGTTTCGTGGCTGATGTGATCAAACGTGGCAATCTGAAAGTGCAAAAAATCATCGTCAGTGAAGCGGGTGCATCGGTTTACTCAGCCTCTGAGTTGGCAGCCAAAGAGTTCCCGAATATGGACGTATCTTTGCGTGGCGCGGTGTCTATTGCACGTCGCTTACAAGATCCGCTGGCTGAGCTTGTAAAAATCGATCCAAAATCGATCGGGGTGGGTCAATACCAGCATGACGTGAGCCAATCAATGCTAGCAAAACGCCTAGATGCCATTGTGGAAGACTGTGTAAACGCGGTTGGTGTTGATGTGAATACCGCCTCTGCAGCACTGCTCACTCGCGTTGCGGGCTTATCCAGCACCATCGCACAAAATATTGTCGACTTCCGTGATGAAAACGGCCGCTTCGACGCTCGTACCACACTGAAAAAAGTGCCTCGTTTAGGCCCTAAAGCATTTGAACAGTGTGCGGGTTTCCTACGTATTATGGATGGTAAGAACCCTCTTGATGCTTCAGCCGTTCACCCAGAAGCGTACCCAGTGGTAAAAGCGATTTCTGAAAAAAACAGCAAAGACATCAAAGCGTTGATCGGCGATTCGAGCTTCCTAAAAAATCTACACGCGATCGACTACACCAATGACAACTTTGGTTTACCGACCGTAACTGACATCATTAAAGAACTCGACAAACCAGGTCGAGATCCTCGTCCTGAGTTTAAAACTGCAACATTTGCGGAAGGCGTTAACGCTGTATCCGATTTAGAACTAGGTATGATTCTAGAGGGCGTGGTCTCCAACGTGGCTAACTTTGGTGCTTTCGTCGACATCGGTGTTCACCAAGATGGCCTTGTACACATTTCTGCGCTCACTGACCGCTTTGTTTCAGACCCTCGAGAGGTAGTAAAAGCTGGTGACATAGTCAAAGTTAAAGTCATGGAAGTGGATGTTCAGCGTAAGCGCATTGCGTTAACCATGCGTTTGAACGACGAGCCTGGTCAAGACAACCGCAGTCAGCGTTCAGAGACACCACGTCGTAATGACCAACAACGTCGCCAACAACCTCGTCGTGATGATTCTTCATCAAACAACGCCATGGGTGGGGCATTTGCGGCCGCTTTTGCGAAAGCGAAAAAGTGATCTCGTAAAAAAACAACCTCGCTAAGATTTAGTACTCAGATTCAAAAGAGTACAGAGTAAAAAACGCTCCAATCAGTTTAACCTGCTTGGAGCGTTTTTATTTGGATCGCTTCATAGTACTGCTATCACTTCAGATGGAGTATGGGGCGCGACGGCATGACCATAATGAAACTTAATCACCTTCCTGCGCTTTTCCATCACCCCCTCTTTGATCGCTGCATCCAAAATACGCTTAGGTAACCGAAAGCGAATCGTGTAGCCCTTTCCCTGCTCCTCGCTATAAGACTTGAGCGCGAGTAAACCAAACAAACGCGCTAACGTATCCTCTGGTTCTTCGTGATAATGACTATCGACATCCGGATCGATTTCATAATCAGGATGATCAGATGGATCCCAAGAGGATTGTCGACGTCGTTTCTCATCACTCGTCACTTTGCGCTCGGCATTGGTTTTCGCCAATGCAACCGTCGGCGTGATAGGTTCTCGAACTTTATTTTCACGAGCAACTTGCTCGGTCTGCACATTCACGGATGGTGCGATCAATGGCACACTAATGTTGGCCGGTGACACAATCATTGCGAACCCTCCTGAGCGTCGCCCAACTCGTCAATACAGCAAACGCTTCCCACAAGAAGAGTGTGCTAAAACTTGTATCGACCAATTTTTAAGCAGCTTTAGCGCTTTTATTGGCTCCAATTTTTACAACCTAAGCGGCAAACTCTCGCACCCGAAGACAAAACGCATCATGCTCAGTCATAAAGGGCGCATGAGAGGACTGTTCGAACACAAACTGTTGCGTGTTTGGGAGTTGTTCACTCAAATCAGAGGCCACTTTGATAGGCACTAATCCATCGAGTCTGCCGTAAAGACGCAGCATCGGCATAGAAAGGCCATGTAATGCATCACGCAAATCAACATCCGCAAGAATGTTCAATCCCACGAGCAAAGAGCCTGGATTCGGTTGCGGTCGAGACAAGACGGCTTGCTTTAATTGCTTCACGTCTTTGCGCGCCGATGGACTGCCCATGGCTTGCAGTGCCATAAAGCGCTCGATCGTGACAGAGAAATCTTCCAGTAATTGGGAGGTAAAAGCCGTCAAAACGTTCGGCTGAATACCGCACCAAGGACGCTCAGCCGCAAATTTCGGCGAACTGGCGACAGTGATTAGCTTACTGACACGTTCCGGAGCGTTAAGGGCAATATGCGTTGCAACTAAACCACCTAACGACCAGCCCAACCACACTGCTCTGTCTGGAGCGTTGCTCAGAACCATATCGGCAATTTGAGCCAAATCTTCCGCGTGGTAGGCCGCGCTGTGACCATAACCGGGTAAATCAACGATGTGAACACGAAAATAAGGTTCAAGTGACGTTACTGTCTGTTCCCAGATAGCACCATTCATCCCCCAACCATGCAACAACACCAAATCTGGCCCTTGGCCAAACGACTGCCAGTGTAAATTCGTGCTCATGCTCTCAGTCTCTCCCACTTATTCTATGCCTTAGTATTCCGCTCAAGCGTTAATCTGATGTCAATCTAACCTTGAATGGATTGTATGTTATCTCATCAATGGCAAAACATCATGCACCGTGTGTTGGGCAGTCAATGTGGTTTATGTCGATTTCCAATTAACGCCTATCAAGCGACCAATCCACTACGCTGGTGCGAGCACTGTTTTGCTCAACTTAACCCCATACAACGTTGCGCTCGGTGCGGTTTAGCGATGACAAATGAGCAGGCTGTTACCACCGTTCTTGCTTCTACTAAACAAGCGAATCAAATCAACCAAACGACTCAAATAGACCAAGCTAAAATACCCTGTGGGGCATGCCTGCGCGATCCCCCGCCATGGCAGCGCTTGTTCACGCTTGGTGATTATGACTTCCCACTCTCAGCCCAAGTTCAACGATTTAAAGACGACGGTGAACCTTGGCACGTTAATGCACTCACTCAATTACTTGCACAACGAATTGAGCATCCCGCGCCAGTTATCACCTGCGTTCCACTGCATTGGCAACGGTACCTAAAGCGAGGTTTCAATCAAAGCCATACTCTTGCAAGATACTTAGCAAACCACCTTGAGGTAAGGTTTGAACCAAACGTGTTTAAACGCATCAAAAGTGCTCCATCACAACGGGGGCATAAGAAAAGCAACCGGGAGCAGAATTTGAAAGGTGCATTTGCGCTAAAAGGCAAAGTGCGCGATTCTCATGTCGCAATTGTTGATGATGTCGTCACAACGGGCAGTACCGTCCGACAATTATGTGATTTACTACTTGAAGTCGGTGTAGAAAGCATCGATATTTACTGCATCTGCAGAACTCCTGCCCCTGGCTCACTCTAGATCGCTTCGCCATGTCTTAGCATCAAAAAGACTAGACCGAGACGCCAACAGGAGTAGAATAGCAGTAATAGCCTACAAAATTACTCAGGTATTCGTCGTGTCAAATATTACTATTACAGAAACTGCGCAAACACACTTCGCCAACCTTTTAGGCCAACAGCCTGAAGGCACAAACATCCGTGTTTTTGTTGTGAATCCAGGAACCCAAAATGCAGAGTGTGGCGTATCTTACTGCCCACCTGAAGCCGTAGAAGCAACCGATACTGAAATCACATTCAGTGGTTTTTCTGCATTCATTGATGAGCTTAGCCTACCGTTTTTAGAAGATGCAGAGATCGACTTCGCAACCGATAAAATGGGCTCTCAACTGACTCTTAAAGCGCCAAACGCAAAAATGCGTAAAGTGGCGGACGACGCGCCTCTTGTTGAGCGTGTTGAGTATGTCATCCAAACTCAAGTGAACCCGCAACTTGCTGGTCACGGTGGCCACGTTAACCTTGTAGAAATCACTGAAGATGGCATCGCAATCGTAGCATTCGGTGGCGGTTGTAACGGCTGTTCAATGGTGGACGTGACACTAAAAGAAGGCATCGAGAAAGAACTGTTAAACCAATTTGTTGGCGAGCTAACTGCGGTTCGCGATGCTACAGAGCATGATCGTGGCGATCACTCTTACTACTAAGTTCGACTGATACTCGATCTTTACTCATATCAACGACAAATGGGAGGCAGATGCCTCCCATTTTTGTTTTCAAACCAATAATGAGCCATTATCACGCTAGAAACTCAAGCGTTCTTCTCATATATTAGGTTCTCCCCCCACTTGCCAATGACATTAGGAGTCAGCGTTATGTCGAAAAGGACACCACCAGAAATATTGTCTTGCGAGACAGTTGCAAAATCAAAACTGTTTGCAGTGGAAGCCCTCGACCTTCGCTTTTCCAATGGCGAACTTCGCACCTATGAACGAATGAAACCCAGTGGACGCGATGCCGTCATGGTTGTTCCGGTGACGGAACAAGGCGATCTCCTACTGGTACGCGAATACGCGGCGGGAACGGAACGCTACGAATTGGGTTTTCCAAAGGGATTAATTGACGCGGGTGAAACACCAGAACAAGCCGCAGATCGAGAGCTCAAAGAAGAAATTGGCTTTGGCGCTCAACACTTAGTTCCATTAAAACGCGTAATCCTCGCCCCTTCTTACTTTTCTAGCAAAATGACGCTATTTTGGGACAAGGACTGTATCCTGAACAAATGCAAGGCGACGAGCCTGAGCCACTCGAAATCGTACGTTGGCCTCTCGCTCAGGCAGAAGAGCTTTTAACGCACTTGGACTTTTGTGAAGCAAGAAGCATCACCGCGTTGATGTTGGCACTAAAACACTTACAAAACACCACTCGCAACCCATAAAGATCTCTAAATAATCCAGAGTTCAAAAACTGATAAAAAATGGCGAGAAAGGACCACGACCTATGCCAATGACCAAAGATTTATCTCACCTGCTTCCGCAAGTCATCGAAATTGCGCGTAGCGCAGGACAATTGATTTTAGACATCTACGAAAAAAAACAGTACGAAGCCTACACAAAAAGTGACGAAACCCCAGTCACTAGTGCCGATATTGCTGCACATAAGTTGATTACTGAGCGCCTAAGTGAATTAACACCGGACATTCCCGTACTTTCTGAAGAGGCGGCTGACATTAGCTTAGAGCAACGTGAAAAGTGGGAGCGCTACTGGTTAGTCGACCCCCTTGATGGCACACAAGAGTTCATCGCACGCAGCGGAGACTTTGCCACGATCATTGCATTGATTGATAACAACAAGCCAACCATGGGGGTCGTCTACGGCCCTGTCTCGGGTGTAACTTATTACGCATACAGCGGAAAAGGGGCTTGGAAAATTCCGGATATGTCCGAAAGTGTAAAAATCTATACGCACAAGCATGAGCAACCGGGACAGAACATTGCGATTGCCATTAGCCGACGCCAAGACATTAATCGCATTACGAGTCGCATGAGCAGTGCTTGGAATTATGATTTGATTCCACTCGGTTCAGCAGCACTCAAAGCCTGCCTAGTTGCAGAGGGTGCCGTGGACTGTTATTTACGTTTAGGTCCAACAGGTGAATGGGACACCGCTGCCACTCAATGTATTGTCGAAGAGGCTGGCGGACGCATACTCAGTACGCAGTTGGAGCCTCTTTCATACAACGAACGTGAGACACTTGAGAACCCCAATTTTATTGTTTTAGGTGATGCCGACTTACCTTGGCATGAGATCCTGCAAGAAAAAGATTAAGCTCGAATACCCATCACAGTAAGTAAACGACGAACGTTAGCGTTGAAAAATCACAAAGGCTACGAATCCATTTCGTGGCCTTTCTTTTTATCACGTGTACAGCGTTAGGAGCATTTAGCCTATCATGATCTAAATGCTGATTTAGCTGTACACTTCCCTACTATATTATTAAAAATCATAGCATTAGATAACAGTTCAATGCTCAGTTGAACTTTTTGTACAGCGAATAAATGGTTTGGCCTACTATGATCTAAAACCTATCGTCGTGCTTAAGAAAAAGAGGCTCCATAATCAAAAAGGGGCGCAAAAAATAGAGGCGATAAAACGAATATCACGCATAAAACAAAAAGAGCTGCACACTGGCAGCTCTTTGATGATGTGATGGATACCAAATTTGGCTAAAATCGACCTTGGTAATTAAACTCGTATTGACCTTGAGCATTTGGATTACCTAACCATTTTAATTGGTCACTCATCCCCGATGGAAACTCTGCGCCTGGCTTGAACCAGGCTTTTGTTGAATAGCGCTGATTTGGTTGTAACTCTGCAGAAAACGCCGCGGATACTTGCTTACTTTGCTGCTCACCCGATGCTGTCAGCACACTGTCTTTACAATTTAGGTCCGCAATCACAGGGCCAAGGTCAAGACTGCCTAATGGACTTTGAATGCCACTCGCACTCCATACTAATGTGCCCTCACCAGTTTTACACCACGGTGCGGCATAAGATGCATGACGAATATTCAACTCTAGTTGACCATCCACACCAACAGGTACAGGCAATCGAGCTTGCTTCACGACTTTTGCCGCTGGCATAGACGCCACCAAGTTTTCTGCGTAGGGGCCACCTGCTAGGCGATAACCCACAAAGCCTTTACCACGTACATCCATATCGCTACCGCGACCAAAACGCACAGCAAATTCCACTTTACCGGTAAACAAACGAGATAATTGAAAGTCCCAATTCACTTCACCTAAGTTCTGGCGCTGCCACATCACATTCGATGCTTGGCCTTGCCAAACCGTACCTTGAGCACCTTGAATTTCCAAACCTCTCACTTTTGGTGCTTGTTGGAGAACCCAAGAGACGGGCAAACCTGCAATCAAACTTGCAGAGAAGAAGGTGATAAAAATCACTACGTAAAGAACGGCTCGCTTCACCTTAACCTCGCTTAAATTGCAAGCGATTCACATCAATCATGCCAGCTTGCTCTGTTCGGTCGATATCAAGAAATTCCACCTCAATACCTTGTTGTTCTTTTAAGTAACGCAGCCAATCGACCATTTGATTAAATGCTAAAGGCTTGATCCATACTTGCACACTCTCGTTGCGCGGTTGCACTCGGATAAGCTCAACTTTGTAGCGACGAGCAGACGAAGAAACAATCTGGTTAAGTGGCTGATTGGAAAAACTCACACCACCACTTTTGCGTAGTGCGGTAATGTCATCCGCTTTATTTTGCACCCAACTCAACAACTGCTTTTCACTTGAGATTCGCGATTGTGCTAATTCGGCACGTTGACTCATAGGTTGCAACACCCCCCAATAAATGATGCCTACAATCGCAATGGCCCCACAGCCCAACACTAAACGCTGTTCTCGCTGTGAGATGCTGCTCCACCATGCTTGAATCGGAGAAATTAAATTCTTCATCATCACCTCACAGACGCTTTAATACAAAGCTACCCATCACAACATTGCCGTTGCGGTTGAGTTGACCTTGTTCAACATTAAATTTTTCTGCTAATTTCACACGCGCTTGCTCAAATGGTTGGAAATCAGAGCTTGTTGCTTGAATGCGAACTTCACCACGTTGACCATCATATTTAAAACTCGTCACTTGCAGATCTTTCACCTGCCCTAACGCAGATGGCAAAGCGGCAAGCCAAGGCAACATCGCTTGCTCACTGGCTCCGCCCGATAAGCGACGCTCTTCATCCGTCATTTGACGCTTTAAGTAGCTCACCGTTGGAATACGATTCTTACCCGGGAATACTTGACGGAAAATACGTTCACTCTCTTCACGATACGCATCAGCTTGCGCTTCGTACTTATGGACCATCAAGAGTTGTTGAGCCACAAGTACAACCAGCAACACACTCGCTGCGATCGCAGTTTTCTGCCATACCTTAACGTATTTGCCCAGAGACGACTTTGGCTTAAATGCCCCGGTCAAAATGTTGGTCTTGGTCTCTGCTACTCCTTTCGCCAGCAATGCCATGGTCATTTCTTCAGGTTTCGCGACCCAAACATCTGCCATAGAAGTCTCTGGTAAAGAGCTATAACTATTGAGTTTCCACTCTGGTTTATTCTGTCGATAAGCCGACAGATACAAATCTAGCCACGAACTATCGACCACCGCACCTTGCGTTTGAGAATGGCGGATCAGCCACTGATCACCAAGTAATACCGCCGTACTGCTATCCTCTTCACAAGGCAGAGCCAACACATCAGGCAAGATTCGCTTAATCACAATGCCTTGAGTGGAAAAACGCTGCAAAATGGTTTGGATCCAAGCTCGCTCGACAGCACACACTTGTGCCTTATCGACTTGTTTATCTAATACGGTGAAATGCAGGCTATCCACATCTTGTGCGACTTCATCCTCCACCAAATAAGGCAGCATACTGTCAAACTGACGAGCCGCCCCCGGCGGGATATCTAACTCCGTAAGGACAACATCATTGCTTGCAAGCAGGGCAATCACTTGTCGCTGATCAGCATATGCCGTCAGCTCATCCAGGTGTTCCCACCCGGCGATTTCACCACTGGCAATCACTTCTTGCTGTTGTGTCGACCACACCAACCATGGAATGGTACTTTGTTGTTCGCTACTCAGCCGAACGGTCAGAAACTCGCTCACTGATTCCTCCAAAACGACGGCGAACGACAGTCACCGTTTCTCTATTCGTACTTTGCAAAAGACTTCGGATACGAACTCGGGATTCATCCACCAGCACTTGTGCATCTAATTCAAAATAAGCGCTATCGACACCCAAATAGCCTTTTGCATTTTTCTTTACATCATCACTTAAGCCAGCTAATTCTGACTCAGCTAAAAATTCATCAACGCTATCCCAACCATCAAAAGGTCGCTTTTCTATCAACTGGACAGCATCGCTATTATTCAAGCCAGGGGTAAACATCGCCACCAAAATGGGGGCTTGTTCGACCTCGATGGTATTCACGTTTAAACGCCAATCATCGGTAGGAATCGCGCACACTAATGGCGCAATCTTTTGATAAATATCGCCAGACACCTGATAAATCGCACGCAACTCACTAACATCGGCCATCAAGCCGTTTGGTGGTAAATAAGCGGGTTTCATCGCTTCATAAGTGCTATCTTCGACCCCTGTAGTTGAACGAACGGTATTGTCGCTATCTACATATTCCCACGCAGAATCCGCGATCACCTCCGCCTGATAAGGTTCGACATCCGCCTCTTCTAACATACGTTGAAGCACTTGAACCAAATACGGTCGAGTCGTTTGTTCACCAGCTGGCTGCACACTCGCTAGCACATTAAGGTTGTAGCATGCCTGCTTATCAATAATCTTACCTGAGGCTTGACCATAATCGAGAGGATACACCTGCTCTTTTATTGCCCATGGTTGGCTAAGATTAATGGTATCGCTGTCTTTATAGCTCTGTTCGATACCCACTTTTGCCAGGGCTTCTACCCCTAAGCTATACCAATAAGCTTGTTGATAGTTGATCTGGTTTGCACCGCGCTGAAACTGCAAAAACAATCGTTCGGACATACTTGCTGCAATGGTTGTCATAATGGTTAACAGCATTAGGACAATAATCAAAGCGACACCGCGCTGACGTTTAGCCATTGCTGTCTCCTGAAGCGTTGTTACCTCCTGCAGAGCCGTTACTAGAAGCATCATCGCTGTTGCTCGAGCTGAACTTGCCATCCGGTGTTAAGTACGTTCGTGTGATCTCGCCATAATCTTTAAGGTCTAAGATCACCGATACGGCCTTTGGAAGCTCACGATTCTTCGCCCAATTTTTTTGCCAAGATTTGCCATCATAAAAACGCATATCAAAGCTTTCGACTTGAGTGAGCAGTGGTGTCACCAATCCCTCTTGACCGACTGGCGTATCTGGATAGCGCCACCATATACGTTGCAACACATTGTCTTTGAGGCGATAACCCACTTTCGTTACCTCTCCTCGCGGAAATTGTTGTTGAGGGTTATGCCACCCCAAACGCGAAAACATTACGCCTTTTGCATCCGAATCCAACAGATAATCGGACCAAAAAATCAGCTGGCTTGATGGTTCTTCACCGTTAGTACGCATTTGGCGCATCGCCATCTGACGAAAGTCGTTATCCATCATCACCATCGCCCTTTGAAGCTCATTCAAGCGTTGAGTGCGTTCTTGTGAGAGCACATTGCTGCGCTGCACTTGAGACACCACTTGATACGCAGCGACACTCAAACTGGCAAATATGGCGATCGAGACCAACACCTCTATCAGCGTAAAACCGCTTTGCTTTGAACGTGTTGGGTGGCAGTGCATCAAGCGTTTCGTTTTACTGCGCCACATAACTTCTCACTGTAACCACTGGGCTTGTGTTTTTTGCTGTCGCGACACTGACATCAAATGCTTTCAGCAATGGCTGCGCGGTGGCAACGGGTGTGACTTTCCAATACCAAGTGCGGCCCGCAAGCTCTTCTGTACCGTTTTTTGCTTTTAGCTTTTCGGTAGCAAGCATCACGTTAGCCATTTGGTTATCCACAACCATAGCTGCAAACATTTTTCTTCTAAATAACTGATGGTATTAATGTGCTGACTCACAGAGCGAATCACACTGATCGCTGCGGTGGCAAAAATAGCGAGTGCAACAAGCACCTCAAGCAACGTCATACCTCGTGTTTTGCGGTACGATTTACCAATACGGTGTAGGTTAGAATCTCGTATTGTCATCGTCTTCCGCTTCTTCTCCTGGCGCTAACAACTTAATTTCGCCAGTTTCTTTACCAATTATTCGCCAACCATCATTCAATGTATCACCATTTTC
Organism: Vibrio alfacsensis; assembly: GCF_003544875.1. Taxonomy (NCBI): domain Bacteria; kingdom Pseudomonadati; phylum Pseudomonadota; class Gammaproteobacteria; order Vibrionales; family Vibrionaceae; genus Vibrio; species Vibrio alfacsensis. Next base: position 2,986,700 of record NZ_CP032093.1, read on the forward strand.
AGGGAAGAAAGACAGCGTAAAGGGCGTCAGCTCCGCACTAGAAAAACAAATACTTGTGGTGGTTTTACTTTTTTGTTTTTTTCGTCGTCTTCCTCGGCAAACATGTCTTCATCAAACAAAGATCCCGGTTCAAACAAACGATTATCATCATCCCAAGCTCCGCCCCCCAGCTCTAACTGCAAAGCAATATCATCTTCTAACTTGGTTTCACTCGGAATTTGCTTTAATTCGAGAGGCTGCCAACCATCTTGAGTCAAACTCAACAACACATAGGTTGATTTCGCTTCATCAACACGAACACCAAAATCTTTGCCACTCAATACGGCTTCTTCATTCAACAGCTGCAAACGTTGAAAAAAGCCTTGAGCGTACTGTTTGGAAAGATCTTTCTGACTTGTCGGTAAGGTTGTGATCACCGCTACCGCGGTAAGGGATAACAAAACCAGCACCAATAGAATTTCTATTAATGTAAATCCGTGATGTTTTTGCATTTGCTTCATTAGTGCTGGTTTGTCATCAATATTATTGGAAGTCTTGCATGTTCCAGTTGCCAATATCAGCAGCAGGACCTTCACCACCCTCTTGACCATCTGCACCAAGTGTGAAGATATCAATCGTGCCATTATCGCCAGGGCTTAGGTATTGGTACTCATTACCCCAAGGGTCGTTTGGCAGGCGCTTGATATAACCACCATCACGGTAGTTGCGTGGCTCAGGGTTAGACGGTTTTGTAACAAGCGCGTCTAGACCTTGGTCTGTTGTTGGGTAAACGCTGTTATCCAACTTGTACATATCCAACGCATTTTCTAGCGCCACAATGTCTGTGATCGCTTTTTGTTGGTCTGCTTTTTCTTTGTTACCCAATAGGTTTGGCACAACAAAACTTGCCAAGATACCCAAAATAACCACAACGACCATTACTTCTAAAAGTGTAAAGCCGCGCTGTTTACTACGCTTAAATTTCATTGTTTTCTCCAAAAGTTAGATTCAAGCCATATCATCAATAGACACGTCTTAACCCGAATTTTATCCGCTCATTAAGTTATTCATTTCCAACATTGGCATTAATGTCGCCATTACGATGAAAAGCACAAGGCCTGCCATCAATGCAATCAATGCTGGTGTAAACACACCCAAAGCAATATTAACCGTTGATTCAAAGTTTTGGTCTTGGTTATCCGCCGCTCGTGTGAGCATGCTTTCTAGCTCACCACTTTGCTCACCACTGGCAATCATATGTAGCATCATTGGTGGAAACAAACGAGTTTGATCAAGGGCTTTTCTTAAACTCGCCCCCTCGCGCACATTATCCGCGGCAACCAACACTTGCTGCTTTACATAGCGGTTTGACATCACGTCTACTGCAACGCGCATCCCCTCAAGAATAGGAATGGCACTTGAAGTACAAATCGAGAGCGTGCGTGCAAAACGGGCCGTGTTCAAACCTTTAGAAATCTTACCCAGCAATGGCATGCTCAGAATTTTTCTGTCCCACGCTAGACGAAAGTTTGGTTTTTGTAACGCTAATTTTAGGCCGTAGAAAAACACCACGACCACACCAAAAATAATCAAACCCCAATTCTGAATAAACTCGCTGGCCGCAAGCAAAATCTGCGTTGATTGAGGCAACTCTTGCCCCATCTGAATGATAGGTTCAATAATTTTAGGCACGACCGTCGCCAACAAGAAAGAGACAATCGCCACCGCAAAGACCACTAAAACAACCGGATAAATCATGGCCTGTAAGAGTTTAGAGCGCATCTTTTGACGGTTCTCGACATACTCAGCCAAGCGTTCCAATACGGTATCCAAGTGGCCGGATTTTTCACCCGCCGCAACCATGGAACGAAACAACTCATCAAAGACATGCGGATAGTCACCTAAGCTGTCCGCTAGCGGATAACCCTCCGTAACTTTAGAACGAACGGCAGCAATCATGGTCCGAATACGTGGCTTTTCCGCTTGCTCTGATACGGCTTTTAAACACTCTTCCAACGGCATGCCGGATTGCACCAACGTAGAAAGTTGACGTGTTATTAAAGCCAGTTCAGCCGTTTTTATGCCACGTTTAAAACCAACCGAACCAGAAGACTTTGCCGCTTTGGCTTTGGCTTCCATGACCTCAACAGGGATCATTCCCTGCTCTTTTAGGCGTTGGCGCACCTGACGGGCGTTGTCCCCCTCAATCGTGCCTTTCTTCTGTTTGCCTTTCGCATCCAGCGCTTTGTATTCAAATGCCGCCATTACGCTTCCTTGGTTACTCGCATGACTTCTTCAAGTGACGTAATGCCAAGGCGCACTTTGCTCAAGCCATCGCTACGAATACTTGGTGTATGTGCACGAACGGCTTTTTCTACTTCTTGTTCACCCGCTTCGCTATGGATAAGCTCTTGAACTTTGTCATCAACCATCAATAGTTCATGAATACCCGTTCGGCCACGGTAACCTTTTTGGTTACAGGCCTCACATCCTTTAGCGCGATGTAAAACTAAAGATTCTGTCTCTTCCATTTCAAACAGTTTCTTCTGTTCTTTATCCGCTTCATACGGCTCTTTACAATCTGAACACAGCGTACGTACGAGACGTTGAGCCAGTACACCAAGCAAAGAAGAAGAAATAAGGAATGGTTCAATGCCCATATCACGGAGACGTGTAATCGCACCAACGGCTGTGTTGGTGTGTAGCGTCGACATTACTAAGTGACCGGTCAACGAGGCTTGAACGGCTATCTGAGCGGTTTCCAAGTCACGGATCTCACCGACCATCACGACATCCGGGTCTTGACGAAGAATCGCACGTAGACCACGCGCAAACGTCATGTCCACTTTCGGGTTTACTTGCGTCTGGCCAATACCATCGATATCGAATTCGATAGGATCTTCCACCGTTAGAATGTTGCGCTCGTTGCTATTGATCTCTTGCAGACCGGCATACAAGGTGGTGGATTTACCCGAACCCGTTGGGCCCGTCACCAAGATAATGCCATGCGGACGTTGGATCAGATGAGCAAAGTTATGGTGTACTGAAGGCGTCATGCCTAAGCTGTGCAAATCAAGGCGGGTAGCGTTCTTATCCAATAGACGCATTACCACACGCTCACCATGTGATGACGGCATGGTTGAAACACGTACGTCGACCGCACGCCCACCAATACGCAATGAAATACGCCCATCTTGTGGCACGCGTTTTTCCGCAATGTCCAGTTTGGCCATTACTTTCACGCGGGAAACCAGTAATGGTGCGAGTTTGCGGCTTGGGGTTAATACCTCTCGCAACACACCATCGACACGGAAACGAATAGACAGCGTTTTCTCGAACGTTTCGATATGAATGTCCGACGCGCCCTCTTTAATCGCTTCACCAAGCATGGCGTTAATCAACTTGATAATTGGCGCATCATCTTCAGACTCAAGTAAGTCTTCATCATGCGGTAACTCTTCTGCCAACGAGAAAAAGTCATCACTATCTGCACCAATATCTTCCATCAATTGACGAGCTTCAGATGAGTCACGCTGATACGCTTCAGTGAGCTTCTTATCAAACGCATCTTTGTCCATCACTTGCGGAATAAAATTCTGTTTCAGTACACGGCGCACTTCAACCAGAGCCGCTGGATTAAGCGGCTCCACATAGTAAAGAATTGGAGGGCGCTCTGGGTGCTCCGTCTCCAATACCAGTTTAAAGCGATTAGCAAAACTGAATGGCAGACGACGCATACTTGGCGCTGTGTCTAACATATCAACCATTACTTCACTTCCATTTGATCAATGAATGCTTGGATTTCAGCTGGGTGCTTACGCTCACGACCAAACTCAGGCAGAACTGGAATGTTGTCATCCGACATCAGCTTCAAGCCTTGTTCTTGGTTGTATAGTTGCTCTGCACGAATAAAGTTGTACTTACGCTGAGTAATACCATCTGCCGTCATGCCATCACGAATAATGGTTGGCTTAATGAACACCATCAGGTTTTTCTTCTCTACTTGAGTACTGGTCGATTTGAACAGATGACCAAGAACCGGAATATCACCAAGCAGCGGTACTTTCGATTCACTCTCTAGTGCGCGCTCATCAATAAGCCCACCTAGTACCAGCATTTGACCGTCTTGTACCATCACGGACGTATTCAATTGACGCTTAGCAAAACGCACGTCCACCGCACCATTGGCACCGAGCACGTTTGACACTTCTTGTTCAATATTCAGCTGAACAGAGTCACCCTCGTTGATCTGAGGCACGACTTTCAGCTTGATGCCCACTTCTTTGCGATCCACCGTTTGGAATGGGTTATCGTTGTTTGAACCTGCGGTTGAGCCAGTAATCACCGGCACTTCTTCACCAACAATAAATGACGCCTCACCGTTGTCCATCACGGTAATGCTTGGTGATGACAAGATGTTCGAGTTCGAATCCGATGACACCGCGCTGATCAATGCTGTCCAGTCGCCCATTACGATGCTCATTGCAGCACCGTTCACGCCACCTAGTGCTGCAGCCAGTGTCGAATAATCACCCTCTTCGGTGTATTCTCGAGTTTCCCACTTGTTGTTTTCACTGTCCCAGTAACTTTCTGTTTTCGTGGTGTCTTTGGCTTCTTCTAAGCCAACCATTACGCCACCGATCGATGCGCCAGTATTGCTGTATTGGATCATCGCCCCCGTTTCGAGGTTACCCCACTGAACGCCGAGGTTCACACCGTCACCCTCTGCCATCTCCACGATCAATGCTTCAATCAATACTTGAGCACGACGGATATCCAGCTGAGCAATCACATCTTGCAGTGCAATCATAATATCTGGCGGCGCCGTCAACACGAGAGAGTTGGTCGCTTCATGAGATGCAATCACCACTTCGCCACGCTTCGCACTTGATGCGCCTTTCTGACCTGCTTGTTTCTCTGCTTGCAAGTTATCAGACACGCCTTTTAGTACATCAACCAAATCTTCCGCTTTCGCATACTTGAGGTAAACCACTCGGTTATTACCTTTGGTTGCCATTTCGATATCAAGTTGACGAATCAAACGTTTAAGACGAGCACGTACTTTTGGATCGCCAGAAATTAGGATGGAGTTCGTGCGCTCATCTGCCACGATTTTCGGCTCAAGAAATTCTGGTGTGCTTTTTTGTGCCGTAGTTTTGTTCAACGCATCAATAATGCGCACCATTTCTGCTGCCGATGCATTTTGAAGCTCAACCAGCTCAATATTTCTATCACCCGCTTGGTCAACACGTTTAATGATTTCCGCGAGGCGATTCACCACGGCGGCTCGGCCTGTGATTAAGATGATGTTCGCTGGATCATAGTGCACCACGTTACCGGCACCTGCGTTATTGATCAGCTGACGTAATAACGGAGAAAGTTCACGTACCGATACGTTACGTACCGCAACAACACGGGTGATCACGCTATCGCCTGGCTCAGCATTACCGCTCACAACGGGGATTGCCGATGTTTTCGCGTCTTTTGCTTTGATCACTTTCAGGACGTTATTGTCCATCTCAACAACCGCGTAGCCGTATACTTCGAGAACATTCAGGAAGAAGCTGTAGTATTGTTCTTCGTTTAACACATCATAACTACGTACATCGATTTTACCGCGTACAGATGGATCAACGATGATGGTCTTTTCTAGATTACGACCCACAATGTTGATGAATTCTTGAATGTCAGTGCCTTTGAAACTTGCACTAAACTCGTTCGCCATCGCACCAGGCGCGCACAGGAGCGTTCCTGCCAGTAGCCAAGTGCTTTTGCTAAACCAATGTTTCACGTATGTCTCCCTGAACTTACGCCGTTCGCCTAAGTCTTACAATTGGATATAGATATCGTACTGTTGGCCATCGCGCTCAACAGTCAGATTAAGTTCTTGTGGATCGTTCATCACTTGCATCAGTTGTACTGAAGAAGATGGGTCACTTAAATCGATCCCATTAAGTTGCACCGCAATATCGCCCGCCTTTAGACCGACATCATTAAACAATGATGCATCACGTCCCGGAGAGACACGGTAGCCTGCAATTCCCCCGTCTTTTTTCACTGGAGAAATATTGATGTACTTAAATACGCTTTGTGGGTCTTGAGCAATTTCTTCACGGATTTGCTCTAATTTATCGCCAACAGCGGCATTGTTGCTTGGTTTCGCAACTGGACGTGCAGCTTGTGGGCTTTCTGACAATTTTTGTACTCAATACCTTGCAGCATCAAGGTTTCATCTCGACCTTGGTTATCGATAATGACTCGATCCACCAAAACCGCTTTCAATGTTGCGCGAGTGCCTTCAATTTCTTCACCAATACCATAGGTCGCTTGTTTGCCACGGTTTGCGATCACCGCAAGGCTGGTTTTGACATTGCTACTGGCAACGGCACCGACTAAAGTTAAATTAAGGCGTGTTTTTGGTGCATCTTGGACGACCGGTTGCTCAACAATCACTGGCTTTTGCTCGGTGTATTTACCAAACAAATGCGCATTTTGGAGTGCATTAAAGTCGATCGTGTCTTTTGCGGTGTTTGATTCGACGCGGCTCGCCGATGGACGCCATTGAACGACATCGGTGCTTTGAGGGACGGATAGCCACACCAATTTTCCGAGCACCCAAGCCGTTAGTGCAATAAAAAGACAAGTCAGTAGCAAGCTGAGTTTGGCTTGAATGGCATGATTGTTGGACTTGATATGAGTCAGTAGCGAGCGACTTGATAATCCTGCACTTAGCTCTAAACGCTTCACTGAACGAATTCCTTTATTCTAACGTCAGCCGTCCTGTTTTATACGCGGAAATCGACTCTACGTTGCTAAAATTGCAATAAATTTACTACTCAACAAATAGCGGAAAATTATATCATAACTTGCCTTTTGTACCTTTTTTCTTATGTAGTTTTTGCCAACTCCCTTGAAAAAAAAACACCTTGGCACCATCTGTAGGTGAATAATCCACCAGTCACTACACTATTCGTGTCGTGATTAGATAGCACTGAGTCCTATGAGTTCCGAAAATGAAGCCGTAAGGCTAGATAAATGGCTTTGGGCCGCCCGATTCTATAAGACCCGCTCCATTGCCCGTAATATGGTCGACGGTGGTAAAGTCCACTATAATGGCCAACGAAGCAAACCTAGCAAAATCGTTGAGCTCGGCGCAGAGATCCGTCTTCGTCAAGGTAACGAAGAAAAGACGGTGGTTATCGAGAAAATTTCTGACCGCCGTATGGGTGCTCCCATCGCACAAACGCTATACCGCGAAACTGAATCAAGTATCAGTCTACGTGAAGAGCAAGCGATGCAACGCAAACTCAACGCCCACAACCCTAGTCCGGAACGCCGCCCAGATAAAAAGCAGCGCCGAGACATCATTAAATTCAAACACCAATAAAGCCGGAATTACCGACGAGGAAAGCACTCCATGGCAAATAATGTTTTAAACCGCTACCTATTCGAAGATCTTTCTGTACGTGGCGAGTTGGTACAATTGGATGAAGCGTACCAACGTATTATCTCCAGCAAGGAATATCCGGCAGCACTACAAAAACTGTTGGGTGAGCTACTCGTTTCAACCACACTTTTAACGGCAACTTTGAAGTTCGAAGGCTCAATCACTATCCAATTGCAGGGTGATGGCCCAGTTTCTCTTGCGGTTATCAATGGCGACCATGATCAAAAGATCCGCGGTGTTGCACGTTGGGAAGGCGATATTGCAGACGACGCAAGCCTGCACGATATGATGGGTAAAGGTTACCTAGTGATCACTATCGAGCCGAAGAAAGGTGAACGCTACCAAGGTGTGGTTGGCTTAGAGGGTGACACGCTAGCTGACGTTATCGAGGGTTACTTCGCTAACTCAGAACAGCTAAAAACTCGTATTTGGATCCGCACTGGCGAGCTTGATGGCAAAGCACATGCGGCAGGTATGATGATCCAAATCATGCCAGATGGCACAGGTACACCTGAAGACTTTGAGCACCTAGAGCAACTAACAAACACAGTAAAAGACGAAGAGTTATTTACGCTTGAAGCAAACGAGCTTTTATACCGTCTATACAACCAAGATACTGTTCGCCTATACGAACCACAACCGGTTGAATTCCACTGTGGTTGTTCTCGTGAACGTAGCGGCGCAGCCATCATCACGTTAGACAAAGCTGAAGTTTATGACATTTTAGCAGAAGAAGGATCGGTTTCTTTACATTGTGATTACTGTGGCACGTCATACGCGTTTGATGAACCTGCTATTACCGAACTCTATTCTGAAGCAGAACCAAACAATAAAACCCTGCATTAATTTTCATAGCTTATCAAGCATGTAATTTACCTATCAAAAGGCCAGCTTTACGCTGGCCTTTTGTGATCCAACCCCGCTACATCTAGCCTCGCTCGTAATAAAACAACTTCTTAATTTTAAAAGATTAATAATCGCTTTGCCCTAGCGCAATGGTTTGCGCGCACGATAAACTATTGAAACCAATATGTGACGGGACACCTAAAACCACACCTAAATACTGGGTATTTTTTGAGCTATATCCCTGTTTTATTCCCGGCCCGTTGCTAGCATGGTGAGCAGATAAAATAAAAATTTCTTACAAATTCCTACAAAATCCTTATAAGGAGCACCTATGACCGTTATGGAACATACTAAGGCTGCAACACTTGATCTAACTAAGCACGGACTGCATAACGTCAAAGAGGTTATTCGTAACCCAAGCTACGAAATGCTGTTCGAGGAAGAAACACGTGCTGATCTAGAAGGTTATGAACGTGGCGTGGTGACAGAACTCGGCGCAGTTGCCGTCGATACTGGCATCTTTACTGGTCGCTCACCAAAAGATAAATACATCGTAAAAGACGCAACCACAGAAGAACATATGTGGTGGACATCTGACGCGGTAAAAAATGACAACAAACCAATCAACAAAGAAGTATGGGACGACCTAAAAACGTTGGTGACTAATCAACTATCAGGAAAGCGCCTTTTTGTGATTGACGGTTACTGTGGTGCGAATCCAGACACTCGTCTGAGCATTCGTGTGATTACCGAAGTGGCGTGGCAAGCGCACTTCGTAAAAAATATGTTCATTCGACCATCAGAAGAAGAGTTGGCAGCATTTGAGCCTGATTTCGTCGTCATGAACGGTGCAAAATGCACAAACGAGAAGTGGGAAGAGCATGGTCTGAACTCTGAAAACTTCACCGTATTCAACCTAACAGAGCGCATGCAACTGATCGGCGGTACTTGGTACGGCGGCGAAATGAAAAAAGGCATGTTCGCGATGATGAACTACTTCCTACCGCTAAAAGACATCGCCTCTATGCACTGTAGTGCCAACATGGGCAAGGAAGGCGATGTCGCGATCTTCTTTGGTCTGTCTGGCACCGGTAAAACAACTCTATCAACGGATCCTAAACGTGCACTGATTGGTGATGATGAGCACGGCTGGGATGACGATGGCGTGTTCAACTTTGAAGGCGGCTGTTACGCGAAAACCATCAAACTATCAAAAGAGGCAGAGCCTGACATCTACAACGCCATCCGCCGTGATGCTCTGCTCGAAAACGTCACCGTACGTGGCGATGGCTCGATCGACTTTGATGACGGTTCTAAAACAGAAAACACCCGCGTATCTTACCCACTTCATCACATCGACAACATCGTGAAGCCGGTATCGAAAGGTGGTCACGCAAACAAAGTGATCTTCCTGTCGGCTGACGCATTTGGTGTGCTTCCTCCAGTGTCAAAGCTGACACCGGAACAAACCAAGTACCACTTCCTCTCTGGTTTTACAGCGAAACTTGCTGGTACAGAGCGCGGCATCACTGAGCCAACGCCTACGTTCTCTGCTTGTTTTGGTGCGGCGTTCCTAACTCTTCACCCAACTAAGTACGCTGAAGTGCTCGTAAAACGTATGGAAGCGGCTGGCGCAGAAGCTTACCTCGTCAACACTGGCTGGAATGGCAGTGGCAAGCGTATTTCTATCCAAGATACACGCGGCATCATTGATGCGATCCTTGATGGTTCAATTGAAGATGCGAAAACCAAGCACATTCCAATCTTCAATCTAGAGGTGCCAACATCGCTACCAGGTGTGGATCCAAGCATCCTAGACCCACGTGACACTTATGTTGACCCACTACAATGGGAAAGCAAAGCGAAAGATTTGGCAGAGCGCTTCATCAACAACTTTGATAAGTACACTGACAACGCGGAAGGTCAATCTCTAGTGAAAGCGGGCCCTCAACTCGATTAAACCATCAATGAAATCATGAGTGCCTCAAGCACAAAAATGATCATCAAGCCCCTCTTTTGAGGGGCTTTTTATTGAATCCGTACCAAGATTGATACAAGCTTAGGCTTATCAAAGTAAGTCGATACTCACTTACTCCATACTACATACAGGTTTTGGCAGGGATGAAAACAGCAGGTCGAATTCTAATTCTTATACTCATACTGGCGATCGTACTCCCAGCGACCTTTGTGACCCTGCTCACCACCTCTTATTCTCGCCAAGTGTGGCGTCAATTTGCCAATCTTGTCGATCTCCCTCTGCAAGCCGACAATATTCAGTATGATTTTCCTTACCATATCACGCTCTATGGCGTGGCGACCAAACAAGAAAAGCTCCCTTTCATTGAACAAATAGACCTGTGGCTAAACCCCGACATCCGCCGCGATGGAACATGGATTGTCGATAGCTTGCTGATCGACGGCCTGAGCTTGCAACACGGCCTACCGACACTGCCAAACCTTAGTCATGTGTACTTTCATCAAGTGGCATTAAAGAACATTGACTATGCTGATGAGTCATTCAGCATCAATGGGTTAAATTTGCAAATCCAAGAACCAACTTGGGCGAGTCCATCGCAGTCACTGCCATATGGCCAGATTCAACTCTCTGCTGAGCAGTTGTATTGGAATGGTGAAGCATTAAATAAACTGCTTATCGATGTCGACTACAAAGCACAAGACAGTACGCTTTATGGGGCATCCTTTAACTGGCGAGGGAGTGAAGTCTCTGGTCAAGCGGAGCAATATCCGCAAGGTTGGTCGCTAGTGAATGTGACCGTCGATAAACTGAATATCAACAACACTCAACTGCAATCCTTATTCGCTAAGCCTTGGCAAGAACTGCCTGTCCATATCCATCACATAAACAGTGTCGACTTACTCAATGCTGAGATTGAATACGGTAACTGGCACTGGCAGAACTTAGAATTATCCGTAGAAAATGCCACTCTGCCCCTATCTCTGTGGGAGACAACCGCGCAGATTTCTCTACAAGCTGACAGCGTCAGTTTCCAAGATCAAACGGCGGTTGAACCTCGCTTGAATGCTCAGATCAAGCCGGGATCGATTCAACTACAAGAGCTGAGCTTCGATTGGCAACAAGGTTCGGTACAAGTCTCCGGAGACTTGGAGCCAGAGCACTGGAAAATTAACACTGCGACCATCAGTGGATTAAAGTGGGCCATCCAGCCAGAAGACAAGAATGATTGGTGGCAAGCTGCTACAGAGAAGCTCCAGCAAGTCGATATTAAACAGCTTGAGATTGAACGCAGCCAGATCATCCAACTTTCGCATCCGCCCTATTGGCAACTTTCGGGCTTAAACCTAGACGGTCATCAACTCACGGTAAAACACACTCATGGACGCTGGGGAGTCTGGAATGGCAAGCTCAATGCCAGTGTCGTTAACGCAAGCTACGATCAAGTATTGTCATCCCACGCCGCGCTCTCAACGGAGAGCGAAAATGGTTTCTGGCAATTAACACGCTTGTTCGCGCCGCTTGAGCAAGGCTATATCGAGGGATTTGGTCAATATGATCTTAGCGCCCCTAGCCAGCCATGGGGACTGAACCTCAATGCCGACGGTCTCCCTTTGCAATTAGTTCGTCCATATTTGCCACCAGCACTAGCCCTGAATGGCTTCTCTGATTTAAGTCTCGACTTACAAGGGCTTGGCGGTGATCGAAGCATGCTCGCTTACAGTTTATCTGGCAAGGTCGCCGCGAACTTGCGCGATACCACATTAACATCGCAATCAGACCAATCCTTAAAAACCGTCACGATCAGCCCAATTCAGTTGAAAGCTCAGCGTGGTGAAGTAACGATGCAACCAATCACTATCTCTGGCAAAGCGATAACGGGTTCGATATCTGGCGGATTTGATATGGCAAACGATCCACTCAGTGGTGTGGTCTATCAGCTCAAGGATTTATGTGGAAAAGTCCAAGGAGACCTCTTTAGCCGCGATGTAGAGCTAAATGAATGTGTCACTCAATCAGAACCTGCAAAAAAAGAAAAGGAGCCCTCAGAGGCGCCTACTGCTGCTCCAGTTGGCGACATAAACATTGAACACCATGAAGAGTTCAACGAAGTGGTCACGGAAGAAGATGAGGACAAGACGGTGGCAGACTCAACAGCTCAGTAATTTTGAGTAGTTAGGCAACAACATGTAAGTGCCCACAAAATCCACCGCTGGGACATCGCCACTGTAAATCACAACATGAATAACAATACGAGCTTTTCGCCCTGATGCTAAGCGGTCTAAATCCCCACTGATACCATCTAAAGAAGTACTCGCAACCGGGTTTTGCTCAACAGGATGACGATATCGAATCGAGCTATCTGCCAACACAATATCCCCATGCAAACCACGCTCTTTCATGAGTAACCACGTCATTCCCCAACCGGTTAAGGTCGCAAGAGTAAACGCAGAGCCTGCAAACATCGTGTTATGCGGATTCAAATTAGGATTAAGCTGCGCACTGCACTCAAACTGGTAACCCGTGTACTGATTGATTTTTATCCCCATCTTATCCGCAATGGGAATTTGCGCTTCCCAACGTTCCTGTAGCTCCGTACACCAATCTGGTCGACGCAGCACATCAGCCATGGGATCGAGCGGCTTGACCATTTGTTGGTGACGCACTGGTCCTCGCTCATCGGTTAATTCACCACGGCGCTCAAAGCCATTTTTTTCATAGAATGCGATCGCATCTTCACGCGCATTACACACCAGACGTTTCGCGCCCTCTTGTCGAGCGAGCGACTCTAGCGCGACCAATACCAGCGAGCCCATCCCCTTGGTACGACGATTATTTTTCACCGCCATATAACGGATTTGCCCGTCGTTATCAGGCGTGATATACAAGCGACCAATCGCCATTGGACGACCACGGCTGTCGGTGATCATGCGGTGGTGGCTCATCCCGTCGTATTCATCTCGCTCGGAACCCACAGGCATTCGCCAAGGCTCTCGCAACAATTGCCAACGAAATTGATAGTACTTTTTGAGCTGATTTTCTGTTTTTGGTGTGATGAGCTTGAACATATCAATCCTTTGAAAGTACAAATCAAATAGAAGTCTTAGATACCATACCCAAGCAAATTCGGTTTACTTGGGCTTAAAGCTTAGACTACATCGCTAAGGTTACCAGATTAGACCTGTAGCCAGAATGTCACAGGTCCATCGTTAATGAGTGACACTTTCATATCGGCAGCAAAACGGCCTCGCTGGGTTGGCAGTTCTTGCTCACACAAATCAGAAAAGTAGTCATAAAGACGCTCGGCATCCGCCGGATGTGCGCCGCGAGAAAAGCCTGCTCGCGTGCCTTTTTTGGTATCAGCGGGTAGCGTAAATTGAGACACCACCAATACCTGACCGTTCACTTGTTTTACGTTGAGGTTCATTTTCCCCTCATCGTCTTCAAACACTCGGTAAGTGGTCACACGCTCCATCAGACGTTTTGCTTTTGCTTCATCATCGTCCTTTTCTACACCAAGTAGGACAAGTAGACCTTGGTCGATTTCACCCACCACTTTACCGTCCACTCGAACGGCCGCTTCACTGACGCGTTGAATTAGCGCTATCACGACTCTCTTTTCCTTCATCTGTTAATTGAAATTCCGCCGTCGAGTGTATCATTTCTAAGTTATCACTCCAGTGCTCTCTCTCACCTAACGATGCCGTGACTTCCGCACCAATCAGCACGATCAGCCAGCACAGATACACCCAAACAAACAGGATAGGGATCGCAGCTAACGCTCCGTAAATCAACTGATACGATGGGAATTGCGTAATGTAGAACGCAAAGCCTTTTTTGCTGAACTCAAACAAAATCGCCGCAACCGCCGCCCCTAAACTCGCATGTGTGAGGTAAACTTTTTTATTTGGAACCAATAGATACAGTCCCATAAACGCGAAGAATGAAAGCAACAGCGGAAGCCAACGCAAAAACAGATCATAAGCCCCCGACAACGTTTCATTCTCGATGAGCCTTAATGACGTTACATAAGACGTAGCCGCAATACTCGCTCCAACCATGATTGGCCCAAGCGTTAATACCATCCAATACATTGAGAACGAAAACACTGGACGACGTTTATCGCTCACTCGCCAGATGTAGTTAAGATTCTTGTCGATGTTAGAAATCAGCATCAAAGCGGCGACAAACAAAAACGCACCACCTACCGCGGTCATTTTACCAGTATTCGCCACAAACTCTTGCAGCGCGGTTCTCACCGCATCCCCTGAAGCTGGGACAAAATTATCAATGATGTAACCTTGCAGCACTTCACCAACATTCGCAAAAACCGGAAACTTAGACAATATTGATAGCAATACTGTCAACATCGGCACAATGGACAGCAAAGTAATGTACGCGAGGTAGCCGGCATTCACGTTGACGCGATCGTGCGTCATTCGCTTGAGAAGATATTTAAAAAACGCGACACCGCCTGGTACAAGTCTTGTTAATCTCACCTTGTAACTCTCTGATAACTGGTTCATAGTTCATCCCATAGATTAGCGTCGAGGACATAAGAATGCCTTATTTATTAGCAATTGTACTATCAATTTTCACCTTAACTGGTTGTCAATCGGCTTATTATTCCGCAATGGAACAAGTGGGCTATCACAAACGTGAAATCATGGTTGATCGAGTTGAAGATGCCAAAGAGTCGCAGCAAGACGCGCAAGAAGAATTCACCAGCGCTTTAGAAGCCCTTTCAGCTTTGACCAATTTTAATGGCGGTGAACTGGAAAGTGTTTACAACAACATAAACGATAAATACGAAGACAGCGAAAAAGCCGCACAGGACGTTCGTGACCGTATTGCAGCGATTGAAGATGTGTCTGATGCCTTATTTGCAGAATGGCAAGACGAGCTCGACCTATATACCAGTGCTAAACTGCGTCGTTCTAGTGAGCAAAAGTTGCGTGAAACCAAAGCCTCTTACAAAACCATGCTCAGTGCAATGAAACGTGCCGAAGACAAGATGACACCGGTTCTGAATACGCTGCGCGACAATACGCTATTCTTAAAGCACAACCTAAACGCCAGCGCCATCGGCTCTCTAAAAGGTGAATTCTCAAGCCTAGAGAAAGACATCCAATACGCAATCAAACAAATGAATGCCGCGATCGCTGAGTCAGATAAGTTCCTGCAACAGTTGAATCAAAAGTAAGCCTTTAGAAGCTCCTCCTCGTGAGGAGCTTTTAGTTTGTGACCTCATCGACTAAGCCAACGACCCTTCGAACAAATTCAACCCTTTCTCTTATTGTGCCCCATGGTACTTCAACGACGTCATAACCAAGTTCAACATAAGTGTCGACAAGCGTTTGATGGATTTGCATCGCCTCTTCAAAGCTGTGAGGGCGTACTTCGTCTTGCACGTAGACAGACGATTCTGGTCTACAGGCCAACACTTGGTCGTGATACCCAGCACTGCCCGCTATAAATTCAGGCCCCACATGACAGCCTCCCACTTGGAGGTACGCCACAATGTCTGGAATTGCTCGGTCAACAAAAGCCAACGAGTGCTCTAAAGCCTCTCTCTTTTGCTCTCCCATTAACTCTAGACATAGTTGGGCGAATGCTGGCAGATTCGTCCATGGAAGCGCACCATTAGGCAAGCGACTTTGCTCGGTAATGAGGTAACGAGATGCCTCTTCAAACGTAGCGTAACCAACATCGGCGAGCGCTTTAATGAGCGTGGTTTTTCCCGCTCCCGGACCACCGGTAATGATAATGGGCTTCATACATCCCCTTCAAAATAATAATAACGTCGCTAGGTACGATGCTAGGTTTGACACACAACAGGCAATAAAAAACCCTAAGTCGCAATACGGCTTAGGGTTTTCTTATATCAACTCATCTAGATTAGATGATTATTTCGCATCACGTGAAGCACGTTTACGATCGTTTTCAGTCAAGTGACGTTTACGAATACGGATGCTTTCAGGTGTTACTTCTACTAGTTCGTCATCATCGATGAATTCTAGTGCTTGCTCTAGCGTGAATTTGATTGCTGGAGTAAGAACCTGTGCTTCATCAGTACCAGATGCACGAACGTTCGTTAGCTGCTTACCTTTCAGACAGTTTACTGTTAGGTCGTTTGAACGGTTGTGAATACCGATAACTTGACCTTCGTAAACTTCATCAGCGTGCTCAGCAAATAGACGACCACGTTCTTGAAGGTTAAACAGTGCGTAAGTCAGCGCTTTACCTGTCGCGTTCGAGATCAGAACACCGTTGTTACGTTGACCGATAGTACCGCCTTTGTGTGGGCCGTAGTGATCAAACGAGTGGTATAGAAGACCTGAACCAGATGTTAGCGTCATGAACTCAGTTTGGAAACCGATCAGACCACGTGATGGCATCATGAAGTCCATGCGAACACGGCCTTTACCATCTGGAGACATATCAGTCAGTTCGCCTTTACGAAGACCGATTGCTTCCATGATACCGCCTTGGTTTTCTTCCATAACGTCGATAGTTACAGTTTCAAACGGTTCTTGTAGGTTACCATCTTCATCACGCTTGATGATTACTTCAGGACGAGATACTGCTAGCTCGAAACCTTCACGACGCATGTTTTCGATCAGGATAGATAGGTGAAGTTCACCACGGCCTGAAACGCGGAAGCGATCTGGGTTGTCTGTTTCTTCAACGCGCAGTGCAACGTTGTGTACCAATTCTTTCTGTAGACGCTCAAGGATGTTACGTGAAGTAACGAACTTACCTTCTTTACCCGCAAACGGAGAAGTGTTTACTTGGAACGTCATTGTTACTGTTGGTTCATCAACAGAAAGCGGAATCATCGCTTCAACATTGTTCACGTCACAGATAGTGTCAGAGATTTTAAGCTCACCAAGACCCGTGATTGCAATGATGTCACCAGCATTAGCTTGCTCGATGTCATGACGCTCTAGGCCAAGGTAGCCCATTACTGTGCCGACTTTACCGTTGCGCTTCTTGCCATCTGCACCAACGATTGTAACTTGTTGGTTAGGACGTACTGAACCGCGAGTAACACGAGCAACACCGATAACGCCTACGTAAGAGCTGTAATCTAGCTGAGAGATTTGCATCTGTAGTGGACCATCAAGGTCAACGTTTGGAGCCTCAACAGTATCAACTACTGCTTGGAACAATGGTTCCATGTTCTCGCCAGTTTCGCCTTCTTCTAGCGTCGCCCAACCGTTAAGTGCTGATGCGTAAACCACTTTAAAGTCTAGCTGTTCATCAGTTGCACCTAGGTTGTCGAATAGGTCGAACACTTGGTCCATAACCCAATCAGGACGTGCGCCAGGACGGTCAATCTTGTTGATTACAACGATTGGCTTAAGACCGTGAGCAAATGCTTTTTGCGTTACGAAACGAGTTTGCGGCATTGGGCCGTCAACTGCGTCAACGATAAGTAGTACTGAGTCTACCATCGACATGATACGTTCTACTTCACCACCGAAGTCCGCGTGTCCCGGAGTATCTACGATGTTGATGCGGTAATCATTCCAGTTAATTGCTGTGTTTTTAGCAAGAATGGTAATACCACGTTCTTTTTCGATGTCGTTTGAGTCCATGACTCGCTCTTCAGCTTCGCCGCGAGACTCTAGAGTACCTGATTGTTGTAGTAGTTTATCAACCAGTGTTGTTTTACCGTGGTCAACGTGCGCGATGATCGCGATATTTCTTAATTTATCAATCTGTGGAGTAGCCATGGATTTGATTCACTTAGATAGATGAAATGCCCCCACGCTGAGAACGGGTGCTCTCTGGTGACATTTGCTGATTAAAAAAACGGCCATAATGTACCAGATTTTAGCAAAAAGCATAGAAATATGTGATCTACTCCCGAGCATTTCTGTCAAATTTACGCTTAACGCTCACTTTCTGGTGTATAGCGGATTGATTCAGCTCAATTTTATCCCAATCACCGTTAATAGAAATTGACCGGCGCTCAAAAAACAGGCTGAATGAACAATAATATTGTCACATGATGGTGCAACACTTTCCGCTTGCACCAAATTAGTGCTTCAATAGATCATTTTGGTGCAATCGTTTGCACCAAATGAGCGCTAAAAACCATAAACTACTGAAAATAAAGGAATATTATTTTTGGCACGGTTTTGGCTTTAGAGAAACAAGCATCGATTAACGATATGTCAAACAGATTAATCAATGCTGGATTTTATCAACGATTCATAAATCGAGCTTTCACCGCTTTAATAACACTGGAGGTTATCCAAGATGTCAGTAGAAAACGTTTTATCGCTAATTCAAGAAAACGAAGTTAAGTTTGTTGACCTACGCTTCACTGATACAAAAGGTAAAGAGCAGCATATTACGATCCCTGCTCACCAAATCGACGCTGACTTCTTTGAAGAAGGTAAAATGTTCGATGGTTCATCAGTTGCTGGCTGGAAAGGCATCAACGAATCAGACATGGTAATGATGCCTGACGCATCTTCTGCTGTTCTTGACCCATTCACAGAAGACGCAACGCTAAACGTTCGTTGTGACATTCTTGAGCCTGCAACTATGCAAGGCTACGACCGTGACCCACGTTCAATCGCTAAACGCGCTGAAGACTACATGCGCTCTACTGGTATCGCAGACACCGTTCTTGTTGGTCCAGAGCCAGAATTCTTCCTATTCGATGACGTGAAATTCTCTAACGATATGTCTGGTTCGTTCTTCAAGATTGATGACGTAGAAGCAGCATGGAACACAGGTTCTGAAATCGAAGGTGGTAACAAAGGTCACCGTCCAGGTGTTAAGGGTGGTTACTTCCCAGTAGCTCCAGTTGACTCATCTCAAGACATTCGCTCTGCAATGTGTCTAATCATGGAAGAAATGGGCCTAGTGGTTGAAGCTCACCACCACGAAGTCGCAACTGCTGGTCAAAACGAAATCGCAACACGTTTCAATACGCTAACGACTAAAGCGGATGAAATCCAAATCTACAAGTACGTGGTTCACAACGTTGCTCACGCATTTGGTAAGACAGCGACATTCATGCCAAAACCACTTGTAGGCGACAACGGCTCAGGTATGCACGTTCACCAATCTCTAGCAAAAGACGGTGTAAACCTATTTGCTGGTGACAAGTACGGCGGCCTTTCTGAAACGGCACTTTACTACATCGGTGGTATCATCAAACACGCTCGTGCAATCAACGCGTTTGCTAACCCATCAACAAACTCGTACAAGCGTCTAGTACCAGGATTCGAAGCACCAGTTATGCTAGCGTACTCTGCTCGTAACCGTTCTGCATCTATCCGTATCCCAGTGGTTCCAAGCCCGAAAGCACGTCGTATCGAAGCTCGCTTCCCAGATCCAGCAGCAAACCCATACCTAGCGTTTGCTTCTCTACTAATGGCTGGTCTTGACGGTATCAAGAACAAGATCCACCCAGGTGAAGCAATGGATAAAGACTTGTACGACCTACCAGCGGAAGAAGCAGCTGAGATTCCAAAGGTAGCAGAGTCTCTAGAAGTCGCACTGAATGCACTAGATGCAGACCGTGAGTTCCTAACTGCTGGTGGTGTATTCTCTGATGACTTCATCGATTCATACATCGCACTGAAATCTCAAGATGTTGAGCGCGTGAACATGGCGACTCACCCACTTGAGTTCGAACTTTACTACTCTGTATAAGATGTAGACTGTGTAAGCACAGTAACAAAATCTTAGGCTCGCCTCGCAGGCGGGCCTTTTTTGTATTCGAACTAAAGATGCTGTCGTTTATAACGGCGAACACAATCAACAAGAGTTTCCGTATAGAAAGGAATGATGAGCAAACAGAAAAAGAAAAATATGAGCGCAAAAATGCGCCTTTCTTTCGCGATTATTTTAATTTCATCTTCAACCACAGCGCCTTGCACCCAAAAGATATTTACCTGGCTTGATGAAAAAGGCGTTCGTCACTTTAGTGACACTCCCCAAAAAGGGGCAGAAGTGACTGTTCTTCCCAATGTAAAAGTTAACACGTCAACGCCCGCGCTAAACCATCGTGCATCATTTGCGCTCAACGAGCTTCCTGAACACACACAACAAAAGCCACTTTCTTTAAAGATGCTGAAGCCTCAGCACGATATGGCGATTCGCAGTAACCAAGGCATCATCACGGTTCAGCTTAAATCCAATCGCCCCTTAGAAAGCACTGAGCAAGTTCAATTGCTCCTCGATGGTAAGCCCTATGATGCACCTCAACATAACTTAGACTGGCGACTGAATAACATCGACCGTGGCACACACACTTTGGCAGTCCAAACAATACGAAACGGCAAGCTTATTGCATCCACTATCCCTATAACGGTGCATTTACATAGAGCAAGCGTCAGTCCGAGCAATTAAGGGGCAAAGTAGAGAACAACGTGAGGAAAATCATTCTTTCTCTACGCTTTTTACTTTTTCTTCTCTGCCATATTCGCCATACTTACGTTCTAATGCACCATAGTGGTGCAAGGCACATTCATGACTCAAACAAGGACGTAATGTGGATACCAGTCTCTCTAGCGCTATTCTCGATAACATGGTGACAGCAACGTTAATTCTTGATGATGAGTTAGCGATTCGCTTTGCTAATCCTGCTGCGGAATTGTTGTTTTCACAAAGCGCTAAACGCATTGTCGATCAGTCGCTATCCCAACTCATTCAACACGCCTCCATGGATTTAGCACTCCTGACTCAGCCTCTGCAAAGCGGCCAAAGCATTACCGACAGTGATGTCACCTTTGTGGTTGATGGACGCCCGTTGATGCTGGAAGTCACCGTTAGTCCGCTCACTTGGCAAAAGAAACTGATGTTACTTGTCGAGATGCGCAAGATTGATCAACAGCGCCGTCTGACTCAAGAGCTTAACCAACACGCCCAGCAACAAGCAGCGAAGCTTTTGGTTCGGGGACTTGCCCATGAAATCAAAAACCCGCTGGGAGGATTGCGAGGCGCAGCGCAGCTGTTAGAAAAGATGCTGCCCGATCCGTCGCTGACGGAATACACCCATATCATCATTGAACAAGCTGACCGATTACGAGCGCTGGTTGATCGCCTATTGGGCCCACAAAAGCCGGGAAAGAAAAGCGAAGAGAATCTTCACCAAGTTTTGGAAAAAGTTCGCCAACTGGTTGAGTTGGAGTCACAACATAGTGTCGTGATTGAACGAGATTACGATCCAAGCTTGCCAGAAATATTGATGGATGCCGATCAAATCGAGCAAGCCATGCTTAATATCGTCAGTAACGCAGCGCAGATTCTTTCTCGCCAAGAGCATGGAAAAATCACAATTCGCACCAGAACGGTGCACCAAGCGAACATTCATGGCCAGCGTTGTAAACTCGCGGCTCGCATTGAAATCACTGACAATGGTCCGGGAATACCACCAGAACTACAAGATACCCTGTTCTACCCTATGGTCAGCGGCCGTGAGGGCGGAACCGGACTCGGACTGTCAATTTCACAAAACTTGAT
Organism: Vibrio alfacsensis; assembly: GCF_003544875.1. NCBI lineage: Bacteria > Pseudomonadati > Pseudomonadota > Gammaproteobacteria > Vibrionales > Vibrionaceae > Vibrio > Vibrio alfacsensis. The sequence continues at coordinate 3,008,437 of NZ_CP032093.1, forward strand.
CGACCAGCACAACGGAAAAATAGACGTTGAAAGCTGGCCTGGCCACACCACTTTTACGATTTATCTGCCAATCTGACCCCATTCAATGGATCTGCTATGCGTCAGTTTTCGGCTTTTGCTGCAAGGATTAATTCATGAGTAAAGGATATGTTTGGGTCGTCGATGACGACAGTTCAATTCGCTGGGTAATGGAAAAGACCCTCTCCTCCGCAAACATTAAGTGCGAAACCTATGCGGATGGGGAAAGTGTTCTCATGGCTTTAGAGCGTGAAGTACCTGATGTCCTAGTCTCTGACATTCGCATGCCTGGCATTGATGGCCTAGAACTGCTTAAACAACTGCAACAGAATTACCCCGATTTACCCGTGATCATCATGACCGCGCATTCGGATCTCGACGCGGCGGTTAATGCGTACCAAAAAGGGGCATTTGAGTATCTACCGAAACCCTTTGATATTGATGAAACACTTACACTTGTCGAGCGAGCTATCGCACATAGCCAAGAGAATAAGCGTGAACATTTGCTCCCTGATGATGTGCCAGCGGATACTCCAGAGATCATTGGTGAAGCGCCTGCAATGCAAGAAGTGTTTCGTGCCATTGGCCGACTATCTCGCTCATCAATCTCAGTATTAATTAACGGCGAATCAGGGACGGGTAAAGAGCTCGTTGCTCATGCATTACATCGCCATAGTCCACGGGCAAATAAACCGTTCATTGCACTCAACATGGCGGCCATTCCAAAAGACTTAATTGAGTCAGAGCTCTTTGGACATGAAAAAGGCGCATTTACTGGTGCTAATAGTGTCCGTCAAGGGCGCTTTGAACAAGCCAACGGAGGCACCTTATTCTTAGATGAAATCGGGGACATGCCGTTAGATATTCAAACTCGGTTGTTACGTGTCCTTGCAGATGGGCAGTTCTACCGCGTCGGTGGGCATTCTCCGATCAGTGTAGATGTTCGGATTGTCGCCGCCACTCACCAAAACTTAGAAAAACTGGTCCACAATGGCGATTTTCGTGAAGACTTGTTTCATCGTCTCAACGTTATTCGCGTGCAGATTCCCGCTCTTCGTGAGCGTCGACAAGATATCGAAAAGCTGACCCAACACTTCTTAGTGCGTGCCGCTGATGAACTCGGCGTTGAAACCAAAACCCTGCACCCATCATCCGTTGAGATCCTCAATCGTTTAACTTGGCCGGGGAACGTGCGACAACTGGAAAATATTTGTCGTTGGCTAACCGTAATGGCCAGTGGCAGTGAAGTCCTTCCAAGTGATTTACCACCAGAGTTACTGGAAGAGAAAAAAATCACGAAAGATTCTGAACATGGCAGTTGGCAAGAGCAATTATCTAAATGGGCGCGCAGTGCCCTTGCTGAGGGGGATAAAGAACTACTGGCGTACGCTTTGCCAGAGTTTGAACGTATAATGCTCGAAGCGGCACTCGAACATACTAAAGGTCATAAACAGGATGCCGCTAAAGTACTAGGTTGGGGACGTAACACCCTTACTCGAAAACTCAAAGAACTGTATTAATACAAAGTACCCAATAATTTGAACATTGGTTATCAAGCACGCAACAATATGCTCGCTTGATAGCCAAATTGTCAGTACAATTACGGTACACTGCACCCTAAGTAACTCGACAAATGTCTAATACGACGACTCAAATTACATTACGCACTGCTGTACTCATCCCTTTTGTGATGATTTTTTTGCTGGCTATCAGTGTGATTGTTTACGTCCAAAAACAGAGCTACGAAGACGTCGTAACGGATCTCAGCGACAAGCAGCTATCCGTTCTGACTGAAAGTGTTCACGATCATCTCAATGATTATCTGCGCAAGCCTTTTTCGGCCGTTACTTCGCTCGCGCATAACGTCAGTTACCATAACCTTTTCCACCCAAACGATACTCAAGACATTAAAACTTACTTGAGAAGTGCTTTTCAGAACCTTTATCACTCTATTCCTCAATTAGATGTCATTGCTTTTGGTTCTCGAACTGGTGATTTTGCAGGTTTCCGCCGTGAGCCTGATGGCAACTATACGCTGATGGTTCAAGACCATCGCACGAATGGCAATTTGGTCATTTATGGCAATGATAAGATCAGCGACAAGATTCGTACCATCATTGCTGACTATGACCCTCGAACTCGTCCTTGGTATCAGCCTGTAGCGCATACTAATCAAGCTCGATGGTCTCCCGTCTACCCCAATGCCGATGAACGCCAAGACGTCACCTTATCGGCAATGGCACCAGTATACGAAAAAGGCATGTTTGCTGGTGTACTCGTGACAGATATCCGCATCAATACATTCAGTATTTTCTTGCGTGAGCTCAAAGCTAACACCAAAGCTTCGGTTTTCATCATGGATCAAGATCGTCGATTAGTGGCTCATTCAGGACAAGGCAGCGTGATCTCATGGGGAACGAAATTCTCAGATGAAGGCCAACGCTTACTGGCATCAGAAAGCCTAGACCCAATGATCCAATTGAATGCGGAGCGGATAGAAAATGTCGACCTATCCAAAAGTGATGCACCGTACACTTTTGAAATCAATTTAGATGGTCAACGCATGTTCAGTCGTGTTACGCCTTATCATGATCCGAATGGCCTGACTTGGTTTATTGGCACTTCAATTTCTGAATCAGATTTACTTGGAACCTTACCAAAAAGTCAGCAAAAAAGTTGGATCGTCGGCGTTTTGTCAGCTTAGTTGGCATTGCGATAGGTTGGGTCATCTTCAACCGCACCACTCGACCAATAGAAGCCACCGTTGTAGCCGCACAACACCTTGCAAAAGGTGACTGGGATAGTCCCCTGCCTCGCCCTGGCTTTATTTATGAAACCACCATCCTCGTGAAAACGTTCAATGAGATGGCAAACAACTTAAAAGCCTCATTTAAAGCCCTGCGTGAACAATTGGAGTTTGATTCATTAACACACTTATACAGTCGCCAAGGCTTAATCGAAATCAGTGAGCATTTAGACTCGCAACACCCGGCTTGTTTGTTCCTCTTTGGCGTCAACAAATTTAGAGATATCAATGATAGCGTAGGACACCACAACGGTGACCAACTGCTCATTAACATTGCGGAACGATTAAGGCAGCAGCTCCAAGAAGAAGCCATCCTTGCAAGAATTGGCGGAGATGAATTTGCAATTTTCATCCAAAATATCAATAGTGATGATGACATTCGCTTAATAGAAAGGCGCATACAGCAACTTCTCGCTTCCCCATTCATGCTCGACGGAGAAACCGTGGTGATTAAGGTCTCCATGGGCATCGTGCGTACAGATTCTGCACATAATATGAATCTATGGTTACGTAATGCCAGTATCGCTCTTAGCTCCGCGAAGCAAGATTCACTGACCAATGTGTGCCACTATAGCCCGGAAATGGCGAGCGCATCGAAATACCGCACGCAAATGGTGACAAAAGTTCAAACGGGTATTAATAACGGTGAGTTCAAACCTTACTATCAGCCAATCATCGATCTTGCTAGTGGCAACATCTGTGGCGCTGAGGCACTGGCTCGTTGGGATAGTGAGTCCGGTATGGTATCACCTTTAGAGTTCATCCCTATCGCAGAAGAAAGCGGGATGATAAAAGCGATTGGGCAGCAAATTTTCTCACAAGCTTGTAACGATACGCGCAGCGCCATCGACAACAAACAATGGCCGGAAAACTTCCAGCTGCACGTCAACGTATCGGTTAACCAGCTGTCATGCCCTGACTTTGTTGATACCGTCAGACAAGTACTCGACGAAACTCGACTCCCAGCAAAGAATGTAACCTTAGAAATAACAGAGTCTCGTATCGTTGATAGCGCCCCAACCACGTTAGACAACATCTCTGCACTCCGTAATATGGGACTAGGTATTGCTATTGATGATTTTGGAACAGGTTATTCGTCCTTGGCCTATCTACATGCGATACCATTTACATGCTTGAAAATTGATCGCACATTCATTAATCGCTTATCGAAAGAAAATTTGGATAACTCGGTGGTGGCTGCGATCATTAGAATCACCAAAGGAATAAAAACTACGGTCGTTGCTGAGGGAGTCGAAACCGCTGCGCAAGCTCAACTGCTGAGCACTCTGGGGTGTGAACAAGTTCAAGGCTTCTATTACAGTCGCCCATTGCCAATTGAAGAATGGCCAACACATTTGGTGAACATGAAGTAAAAAAGCGCTGAAATTGCTGTTTTACTGGCCATCTCATACTGACAATATACCCAACTGTTATTTATACTTTATACCCAAGTAACCACTTATCTTCCCCATGTATTGTCATTGATAATGTTTGGGCTGAATGCCTGTTTATAACAAACAACCCGGAACGACATAATGATAACGAAGAATCTTCCCCTAACAGATTTGCACCGTCACCTTGATGGCAACATCCGCACTAAAACCATTCTGGAACTTGGTCAGCAATTTGGTGTTGCTTTACCTGCTTACGATATTGAGTCTTTAACTCCACACGTTCAAATTGTTGAAGCTGAACCATCTCTTGTTGCTTTCCTTTCTAAGCTTGATTGGGGTGTGGCGGTACTGGGCGATCTAGATGCATGTCGCCGTGTTGCTTACGAAAACGTAGAAGACGCACTGAACGCGCAAATTGACTACGCTGAACTGCGTTTCTCCCCTTACTACATGGCGATGAAACACAAACTGCCTATTGCCGGTGTAGTAGAAGCGGTTGTCGATGGTGTTCAAGCGGGCATGCGTGATTTTGGTATCAAGGCAAACTTAATCGGTATCATGAGCCGTACGTTTGGAACGGATGCCTGTCAGCAAGAGCTTGATGCTATCCTTAGCCAAAAATCGCACATCGTTGCTGTTGACCTTGCCGGTGACGAACTTGGTCAGCCTGGTGATCGCTTTGTCTCTCACTTTAAACAAGTGCGTGATGCTGGCCTTAATGTCACCGTACACGCTGGTGAAGCGGCGGGCGCAGAAAGCATGTGGCAAGCGATCCAAGAGCTTGGGGCAACACGTATCGGCCACGGTGTAAAAGCGATTCACGATCCTAAACTGATGGATTATCTGGCGGAAAACCGTATTGGTATTGAGTCTTGCCTAACATCGAACTTCCAAACCAGCACGGTTGATTCTCTCGCCAACCACCCGATCAAACAGTTCCTAAAGCACGGCGTTCTTGCGTGTCTAAACACTGACGACCCAGCAGTTGAGGGCATCGAGCTACCATACGAGTATGACGTTGCAGCACCAGCAGCAGGTCTAACTCAAGCGCAGATTCGCCAAGCGCAAATTAACGGTCTTGATCTCGCTTTCCTATCAGATGCAGAGAAAACTGAGCTGAAAGAAAAAGTAAAAGACCGTGCATAAGTCATTGCAGTAAAAACAAAAACTTATAACAAAAATGCCAGCAGATGCTGGCATTTTTTATATTGAGAAGCGGTTTCAAACTTAAATGACGCGAGAGAACTGCTGCTGACGAGCTCTTGCACGTAGGTATTTATCGAAGCACATACAGATGTTACGAATCAATAAACGGCCACGTAGTGTCACGCGAATTTCATTGCCATCGACTTCAACTAATTCGTCATCAATGAAAGTTTGCAAAAGCTGTAGGTCTTCTTTGAAATAGTGTTCAAAGTTAACCTTAAATTCTGATTCAATTGCTTTCTTATCCAACTTGAAGTTACAAATAAGCTGCTTAATCACTTCGCGTCGCAATAAGTCATCAGCATCCAGAGAAACCCCTTTCCATAGTGCATGACGTAAGTCATTCACTTGTGCATAGTACTTTTTCAGTTCTTTCTGGTTTTGCGCATACGCATCACCAATCATTGAGATCGCTGAAACGCCAAAACCAACTAAGTCACATTCGCCTTGAGTGGTATAGCCTTGGAAATTACGGTGCAAAATACCCTCTCGCTGAGCGACAGCAAGCTCATCATCAGGCATAGCAAAGTGATCCATACCAATGAACTGGTAACCCGCGCCTGTCAGCGTGGCAATAGTATCCTGCAGGATCGCCATCTTCTCTTCTGCTTGAGGTAAGTCTTCATCTTTGATCTTACGTTGCGCGGCAAACAACTGTGGCATATGAGCATAGTTAAACACAGACAAACGGCCAGGCTGCATCTCTAACACTTGCTCTAACGTTTTCGCAAAAGACGCTTTCGTTTGCTTCGGCAAGCCGTAAATTAAGTCAAGGTTCGTTGAGCGGAAACCAAGCGTTTTTGCACGTGCGACCATCGCAAAGATAAATTCTTCGTCTTGCTCACGGTTTACAAGCTGCTGAACTTCTTTATTGAAATCCTGAACCCCGATACTCAAACGGTTAAAGCCCTCACTACGCAAGTGATCAAGCATCGTCAGCTCGATTTCACGTGGGTCGACTTCAATACTGATTTCTGCATCCGCGCTGAATGTGAATTCTTGGCGCAGCAAATCCATTACGCGAGTGATTTGCTTTTCAGATAGGAATGTTGGTGTACCACCACCAAAATGCAATTGCGTTACTGTACGTCCAACAAGCAATGATGCGCGCTGACGAATCTCATGTTCCAATACATCAAGATATTCATCCGCTTTGTGTGAGTGGCGAGTAATGACTTTATTACAGCCGCAGTAGTAGCAAAGCTTATGACAGAACGGAATATGAACGTACAGCGACAGCGGACGATTTAAGTATTGAGTGCATGCCATATCGTAATCCGAGATGGTAAACGCTTCATGAAACTCCAGTGCTGTTGGGTACGACGTGTAGCGAGGACCGGAATAGTTGTACTTATCCAATACCGCTTGATCCCAGACAATTTGCTGTTTCGATTCAGTATGTTGATTCGACATGGTGGTACTTTCCGTAAATGCTAGGGTGAAATATCTCATCACCCGATACTCAGAGGCCGTTATTCTGCCATACCAAGACGACAACGACGGTAACCGCTCACCGCTTTTTAAGTATAAAACTAAAGAAGTGCTAGCGTGATCACGATCCCCTATGGCTGTTTGATAAGCCACGGGAGAAAGTAATTAAATCATCTGAATATTGATTTGGTTATTCAGTGGCTGGACGTTTTTCTGCAACACTTTGAGCTCTTCAACAATCGCATCAGTCAGACGGTTTTCGGCTTTATGACGCGCTAAGTTTTGTTGCATACGCTCTTTCTTGGTCAGCTTTTGGCGATCTTCGCCACGCGCCATATCTTTTACAACATGGTAAAGCTCTGAAATCGCAGGGTAGGTGGTATCGAAATCAACACGGCCTTCACCCTGGACGTAATCCATAATGTTATAGACACGAATGCTGATTTCAGACAAATCACACTGACCTTGAATACCCGCTAGACACAAGGTATGCACATTCTCAAAAATATTGGCATTACGTTTATCAATCGCCAATTTTTGTGCTTCAGCTGCAATTCCTTTTGCTTTTTTAATTGAAGCAGAAGGTAACCTGCATAAGAAGCCAGCGCGATAATAATCACTGCACCTGCAATCGCTAATAAGGTTACGTTCATGGATTACTTATCCTTTGTAGTCATCGAAGTTAATACCGTCGAAATCAGCAAGTAGATCATCGTCATTACGCGTGCCTTTTGTTGCTGGAGCGGTAAAGTCTTCTTCTTCCGGCTCTAGTAGACCCAATTGGTCCATTAATCTTTCGATACGATCAAGCTTCTCATCAACATATTGTTGCAAGCCTTTACCTAGGTTTTCACCGGCTTCAATGCGATCCAACAACACGTTCAATTGCGCATCATTTTCTAGCATCTCTAGCTCTTGCTCAGCAGATAGACGACGATCTTGTTTCGTCATCTTCTTCGCTGGCTCAACAATTAGAGGAATCTTCTTCTTGCTGCCTAGGCGTGGATCACGATTTTGTGCAGCCGATTGCTTCTTCTGCTCGTTCACTTCAGAGTTACGGCTACCTTTCTTCAAGCCCTTACGTTTTTTCGCACGCTTGCGTAGGCGACCTTCAACGTCAGATTCTGTACGGTTACGAGTGACAACAAACTCAGGTGCGCCTGCTGCACCTGGCTTTCTAGATTTTTTACTACGGCTCATTACTGGGTTTTCCTCAGTAAAATTACATCATTACCAATAAATTCGAGTTCGAGCTTATCCCGCTCAGCTAGGAACTGGAACGTCTCATGGCTAAAGAACACCACATGGGTAGGATCGTTCTTATAATGCCATGATTGAAAGGCTTCTACATCAATGACCATTTTCGTCATCAGGCCTATCCAGCCACCTGGCTTAACTAAATTCAACCATTGTTTCCACACCAGATCGGGGTGGTAGAGGTGTTCGATCACCTCTGTTGCTGTCATGAAGTCATACTGCTTTTCTAGCACCGAGGTATCTGGGTGGTAATAAAGATCATATAACGCCATGTTGTGCCCTGCTTCTTCTAACATCAAGGAAAGCGTTGGGCCAGGACCACAACCAAAGTCGATTCCATTCGATTGTGGCAAAATTCGCTCTGCAATTGGATCAGCAATCCGCGCTAAAAAACGTCGGTATCCCATATCTTCTGGGCTGTTCTCATGCAAATCATAGTGAGCTTTTTCGGTTTCTGCATCCAAACGTTGGTCTGGGTTAACGAACACCAAATTGCACTGTTCACATTGAAGATACTCGCGTCGCTTGTCTTCAAAATAGTGATGAGTGCGCTGATTCTGGCATAAAGGACAAGTATGCATGCTGGCTTCCTCAAACAGGGATGCGAAACATACCAGAAAGTAGACCTAGATTGGAGTGTTGCTGGATATTTTTTCAGCAATTTTTGTTAAAAAAGTTTGATTGTGCTTATTCGTCGCCAAACAGATATAAAAAAAGCGACAGTTAAACTGTCGCTTTCTAAATGCCACCTCAAGTGGCGAAACTGTGTTGCACACATCTGGTGCACCAAGAATCCTTTTGTTTTTCGTGCTTTCCTTGCCAAAAAGTGTTGTTTTCCATCTTCCTGATGAATTTTGGCTATCCTTTCACTTCCTGTTTGCTGAGCTACTTCCTGAGCTTGATCCTTTTCACTGTCTTAACCATCAGACGAGATGACCATCCATATCCGGTAGACTCCTTGCCTACCTACGTCCCTTTTCCGACTACCAAGCGTCCCTCGCTTGCGTCCTTGGAGACCTAAAATCCATGGTCTGAAACCCTGAGTGCCACTCCTTGTGAACAGTTGCTACTTTACGGATTCTCCAAAAACCAACAACCCACTAAATGAAATAATTCGAGACAATTTTTCACCCACAACAAATAGCATTTATTATCATACACTTAAAATTACTCATGAGAAATCGTACAGCATACGCATGGCAAATATCTCACAAAGACCCGAGCGATCTATCTCTTTACTACGCAAAACAGAATGTGATCTAAATCACTAAAACAATACCTACCCTCACCCAATTTATTTTACAACGCGAGTTAGATATTGAGGCTCCGAAACAAAAATGCCCTGACAATCCTGTCAGGGCATTTTTGTTTAACTTTGCTCGAACTATGTAGGGGACATATACTCAAGTAACTTCAATATATTAGTGCAGACCGCCAACGTATTTTGACAGCGTTTCAATATCTTCATCTGTCATCTTCTTCGCGATATCACGCATCATCGCGTTCATATCATTATTACGGTTACCATCACGGAATTTCTCTAACTGAGCTTTAATGTAGTCCGCTTGCTGTCCAGATATTTTAGGAAAACCTGACAGTTCAGTACCGTTACCACGAGGACCATGACATGCGATACATGCGGTAAGACCACGCTCTGCATCACCAGCGGTGTAAAGTACTTTGCCTTGTTCGACCACATTCTCTGGGGTTGAGCTTTCTGCAATAGGTAAAGAGGCATAGTAAGCGGACAGATCGGCGATGTCTTCATCGCTCAGTGGCATAGCCATACCACTCATAACAGGGTCGTAACGACCTTGTTTACCACCACTCGTCATACCGAGTTTTAGATCTTTTAACTGCTTTTCAAGATACTTAGCGTGTTGGCCTGCAAGATTCGGGTACATTGCAAGTGCACTGTTACCATCTGCTCCATGACAGGCGACACAAGTTTGTGATTTTGCTTTACCAGCTTCAATATTACCTTGGGCCCATACTGAGCAACTGGCTAAAAGACTCAAAATTAGCGCTAATTTCTTCATGACATTCCATTATAATTATCAAGCTTCCAGTACCACGGAATGTGAACATACCGCGTACACTCATGGTACAATAGGCGACCTTATGCCGAGCACGGTTATTTTACACAATTTCACAAAAAAGTAATCAATCGACTACACAAAGTCGAGATGGAGTTAACAGTGAGCGTAAAAATTCATTACCAAAACACGCATTTCATCACCAGCGCACCCGATATTCGTCACCTACCGGAGGACGAAGGTGTCGAGATTGCGTTTGCAGGACGCTCAAACGCTGGTAAATCGAGTGCACTTAACCGTCTAACTAACCAAAAAAGTTTAGCTAAGACATCAAAGACCCCAGGTCGTACTCAATTGATCAACCTTTTCAAGGTAGAAGAAGGTTGTCATATCGTCGATTTGCCAGGATACGGCTTCGCTCAAGTACCGATTGAGATGAAGAACAAATGGCAGAAATCATTGGGTGAATACCTACAGAAACGCGAGTGTCTAAAAGGCTTGGTGGTTCTGATGGACATTCGTCATCCAATGAAAGATCTCGACCAACAAATGATTTTCTGGGCGATTGACAGTCGCATCCCTGTTCAGGTTCTTCTAACTAAAGCAGATAAACTGAAAAGCGGTGCTCGCAAACAAACGCTACTAAAAATTCGCAAACAAGTAGAAACTTTTGGTGGTGACGTATCGGTTGATGTGTTCTCTTCACTGAAAGGTCTCGGTGTCGATCAGTTACGTGCCAAACTGGATACATGGTTTGCACCAGCGTTCGCACATCTGATTGAAGAAGAAGAGCAAGATTCTCAAGAGAGCGGCGAAGAATAATTAACAAATTTTGTTAAAATTTTTCGATATAGCCCTGCCTTTTGGTGGGGCTTTTGTTTATCTGCTGTCCATAAACGTGAATTTTAGACAATAAAAATCCCCACCTTCCTGGCAGGGATAATGGGAGAGAAAACTGGTAATAATTATTATGCCGCAAGCATTACTGAACTGAATTTGTTTTTCAATAGGTCAAAAAGCAATCAAAACCGAATAACATTACATTTCACACTTTTCATAACTCATTATTATTCTACAAATCAATAACTTAATTTAATTTCCAGGCAAAACTTGTGTCTACTTACTTTCTTTCAAGAAAAATGATAGTGTGATTGGAATAAATTTACAGGACAAATATCGGATCGAGTTGATGTAAAAATCTATGTATTGCAGTGACTTAGCCGCTTGAACAAGCGAGAATTGATCGGATTATTATTAACCTATTGAGTTAAAAAGAAAATTTTCTTTCGCCCAATAAAAACGCCCCAGTCAAAAACTGACTGGGGCGGCTGAATCAGCCTAATCCAATAACGTGAAACAAAAGGTCTGAAAGATAGAACATCTTACCTCTGTACCCTACGAGAGATAATGTACAACAATTGGTCAGATTTGCAAAGAACTTTTGTAGTTAATTTTCATGATAGTTTCATTAAGCAACAACAATTCAAAATTTCAAATTGCTTTTTTTATTGACAAAAAAAGCCAGCGTTTGTGCGCTGGCTCATACAAATTGGCGTAAATTGCACTAAAAATGACTAGTGCGCTTGATCCCAGTTATCACCATGACCTGCATCCGCAACAAGAGGCACTTTCAAATCTGCTGCAGATTCCATCAATTCTTGTACTTTACTTTCAATTTCGACTAAAGACGACTCTTCGACTTCAAACACCAGTTCATCGTGTACTTGCATCAGAAGTTTCACTCGATCATTGCCCTCTTCTTGAATCCACTGATCAACAAGCAACATCGCCTTTTTGATGATATCCGCTGCTGTCCCTTGCATCGGTGCGTTGATCGCTGCGCGTTCAGCAGCTTTACGGCGCATACCGTTACGCGATTGAATTTCTGGTAAATGCAAGCGACGTCCAAAGATGGTCTCGACATAGCCCTGTACCGAAGCAGCACTACGAGTGTCTTCCATGTACTGCATTACTCCTGGGTAACGTTCGAAGTATTTATCCATATAAGCTTGCGCTTCACCTCGAGGGATACCAAGCTGCTTCGCAAGGCCAAATGCACTCATACCGTAGATAAGGCCGAAGTTAACCGCTTTAGCACGACGTCGCTGCTCACTTGATACTTGGTCAATAGGCACACCCATGATTTCTGCAGCGGTTGCTGCATGGATATCTTTGCCGTGACGGAACGCATCAAGCAGTGCTTGGTCTCCTGATAGATGCGCCATGATGCGCAATTCAATCTGAGAATAATCGACCGCCAAGATCTTATAACCAGCCGGCGCAATAAATGCCTGACGGATTCGACGCCCTTCCTCATTGCGGATTGGAATATTTTGCAAGTTTGGATCCGTCGACGATAGACGACCCGTCGCGGTTACGGCTTGGTGGTAAGAAGTGTGTACACGACCTGTTGATGGGTTAATCATCTTTGGTAGCTTGTCTGTGTACGTCGATTTTAACTTCGCTAAACCACGGTATTCCAAGATCAGTTTTGGTAGTGGGTAATCCAAAGCCAGCTCTTGCAGTACTTCTTCATTCGTCGATGGTGTGCCCGATGGGGTCTTCTTGAGCACCGGCAAGCCCATTTTTTCAAATAGAATCGCTTGAAGCTGTTTCGGCGAGTTCATGTTGAACTCTTGTTCCGCAATTTCATAAGCTTTCTGCTCTAACTCGTCTAAGCGAGCAGCAATTTCGACTGACTGTGTACTGAGCTTCATGTCATCGATCAATACGCCAGTGCGCTCAATGCGAGAAAGCACAGGGACCAACGGTATTTCGATTTCTTCGTAAACGGCTTTTAGCTTGTCATCTTGCTCAAGATTTGCAAATAGACGGTTGTGCAGGCGAAGTGTTACATCAGCGTCTTCTGCTGCGTATGGTGACGCTTCATCCAATTCGATTTGATTGAAAGTCAGTTGGTTCTTGCCTTTGCCTGCAATCTGTTCAAACGAAATACAACTGTGTTGTAGGAAACGCAGCGCAAGGCTATCCATATCCTGCTTGCCACCAACGCTGTTATAAACGTAGGACGCTAACATGGTATCGTGCTTGATGCCTTTCATCTCGATGCCATAGCGAGCCAATACTGAGGCGTCGTATTTCAGGTTCTGACCCACTTTCGCTTGGGTATCATCTTCAAGAATCGGTTTAAGTTGTGCAAGCACCCACTCACGATCGAGTTGCTGCGGTGCATCTAGGTAATCGTGCGCGACAGGAACGTAAGCCGCAATGCCCTCATCAATAGCGAATGACAGACCAACAAGGTTTGCCACCATGTAATCTAGGCTGTCGGTTTCTGTATCAAACGCAAACAGGTCAGACGCTTTTAGTTTGTCTAGCCAAGCCATGAATGAGGCTTCATCCAAAATAGTTTCGTATTGGCTACGATCAATCTTCACCGCTGAGGTGTCCATGTCCGCTTTAGATACTGAACTACCGCGCACTGCACCAGTTGACTCATCCGCTTCAACAACACCCGAACCGCCATCTAAAAGCTCATTCAACCAAGATTTGAACGTCAACTGACCGTACAGTTTGATCAGCTCATCTTTGCTTGGTTCTGCTTTTAGTAATGATTCTGGCGTTTCTTCCAGTTCTACATCGAGCTTGATGGTGGCTAGCTCATAAGACAGCATGGCATTGTCTTTATTATCAACGAGCTTCTTCGCCATGGTCTTTGAGCCACGAAAACCAAGTGCTGCAATATCATCAAGGTTTTCGTACAGCTTAGTTAAACTGCCGATACCTTGCAGTAGTGCAGTCGCCGTTTTATCACCTACACCTGGAACGCCAGGGATGTTATCCACTTTATCGCCCATCAAAGCAAGGTAGTCGATAATCAACTCTGGTGGAATCCCAAACTTTTCAATCACACCCTCACGATCCATCACAACATTCGTCATGGTGTTGATCAGTGTAATGTTGTCATCCACAAGTTGCGCCATATCTTTGTCGCCAGTACTGATCAATACAGGCATACCTTGTTGAGATGCTTGATACGCAAGCGTGCCAATAACGTCATCAGCTTCAACACCTGGTATACAAATAAGTGGGAGACCCATTGCCCGTATAACATTATGCAACGGTTCAATTTGGCAGCGGAGATCATCCGGCATTGGCGGACGATTTGCTTTGTATTCTGGGTACATATCGTCGCGGAAAGTTTTACCTTTCGCATCGAAAACCACGGCGATGCGATCAGAAGCAAACTGGCGCATCATGCTACGTAGCATATTCACTACGCCATACACTGCGTTAGTTGGGATTTCACCGTTACTCATCGTGCCAGGGTAAGCGTGAAAAGCGCGATATAGATAAGAAGAACCATCGATAAGAATCAACGGGTTTTCAGGAATACTTGCCATAATTGTCTGTATCCAAATCAGTACTTAAGAGATCTGCTTAGAATGCCATGACTACTGATCTGAATCTATCTTGTTCGCGCGATCAAGTTCGCGGAAATTTTCCGAGTTTGTTCACGGAAAACACGCCACACTGTGGATAACTCTGTTTATATAAATTATCCACCGGTTATCAACTTAAAAGAAAACACAAAAACTAAAGCGCAAACCACTGTTTATAAAGAACTTACTGAAAACAGATCTACAAGATCAAGGATCTAGAAATGATCGTTACATGTGGAAAAGTTTTGGCGAATGCCGTCAATAAAAATTTTCGGAAGAAAAAGCGACCCGATGGGTCGCCTAGCAGAAGTGGTAAAGTTAGTTCTATTAATGAGGTAACTTTGCCAAGAAGCTATAAATTACACTGGAAGCAATGTGAGCAATGTCGTGTCAAAAAGAATTCGTTTACGTTCAATTGTCGATTTCATTACTTTCTTAACCACTGGTTAATCAGTAACGCCCTCTCTTTATGAACTTCTCTCGTTCCCTAAGACGCTTTTAATAATAATGATTCTCATTTAATAATCAACAGTTAAATGAGAAAAATCTCATTTATTTTCACACAGCTTTAATAAAGTGAACACGAGACTCGCGAAGATTTGGTTTTCTTCAAACTTTTCAATGATGTAGTCATTTCTTAGCAGTAAACGTAGCATTGCTGGAAATTGATTACGTGATTTCACTTTTAGCATTTTATAACCCTGTTCCGAGACCCAATCTTCTTGAGCCTCTAACAGCATTTGCGCTACGCCTTCATTGCGCACCTCTGGTGCTACTCCACCAAACCAGCTATAAAACGTGTAATCATCAAGTTCATAGCCGATTTTAAAACCAAGGATCGTACCCGCTTTCTCAGCAACTAAGATTAAACTCTTTTTATCCCCAAGGCGTGCTGCCATGGATTCAACCGTTTCACCACGTGCAAACTCCGTTACGCGTGCTACTACTTGGATCGCCTCTTCCAGCGTGCCTTCACGAATCAGCATTGTCATTGTTCTACTCTCCAGAGATAAAAATACCCAAGTAACATTAGGTCATATGCATTATGACTGAGGTTACTTGGGTACATGAAGACCGACAACAATTGTCGGTCTGGTTTTTCTCATTGAGCGATAATTACTCTTCTGCTGCTTGTTGAGCTTTCACTAGGTGCTGAGCTGCTTGCGCATTTTCTTCTGCCAACCACTCAGCAACATCTTTCGCGAAGTAGGTCAGAATACCGTCAGCACCAGCACGTTTGAAGCAAAGCAGTGATTCCAACACAGTTTCACGCTCTTTTAGCCAACCATTCATGATGGCTGCTTTGTGCATCGCATATTCGCCTGAAACTTGATAAGCAAACGTCGGTACTTGCAGTTCGGTCTTCACACGTCGAACCACATCAAGGTAAGGCATACCTGGTTTTACCATGACCATGTCAGCGCCTTCATTGATATCGAGTGCCACTTCATGCAGCGCTTCATCACTGTTTGCCGGATCCATTTGGTAGTTTTTCTTGTTACCGCCTTTTAAGTTCGATGCTGAACCGACGGCATCACGGAATGGGCCGTAATAGTTTGATGCATATTTAGCAGAGTAAGCCATGATTTGTGTATGAATATGACCGGCTTCTTCTAATGCTTCACGGATCTTACCAATGCGACCATCCATCATATCTGATGGTGCCACGACATCCGCACCCGCTTCCGCATGAGACAAGGCTTGTTTGATAAGCACTTCTGTCGTCTCATCGTTCATCACATAGCCATCTTCATCAATAATGCCGTCTTGGCCATGGGTCGTAAATGGATCCAGTGCTACGTCCGTAATGACACCCATTTGCGGCACATGCTCTTTTAATTCACGAACAGCACGTTGAACTAAACCCTCTGGGTTGTATGCTTCTGCAGCGCATAGGCTCTTTGCGTCTTGGTTTACGACAGGAAACAATGCAATCGCTGGCACACCTAAACTTGCTAAGTAATGCGCTTCTTCTAGCATTAAATCAATCGACAAACGCTCTACACCCGGCATCGATTCAACACTTTCACGGCGGTCTTTACCCATTAGAACAAACATTGGGTAAATCAGATCATTAACAGAAAGTTGGTTTTCAGCCATCAGACGACGACTAAAATCGTGCTTACGCATGCGACGCATACGGCGTGCAGGGAATGGACCTTGAATTGATACAGACACCATTTTCTCCTTGTCTGGACGGTTATGATGATCAAAATCATCTGGTGGCAAAATCATATCACTCTTGCAGCACCTTGCGAGTGACAATATGAAAAAAGGTCACTAAAAACGCGAAAATGACCCAGCACTCACACTCGAGTATACTGTTGAATCAATCAATTTAAAGACGAACCATAGAGACAAACGATGATCGATACGCATGCTCATATTTACGCCAGCGAATTTGATAATGACCGCGATGAGGTGGTTACACGCGCTTTAGCTCAAGGGGTTAGTAAGATACTGCTGCCAAACATCGATCTTGACTCTATTGAGCCAATGCTAAAAACCGAAGCCTCGTATCCAGAAATATGCCGCTCGATGATGGGCCTACACCCTTGCTACGTCGATGGTAATGTTGAGCAAACATTAGCAATCATTCGATCTTGGTTCGAAAAGCACAAATTTATCGCGGTCGGTGAAATTGGTATCGACTTATACTGGGATAAAACGTTCCGCGCGGAGCAAGAAATAGCATTTATCACTCAGTTGAACTGGGCGAAAGAGATGGATTTACCCGTGGTCATTCACACTCGCGATTCCATCGAAGAAACACTTACCCTACTTAGCCAAGAGCAAGATGGTCGTTTGCGCGGCGTATTTCACTGTTTTGGTGGCAGCGTAGAAGAAGCACAAGCCATCAATAAACTTGGCTTTCATTTAGGTATCGGCGGCGTCTCAACGTTTAAAAATGGTGGGATGGATAAAGTCATTCCAAATCTTGATATGAACTGGGTGATCCTAGAAACCGACTGCCCATATCTAGCGCCAGTCCCACATCGTGGAAAACGCAACGAGCCCGCATACACATCATTAGTTGCCGCTCGAGTGGCTGAGTTGACTAACTCAAGCATAGAAGAGATCGATCGTATCACGACTCAAAATGCGACCGCGCTCTTTCGCTTATAACGGTATAAGAACACCTAGCGATCAAAAAAGCGGCTTAGATAAGCCGCTTTTTTACATTCTGGAATGGATTACTCTTCCACTTCTGCCTCTTCGTCTTTGCGTGTATAAAAACGGGCAAAGAACAAACCCACTTCAAAAAGCAAACACATCGGAATAGCTAACAGAGTTTGAGAAATAATATCTGGTGGCGTCAGCAACATGCCAACAACAAAAGCACCAACAATAATATATGGGCGCTTTTCTCTTAGATCTTGTGGCGTCGTTGCGCCAGTCCAACATAGCAAGATAATCGCGACAGGCACTTCAAACGCAATACCAAATGCCATGAACAGCGCAAGTACAAAATCAAGATAGCTCGAAATGTCGGTTGCGAACTCTACCCCGCCTAGCGAGATAGCCGTAAAGAAGCCAAATACCAGTGGGAACACCACGAAGTAAGCAAATGCCACACCACAGTAGAACAACAATGAGCTAGAAAATAACAGTGGCATGATCAATCGACGCTCATGCTTGTACAAACCTGGCGCCACAAAGGCCCATACTTGGTACAAGATAAACGGCACCGCAATAAACACCGAAGCAATTAACGTCAGCTTCAATGGTGTAAAAAACGGCGAAGCCACATCTGTTGCAATCATAGTTGCACCCTCTGGCAGTCGTTCAACCAATGGGGCTGAGACAAACTCATAGATGTGGTTAGAAAAATAAATTAGCCCGACAAACACCACCAACACGGCCAAAATGGCACGCAATAGTCGGTTACGGAGTTCTAGCAAATGGCTAATTAAAGGTTGTGTCTGCTCGACGGTAGACATGGCAAACCTCTTTTATAAAGCTGATCAAAAAGGAGCTACCATCTTGTGTAGCTCCTCCTACTGAGACTATTCGGCTTTTTTATCTGCCGCTGTAACCTTAATCTCTTCCGCTTTCTCAACGGCTTCAGTCGCATTTGCCTCATGTTTCGTTGGCTCTGCGTCTGATTTGGTTGGCTCCGCGTAAGGGCGGTTTACAGATTGCGCTGCTTTCTTCAATTCATCGACTGAAGATTTAAGCTCCGGAGACAGATCTTCCATCCCCATTTGCTCTGCTTTGCGCAAGTTATCTTGCAGCTCTTGGACTTTCAGCTCATGTGACAGTTCGTCTTTCACGCTGTTTGCCATGCTCTTTGCAGCACCGACAAAACGAGAAACACTACGAATAGCATGAGGCAAACGTTCCGGTCCAAGAACGACCAGACCAACAACAGATATTAATACCAGTTCCCAAAAACCGATATCAAACACTTATTACGCCTGCTCTTTGTCTTTTTTCGTTTCAGGAGCCGCTTCTTTTTGCTGCTGTTTTTCTAAACTTTTTGGCTCAAAGTCTGCGTCTTTTTCTTCTTTCTTCGCAGAGTCATCTTCGCTCATTGCTTTCTTGAAGCCCTTAACGGCACCACCTAGATCGCCACCGATACCACGTAGTTTCTTAGTTCCGAATAGCAATACAACAATTACAGCAATGATTAGAAGTTGCCAAACACTGATACCACCCATTCTTTTTACCTCGGGTCTTTAAACAAATTTATTTCAAGAGTTTAACGTCTAACGACGATAAGCTCGCCAACTAAGCAGCCAAAATGTGACACCAGCGATACCGCTAGCGACCGATAACTGCTCATAAGCGTGATCCACTAATATTGCCGAGCATACGACTAAAGTGGCTCCAACACCAAATAAAAACTTTCCTGTCGCCTGCTGACGCTTGCTTTGGCGGTAACCTTGGTAAAGCTGATCCATGCGTTGATTCATGGCTTTACCTTGTTTTAGGCTATCGTAAAGTAGCTCAGGCAGTTCCGGTAACTTTTCTGCCCAAAACGGTGCGCGGTCTTTAATGGCATTTACTAAAGCTTGCGGACCGACTTGGTTCATCATCCATTCTTCAAGGAAAGGTTTCGCGGTCTCCCACAAATCAAGTTGCGGGTACAACTGGCGACCCAGTCCTTCGACGTACAACAGCGTTTTTTGTAGCAATACAAGCTGCGGTTGGACTTCCATATTGAATCGACGCGCGGTATTGAACAGATTCAACAACACATGACCGAATGAGATTTCACACAGTGGTTTAGCGAAAATTGGCTCACACACAATGCGAATCGCAAATTCAAATTCGTCGACATTGGTATCAGCAGGAACCCACCCCGAATCAACGTGCAATTCCGCTACACGGCGGTAGTCACGATTGAAGAAAGCGAGGAAGTTTTCCGCCAGATAGCGTTTGTCTTCACTATTAAGTGTACCAACGATACCGCAATCTAGCCCAATCCACATTGGATTCTCTGGATGCTCCGGTTTAACGAATACGTTGCCCGGGTGCATATCGGCATGGAAAAAACTGTCTCGGAACACCTGAGTGAAGAACACACTCACGCCGCGCTCTGCAAGCAACTTCATATTGGTGCCGTTTGCTTCCAAGCCCTCAATATCAGAGACTTGAATGCCATATATTCGCTCAGAAACCATGACAGTTTCATTACTGAAATCAGGAAAAACTTCTGGAACGTACAGTTCTTCACTGCCCTCAAAGTTACGACGAAGTTGAATCGCGTTGGCGGCTTCACGACGTAAATCGAGTTCATCCAAAAGAGTTTTTTCGTATTCACGAACCACTTCAACAGGCTTTAAGCGACGAGCCTCCTGCATTGCACGGGCGACTATACGCGCCATGCGGTGCATCAGTTTTAGATCTGAGTCAATGACCGGACGAATATCTGGACGGATGACTTTTAATACCACTTCTTGGCCAGTGTCTTTTAGACGCGCAGTGTGCACTTGCGCAATCGACGCTGACGCGAGCGGCTTGATATCAAATTCCGTGAACCAGTTCTCTAACGGGCCGCCCAGAGCCAACTCCATCTGCTCTTTTGCCAATTGCCCGTCAAATGAAGCAACTCGGTCTTGTAAAAGCGCAAGAGGGTCAGCAATGTGTGGCGGAAAGAGGTCACGGCGAGTAGACATCATCTGACCGAACTTAATCCAAACCGGACCAAGTTCTTGTAAAGCAAGACGAAGACGTTCGCCCAATGGTTTTTCTGGGTGTTGGTTCTTAATCCAGAATAAGCTTTTGCGCATTAATAGCGGCGCTTTGGTTAGCTGATGCTCTGGCAACAACTCATCCAAGCCATATTCCAGCTGAACTTTAATGATATGGTATAAGCGCTTTATTTCTGTTGGCGTCATGAGTTCTCCAACGCCGGCTTATCTGTATCAAGTTTGTTTAGTAGCGCATTGAGTCGAGCTTCCACACGAGAGGCTTGGCTACGAACGTCATCCACTTGGTCACAGAAGTAGGCGACTTCCAATGGTGCTGGTGCCAATTTCCACTCTTCCGTCACCACTTGAGCAAGATGTCGTTGGTGCTTATCTGCTTGAGAAGCAAAAAAACGCCCGACATTCTTAGTGCCTTGGACAACAGTATGTGCGACAACATCGCCTGTCACGCGAGATAACCACTCTTCGATGTCCGGCTTGCAATCCACCATCAATTGCGAGAATTTTTGTGCTAATTGAATATCACCCTCAAGCTCCAGCTTATCTTGTTTGATAAGACGAGTGATGTTGGCTTGGTCGCGCAGTTCAGGCAATACACTTAGATTTAATGACAGATAACAATCTGGCTGACCTTCGTAATGGCCCAATACATCAATTTGCTGGCTGAAGATGAACGTCAGCGTCTTATTGATTTCTTTCAGATGAATTTGAATCACCTGACCTTTCAGACGTGACAAACGACGACCCAATTCAGGATCGTCTTTAATCAAGGTGTTCAGCGTTGTTTCAATTACCGCTGTGATAAGAGGTTCAAATGGCATGCCGCTTATCCTTAGAATTTGTAGCCACGGTGCAACGCCACAATACCACCAGTAAGGTTGTAGTATTTGGTGTTTTCAAAGCCTGCTTCTTTCATCATGCCTTCCAGCGTATCTTGGTCTGGGTGCATGCGGATAGATTCTGCTAAGTAACGGTAACTGTCAGCATCGTTCGCCACCAACTCACCCATTTTTGGTAATAGGTGGAACGAATACGCATCGTACACTTTTGACAGTGGGTCTAAGATTGGCTTCGAGAACTCAAGAACCAATAGACGACCGCCTGGCTTTAATACGCGGAACATTGAGCGAAGTGCTTTGTCTTTGTCAGTGACGTTACGTAGACAGAAACTGATAGTGATCACATCAAAGTAATCATCTGGGAATGGCAATTCTTCTGCGTTTGCTTGTACATAGTGCACGTTGCCAACAACGCCATTGTCGCGCAGTTTGTCACGACCGACGTTAAGCATAGAGTTGTTGATGTCCGCTAGGATCACATGGCCTTGGTCGCCAACAATGCGCGAGAATTTCGCCGTCAGGTCACCAGTACCACCACCTAGGTCAAGAACACGTTGACCCGGACGAGCGCCACTGCAATCAATAGTAAAACGCTTCCAAAGGCGGTGAATACCACCCGACATCAAATCATTCATGATGTCGTATTTTGCTGCCACTGAGTGGAAAACTTCGGCAACTTTGGTCACTTTTTCATCTTTTGCCACCGTGGTAAAACCAAAGTGGGTCGTTTCATTCTCTAACGCTGTATTTGATTGCACGCTTGTGTCCGTCATTCTGATTCCTCTTCGGCAGCACTTTTTCACGTCAGGGCGATGGCTGACAAATATGCTCGCCCACTGTACTGCGGTCGATTAGTTTACTTTATCCTCAGCCGGATGTCTTTCTACTAAAGAAGCATTTTCAGAAAATGACTCACTCTGTGCCAACTGAGAAAGTTCAGGAGAAATAGGACGTTTTACTTCAACCCCAAGCTGCTTAAAGCTCTCTGCCTGACGGATCACATTGCCCCGCCCTGTTGCAAGCTTATTCATCGCCCCTTGATAAGTCTGATTGGCCTTATCTAATGCGCTTCCTAGCCCCTCCATATCATCAATAAACAGACGTAGTTTGTCGTACAACTTTGCGGCACGCTCCGCAATTAATTGGGCATTTTCATTCTGGCGTTCATTGCGCCACAGGTTGTCAATCGTGCGCAGCGCCACCAGCAAGGTGGTTGGGCTCACTAAGATAATGTTTTGTTCCATCGCGTCTTTCACCAAGCTCGGATCCGCTTGAATCGCGACTTGGAATGCAGGCTCCACCGGAATAAACATCAACACGTAGTCGAGGCTCTGAATGCCTTTCAACTGATGGTAATCCTTAAGGCTCAACCCTCTAATGTGTGCACGCAGGGCGGAAAGGTGATCGCTCAGCGCCTGATCACGTTGAGTGTCGGTTTCAGCGTTAAAGTAGCGCTCGTATGCCACCAAAGCCATCTTCGAATCGACCACCACTTGTTTGTTTTGCGGTAAGTGAACAATCACATCAGGTTGATAGCGCTTGCCCGCTTCGTTTTGCAAGCTCACCTGAGTTTGGTACTCGTGCCCTTCACGCAAGCCAGATTCTGCCAATACGCGAGCCAGAACCACTTCCCCCCAGTTACCTTGTTGCTTGTTGTCGCCTTTTAGTGCCTGGGTTAGGTTAACCGCCTCTCGAGTCATGTGTTCATTAAGGCGTTGCAGGTTTTTCAACTCGTGCACCAACGTATGACGCTCTTTGGCTTCTTGGCTAAAGCTGTCGTTAACCTGCTTTTTGAACCCTTCCAACTGCTCTTTGAGCGGAGAAAGCAAACCCTCCAAACTCTGACGGTTTTGAATGTCGACTTTAGCGGTTTTCTCTTCGAACAACTGATTCGCTAAGTGCTCGAATTGCTGCTTTAAACGCGCTTCTGCTTGTTCAAGGATTTGCAGCTTTTCAGCATTGGCTTGATTGATTTGCTCGTGGCGCGCTTGCTGCTCGCCAAGCTGGGTTTCAAGGCGTGATTTGTGCTCTCGCATCTGCCCTAGCTCATCAAAATACTGCTGACGCTCTTGTTTTACGGCTTCGAAATAGCGCAGTTTTTCCATCGCAGCCATCAATTTACCGTGTGTTTGACGCACCTCGAATGCGGCTTTATCACGCTCGTCATCGAGCTCATCCAATTCTTGCTGCGCATCAGCAAGGCTCTGCTTTGCCTGTTCAAGTTGTTGTTGATGAAGCTGTTTTTCAGAATGTAATTGTTGTTCAAGCAACTGAGTTTGCATAACAAAACGTTGCTTGACCCACCAACCTACTGCGACACCGCTCGTTGTCGCGGCAAAAAGTGAAGACAGAATGAGAGATTGATGCTCAAGAATCCATTGCATAATAGCGAGTTAGCCTGTGTTTTTTATCTTTAATAATGGTATTTACATACTGGATAAATGTCCAGTTTGTTGGATAAAAAGTCCTCGCATACACTAAGGGATGTTAACCTCAAACGGTTATATTTCGCCCGAGAGGTCATCACGCCCTCGAGTTTCCGTACAACATACTCACTCCTGTTTATATTTTCGACAACGAGCAGTACGTCATTATTACATAGAGGCATCATGAACGAGCGTCGCGCCCTAGGATTTGGGCTTTCAGCGGTATTACTTTGGTCAACAGTGGCGACCGCATTTAAATTGACTTTGGCGGAATTCACTCCTATCCAGATGCTCACCATAGCAAGCATAGTGTCAGCGATCGCACTGACCCTGGTATGTGGCGTGCAAGGTAAGCTAAACCAACTTAGTGCGACTTTTTTGTCTAACCCTTGGTACTACTTGCTACTGGGCTTAATTAACCCTCTCGCTTACTACCTGATTTTATTCAAAGCATACGATTTGTTACCGGCCTCTCAAGCACAAGCCATTAACTACAGCTGGGCCATCACTCTAACCTTGATGGCGGCGGTGTTCTTAGGACAGAAAATTCGTGGCAAAGATTGGATCGCGTGTTGCTTTAGTTATGCCGGAGTCATTGTGATTGCCACTAAAGGTAACGTCTTGGGAATGGATTTTGAAAGTCCACTTGGCGTCTGTTTGGCGCTGCTTTCCACACTACTTTGGGCGAGTTACTGGATCCTCAATACAAAAAACAAAGCGGACCCTGTCATTGGCGTATTACTGGGTTTCTTAGTGGCGATCCCTTTTGCTGTTGGTCTGAGTCTCTATGAGGGGGCCAGCTGGGGCCAGATATCTGCCAAAGGTTGGGCAGCGGTGACTTATGTCGGCCTATTTGAGATGGGAGTGACATTTGTACTGTGGCTTACTGCGCTCAAACTGACTGAGAATACGGCGCGTATCAGCAACCTGATTTTTGCATCGCCGTTTATCTCTCTGGCACTCCTTGCGACAATCATTGGAGAAGAGATCCATCCATCAACATTGATGGGATTAGTCATGATCATCAGCGGTTTGGTTATCCAACAAGTTCGCTTCGGAAAATCACGTCAAGTCTCGGAAACGGCCCCGTAAGTTATTTAAAAACCGACAAGATTACCTCAAAAGGAGAGGTGGTTAACAAATCAATCATTAACCACCTCTCTCCTGATATAGAAAACACCTTGCTTCAGATACGATAGCGCATTCGCTACACATACAGAATTATCATTTAAGCGCTTTGCAGACCTCCTGCAACAAACCGCTAAGGTCATCTAGTAATTATGTTTCGCTTTGCAGTATCTTCCGATCTTCTCTCTACATGGAAACATGCGCTGCACCACTTTTGTGGTCGTTTCCAAGCTCAAGGGCTACTGTTTGCCCACGACTACACGTATCAATGGCAACTGAGTGAAATCAGCACAACGGATATCCACCAAGAAGATATTGTGGCCTTACTTCAATCGATGACCAAACAGTTCAAGGCACCAAGCCTCGCAGTGGAGCGCATCAACTTTTCAGGCCAGACCTTAAGCTTTTGTCCGATATGGCAACCTAACGGTACACTTTTTGCAGCGATTGCCTTAGTCCACAACAATGAACATTCAACAGAAGTCACTATCGATTTGAGCGCTCTATGTGGACGCATTGGTTTTGACATTGGCGTTATTTTTCATCAAGAGCAATGGCGAAACCAACAGCCCGTTAATACCACATTACCGAGCTTACAAGAATTTGTTGATGGGCTAGATGACCACACATGGATAAAAAGTATTGATGGTGAATATGTCCTAACCAGCCGAACTGTTGAAGAGGCTTGGAATATGAAAAGTACGGACATTATTGGCAAAAAAGATCGCGAATTATTTACTCCTGCACGTGCCCAACAATTTATGGATGCAGACCAAGAAGTCATCGCGACGGGTAGACAACACACTGTCGAAGAGTACTCGCTAGTTGATGGTAGCAACAAACCCATTTGGTTAGAGACCATAAAATCGCCCATTCGCAATCAAGCTGGTGAGCTCATCGGAATTTTGGGTATGACACGCAATGTGACCCGTCGTAAAACCGTTGAAAACCAGCTCTCATTGGCATCGACCATTTTTAATCATTCTCATGAGGGCATGATGATCACCGATCGTACGGCCAATATTCTTGAGATTAACAGTGCTTTCACTCGCATCACTGGCTTCACCGCAGAAGAGGCCATTGGACAAAAGCCGAACATCATCCGCTCTGGCCACCATGATCCGGACTTCTACACAGAGCTATGGCGTCAGCTTAAAACAACAGGCCAATGGAAAGGTGAGTTTGTAAACCGAAGAAAGGACGGCAGCGTTTATCCCCAACTGGCGACCATCAGCACCGTCGTGGATGAAAGCAGTCATTTGGTGAATTACATCTGTGTATTTGAAGATATCTCCGTACGTAAAGCGCACGAAGAAAAGCTGCAGAGAATGGCCTTTTATGATCCGCTCACCAGTTTACCCAATCGCACTCAGCTTTTGTCATTGCTGGAACAACACATTGAAAGCGGCCGTAAACATCATCACTCTTTTGCGACCCTATTCCTCGACATTGATCACTTCAAACACATCAATGATAGCTTAGGGCACTTCTATGGTGATCAACTCCTCACTAAATTAGCGGAACGATTACAAGACGTCTTGCACCGACAAGCGCATGTGGCTCGGATCGGTGGGGATGAGTTTGTGATCATTTTGCCAAACATCCAATCAAAATCGCGACTTATCGATGCCGTTGAGGAAGTACTAAACCTATTCAACCGACCATTTAAAGTAGGTCAAAATGAATCGCTTCGCATCTCGACGAGTATTGGTATTGCTTGCTATCCACAAGATGGTCAAGACAGTGAAACACTATTGAAAAATGCCGATACGGCAATGTACTTAGCCAAGAAAAATGGCCGCAATGGCTATGCGTTTTATTCTCCAGATTTAACCGACAAGTCAATTTCTCACGTTCGTCTACAATCTGCGCTGCATGAAGCGATTGAAAAAAATGAGCTTTATCTGGTTTATCAGCCTCAATACCAAATCCATAACCACAAGGTCGTCGGTGTTGAAGCATTGTTGCGCTGGGATCACCCAGAACTCGGTAGCGTTTCTCCAGCAGAGTTCATTCCTATTGCAGAAAAAACCGGACTGATCCAAGTGATTGGTCCATGGGTAATGAAAGAGGCGTGCCGACAAGGAAAAGATTGGTTAGACCAAGGCATTGATTTTGGCAAAATGGCCATCAATGTTTCAGCACTTCAACTGCAAAAGCCGGGGTTTATTCAACGCCTAAAAGACATTTTGCAGCAAACTCAATTTCCAGCAGATCGCATCGATTTAGAAATTACTGAAAGCTATCTACTGAATGACCCATTGCATGCGATTGAGTCTCTCAACCAGTTAAGGTTATTAGGAATAGAAATATCATTAGATGATTTTGGAACGGGTTATTCTTCGCTATCGTATCTAAAAGGCCTACCAATCAATAAGCTCAAAGTCGACCGCTCATTTGTCAGCGATGTCCCAAGCAACAACGACAGTAACGCAATAGTAAATGCGATCATTGCGATGGGTAAAACATTATCCTTAACCGTCATTGCTGAGGGAATAGAGACCGCGCAGCAAGCGCAGTACTTGCATGAACGAGGCTGTCTATATGGTCAAGGTTATCGCTTTAGCGCGCCCGTCAGTCCTGAAGCGTTATTCAAATAATCAAAGCAAAAAGACCAAGCTTGCGCTTGGTCTTTTTCAATGTCATTGAGTTCGGAACTGTTTAGCTAAGGCATTACGCCCACTGTCCCGCAACAAAGCCACTCGACCAGCACCATTGGAAGTTATAGCCACCCAACCAGCCCGTCACGTCCATCACTTCACCAATGAAGTACAAGCCTTTGATGTTCTTACATTCCATGGTTTTTGAAGACAGGTGATCGGTATCTACGCCGCCTAAAGTCACTTCTGCAGTGCGGTAACCCTCTGTGCCGTTTGGTGCTACTGCCCAGTTTTCTAAACGTTCAACGATAGCGGCCATCTCTTTCGGGTTGAACTGCTTAAGCGGTTTGTCTGCCAGATCTTTACGCTCAATCAGCACTTCAACCAAGCGCTTTGGTAGCACTTTTGCCAATGTGTTCTTTAGAGATTGGTTCGGATGTTTCTCGCGGCTGCACTCTAGCAATTCGGCGATATCGTCATTTGGCACGAGATTAATCGTTACCTTCTGACCCGCTTTCCAGAATGACGAAATTTGCAGTACCGATGGACCAGACAAGCCGCGGTGAGTAAACAACAGCGCTTCTTTGAACATAGTGCCATCTTGCGCCGTGATTTCTGCTGGGATAGCAATACCTGAAAGCTCAGCAAAATCTTCTTTGTCTTCCTTGTGCAAAGTAAATGGCACCAGACCTGCCGAGGTTGTGATCACCGGGATCTCGAACTGCTCAGCAATCTTGTAACCAAATGGCGTCGCACCCAGTTTTGGCATCGACAAACCACCCGTTGCGACCACCAAGGATTCACATTCAATGCTTTCCGTTCCGGCATGCAGACGAAAACCATCGTTAGTTTTTTCAATCGAATGCACATCACACTGGTAACGCTGCTGAATGTTTGGCATGTCGCATTCTGCTAGCAGCATCTTAACGATGTCTTTTGCGGTAAACGCATCAACACAGAATAACTGTCCGTGATCGCGCTCTTCAAACTCGATGCCGTGCTTGCTGACCATCGAGATAAAGTCCCAGTTGGTGTACTGCGACAGCGCTGATTTCACGAAGTGTGGGTTTTGGCATAAGTAATTGTTTGAAGAGACATCGTAGTTAGTAAAGTTACAACGACCACCACCTGAGATAAGGATTTTACGCCCTGGTTTTTTGGCATTATCTAGCACAAGCACACGGCGTCCGCGCTTACCCGCCTCTGCCGCGCACATCAAACCCGCTGCACCCGCGCCAATTACAACAACATCAAATTTCTTACTCATCGATAACGCTCAATTACTTACTCAGGTTGGTACCGTCTAAAAAATAAAAAAGGATGTGCGTAATGCACATCCTTGCTTTGTATACAGCTATTCTACCGACAAATATCGAGCGGGAAAAGCGCTTAAATTCCAAGCACCGTATAACGATGTTCTTACTAAAGAATAAAAACCGCGACTAAAGAATAAAAGCGGCGAGCAGAGTAACACCAAGCAGTGCCGTAGAGAGAATAAATAACTCACGTACTCGTTCACACTTATCGGTAAACAGTCCATCGTGATGATGGTGATACTCTTTACTCTTAATATAGTGAAACAACCTAACTTGTTTGGTGACATTACCATGCGTAGTAAAAAAGCCATTGCCATCCACTTGCTGGTAAAGCAAAGGATGCGCTTCACGCATGATATATATCAGAGAACGAAGAGCGGTAAAGTACCTGACCATGTTTACGGCGGTTACTACCATTAGCGCAAATAAGATTGTGTCTCCACTGATCATCTTTCCTCCCTACATCTTCACTGATGCTCAAGAGAAAAAGGCAAACAATGCTTCGCCCTTTACCCGCTGCTATTGCGATCTAAGCGCGTTATACAGCTGGAGCACCCATAATTGAAGATGAACCTTCTTTTGCCATTTGTGCTAGATCTTTGTCGATGAAGAACAAGGCTTTACCATCTTCACCTACCAATTCGATCTTATCTAAAATCCCTTTAAACAACTTCTCTTCTTCGTGCTGTTCAGCCACGTACCACTGTAGGAAGTTAAACGTTGAGTAGTCTTGGCTTGTAAAAGCAACATGCGCCAATTTGTTGATCTTTTCCGTGATCATTTGCTCATGTTCATAAGTTTCACGGAAAACATCGCCTAGGCTCGCAAAATCATGCTTCGGTGCTTCAATTGCACCTAGAATTGGCATTGAGCCCGTTTCGCTCACATAAGTGAAAAGACGTTGCATGTGCTCCATTTCTTCTACGGCGTGAGCGCGTAAAAATTCAGCCGCACCTTCAAAACCTTTGTCTTCACACCAAGCACTCATTTGTAAGTATAGATTGGATGAGAAAAATTCTAGATTAATTTGCTCATTCAATTGTTCAACCATAGTTTGAGACAGCATGTTAACTCCTATTTATGTCCATGCAATATACCCAAGTGACCTCAATACAAGCGGCTTAGCGACAATAAAGTCACTTGGGTATAACGCCACTATAACATGATTACTATGGCAAAAGTTTGTACCATTAATATTGATATGAGATCACTTCAGCAAAAATATCTGGGACTTAGTGCTAATCTGAATCTATACCCTCTTAAGGAGATAGCAATATGAGTTACAAACATATTCTTGTGGCCGTCGACCTATCAGATGACAGTAAAGTGTTGATCAAAAGCGGTGTCATTGGCTAAGCCTCTAGAAGCCAAAGTCTCTTTCATTCATATCGATGTGAATTATGCCGAGCTCTACACTGGTCTTATCGATATCAATATGGCTGAGGCCCAGCACCAAGCAATGGAAGCGTCACGCACCCAATTAGCAAACTTTGAAGAGTACGCTGAGTACCCAATTACCCATACACTAGTGGGTAGCGGTGATTTGAGTAACGAACTGTGCGATACCATTCAGGAATATAACTTTGATATGGTGGTCTGCGGCCACCACCAAGATTTCTGGAGCAAGATATTGTCTTCGACGCGTCAGCTTATTAACTGCTCACCCGTCGATATGCTGGTCGTACCGCTAAAAGACTGATTTGCGTTGGCGCGACCCTCAAACTTAGTTAGACTGCGGTCATCTTTGTTGTTGATATAGATTCTCATCCATGGCTTATCTATCTGCAGTCACCCTACTTTGGGCGTTCTCATTTAGCCTGATCGGCGTTTATCTTGCTGGTCAGGTTGATTCTTGGTTCTCCGTTTTCATGCGCATTGCGCTGGCGAGCGTAGTGTTCATCCCTTTCTTAAAATTCCGTGGCGTTAGCAAGTCTCTGATCGTAAAACTGATGATCGTGGGCGGCTTCCAGCTCGGCTTAATGTATTGCTTCTACTACCAGTCATTCCTGCTCCTTTCAGTACCAGAAGTATTGCTGTTCACCGTATTTACCCCGATTTACGTCACCTTGATTTATGACTTCTTGAAAGGTCGATTCTCGCCTTGGTATTTGGTCACGGCGGCTATTGCGGTACTAGGTGCGGCGTGGATTAAATTTGCTGGCATCAATGAAAACTTCTTGATGGGATTCTTAGTCGTGCAGGGTGCGAACTTGTGCTTTGCCATCGGTCAGGTCGGCTATAAGTACATTATGGAAACCGAATCGGTTGAGTTGCCGCAGCACACGGTATTTGGTTACTTCTATTTAGGCGCACTGTGTGTCGCGACAGTCGCCTTTGCTCTGATGGGTAACTTAGACAAGATGCCAACCACGGCAACGCAATGGGGTATTCTGACTTACCTCGGCTTGATCGCATCGGGCTTTGGTTATTTTGCGTGGAACAAAGGTGCCACTATGGTCAATGCTGGCGCGCTCGCGGTAATGAACAATGCACTCGTGCCTGCTGGCTTGATTGTAAATATTGTAATTTGGAACCGTGATGTCGACGTAATGCGCCTGACTGTTGGCGGCGCAATCATCATGCTGTCATTGTGGATTAACGAGACTTGGGTGAAAAAACGTGTAGAGATAAGTTACGCCAACAAGTAGCCATATTCGGTACCAGACAATAAAAAACGCGTCCTCTCATATGGACGCGTTTTTGTCTCTAATGGTATATTTGTCGTAAGTTATGAAAACGATGTTTAATGTATCGGGGTTTGCAGTTTATCGCTCATCAAGGTGTTTGGTGGCGTTGGTAGCAGCACCTCTAGCTTGGCATTACGCGCTTCAAGCTTGCGTTGGCGTTTCAGTAATTTTTGCTGCTTTTTGGCTAACTTAAGCAACTTCTTCTGCTGCTTGTAGTGTTTCTTAACCGCTTTCTTCGCCTGCTTCAGCGCTTTCTTATCTGATAAGTCAAACATCGACGGCGCCTCTAACTTGGTAGCGGATGTTACGGCTGCTACTTTCGCTGCCAGTTTTTTCTCTTTTACTCGTTCCACTACACGCTTCACAATCGCCGCTTTCTCTGCGCTTTGCTCAGAAGTCATGTTGATTGATGTGTCTTGAGTGAGTGATGAAGTTGGCAGTGCTTCCGCCAACAAACCACAAGCCTGTTGCTCGGACAGCAACTTATCTTGGCATTTCTGAGGTGGAATTGCAGCCGGTTTACACAAGGTATCTTTCGAAGCAGAAGATCGCGCACAAGAACGACAAACGAATTTAGGCGCAACCACCAAACGATGAATATCACCCAAGTTATCGGCGATCTGTTTGCGATTCATCTTACATAAACGTTTAGCCATGCTACTACTCCAGCGATTCCGCTATTGACTGTTTTACTCTCTTACTGCCTTACAATCTGCGACTGCATCATGCCAAGTGAAATAATAATAATTCTTAATTAGATATACAATCAGAGTGCTGAATAAGCAAGCGAAAAGTGTCAGTAGACATGACGAAAAGTCGAAACGATCACAGCGCCCAATTGAGCGCTGTGAGAAGAAGTACCGCAGAGTCAGACAGTTAAAAAATCTTACGCTATGTTTACGCCATTGACGCTTTTACATACACATCGAAACGGTTCTTTTTCGTTTCGATTGCCATACTTGGCTGTTGTTCATCTAACCAATTCGCGTAATCAGGGCGCTTCACCACCACACGCTTAGTGGCCAACGCCATTGCCGGCGCTAACAAGCCATCCGCGTCAAGATCTGCACCGACCAAAGATTGGAAGACGCGCATCTCTTTTTTCACTAATGCCGATTTCTTTTTGTTTTCAGGATGTGGGTACATAGGATCAAGGTAAACGACATCTGGCTGCACGAAGTCTTTGTCTTGCGCCAATTGTTCTAACGCATCGTGACTAGAAGCATGAATAAGCGACATGCGCTCTGATACCCAAGTTCCGATTTCAGGATCGTGCTTTGCGCGAGCCAAGCCGTCATCCAACAATGCCGCCACTACAGGATGACGCTCAACCATCTGCACTTTACAACCTAACGATGCCAATACGAACGCATCGCGCCCTAAGCCTGCTGTGCCATCAAGTACGGTTGGCGTCGCGCCTTTGTTCAAGCCTGCGGCTTTGGCGATGGCCTGACCTTTACCGCCACCGAACTTACGGCGATGCCCCACTGCGCCACCAATCAAATCAACAAAGATCGCACCTAGCTTTGGCTCGTCCACTTTACGCAGTTCTAAACGCTCAGTCGTTAAGACTAAGGCAAAATCACTATCATCAGTGTGAGAAAGCTGCCAACGCGCAGCGAGTTCATCAAGGTGAGACTGTTGAGATGGGTCTTCACAAATCAATTGCAGTTGCAAAAGGAGGCTCCAGTAAAATCGGTTTAACTGCCGCTGAGTGTATACCCAAATAACCTATAGATGCTAGGTTCCACCAAATTGATTTCACCCGGCCATGCTCTTAACAAACAAGCGTGACTGTACGAAGTTCCGTCGATGCGTATAGAATGACCTTTGTCTCTCATCCTTATGGAACGATTTGTATGAATGTCAGCTTGCCTAAACTGGACGATCTCGACCGCGCAATTCTTAAGACTTTAATGGCCGACGCTCGAACGCCATATGCGGAAATGGCAAAACAATTTGATGTTAGTCCGGCAACCATCCACGTTCGCATCGAGAAAATGAAAGCGGCGGATATCATCGAAGGGACCGAGGTCATTGTAAACACCAAGAAGCTTGGTTACGACGTGTGCTGTTTTATCGGCATTAACCTCAATGCGGCGCGTGATTATCATTCAGCACTCGAAAAGCTCAATGCGCTCGATGAAGTGGTCGAAGCCTACTACACCACAGGCGCATACAATATTTTCGTTAAGCTGATGTGCAAATCGATTGAAGAGCTGCAATTTGTATTGATCGATAAGCTTCAAGCGATCGACGAAGTGCAATCCACTGAGACCCTGATTTCGTTGCAAAACCCAATCAATCGCAATGTAAATCCATAATGCTCTGAGTCAAAGAATAAAAATTAAACCTACGAACAAAAAATGGGCAGCCACTTGGCTGCCCATTTTCATTCTCAATCGAGATTACGCTGCGATACCAGAATGGCGCAGTAGCGCATCGATTTCTGGCTCACGACCACGGAAGCGCTTAAATAGCTCCATTGGTTCTTCACTGCCACCCATTTCTAGAATGTTGTTCAAGAAACTCAGACCGGTTTCTTTGTTGAAGATGCCTTCTTCTTCAAAGCGAGAGAACGCGTCTGAAGACAACACTTCTGCCCATAGGTAGCTGTAGTAACCTGCGCTGTAACCACCAGCGAAGATGTGACCAAAGCTGTGTGAGAAACGCGCCCACTCAACCGCTGGTACAACTGCCACTTTCTCTTTCACTTCTGCCAAGGTTTCAAGCACACGAGCACCCACTTCTGGGTCGTATTCTGTGTGCAGAGTGAAGTCGAACAAGCCGAACTCTAGCTGACGCAGGATACCCATCGCCGACTGGAAGTTCTTCGCTGCTAGCATTTTATCTAGCATCGCTTTTGGTAATGGTTCGCCAGTCTCATAGTGACCAGAAATAAACGCCAGCGCGTCTTCTTCCCAACACCAGTTTTCTAGGAACTGACTTGGTAGCTCAACCGCATCCCAAGGCACACCGTTGATGCCCGATACCGCGCCTGTTTCTACTTGCGTCAGCATGTGGTGGATACCATGACCAAACTCGTGGAATAGTGTCACCACTTCATCGTGCGTAAACAGTGCAGGCTTGTCGCCCACAGGACGGTTGAAGTTACACGTTAGGTAAGCAACCGGTGTTTGTAGCTCGCCAGATTGCGTGACACGACGACCACGGCAATCATCCATCCACGCACCGCCACGCTTGTGCTCACGTGCGTAAAGGTCTAGGTAGAAACTGCCTCGTAATGTGCTTTCACTATCAAAGATATCGAAAAAGCGCACTGACTCGTGCCAAGTGTCCACGCCTTCACGCTCTGTCACTGTCATACCAAACACGCGGTTTAACACTTCAAACAGACCACTTACTGCTTTTGATTCAGGGAAGTAAGGACGCAGTTCTTCATCCGAGATTTGGAACAAGTGCTGCTTTTGCTTCTCGCTGTAGTACGCGATGTCCCATACGTTTAGCTCGCTAACACCAAATTCCGCATTCGCAAACTGGCGTAGCTCTTCGATTTCGCGCTCACCTTGTGGTTTCGCTTTGGTTGCCAAATCGTTCAAGAAGCCAAGCACTTGCGCTGGATTCTCTGCCATTTTGGTTGCCAGAGATTTCTCGCTGTAAGTGTTAAAACCCAACATGCGAGAGATTTCATGACGCAGTTTTAGCTGCTCAGTGATGATTTCTGAGTTGTCCCATTTACCTGCGTTTGGACCACGATCAGAGGCGCGCGTTACATACGCTTCGTACACTTCTTTACGTAGGTCTTGGTTATCACAGTACGTCATAACAGGCAGGTAAGATGGGATATCTAGCGTAATTAGGTAGCCATCCAGCTCTTTTGCTTCTGCTGCTGCTTTTGCCGCTGCAAGTGCAGACTCTGGCATACCCGCTAGGTCTTTTTCATCAACAATATGCTTGGTCCAACCCATAGTCGCATCCAGCACATTGTTGGAGAATTTCGAGCTCAGCTCAGACATGCGTTTGCTGATTTCGCCGTAGCGGTGTTGCTCGTCCGCTGGTAGGCCGATACCCGAAAGTTCGAAGTCACGCAGTGAATCAGTGATGGTCTTTTGCTGCGCACGTGTCAACGTCGAAAATTCGTCGCTTGCTTTGATTGCTTTGTACGCTTCGTACAAACCTTTGTGCTGACCAACCCAAGTACCGTACTCAGACAAAATTGGTAAGCAGCTTTCGTAAGCTTCACGTAGCGCTTCGCTATTCACCACTGAGTTCATGTGACCCACTGGTGACCAAATGCGGCTCAAGCGATCATCAATTTCTTCAATCGGCGCGATCACACTGGCCCAACTTGGGTTTGCATTGTCTTTCAGTACCTCATCAACTTTGGCACGACAATCTGTAATCGCCTGCTCCACTGCAGGTTTAATGTGTTCTGGTTTGATTTGCGAAAACGGAGGAAGATCCGTAAACGTAAGAAGTGGATTAGACATGAATAATTCCTTTTGTGTTTTGGCTCTGTAATTGCCTTTCTATATGTATAGAGATAGGCCAACTCAATGCACAGGCAAGTCAACAACATGGATGGGGGATCTCCGTTCCCTTTATCTATGCCGCGATGACCAAATGGTCAAAGAGCGCTTGCTCTATCCTTGAGTCTTATAGATTTCGTCATGTTATAAGAGAGTATGTCACTCAAACACGACGCGTTTTAGTATTGTTACAAATAACTAAATATGGGTAGCACAATGAAATTTCAATGCTGCTTCCGCACCAACAGTGTTTCATTTACGTTGAATTGAACGGAAGTTCTACATATTCGAGTTACTTGAGTATAATACCTCCATAAATCGAAAATCACAGACCACACTCATTCAAAGAGTGTTTCGAGAGTTTAATTTGTTAAGTTACCGCCACAGCTTCCACGCTGGCAACCATGCTGACGTGGTAAAACACATCGTTCAAAGCCTCATTCTTGATGCTCTGAAACAAAAAGATAAGCCATTTGTTTATCATGACACCCACTCAGGTGTAGGCCGCTACGATCTGACTCACGAATGGTCTGAGAAAACAGGCGAATACAAACAAGGCATTGCGCGCATTTGGGACAACCCAAACATTCCTGAAGACATCGCAAGCTACATCGATTCAATCAAAACGTTGAACAACGGTGATAAACTGCGTTACTACCCAGGTTCACCGCGTGTTGCACGCGCGCAAATCCGTCCACAAGACCGTATGGTCCTGACTGAGCTGCACCCAGCCGATCACCCGCTACTAGAGCAAGAATTCCATCGCGATCGTCAAGTGAGTATCTACAAAGAAGATGGCTTTAAGCGTCTGAAAGGCAGTCTACCACCACAAGAGCGTCGTGGTTTGGTGCTGATTGACCCACCATACGAACTAGCAAAAGAATATCGCGACGTCGTACAAGCGATTTTCCAAAGCCACAAACGTTGGGCAACAGGCATCTACGCGATTTGGTACCCAGTGGTAAACCGCTGTGATATCGAAGACATGATTGAAGGCTTGGAAGGACTTGGCATTCGCAAAATCCTACAAATCGAGCTTGGCGTATCTCCAGACACCAACGAGCGTGGCATGACGGCATCGGGCATGATCGTGATTAACCCACCGTGGAAACTAGAAAGTCAGATGAAAGAAATTCTGCCATTCCTACAAGAAGCGATCGCACCAGCAACGGGGCACTGGAAAGTCGACTGGATCGTTCCAGAGTAAATACCTCTTTTGCTTTTTAAACTTTAAACGCAACGATGAAATCGTTGCGTTTTTTTTGATTTTTCGTTCATTTTGCATTCCCCAATACTCGCCTTATTCCTCTTTAGTATCCTTTCATCGCTATTTGTCATAAGCAATGTCACTTTTTCCCATTTAGGAAATTGCTAGACTCGATTTATGATAGGGACAACGGATCATGCCTAAGTCAGTTCAACAGGCTTAGGCAGGTAACAATTCATTTCGGGATGTTGAGTTCATCACCCACTACCCCCATGTAATTGTTATAAGACAAAATTAATAAGCTCTTGGAGAAAGTAATGGCGACTCATTTTGATTATATCTGTATCGGCGGCGGCAGCGGCGGTATCGCATCAGCAAACCGTGCGGCAATGTACGGTGCTAAAGTAGCGCTTATCGAAGCTCAAGACCTTGGCGGTACCTGTGTAAACGTTGGTTGTGTGCCTAAGAAAGTGATGTGGCACGGCGCGCAAGTTGCCGAAGCAATGAACCTATACGCAGAAGACTACGGCTTTGATGTAGATGTAAAAGGTTTCGACTGGAGTAAGCTGGTTGAGAGTCGTCAAGCGTACATTGGTCGTATCCACCAATCTTACGATCGCGTGCTTGGTAACAACAAAGTCAACGTGATTAAAGGTTTCGCTAAGTTTATTGATGAGAAAACGGTTGAAGTAAACGGTGAACACTACACCGCGGATCACATCCTGATCGCAGTGGGTGGTCGTCCAACGATTCCAAACATTCCAGGCGCGGAATACGGTATTGATTCTAACGGCTTCTTCGAGCTTGCTGAGCAACCAAAACGTGTTGCCGTGATCGGTGCAGGTTACATCGCGGTTGAAATCGCTGGCGTTCTGCATGCACTTGGCACAGAAACACACTTGTTCTGCCGTAAAGAATCACCGCTACGTAGCTTCGATCCAATGATCATCGAAACGCTAGTAGAAGTGATGAATGCAGAAGGTCCAACGCTACACACCCACTCTGTTCCAAAAGAAGTGGTGAAAGAAGCAGATGGCAGCCTAACTCTGCACCTAGAAAACGGTGAGAGCCAAAACGTGGATACCCTAATCTGGGCAATCGGTCGTCACCCAGCCACTGACGCTATCAACCTAGCATCAACTGGCGTTGCAACGAATGATCGCGGCTACATCAAGGTAGACGAGTACCAAGAAACGAACGTGAAAGGCATCTACTGTGTCGGTGACATCATGGAAGGCGGTATCGAGCTAACACCAGTAGCGGTTAAAGCGGGTCGTCAACTTTCTGAGCGTCTGTTCAATGGCAAAACTAACGCGAAGATGGACTACGAATTGGTACCAACCGTGGTATTCAGCCACCCACCAATCGGCACTATCGGTCTAACGACTCAAGAAGCAGAAGAGAAGTACGGCAAAGACAACATCAAAGTCTACACGTCTGGCTTTACTGCGATGTACACAGCGGTTACTAAGCACCGTCAACCATGTAAGATGAAGCTAGTATGTGCTGGCGAAGAAGAAACGGTTGTTGGTCTACACGGCATCGGCTTTACCGTTGATGAAATGATTCAAGGCTTCGGTGTAGCAATGAAGATGGGCGCAACCAAGGCGGACTTCGACTCTGTTGTGGCTATCCACCCAACAGGCTCTGAAGAGTTCGTGACAATGCGTTAATCACGCGTGGATCGCTTTGCTGATTTAAGCAGATAAACAAAAAGGGTCATCAATTACTTGATGACCCTTTTTCTAT
Organism: Vibrio alfacsensis; assembly: GCF_003544875.1. Lineage (NCBI taxonomy): Bacteria > Pseudomonadati > Pseudomonadota > Gammaproteobacteria > Vibrionales > Vibrionaceae > Vibrio > Vibrio alfacsensis. The sequence continues at coordinate 3,047,585 of NZ_CP032093.1, forward strand.
TCACGTTTTACAACGTTCGGGGGGTATTTCGGAGCCGTTTGCGCGTTTTACTTAACTGCGCGAACCAATTCTGCAATGCCATCCCAATCGCCGCTGTCCATCATAGCGGTTGGCACCATCCAAGTGCCGCCACAAGCTACAACGGATTTCAGCGCTAGGTAATCTTCCACGTTAGATGGGCTTACACCACCTGTTGGCATGAACTCCACTGGGTAAACTGCCGTTAGTGCTTTAAGCATGTTTACGCCGCCTGATGGCTCAGCAGGGAAGAACTTCAGAGTACGTAGACCCATTTCCATCGCTTGCTCAACCAAGCTTGGGTTGTTCACGCCCGGTACGATTGTCACGTTACGTTGCTGACAGTATTTCACTGTGGTTGGGTTGAAGCCTGGGCTCACGATAAAGTCCACGCCCGCTTCAATCGCGATGTCCACTTGCTCTGTTGTCAGCACTGTACCAGCACCAATCAGCAGTTCTGGGTACGCTTCACGCATGATGCGGATCGACTCAGCCGCCGCTTCAGTGCGGAATGTCACTTCCGCACATGGTAAACCGTTTTCTACCAACACTTTTGCCAGTGGCAGAGCGTGTGCTACATCGTTGATTGCGATAACTGGGACGATTTTGATTTCTCTTAATCGTTGTTCAAGTGTTGTCATGGGTAACCTCTAAAGAATAAAGCTTAATGTTGCTACGATAATAAATGCGATACCACCAAGTAACGTTTCCATTACCGTCCAAGTTTTTAGCGTTGTTTTCTCATCCATATCTAGCAGACGAGATACTAGCCAGAAACCAGAGTCGTTGAAGTGAGAAAGCACTGTTGCACCACCAGCAATCGCGATAACGATAAAGCATAGGTCTAGCTCGCTCAAACCGGTTGATGCTGCCACTACTGGTGCGATAAGTGCTGCAGTTGTCGTTAGTGCTACGGTTGCAGAGCCTTGAGCAACACGTAGACAGGTAGAGATAACAAACGCCGCTACGATCACTGGCATACCTGTGTCAGTTAGTACGTCTGCGAGTGCATCACCGATACCACTTGCACGTAGTACGCCGCCGAACATGCCGCCCGCACCTGTTACAAGGATAACACCACAGATTGGAGCAAGAGAGTCACCACACAGCTTCTCAAGTTTTGCCATGCCGTAGTCTTTCGCAAATACCGCTAAACACACAAGTAGAGTAATCAATAGTGCAACTGGTGTTTTACCTAGCATGCGTAGGAATTCTACTAATGCTGTTTTGCCATCAATCACACCCGCAACCGCTAGCGTGTTCAATACTGTATCTAGACAGATAAGCAGTACAGGTAACACTAGGATAGTCATTACTGTGCTAAATTTTGGCAGTTTTGCTTCATCAACCAGCGTATCACCGTTAAAGAACGCTTTTGATAGTGGAATATCGAATTTTTTACCTGCGTACAGACCAAATAGGTAAGCGCCTAGGTACCAAGTAGGAATCGCCACTAGGATACCAACAACCAATAGTAGACCAATGTTTGCGCCTAGGAATTCTGCAGCAGCAACTGGACCTGGGTGTGGTGGAACGAAACCGTGCATAACCGCAAATGCACCCGCTGCTGGTAACGCGTATTTGATTGGCGAACCACCAAAGCGTGCTGCCACGCTTAGAATGATTGGCATCATAACCACTAGGCCAGCATCAAAGAAGATTGGGAAACCAAATAGCAGTGACGCCACACCCAATGCAAAGGGTGCACGCTCTTTACCGAAGCGTCCAATCAAAGTATCAGCCAGTACTTTTGCACCGCCCGTTACTTCTAAAATTTTGCCAATCATGGCACCAAGACCAACCAGCAGAGCAACAGAAGCCAGTGTGCCACCAAAACCATTCATCATGGTTGGGACAACTTGATCAGAAGATACACCTGTCGCAATCGCAGTGCCTAAACTCACCATAGTAAGAGAGGCAAACGCGTGCACTTTGAGCTTAATAATTAACACTAGCAACGCTGCAATCGCGAGGACAGCAATCGTTAGTAGGAACGTAGGGTCTGGAGCTTGGGTTAGCTGTTCCATGAGTTCACCTTAAAGAATTATTGTTTGTGTTGTGGTTCACATTTATTTGAGTTACCGGTAACATGTTACCGATAACATGAATAAGATAAACCCATATTTTAAAGTGAATTCAAAAATTGAGATCACGCGCAAATTTGTTATGAGGATAAGTTATGGCTGGTAGTAGTGTCGTCGTTATGGGCGTTTGTGCGAGTGGAAAAACCACAATAGGTGAACACTTAGCAGAAAAGCTAGGACGTAAATTCATTGATGGAGATAACCTTCACCCACGAGCAAACATTCAGAAAATGGCATCTGGTCAACCTCTGAACGACGACGATCGCAAACCATGGCTAGAACGAATTCGCGATGCCGCTTATAGCTTAGAAAGCAAAAACGAGCACGGCATTATTGTCTGCTCTGCTCTAAAAAAGATTTATCGTGACCAAATCCGCGAAGGGAATGAGAACGTAAGTTTCCTATTCCTAGACGGCAGCAAAGAGCTGATCCTTGAGCGCATGCGTGCTCGCCAAGGTCACTTCATGAAAGAGAACATGGTCAACAGCCAGTTTGAAACGCTTGAGCGCCCAGAGAACGAACCTCGTACCATTTTTGTTGATATTGATGCCACGATCGAAGAAGTGGTAGCTAACGCAGCTGAACTCATTCGAGCTCAAGATGAGGTGACCGCATGACTCATCAAGTAATCTTAGACGTTACTCAACGCTTAGTTGAGCGCAGTCAAGAAGCACGCGCTGCATTTTTTGCCCGTACCGAAGCGCAAGCTAACGTTGGTAAAGGTCGTGTCGGTCTGTCTTGTGGTAACTTGGCACACGCCGTTGCAGCATCATGCTCTTCTGAAAAGAAAAACATTCTGGATTTCACTCATTCGAATGTGGCGCTGATCAGTGCTTACAATGATATGTTGAGTGCCCACCAGCCGTACCAACACTACCCTGATCAAATCAAACAAGTACTGTCTGGCTACGGCCACACTGCTCAAGTTGCTGGCTGTGTTCCGGCAATGTGTGATGGCGTGACTCAAGGTCAGGCTGGCATGGACATGTCATTGTTTTCTCGTGACTTAATTGCTCAATCAACCGCGCTTTCACTGAGCCACAACGTGTTCGACGCGACTTTGCTTCTGGGTATCTGTGACAAAATCGCACCGGGACAACTGATGGGCGCGCTGTCTTACGCCCATCTACCTACTGCGTTTGTACCAGCAGGTTTAATGGCAACAGGCATCAGCAACGAAGAGAAAGTCGACGTTCGCCAAAAATACGCGGCGGGCGAAGTAGGCAAAGACGCACTGCTTGATATGGAGTGTCGTGCTTACCACTCTGCGGGTACGTGTACTTTCTACGGCACTGCAAACACCAACCAACTTGTGTTTGAGGCGATGGGTTTGATGTTGCCAGGCTCGGCATTCATCCATCCACATACTGAGCTACGTAAAGCACTGACTGATCACGCAGCTCTGAAAATCGCGTCAATGAATGCAGGTTCAACAAACTTCCGCCCACTGTCTGAAGTCGTCACAGAAAAGAGCCTAATCAACGGCATTATTGCGCTGTTAGCATCAGGCGGGAGCACCAACCACACTATCCACATGTTGGCAGTGGCACGTGCAGCAGGCTTGATTCTGACATGGCAAGACATCAGTGACCTATCTGAAGTAGTACCACTGTTGGCGCGTGTTTACCCGAATGGTCCAGCTGACATGAACGCGTTCCAAGAAGCGGGCGGCGTACCTGCACTATTGCATCGTTTGGACGAGTCGGGCTTGCTTCACCGTGACGTGAAACCAGTCTTCGGCGAATTCGAAGATCAAATGACACTACCAACACTAGTCGACGGCAAACTGACTTGGACACCATGTGGTGGCAGCCAAGACGGCGACGTCATTGCTGCACCAACGCAAGCGTTCCAAAACACCGGTGGTACTCGCGTACTTAGCGGTAATTTGGGTAAGGCGGTGGTGAAAGTATCTGCGGTGAAAGAAGATCAGCGCATCATCGAAGCGCCAGCAATCGTATTCCAATGCCAACACGAAGTGGAAGCGGCGTACAAACGCGGTGAGCTAAACCAAGACTGCATCGTAGTAGTAACTCACAATGGTCCTGCCGCGAACGGCATGCCAGAACTGCATAAACTGATGCCAATCCTAGGCAACGTGCAAAAAGCGGGCTTTAAAGTCGCGCTAGTGACCGACGGTCGACTATCGGGTGCATCCGGTAAGATTCCATCAGCAATCCACGTTTCTCCAGAAGCAATTCGTGGCGGCGCGATTGGCTTGGTGCGCAATGGCGACATCATCCGCGTTGATTGCCAAACTGGCGAGTTGAATAACCTAAGCGACGTTGCGGGTCGTGAACTGTTAGAGATGGACACTGAAGCGAAACAACAGACTTGGGGTCGTGGTTTCTTTAGCGTGATTCGTCAGAGCGTTTCGAGCGCAGAAGAAGGCGCAAGCTTTATTGTGTAGGTAGGGAAGCCCCTCAAAAACAGAAAAAGCGGAGTGTTGTGCACTCCGCTTTTTTGTTTCGTTGATGACTTTCAATCATCAAGCCGTCTTCATCACAACAACCGCTGCAATAACTACAAAGATACCGAACCAACCAATCGGCTTAAGCTTTTGTTTGAAAAGCAATGCACCACCAATCGCAGTCCCCAAAATACCAATCGCCCCCCATGAGGCGTAGGCAATCGCAAGGTCGATCTCTTTTACTGCTTGAGCAAGCAAGGTAAACGCCGCCATCACCAACACAATCGATGTAATGCCCCACCCTTTGTGCTTAAAACCTTTGGAGCGAGTCAGCGCCATGTTCGCCATGATGTCGACCAGCGCTGCCATAACGACAAAGCCAAATGAAACGGTAAAAAATTGGCTCATGATTAACACCTCGCATTCGATGAGTGTGATCGCTCATCTTTCTGTTGAGGCTCTCCATGTGATTCACCTAGCGTGACACATACGATACCGACGATAGCTAACCCTAGACCGAATAACTGTTGGGTATTTAAATTCGCATCAAACAGAACCATAGAAACCAGGGTAATCAAGGCGATACCCAAGCCTTCCCATGTTGCGTATGCGACACCGATAGAGATTTTCTTTGCCGCTTTCGACAAGAAATAATAGGAAATGGCGATCAGAACGTACATCACCAGATAGCCTTCCCAGGCATTACTTTCACCAATAAACGACATCGTACTGGTACCAGCAACTTCGGCAACAATCGCGAGCAATAAAAATAGACGTGCAATGAGCATGGTTCATCCTCCCAGAATTTAAAAACTGCATAACGGAGAATGGTGAATGTCCTTTCGAAATCAGACATTCAAAGAACTGATAAGATAAAAGAGCCGCTTCTCCTGACTATTTATGGTCAGGTTAACCTTTCATCAGTGAAACAGATAGGTAATTGAGATATTCATTTTGAATATCTTAGGGTGTAGTTTGTCGATACGATCACGTTAATGGTGTATTGAGGGTTTGCTGCACCACTCGATGCAAATGGCGATGCAGTGGATGATTGCGGTAAGTCTGCAAATAGCCTCCCGAAACAACAAATTGGCTGAATTCACGATTGACCATCGGCATCGGGTAAGAGGCGAGTTCGTGCATCAAATGTGCGGTACTTTGGCTAGCGTACATAATGGCATCGGTCTCAAGTAGCATTTGGCAAGCCACGCGCAAGTTGTAGGATTTGAGTAGTACAACGGGTTCGTAACCCATACGACGATATTCAGATTCTACCGTACACAGTGGGTTGTAAGACGCAGGCGCAGGCAAAGAGACTAAAGGTAATTTCGATACCGTATCCCAATCATTACTGACTTGCGACAGTGTTGGATGGTCTTTACGCGCCAGAATCACTCGTTTTTCAACAAACAACGGACGCATGTAGATGTCTTTCGACAATTCGGTTTCTTGGTCAAGAATGCAGTAGTCGTGCTCGCCCTCTAACATCTCGTCTTGGGAATAGATATTCCAACTTGAGAAAGCAAACGAAGCTTGAGGGAAAGCTTGATGGCAACCACTCAATAAACGCTGACCTTGCTCGTCCATTAGATAAGGGTCCGTCACAATCGCAATCTGACCTTGATATTCTAGCGGGTCAAACTCAGCAAACTCCTGCACCACTTTTTCTAGTGGAGATAGCATGTTATCGAACTCTGCCGCTAAGCGAATGGCCATTGGAGACGGCTCGACCCCATGCGCTTTACGTACAAAAAGCGGATCATCAAACACGTCTTTCAGCTTCATCACCCCTCGACTGGCACTGGGTTGCGAAATGCCAAGTTGCATCGCCGCCAACTTGATGCTGCGGTTTTCCACCACGGCTTTGAGTAAGCGCATTAAATTAAGATCCAATGCATCAAGTTGGTGTGGCATGCCCGAGTCCTTATCAGAAACGAATAGTTAGATAGAAATGAACGTGAATCAGAACGAGTTAAACACTCTCGCCCGCAGTAATTCGGTAACCCATATCGACTTTGGTCTCTGCGTGCTCCTCACCTTTTAAACGTGCAATCAATAGCTCGGCACTCTTTTCACCGATCTCGAAACGAGGCGTATCCACGCTGGTGAGCTTAGGGCTGATGGTTTGGCCAATATCAAGCGCGTTATAACCGACCACTGCGAGCTGATCCGGCACTTTGATGCCTCGATGCTGAGCACTCAATAACGTACCTATCGCGATGTCGTCGTTGGTACAAAACACGCCATCAAGGTCTGGATAGGTTTCCAATGCGCGTTCTAACAAGCCATCTGCCAAAGAAAAGCTTGAGTGTTCTCCCGTCAGCACATGCTTGGGTTCTAGCCCGGCTTCGATCATGGCACGGTCATACCCTTGCATACGCAGTTTGGTACGTGTATCCAAGCGAGCACCAAAGTACACAACCGTACGTTTACCCGATGCCAGTATACGTTTTACTGCATTGTAGGATGCATCAACATGATCTAAGCCGACCGCCATATCAATCGGGTTTTCTGGCAATTCCATGGTTTCAACCACTGGCACGCCTGCATTTTTAATCATCTGTAGCGTACGCGGAGTATGGAGACTCTCCGTTAGAATTAAACCGTCCACATGATAGGACAGCAGCGAGGCAATTTTGTGTTCCTCTTCTTGCTCATCATAACTAAAGTGAGCAAGTAGTGTTTCATAGCCATTCGCCTTGGTAACCGTTTCGATCCCTTGCACAAAAGAAGCAAAAATTTGGTTGGAAAGAGACGGCAGCAAAATGCCAATGGCTTTGCTTGATGATTTAGATAGCATTGCCGGGGCTCGGTTTTCGATGTACCCCAATTCCTCAATTGCCGAAGCAATCTTTGTGCGAGTCTTCTCTGCTACGGATTCCGGATTACGCATATAGCGAGAGACCGTCATCTTCGTTACGCCAACCTTATCGGCTACATCCTGTAGTGTCGTTCTGTTTTTTTTGTTTTGTTGAGCCATTGTTTAATTTGTCATCCTTAATGTTACTTGTAACATTATGAAGACTAATCTGCCCTCCGACAAGCCATCACTCATCGCAATTACCATCAAAATGCAACAGATAACTCATTAAAAGTGATACAACTATCAATAATAAGAAAGTTCTGACATTTATTAGATATTTGAAATAAAATACCGCACCTAAATAGATTAGAAATGAAACGAAGTGCAGTCAGCATCCAGTGAAACCCAAATTTATTATCATTTATTAGATTTGGATGAGAGCCAGAAACAACAGTATCTCGATGAGTTGAGTCAGACTCAACCAGAGATCTACAGACAAGTGCAATCACTATTGGCTTGCTCTGTTTCTGAGGAAAACCTGACTCAACTGCTGGTTTTTGGTGCGCACCAAGCGACACATAAAGAAGTGAACCTTTGTGGTGAGGTGATTGGGAAATACCGCCTCACACATGAGTTAGGTCGTGGTGGCATGGGAGTGGTTTATGCCGCGCTGCGAGCCGATGAAACGTTCGAACAAGATTTGGCGATCAAATTCATCCAAAGCAACTTAAGCAATGTGCTAGGCCGACGAGCACTTTTCGATGAGGCTCAGCTTTTAGCACGCTTAAACCATCCGTATATAGCTAAAGTCTTTGATGGTGGCGTTCACAATGACTCGGTTTACATTGTGATGGAACGCGTATTTGGCCAAACGTTAAATACCTACCTCAATACCACGCCAATGCAAGACATCGACAAATTGCGACTGTTTAAGCAAATTTGTCAGGCGATGGAGCATGCCCACCAGCATCAGGTGTTACACGCAGATCTCAAACCGGAAAATATTCTGATTGATCGCAATACGCGGCCAAAACTGCTCGATTTTAACCTGACACAAAAAGTGCAATCCGATGGTCAAAAGTCGCCATCGGCGCTCATTGCATTCAGTGATAAATACGCCAGTCCAGAGCAGCAATCAGGTCAATACTTAACCGAACAAAGTGATGTGTTTTCGCTAGGCAAAATATTGGCATTGTTGTTTCCAACGCCGGCCTTTTGGTCTGATGTTTACTGGGTGATAAGGCGAGCAACACGAATCAAAGCCAAACAGCGTTACCTCAATGTACGAGCATTACGACAAGACATTGAAAGAATTATTGAAAGCCGCCCGATAGAACAAAAAAAACACTGGCCGCTTTATAGTACGCTTCGTTTAGTGCAACGCCGACCACTACCAACCGTATTATCGGCAATCATTGTGCTTTCTGGCGTGCTTTTTGCTAACACTTTGATTCAAAAAAACATACAACTGCAGCAAGAGAAGAAAGTTGCAGAAGACATGATGTATGAAGTGACGCGCCTTATCTTCCACACTAAGGGGCGAAACGTCGAACAAATGTCGGTCAGTGCCATGATGGAACTGACGCGTCGGCGGATTCTGACAAACCCAGATATTCCAAAACACATAAAACAAAAAATGTTGTTGGCGATGATGACACCCGTGCCCGATAAGCACATGACAAAAACCATAAGTTGTCAGCCAAATTGTCCTCCACAAAAGGACACCAACGAATAAGGCTTAAAATTTACATGTACTCACGTTCAGTGGCTCTATGGCTGTCAGCACTTGCGATAGCCCCGGTTTGGGCAACGTCAAATTCGACAGAGGCCAAACCTCAATCGACAATCAAACAAGGCTTTTTCATCGATTCGCCGGTGACGGGCCTGTATTACAAAACCAGCTCTCACCTTTCTGGTTACACGCAAAAAGGGGCATTTCAATATCGTCCGGGTGATGTTGTAAGCTTTTTCCTCGGTAATGATGACAAAGGCTATTTGCTCACAACGCTATCCAGCCAAGAAGTGCTCACACCAACCATGGCGACCACTAAACCCAGTCGCAGTATCAACATGACCCGTTTATTGCTATCTCTTGATAGCACACCGGAAAACCGCCAAGAAATTGTACTAGCAAACAAAGTCTTATCTGATCCACAGTTCCAAGCGCAACTAAAAAGATTGGATCTCAACCTGCTTGATAATGCCAAAGAGTCTCTCAATCTCGATTTGGTGTCCGTTAAAGAAGCCGTCGAACACCTCAATGAAAGCCAACAATACATAGAGGAAAACTTCTCTTCTAACGAGGTTATTTTTAGACCTAAAGATGTCACATTTCGAAACATCATTATCAGAAAAAAAGACTGGCAAGGTCGAGCTTGTGCGTTTGATGTTCGCCATCAAAATCACCCGCGCTACCGCCCGCCAATTGGCGAAGTCAGTTTTACGATTACCGACAAGACGTTAATCCAGCATCCAAGTATTGGTGATTACTTCAAAGGCTGTTTTTTATCAATGGATAACCAAATCCTTGAGGACATCGTCGAACCCATCGAAAAATTTTACGAGTGGGAAGGATTGGCGGGTTGTGCTCAAAGAGGTTGTACTCGCAATGACCTCAACGGTTTCTCACTCGATGATTACAATGATGAAGGCGACTGGAAATATCGTTCCGTAGCACTGAACTTCGACCCTACGACACAACTGCTTATGGAGAAAGTTCAAGGCCTTGGCCCAAACAAGCACATTCGCCATAGCAACCGCTCTGAGATGCTTTGGTTTACGTACCCTGACACCAATAAAAATGACATCGACTACCAAGGTATTTGGCAACAAACCCAATACCACCAGCAATCCATGACACAAACGTGCTTGCTGATGGAACAGAAGAGAGTCTTCACGCTGCCTCATGCATCGGAGCGTTGCCCATCAGATACGAGTTTGTACACGCAAGACGTCACAACAGATTACTTGGACATGTGGTGGGTTAACAACACAGAGCCAAAAGCTGACCTAGCACAAATGAACGTGATGGTCCGGTGGTCGCCAAATCCGGCGAAAATCAACTACACCACGTGGGAGTACCTCCCAGCAGGAAAAAACTGGGAGCAAGGTATTTTGTATCGCTACCAGCAAAATGTCAGTCGCAACAGAGATGGGTCAGATAGCATCGAAACCCACACAATTTCTGAGTTTGTCAAAGTTAATGAGGATGTATAACGATGGCTTCGCAATCAACACTCACACAAATTATTCAGCAATGGCAAGATGGCAATAAACAAGCAGAGAGTGAACTGTATCAATTTGCTTACCTGCAACTGCGTAAGATTGCGCACCAAGAACGTGAACGCAACGCAGAGAAATACGGGTTAAACAATAAGGTGTTTTCTGACAGTGTGAACAGCACCACCGCGTTGATCCACGATGCTTACCTTAAAATGTCTCATTGCGACATGAGTGAAATCGAGAGTAAACGTGACTTTTTCCTGATGGCGGCAAAAGTGATGCGCCAAATCCTGATTGATAATGCACGTTCACATCAAGCACAAAAGCGCCAGCACATCACTTTCATGAAAGAAGAAGATGACCGTTTTGAACAGCTGATTATCATGGATAAAGCACTCGATAACTTTAGCGCTCGTTATCCTCGTCAATCCAACGCGTTAAAACTCAAGTACCTAATGGGAATGAAAAACCGTGAAATTTGCGAGCTGTTAGAGTGCAGTTCAAGCTTGATTGAAAAAGATCTGCAGTTTTCACGCAGCTGGCTGCAATCAAGAATGGCACACGCGTAATCCATGACAAAAAGATACTGGATACTGACTGTTTTAGGCACCGGATTATTCGGTGCTTATTTGCTTTCTGGTGAAAGCCAGATCACCGCTGTCGCACACGCCAGTTTGACACAAGGTCAAGTCAGCACAAATGCCGATCAGCGATCCTTAAACCCTCCGTTAATCGAGGTCAAACAAGCACTGACCACATCATCATGGAGCAATCAAACATCTCATCGTCCAACATCAGATCACCTTTACGACACCAATGAGACCTCTAGAGATTTGAGTGACTCAGCTGTTATGCCAGATCAAGGCATAAACCTCACACAAACCTATGGCGATAAACACTCAAAAGACGATGTCGCCAGTAACGGAAAACCCATCATCAACCTGTCTGTCGAGCAACAACTTCAGACCATTATTTATGCATGGGACTTGGCGCAAAACACCCCTATTAACAACTCTCTGAGCCTTGAACAATTGTTTGAAGACCCAGAGGGCGATCTTCTCACTACACGTATTTGGCTGGAAAACGCCAATGGCCTAAATGTCCTCAATCAGGGACAAATCATGGTTCAAGGTGCACCAGAACGCGCGGATATTACGACATATCTCGCGGTGGCTGCTCGTGACGATCACCATGGCGAAGACGATCATGCTTGGGTTACAACCCGATTTGAACTGCCTATCATCACAGAAGAGGAAGATGATGCCGAGCACCCCCTTGTCGGAGACATCGTATATCGTCTTGAAACAACCCAGCAGCTAAACGGCATTGCTTATACATACGAAGTGGTCTATTGCGAAGCATTTCAATTTCTTGAAGATGATGTTTTTTATGCGGCATCAAACAACATGAGAACGTGTCCAGAAACCACCGCACTAAAAAAAGTTGGCCACTACCAAATTAGCGACGATTCACTGATTGTCTCGGCCAATGGGGCTCGTCAAATCTGGACCACAAAAAAAATCTATCCCTCCAAAGTTCACATCGGTACCGATAACTATTTTACGACGGTCTATGATGGAAAACAGTTTGAAAGCTATACCATGCAAAAAAACAAACGCTCAATGGAGGCGCGTTTAAACGTCAACACTGGCGAACATGAGTTCCAAATGATCATGTTTGATTACCTGTTCCCGATTGCAGGGAAAGGCTATGTGCATGGTTTTGCGGGTAATTACATCTATGATTATTCTGTTTTCAATCCAGACACGTTTGAGGACGTTGACTCTGATCTTAATATGAAAATTCATACTCAAGATCTCTATTGCAGTGACATTCATCGTTACTGGTATAGTTCCATTCTTGCTGGCCCTGGAGAGTTCACCGATATCATCTCTTCCTCGGTCGATCCACATAATCCAGAGCAACCACTGCACTGCGGCGAATGGTACGATCCTCAAAAACAAGTCATATACTCTTTCTTCGATTTAGAGTACCAAGATTACGATATTTTCCAGGTCGGTGAAGTCTACAGTTATGTACTCAAACCTCACCCTCAATTCGCAGATCGTGTGGAAGAGCTTAAAATCAATTTGATTTATCACCAACCAAAAGCGCAATAAAGACAGGGGGCACAGTGGATGTGCCGCTCCTACTACACTCAATGCTTCCGCTGATCTTCTCTCCCTACTTTCTTTATTCTTATTGATAAAAATATTCAAAAAATTTACGGTTTTTGGTTTTCGTGTCTTGAAACCATATCGAATTGACTCAAAATACGCCAAATTTTTCCTCCTCACGAAGTGAGAGTGGAAACATAACAATAAAATGACTTTCTCATTCGGCAACGAAACAAGGATAAAGAACAATGAATAAGGTGAGTTTACTAGCAGCGTCAGTGGCTATTGCTCTAGCAGGCTGTGGTGGTTCAGATGGTGGTTCAAACAACAATACTGGTGGTAGCAAAGGCTTAGTTGTTACTGGCTTTGATGGTTATTTCAAAAATGCAGTAGTGTTCCTTGATAAAGACAACAACGGCATTCTTGATAGTACTGATACCGTTTTTGGCTTAACAAACGAAAAAGGTCAAATTACTCTTCCAGAAAACACCGACCTATCAACAGGTAATATTGCACTAAAGACATTAAAACCTGGTGATGTTGTTACATTGGGGCTAGGTGACAGAATTGCTGCAGCTACCGACAAAGTAGACTTTGCTTCTGATTACTCAGATACCTACACAACGGACATGGACTTACCTGGTCAACCAATGGAGCACACGATCGTATTTCGCTCTTTGCAAGATGGCGACAACATCGTAATCTCACCAATTACTGACCTTGTAGCATTACAACCAGCAGTTGTGTATTCAACCGACAAAACTGCTGAAGAAAAAGTATGTGATTCATTATTCGGAGAGAGTGTAGTAACAGGCGAAGCTTGTACAAATAAACTGTACTCAGACTTTACAAAATCTGACCCTGAACTTCACAAAACAGCTCAAATTTTGACGGATACAAAAGCTAACTCTGCTGATAAATACAATGCAGTTTCGGCCTTGAGTGCAGCCAAAGTTGCCGTTGAGTCAATTAGCAAGCTTTCTGAAGAAGAACTGGCCGATCCAACAGTAAGAACAACCATTGAGATCACTACTACAGGCGCAACAGGTACACTTCCTGAATTTACAACAGCGAAGTCGTTAGTTACTGCCGCTAAGTACAATGAGATTCAAAGCGCTTTTGATCGTTTAGATATCAAAATCACAAAAGAGCCAGCGCCATCAAAAGGCACCTTACTTGGCACAATCAATGTTGCAAACCTATTTACTATGCACAATGGCGAAGTTGCTGGTTTAGACAAAGAGCACGTTATCGTCTCTGACAATACATTCTACGGTCGCATTAACGATAAGAATGAGTTAGAACTATACGTCGTTCCTAATGAAGCTATTGAAAAAGTTGGCAACGTAAATGTAACTTTATCAGCTGAAGACGGTTCTACTGTCGCGTTTTCATTTAGCGTAGATGCGGCTGAAGATGCTGTTGCACCAACTATTGATACAGCGGCTGTTACTGATCTGAAAGCAGAGATTGCAGATTTAACGTTCGTCGCGGGTCAACAATTCAATCTAGAAGATGGCGTTATTCTAAGTACCGAGTCTATCTTCGATGAAACGGTTAAAACGATCGAACTGTCGTCAAATGCAAACTCAATTGGTTTAACTATTACGCTATCTGACGATCAAAATAACATTCTGATCTCTGGTCGCCCTGCTCATTTAGCGGCTGAAGGTGCTTACTCGATTCAATTAAAAGCAACCTCTGAAAGCGGTCTGAGCAGTGAAGTTATTACGTTACCTCTTCCTGCAATTGTTGAAGCTATTGCTGTAGAAGAAACTGAAGTAAAACTACTACAAGACAAAATCAACACTCTAAACTTGCAAGTTGGTGAGTCGATTTCTCATGAAGGTCTAGAGCTAGATATCACGCCTCTATTTACACAAAATGTAGGTGGTGAGCTTGAGTTCTATGCTGGCCTAGAATTCAATACTGAACGAAATGACCACGAATACTTCACGACAATTCCTGGTGTTAGAGTTCACACAGATGAAGCAAACAAAAGCGGCAAGCTAACCATTTCTGGTACTCCGACAGAAGCAACAAAAGATGGTTACTTCTATGTTGCTGCAGGCGTCAACGGAGATACACCAGAAGAAATCATCTCTAAGATGGTAAAAATCACGCTACCTGATGTTCAGCCTGCGGATGACACTGTTGAGCCTGAACCAACTCTAGGCTTCACTGAAGCACACTTCGATACAGACAAAGTGTGGAAGATGGGTAGCTTCGCAGATAAAGACGGCGAAATTGGCCACGCAATGCTTTGGGGTGATGACCAAGGTCTACTATTCTGTTGGGGTTCTGATGACAAAGCCGATGTTAAATATTCTGCAAACATCACTCGTTGGGATCAAAGTGCATACACGACACTGGCTCAACTAGATGCTTTATCAAACTACGCAGATTACGATCAAAAAGATTGTTGGGATGTTACGTTAAAAGCTGACGGTACTCTATCTGATGGTAAATCAACGTATGAAATGTTATACCAAAACAAAACCGTAGCAGGTGATTACCAAATCATTGTGAAAATCGACGGTGATGAGCTGTTCTGGCTAGATTCAACAGATGCACCATTTGCACAATCACTACCCGTTAGTGAAAAAGTG
This sequence comes from Vibrio alfacsensis, assembly GCF_003544875.1. Lineage (NCBI taxonomy): Bacteria > Pseudomonadati > Pseudomonadota > Gammaproteobacteria > Vibrionales > Vibrionaceae > Vibrio > Vibrio alfacsensis. The sequence goes on from NZ_CP032093.1 coordinate 3,062,848, forward strand.
GCGAAAGGTAAGATTGAGTTTGACATGATGGTTGAAAGCGACACTGTAGCAGAAGAGGGAACAGAGCTATTCTACTCTTTTGGTAAATATGAGTACGCAGAAGCAACATACGAATATACATCAATCATGCCTACTGGTTTCTACACACCTGGTAACTTAGATATCGATACATCAGGTGAACATGAGATGCTAATTCTTGAGGAAACCGGGGAGGACTCAGATCAGAAGACTCGTTACCGTTATGTAAACCGTAACTTTGGTGATTTCTATGTTGGTATCAAATGGAGTAAAGATTTTGGCGGTACGTCTTCACCAGATTTCGGCTTATTCTCTTACTCTCAAGGTGCGATGGAAAAAGTAGTCAGCAAACTACCTCTACTTCAAGACTAATTTTAAATTGTTCTAATAACATCAAGCCCCGCAATCGCGGGGCTTTCTTTATCTTATTTTCTATAATTACCCTAATTGTTAGGCGATCATTTCACACACATCACATTCAACAGTGACGTGCCGGTTAGTTGATTCGGCTCTCGATCCGCAAACAACCCTTTTCTGTCCTTGCCCCAGTATGGCAGTTGCATCGGCCAGCGGTTTTTCTCCATCACACCAGATTGACGCAGCGCTTTAAACTCACCAACCGTCGCAAGCTTCATCCCCATCACTTGGCAAACTTTCTCAGAGGTCGGGTAATCTAAACGATTCCACGGCTTACCATGCTCCATGTAAAACTGGTTTTGGTTATCTGAGAAATAGGGCACGGCATAGGTCACCCCTTGCCATTTTGTTTCTAACCGCAGTTCAACATTGCTGCTATTTATTGCTGACTCAGGTTTAGACTCAATCGCTGGTTTATCTTTAAAGGCATCAGTATCTGGGCGAGTCACAGGCGCTACTGTTTTAGGGGCAACTTTAGGCTTGTTTGCAATTGGTTTAGGAACAGGTTTAGGCGCGGGCTTTGTCTGCTTTTGGGCTTTCGCACCCGATTTGTTGACGACACGAATAAACGCTTCTTTGTAATCCACTAACGTTTTTACGCGGTGTAAATCCGCCCTTGCATCAGCAAAATCAAGATACGGCCCAATCAAACAGCGATAGTTACTTTGCTCTTTCTTCATCCATACATCGGTTGTGATCTTACTATAAATCGGCTTGGCTTTAGCGAGTGGCATCGGCTTAGGCAGCAGACCACATTGAATCCAGAAAAAATCATTGCCTCCCTGCGGCACTTTTTTTCCCCATACCCCTTTGCCAATCGGGCACGATTGCTCCAACACTGGCAACTCACTGTGGCTCGCTTGCGATGCATCACATAGAACACTGTCCGCCATTGCTAGAGGGGAATAATGGGCGCATACCAGCAACAAACCTAGGCTTAGACTTGATTTGGCAATACGAGTTGAAAGGTGTGCCTTCTTCATTTCCATACGCTTCACTTTAAACTGGTAGAGGATGAATTATCACGACTGAGCGTCAATAAAACATGAATAACAAAATGATAAGCAAAAAAGAGCCGGATTTTTATCCAGCTCTCAGTTTAGAAACAAATCAGCTTAATACGCAATGCTTTGAATAGGTAATTCTTAACCTTTGTACAGTTTCGGGTTAAACACATCACGTAACCAGTCACCTAATAGGTTGATAACCAGTACCAGCGTGACTAACACGATACCTGGGAAAGCAGTAATCCACCATGCGCCAGAGAAAATGTAGTTAAAGCCGATGCTGATCAGCGCACCTAATGACGGCTGATCGACAGGAAGCCCCAAACCTAGGAATGACAATGCCGCTTCCGACATGATTGCGTTCGCTACCTGTACTGTCGAGATAACCAAGATTGGCGATAGGCAGTTCGGCAGAATGTGACGGAACATGATGCGAGGCGCTTTAAAGCCCATCACACGCGCCGCTTCGACGTATTCTTTCTTCTTCTCTGCCAGCACCGAGGCGCGAATAGTACGTGCGTATTGCGGCCATTCAGCTACGCCGATGATCACCACCAGCATAACTACTGCATATTGGCTATAGAAGTCACTGCCAAAGCTGGCTTTGAAGATGGCCGATACGATGATCGCCACCATCATGGTAGAGAACGACAACTGTACATCAGCAAAGCGCATCAAGAAGCTGTCAATACGACCACCGAAGTAACCCGCAGAAAGGCCGATGATGATGCCTAAAATCAATTGAAGCCCAACCGCAAGGAAACCGATGGTCAAAGACAGGCGAGAGCCGTACAAAATGGTCGATAAAATATCGCGGCCCTGCTCATCAGTACCCAGTAAAAAGCGCTCTTCTCCTCCGTCCATCCATGATGGTGGAAGTTCAGAATCCATGATATCGATAGAGGTGAGATCATACGGGTCTGTAGGAGCCAAGATCGGTGCAGCTAGCGCCAGCACCAAGAACATCATAAACACCGTAAAACTTGCCATCGCCACTTTGTCGCGCTTGAAGTAATACAAGAAGTCTGAGTTTTTAAAACGCTCCCACGCTGATGGTGTCGATTCAGGAGCGGCCGTTACGTTTGATTGGCTCATGATTAAGCTCCTTTTCCAGTTAGATTCACAGTTGGGTTGATGATGCCGTACAGCAAGTCAACGATGGTATTGGTTACCACGAAGATCAAACCAACAAAGATAACGTAGGCAGTGATCAACGGTGTATCGACACGGTTGATTGCCTCAAGGAAAAGAAAGCCCGTACCCGGCCACTGGAACACGGTTTCAGTAAGAATGGTGTAAGCCACCATGGTACCAATCTGCACGCCACCTACCGTCAGAACAGGTAGCATGGTGTTCTTAAGTGCATGTTGGTAATAAATTTTGTTTAAGTTCAGGCCTTTTGCTTTGGCAAACTTGATGTATTCCGAGCTCAGCACTTCTAGCATTTCTGAACGAACCAAACGGATGAACAGCGGCAACATGATCGAAGCCAGTGCCACACACGGCAGAATCAAGTGCTTGATGCCATCAATGGTGAAGAAGCCAGATTCCCAGCCGAAGACATTCGCTGTTTCTCCCCGCCCGTAGGACGGTAGCCAACCCAGTTCTATAGAGAAGACGTACATCAGCATAATCGCGGTTAAGAACACCGGAATCGAGATACCGACACTACTCATCGCCATGACAAATTTGGTAAAAATACTCTTCGGATGAATCGCGGAGTACACCCCAAGAGGAATCGAGAGAAGAATGATAATGAGCGTCGCACCAAACACGAGCTCTAGCGTCGCCACCAGCTTATCGAGAATCACCTCAACCGCAGGTCGCTTGAAGAAGTAAGATGTACCTAAATCACCTTGTAGCGCATTGCCCACAAAGCGAGTGTACTTTGTGATAAAGGGATCGTTCAGGCCCAGTTCGTCACGCAGCGCTTGACGCTCCGCTTCTGAAACCGACTGACCTACAAGCTCACGCAGCGGGTCACCCAGGTTATCCTGAATGGCAAACGCCACCAAACTGATCACAAACATCACTATCAGTGCCTGAAACAGGCGCTTGACCAGAAACGAAAACATTCCTTGCCCCTTAACTATCCATAGATCTCTATTCAGAGAGAAAATTCAGTCTATAAAACCAACTCAGTCCGACTGAAACAAAACTAAGTCGAGAACTTTAAGTTGAGGAGGGACATCCATCCCTCCTCAAAATCGACTAACCGTGATTATTCAACCACTAGATCACCGAAGTAAGGCATTACCATTGGGTTAACAATGTCTGCCGCTTTCACGTTAGACTTCGCACCCCACGCTTCACTTTGCCAGTGTAGCGGTACGAATGCAGCGTCGTTGTATAGTGTTGCTTCTACGCCTTTCAGCATTTCTGCACGTTTCGCTGGATCCGTTTCTACGTTCGCCGCTTCAACCACTTTGTCCATTTCTGGGTTTGAGTAGTAACCACAGTTGTACTGACCACGACCTGTCTCTTCGTTACGAGTCATGGTTAGGAACTCGTTGAAGTTCGCCGAATCTTCTGTATCTGAGTGCCAACCGATCATCAGCATGTCTGCCGCACACTTGTCGAACTCAGGCCAGTATTGCGCTTTAGGCATCGTCTTCAGATCCACTTTGATGCCGATCTTAGACAGCATTGCCGCCGCCGCTTGTGCGACTTTCGCATCGTTCACGTAACGGTTGTTTGGCGCCATCATCGTCAGCGTAAAGCCGTTCTCGTAGCCTGCTTCTTTCATTAGCTGTTTAGCTTTTTTCAGATCGTAGCGAGGAACCAATTTGTCATCATGACCTACGTAACCGACTGGGCTTTGTTGACCAGCCGCCGTTGCGAAGCCTTTCATGATTTTCTTCACGATACCTTCGTTATTGATAGCGTGAACAATCGCCTGACGAACGCGCACGTCTTTCAGTGCTTCGTTACTGTTTTGGTTCATTTGGAATGTGATGATACGCGTACCTGGTAGCGTCACAAGATCGATACCCTCTGCGTCTTTCACACGTTTGTGATCGTTTGGCGCTACTGGGTGAATCATGTCAACGCCGCCAGAAAGCAGTGCTGCTACACGAGTCGCATCTTCTTTGATAGGAACTAACGTTAGCTTATCAACGTTACCTTTCGACGCTTTATCCCAGTAATCTTTAAAGCGTTCGAACTCCACTTTTACGCCCTGCTCACGAGACGTCACAATGAATGGTCCCGTACCAGAAACGTTCGTCGATGCAAATGAGTTACCGTGCTTCACGAGCTCAGACTTGTCTTTGCCGTCAGCGGTTTGACCTGAGTAGAACTTGCTGTCCATTGGGAAGATGTACGTTGCCGTTTGTAGCACGAGTGGGTATGGCCCCTTAGTCACAAGATCAAACGTGTAATCGTCCACTTTTACGATTTTTTCGTATGGGTCAAAGATAGCTTTAAAGTCTGGAGAGTTTTGTAGACGCTCGAAAGTCCACACCACATCGTCAGCCGTTAAGTCATTACCAGAATGAAACTTTACGCCCTCACGTAGCTTAAAGCGGACCGTTGTATCGTTAACGCGCTCCCAGCTTTCCGCTAGACGAGGCTCAAAGTCCATCTCTTGAGTAAAACGAACCAGTGGGTCAAATACCATGTGAGAAAACTGTAGCGTACCGCCAGATAGCTGCTCATGCGGGTCAAGAGACACCGGATCGGAGGCGTAGCCCACTTTGATTTCTGCTGCCATCGCATTAAAGCTCAAGCCCGCAGCCATTAGCGCCACTGCTAATTTGCTTTTCATGGTTTTCATTTGCATAACTCCTTCATGCGGGAATTCGAATCCCTTGTTGTGTTTGCGTCTTTGTTATGACTAAGGTTTGTTGACCTTAAAGGCCAGCCAAGCGAAAAACTTGGTTTATGCTGTTTTAATGTCTTCTCGTAGGCCCTTGAATTCAGGCATCAGAGAAATCAGTTTCTTACTGTATTCATGCTGAGGAGCAGTAAACAGCTGCTCAGTTGGTGCCACCTCTAGCAGCGTACCCATCTGCATTACACCCACTCGGTCACACATCTGACGAATAACAGGTAAGTCGTGACTGATAAACAACATGGTGAGATTCAGTTCACTTTGCAGATCTTTCAGTAAGTTCAGAATTTGTGCTTGTACCGACACATCCAAGGCAGAAGTCGGTTCATCACAAATCAGTAATCGAGGACGGGTCGCCAGGGCGCGCGCAATTGATATACGCTGACGCTGACCTCCGGAGAATTCATGTGGGTATTTCACAGCCGCCATTTTGCCCAAACCTACGTGATCCAGTAGGTCATTGACAATATGGCGTGTTTCCGCTTCATTCTTAGTCAACTTATGGAAACGAATTGGCTCCGCGATGATGTCAAAAATCTTCATACGCGGGTTCATTGAGGTGTATGGGTTTTGGAAGACCATCTGCATTTGACGACGCAGTGGACGGCGCGCTTTTTCCGATTTTAGCGCCGTAAGTTCAATGCCCTCAAAGCTCACTTGGCCTGAGTTTGGTTCGTACAGACCAGCAATCACACGTGCGATGGTCGACTTACCTGAACCGGACTCTCCCACCAAACCAAACGTCTCACCTTCGTGCACTTCAAAACTAACATTGTTCGATGCCTGCACGTATTCGCGACGGCTTTCAAACAACGAATCTTTAGTCACAAAACGTAGGTTGACGTTCTTCACGTCTAGCAACGGACCGGTATATTCACGTTGATCTTGGCTTTGACCAAGCCAGTGATTTTTGATGTCGAGCGGCTCCATTTCTGTCGCTTCCTCGATATAGCTGACCAATGGAAAACGATCGAGCTTCACGTCAGAGCGAGGAACGGCAGAAATCAAACTGCGCGTATAAGAATGGTCAGGGTCGCCAAGTACTTTCGCGGTTGGACCAAACTCCACCAAGTCACCACGGTACATAACGGCAACACGGTCAGTCACATTAGATACCACCCCCATGTCGTGCGTCACCAGCATACAACCAACGTTGTTTTTGATACACAATTCACGAATAAGGTTGAGGATTTGATCTTGGATAGATACATCGAGCGCTGTTGTTGGCTCATCAGCGATGATAAGTTCTGGCTCACCGGCCAATGCGATTGCAATCACCACACGCTGACGCATACCGCCAGAGAACTGGTGAGGATATTGTTTTAGGCGGTTTTCAGGTTGAGGTATCCCTACTTGTTGCATAAGAGACAACGCACGTTGGTACGCTTCTTCATCCGACACTTTCATGTTGGCATGAATGGTCTCTTTTAGCTGCTGCTCAACCGTAAATAAAGGGTTTAGTGAGGTCATTGGATCTTGGAAAATAAAACCAATCTTAGAGCCTCGAACCTTACGCATCGCCTCTGGGGACAGCCCAGAAATAATTTCTCCATCAAGGTATACATCACCACTCGCGATGCGACCTGGAGGACTTAGCAAATCAATAACAGCGTTACCAACGGTGGATTTACCCGCACCTGATTCGCCAACCACGCCCACAATTTCGCCTCTTTCAATATTGAAAGAAAGTGATTTCACCGCCGCGTGGACTCCGTGGCGAGATGGGTACTCAATACGAAGGTTTTTCACCTCTAATAGTGACATTTCAGACCTCTACTGCCTTGTCTGTGGTATCAAATCGCGCAAACGAGCGCCATTTATCACCTGAATGAATCCGTTCAAATTCAGAATAATACTCTGAAATCTTAATGCGGAAACAATTTGGCAAATATCACACAAAAAAGCAACAATTAAAGTATATCTTGCCGAAAAAACATTAATTGCACGCATAATTAGCGAATATAAATGCATTAACAAGTATTTAACCATTAAAATGGCGCACCATTTTGTGCGCCGAGTACCATAAAACCAGAAATATGCTCTAAAATTAATCACAAACACATATTTTGACATAACCATATTATTCGAATGGATTAATTAACAAATACAAAACAAGATATGGTGTATAGCGGATTTTTCGGCATAAAATGTTACTAACAAAATAGTCGGTACTAAGGAAAAGCCAAAGGTCTTAAAGGGAATATGAGATTAAAACGTGAGCACATCAGCAAAATACCGAATCAATCACTTTGTTTCTGTTATGCGCTTGTTATTCGATATTGTGATTAAAAGATAAAGGCATAGTAATACTTCCATTAATCATGTTAGTACTTTGCTAAATAAGGGAAGAAAGCAGAGATTTGTGGCTTTACGCTGTAATTTGAGCCTGGATAAGCGATAATCTCACTCCAATATCTGGTAATGAACAAGGAGCCTCTGTGCTTAAAGCGATTTTTTTTGATATGGACGAGACCTTATGTGGCACCTCTCAGGCAGATACAGTCGCAGGACAAGAGTTTGCTAATTGGATTGCACAAACTTACCCACAAGTCTCCGATTCAACGGCATTTGTACATCGCTACCTACAAGGAGTATATAAAAAGCTCAATGATGAATTTCCCGAGCTTATCGCCCTATTACCAGACGAAAATGCATTCCGCTGCGGTTTAATCCAAACCATCTTGGCAGAGCAAGGTATCGAGATCGATCTAGAACAAGCGCAACAAGCACAAAGCTATTTTGATTCCGCTCGAATGGGCGCTTTTAACTTCTTCCCGGGAGTGAAAGAGATGCTAACCGAACTTCGCCAGCACTATAAGTTAGTGGTGATCACTAACGGTCCTATCTTCTCACAACATCCAAAGCTCAAAGCGACACAAATGAGCGAATGGGTTGACCACATTATTGTGGGTGGCGAAGAGCCAGAAGAAAAACCGGCAGCAAGTATCTTCCATAAAGCGCTCAGCCTTGTCGATGCAAAACCAGAAGAAGTGATTCATATTGGTGACTCTCTGCCAGCCGACATCCAGGGTGCCAACAACATGGGCATTTTAAGTGTATGGGTTAACTCAACAGGTATAGCAACCCCAACCGAAACCAAGCCAAGCTACGAAGTGAAAGAGACGATAGAGCTAAACGAAATCCTTAAAACGCTTGCTCAGTAAAACGTTCAACTTAAGAAACACAAACCCCAGACACCGTGCTGGGGTTTCTTTTGTCAGGTCTAAAAGCATTTGGATCATAGGTGCTCAAAAGCTCTCAAAACTGTACATTTCAGCTGAGCCTATGATGTCGTGAGGGTTTAAAAAACGATAAATGCAAAAAAGCCTCGATATTTCTATCGAGGCTTTAAATAGTGGTCGGTGAAGAGCCATATTCTAACTTCAGGCGAACCCCACTTGGGTTCAAAGCCATTGAAATATTGCCGACTAACGCAGTCCAAACTATGTCATAAGCTCTAAAACGACGAAAGCCTGCTAAAAAGCAGGCTTTCTAATGGTGGTCGGTGAAGAGGGATTCGAACCCCCGACCCTCTGGTCCCAAACCAGATGCGCTACCAAGCTGCGCTATTCACCGAGCATGTATTCTTTAAAGAAAGAATGGGGTGGCTAACGGGATTTGAACCCGCGACAACCGGAATCACAATCCGGGACTCTACCAACTGAGCTATAGCCACCATCAATTTTTTATTGTCTACCGCTATTATAGCCATAAACTAAATAGTGGTCGGTGAAGAGGGATTCGAACCCCCGACCCTCTGGTCCCAAACCAGATGCGCTACCAAGCTGCGCTATTCACCGACTTATGTTTTATCTCGACTTTAAATCAAGAACGGGAGCAATGCTACCGTATTCTATCCCAAAAGGGAAGAATGGGGTGGCTAACGGGATTTGAACCCGCGACAACCGGAATCACAATCCGGGACTCTACCAACTGAGCTATAGCCACCACTGATATTTTTTACCGATAACCTTTAGGCGAATGGTACGCCCGAAAGGATTCGAACCTTCGACCTTTGGCTCCGGAGGCCAACGCTCTATCCAACTGAGCTACGGGCGCATGCCCTATCGGCGGAGAGGAATAATACGGATATCACACTATGCCGTCTAGTACTTTTTTTACTTTTTTTATCGTTTGGTCTCTTTTTCGACAGTTCTCTGCCTTAAAACTGAATTTTTGATGTGATTCACGCCCTGTCATGGATAACTCGTTGTTTATTGCAACAACTTATCAGGATATAATCACTCATTATTTACATTGATTTAACAGCTACAACTTAGTTGTTCGGTCACTCAAGACGGTTAGATAAGTTTTTTTGCTCACTGCACGAACAATGACGTAAAAATTTATCCAAACGGTCTAAATACTCTAACAATATAAAAGGTAAGTCAGTTACCTTAGGAATGTGAAGTGGGTTTAATGGATATGTCTCGACGAATGATTAGCGTTTTGTTCGCTGCCTTAACTTTTTCTACGGCAGCTTTAGCTTCTGACATCAGCCAAACTGAATATGATGCGATCGCAGAACGCATCAAACCTGTCGGTGATGTCTATCTAGCTGGTGCTGAGCCAGTAAAAGCAGAGCCAACTGGCCCACGTGATGGTGCAGCCGTTTATGGAACGTTCTGTATTGCCTGTCACTCTTCAGGTGTAAGCGGCGCACCAAAAACTGGAGATGCAGCAGATTGGGCACCACGCATCGCCCAAGGTAAAGATGTGATGACTGATCACGCGATTCAAGGCTTCAATGCAATGCCAGCGAAAGGAACGTGTATGGATTGTTCTGATGATGAAATCATCGCAGCGATTGACCACATGATCGAAGGCCTTTAATCGTCCCCGAAAGCAAAAAGGCTTGCCCAACGGCAAGCCTTTTGTTTTTAACACTTATGTGAATTGATTTGTTGGAACGCTACTTCTTGAACATGGCACGTAAGTTAGCGATATGAGCTTGCCCTTTTGCCATCCGCTCTTCTTGCGTTACAGGTTGCTTGTTCGCTTCCCATTCCACATCATCAAAAGGCAGCTCGTCTAAGAAACGACTTTGTGTTGGCTTGATGAGCTCACCAAACTGGCGACGCTCTTTACACATAGTAAAGGTTAGCTCGCGTTGAGCACGAGTGATTCCCACGTACATCAGTCGTCGCTCTTCTTCGACGTTATCTTCATCGATACTGGTTTGATGCGGTAGAATCCCCTCCTCCGAGCCAATTAAGTACACATAAGGGAACTCCAAACCTTTCGAAGCATGCAATGTCATAAGCTGTACCGCATCGCTGTCTTCGTCTTCTTCTCCACGCTCCATCATGTCGCGTAAAGTGAGTCGCTGAACCACCTCTTTAAGCGTCTTCTCTTCTTGATCGTAATTGTCCCCCTCAAGGTCAGCAACAATCCAAGAATAAAGATCAGAGACGTTCTTCATGCGCATTTCTGCTGCTTTCGGACTTGCAGAGGTCTCATACAACCAATCTTCATAATGAATATCACGAACGAGCGAACGCACGGCTTCTACGGTATCCCCACGCTCGGCTTGATCGGCAATCGCCACCAACCATTGGGTAAAGCGACGTAAATTCTCTAAGCCACGACCAGTAAGATGGTGTTCTAATCCAAGCTCAAAGCTGGATTCAAATAGACTCTTACCTCGCATATTGGCGTAGCTACCAAGTTTTTCCAAAGTAACTGGACCAATTTCACGTCGAGGCGTATTTACAATACGTAAAAATGCATTGTCGTCATCAGGGTTCACCAACACGCGCAGATAGGCCATGATGTCTTTAATTTCAGCACGGGCAAAGAAAGACGTACCGCCAGAAAGTTTGTACGGAACTCGGTTTTGCATCAGAGATTTTTCAATCAATCGTGACTGATGGTTACCGCGGTAAAGCACCGCATAATCTTTGTAGTTCGTGCGATTTAAGAATTTATGCGCAATGAGCTCACCCGTAACACGCTCCGCTTCATGCTCTTCATTCTTAGCCAACAATACTTTCAGCTTTTCACCATCTGGAATTTCCGAAAACAGTGACTTTTCATACACGTGTGGGTTATTTGCGATCAAAATATTCGCAGCGCGCAAAATACGACTGGTTGAACGATAGTTCTGTTCCAGTTTAATCAAACGTAAATTCGGATAATCTTGCCCGAGCAGCACTAAATTTTGTGGCTTCGCGCCTCGCCATGAATAGATTGATTGGTCGTCATCTCCTACTACAGTCAAACGACCACGCTCGCCAACCAACAATTTCACCAATTCATACTGACTGGTATTGGTATCTTGGTATTCATCAACCAACAAGTAACGAATGCGATTCTGCCAACGTTGACGCACTTCTTCATTGTGACGCAATAAAAGGACAGGCATCAAAATCAGATCATCAAAATCCAATGCGTTGTACGCTTTCATCTGCTTCTGATACATCTCAAAGCAGAACGCAAACAATTGTTGCTGTTCACCTTTTGCAAATGCTTTGACCTGCTCAGGAGACAACATGTCATTTTTCCAGTTAGAGATACTGCTAAGCAACTGGCGCAATAAGTCCTTATCGCCATCCAATTGTTTTTCTGTCAGTTCTTTCAAGAGTGCTAACTGGTCTTGATCATCAAACAACGAAAAGCCGGACTTCAACCCCAAGTGCTTGTATTCACGTTTGATAATGTTCAACCCTAACGTATGGAAAGTTGACACCATCAAACCTTTTGCTTCCGCCTTTCCTAACGTTTGTCCTACACGTTCTTTCATCTCACGTGATGCTTTGTTAGTAAAAGTAACCGCTGCAATATTCCGTGCTTTATAGCCACACTGCTGAACCAAGTAAGCAATTTTATTGGTAATTACGCGAGTCTTACCCGAACCAGCACCAGCCAGCACCAAGCATGGGCCTGATACATATTTAACGGCTTCATCTTGTCTAGGGTTCAGCTTCATAAAAATTCTCTGCGGCTAAAAATAGTGGCGCCTATGATAAAGGGGGGACCGTTCGAAAGCTATGCGATTTTCACGTAAAGTTTACAAAGATAATCGTAACATTTCGTTGCATAAACGGTCATAGATCACGCTATAATGAATGAACGTTCATTCATTGGTGGTGGGGTTATGTCAAATAGCGCTGCTGGAAGTAAATACGAGCAAATCATCGCTGCGGCTGAACGTTTGATCGCCGAATCTGGCTTTCATGGCCTTTCTATGCACAAGCTCGCCGCTGAAGCAGGCGTTGCTGCAGGTACGATTTATCGTTATTTCTCAGATAAGGAACATCTTTTAGAAGAAGTTCGCCTTAACGTAACCAAACGTATTGCGGAAGCCGTTCAATCAGATGTTCATGACAATATGTCTTTGAAAGAGCGTTACCGAACTATGTGGCTCAATATCTGGCGCCTTGCTGGTTCAAACCTCGACACACTGAGCAGCCGTGTCCAGTATGAATCATTACCCTGTGCAAATCGTAGAAATACGCGGGAACTAGAACGACAAATGTTTGCCCAAGTAGATCGTCTTTTTGATCAAGGTAAGGCGGAAGGGGTATTTAAGCCTCTCGATAACGAAATTCTTTCGGGGTTAAGTTTCGAAGCTAGTGTCGCGCTTGCAAGAAAACATGCTTTGGGATTTTATCAGTTGGATGACGATGCGTTGGAAGCAGCCATCGAAGCCAGTTGGGATGCAATTATTAAACACTAACTTGGAGTTCTTATAAGAATGAAAAAGTGGACTTTCTTTATGTTGCTTATCGCGGTTCTTCTATTTGGGAGCGTGATAGGTTTCAACTTATTCAAGCAGCAGAAAATCGCTGAATACATGGCGAACCGTCCGGAGCCTGAATTCCCGGTCACGGTCACAGAAGTAAAAGCGGTTGATTGGGTACCTGTTATTGAAGCGATCGGCTTCATCGAACCAAACCAAGGGGTCACCGTAGCGAACGAAACCAGCGGCGTGATCGATAAGATTTCTTTCCACTCAGGAACGGCTGTTGAAGAGGGCCAACCTTTGGTTCACTTAGACTCTGATGTAGAAAAAGCAAACTTACAAAGCTCTCAAGCAAGACTGCCTGCTGCTCAAGCGAAGTACAAGCGCTATCAAGGTCTTTTCAAGAAAGGCTCAATCTCTAAAGAAGCATACGACGAAGCCGAAGCTAATTACTTCTCACTTAAAGCGGATATCGAAAGCTTAAAAGCAACCATTGATCGCCGCGAAATCAAAGCGCCTTTTGCTGGCGTGGTTGGTATTCGTAATGTTTATCTTGGCCAATACCTACAAGCAGGTACCGATATCGTTCGCCTTGAAGACACCAGTGTTATGCGTCTGCGTTTTACCGTTCCTCAAACTGACATCTCACGCATTACCCTAAACCAAGAAGTCGATATCTTCGTTGATGCTTACCCTGATAGACCATTCAAAGGTTCTATCTCCGCTATTGAACCAGCCGTTAACGTTCAAAGTGGTTTGATTCAAGTACAAGCAGACATTCCAAACAGCGATGGAAAACTTCGCAGTGGTATGTTCGCTCGTGCAAACATCATTCTACCTAAACTTGAAAACCAAGTGACGCTACCTCAGACCGCGATTACGTTTACGCTATACGGTGATAATGTGTACATCGTAACGGAAGAAAATGGTGAAAAACGCGTTAATCAACACGTGGTAAAAGTGGGTGAACGTACCAAAGACATCGCACATATCCTAGATGGTGTAAAACCAGGAGATATGGTCGTCACATCTGGTCAAATCCGTTTGAGCAACCACGCGAAAGTGAGCATTGTTGAAGATGATTCACTAACCCCACCGGCTGAAACACCAATGCTTTAATTGGAGGCATCATGCGCTTTACTGATGTTTTTATAAAACGTCCAGTTTTAGCGGTATCGATCAGCTTTTTGATTGCGTTGCTTGGTTTGCAAGCCGTCTTCAAAATGCAGGTTCGTGAATACCCTGAAATGACAAATACCGTAGTGACGGTAACTACCAGTTATTACGGTGCCAGTGCCAACTTGATCCAAGGCTTCATTACTCAGCCTTTGGAGCAAGCTGTCGCGCAGGCCGATAATATCGATTATATGACTTCGTCCTCGGTACTTGGTACATCAACCATCACTGTGAACATGAAGTTAAATACCGATCCGAACGCCGCACTGTCTGACATTCTGGCGAAAACCAACTCGGTTCGTTCACAGCTTCCAAAAGAAGCAGAAGACCCTACAGTAACCATGTCGACTGGCTCGACTACCGCGGTGCTGTACATTGGCTTCACAAGTGATGAGTTGTCTTCTAGCCAAATCACCGATTATCTTGAACGTGTAATCAACCCACAGCTATTCACGGTAAACGGTGTATCCAAGGTAGACCTATACGGCGGTATGAAGTACGCGCTTCGCGTATGGCTCGATCCAGCCAAAATGGGGGCACTTAAGCTGACAGCAACGGATGTAATGGGTGTTCTAAATGCCAATAACTACCAGTCAGCAACGGGGCAGGCCGTCGGCGAGTTTGTTCTTTACAACGGTAGCGCAGATACTCAGGTATCGAATGTGGCTGAATTAGAAGCCCTCGTTGTAAAAACCGGTGATGGTGATGTGATTCGTCTTGGAGACATTGCGAAAGTCACCCTAGAAAAGAGCCACGATGTTTACCGAGCAAGTGCAAATGGTAAAGAAGCAGTCGTTGCTGCAATAAACGCCGCACCAAGTGCAAACCCAATTAACATTGCAGCAGATGTTCTGAAGCTATTGCCTCAATTAGAGCGTAACTTACCAAGTAACATCAAAATGAATGTGATGTACGACTCAACCATCGCGATCAATGAATCCATTCACGAAGTTGTGAAGACCATTCTTGAAGCGGCAGTCATTGTACTGGTGGTTATTACTCTATTCCTAGGTTCTTTCCGAGCAGTAATCATCCCTATCGTTACTATCCCGCTATCTTTGATTGGCGTTGCAATGGTGATGCAGGCGATGGGCTTCTCGTGGAACTTAATGACACTACTGGCAATGGTACTCGCCATCGGTCTGGTGGTGGATGACGCGATCGTTGTTCTTGAGAACGTCGACCGCCACATTAAAGACGGGGAATCACCGTTCCGTGCTGCGATCATTGGTACGCGTGAAATCGCGGTGCCAGTAATCGCAATGACACTGACACTAGGTGCGGTATACGCACCGATCGCACTGATGGGTGGTATCACGGGCTCGCTATTCAAAGAGTTCGCATTAACCCTAGCTGGTGCGGTATTTGTGTCCGGCATCATCGCTCTGACGCTGTCGCCAATGATGTGTTCGAAAATGCTCAAGGCAAATGAAGAGCCAAGCAAGTTCGAGCAGAAAGTGCATCACATACTTGACGGTATGACTAACCGCTATGAAAAAATGCTCAAAGCGGTCATGGCGCACCGACCAGTAATCATCGCTTTTGCAGTTATCGTATTCGCAAGCTTGCCAATTCTGTTTAAGTTCATTCCAAGTGAACTGGCACCATCAGAAGATAAAGGCGTAGTGGTCTTAATGGGTACTGCTCCATCGAATGCGAACTTGGATTACATTCAAAATACCATGAATGACGTAAACAAGATTCTGTCTGATCAGCCAGAAGTGGAATACGCTCAGGTATTTAATGGTGTGCCAAATTCAAATCAAGCATTTGGTCTAGCGACTCTAAAGCCTTGGAGTGAGCGTGAAGCAAGTCAAGCAGAGATCACTAAGCGTGTTGGTGATTTGGTCTCTCATGTCCCTGGTATGTCAGTAACGGCGTTCCAAATGCCTGAACTCCCTGGTGCAGGTTCTGGTCTGCCTATCCAATTTGTCATTACAACACCGAACAGCTTTGAAAGCTTATTTACCATCGCTAGTGATATTCTAACGAATGTGTCGAAAAGCCCAATGTTCGTCTACTCGGATCTGGATCTAAACTACGACTCAGCAACGATGAAGATCAGCATCGACAAAGACAAAGCAGGTGCGTATGGCGTGACCATGCAAGATATAGGTGTAACGCTCAGTACTATGATGGCGGATGGTTATGTAAACCGTATCGACTTAAATGGTCGTTCATATGAGGTAATCCCGCAAGTTGAACGTAAGTGGCGCTTAAACCCAGAGTCAATGAAGAACTACTACGTACGTTCCGTTGATGGTAACGCAGTACCGCTTGGTAGCTTAATAACGATTGATGTTGTCGCAGAACCGCGCGCGCTACCACACTTCAACCAACTAAACTCTGCAACGGTTGGGGCTGTACCTGCACCAGGTGTTGCCATGGGTGATGCTATCAATTGGTTTGAAGATATTGCGCAAAACAAACTGCCTGCTGGCTACAATCATGACTATATGGGTGAGGCTCGTCAGTTCGTAACTGAAGGTAGTGCGCTGTATGCAACGTTCGGCTTAGCATTGGCGATTATCTTCCTAGTTCTAGCGATTCAATTTGAATCTATCCGCGATCCAATCGTAATTATGGTATCAGTACCGCTAGCGGTATGTGGTGCACTGATTGCTCTGGCGTGGGGTACGGCATCGATGAATATATACTCACAAGTGGGTCTGATCACCCTGGTAGGTCTGATTACCAAACACGGTATATTGATCTGTGAGGTAGCGAAAGAAGAGCAGCTACACAACAAGCTGTCTCGAATCGATGCGGTAATGGAAGCGGCGAAAGTTCGCCTTCGTCCAATCCTAATGACGACGGCGGCGATGATTGCTGGTCTTATCCCACTGATGTACGCAACGGGTGCAGGCGCCGCTCAGCGCTTTAGTATCGGTATCGTAATCGTTGCTGGTCTAGCGATCGGTACGCTATTTACGCTATTCGTACTGCCTGTGATTTACAGCTACCTAGCTGAGAAGCACAAACCACTACCAGTGTTTGTTGAAGACAAAGACTTGGAGAAGCTGGCTCGAGTGGATGAAGCAAAAGCAGCTCATCGCGAATTAGCTGAAAATAAATAAGCTCAATAAACTAGGAAAAAGGTCACTTCGGTGACCTTTTTTATTGCTGCTCTATTTTTTGCCATCTAAATGGCGACTTTCCCGTATCATTTACATAAAATATGGGCAAATCAAAAGGAGTTTTAGCCACTATGTTTGACCCAAAGAAATTAGAGCAAATCGCTAAACAAATTCATGACTCAATGCCACAGCCAGTGAAAGAACTTGGCGCAGACGTTGATCAAAAAGTTCGTCAAGTAATTCAAGGCCAACTAAACAAGCTCGACGTGGTTAGCCGCGAAGAATTCGACGTACAAACTCAAGTTCTGCTGCGTACTCGTCAAAAGCTGACAGAAATGGAAAAGAAATTAGCAGAGCTTGAAGAAAAGCTCGCTGATAAATAAGCGAAAAGCGACGAGAAAATTATAAGGGTTGATGTGAGAACATCAGCCCTTTTTGTTTATTGGGATTCGGGATTCGGGATTCGGGATTCGGGATTCGGGATTCGGGATTCGGGATTCGCTTCTATTTTGCTTTCTTAAGGGCAAATTGAGTCAAAACTTTTATGCCTTATCTCTTCTCAACGAACAGCTCTAGATTCCCATAGAGAAGCACTTCCGCACCTCGAAAGACAAAGTCCGCCTTTATAAAAACAAAAAGGCTTGGTCAACGGCGACCAAGCCTTCTGATTAGATGTTGTGTTTTATGTTGTATTTATTGACCCCAGTCTATCTAGAGTTCTTTACTAACTTGGATAGAGGTTAGCCGCCTACCGCGATGTTCTTCATATCAGTCATATAGCCACGTAGCTCTTCACCAATGTACTCCACTGGGTGGTTACGGATAGCATCGTTTACAGCGATAAGAGTCGCGTTATCTACTTGGTTAGAAGTTTCACCTAGACCTTTACCGATTACGTCTGTATTTACAGCAGGCATAAATTTTTCACGTAGAAGCGGGGTTGCTACGTTAGCAAACAGGTAGTTACCGTATTCCGCAGTGTCAGAGATGACCACATTCATCTCGTATAGACGCTTACGTGCGATAGTATTCGCAATCAGTGGTAACTCGTGTAGAGACTCATAGTAAGCAGACTCATCGATAATACCAGACGCAGTCATTGCTTCGAACGCAAGCTCAACACCGGCACGAACCATGGCAACCATCAGGATACCGTTATCGAAGTACTCTTGCTCAGAGATTTCAAAATCCGCTTCTGGGTAGTTTTCGAATGCCGTTTCGCCCGTTTCTGCACGCCAACCTAGTAGATTCGCATCGTCGTTTGCCCAGTCAGCCATCATCGTGCTAGAAAAGTGACCTGTGATGATGTCATCCATGTGCTTGTTGTATAACGGACGCATCAGTTCTTTTAGCTCTTCAGAAAGCTCAAATGCTTTGATTTTCGCTGGGTTCGACAAACGATCCATCATGTGAGTGATACCACCAAACTTCAGTGCTTCCGTGATGGTTTCCCAACCGTATTGAAGAAGTTTCCCCGCGTATCCTGGGTCAATACCGTCAGCAATCATCTTCTCGTAACATACGATAGAGCCAGCCTGTAGCATGCCACAAAGGATGGTTTGCTCACCCATTAGGTCAGATTTCACCTCAGCAACAAAAGAAGACTCTAGACAACCAGCTCGGTGACCACCTGTTGCTGCAGCCCAAGCTTTCGCAATATCCCAACCTTCGCCTTTAGGATCGTTTTCTGGGTGAACAGCGATAAGAGTCGGAACACCAAAGCCACGTTTGTATTCTTCACGAACTTCTGTTCCAGGACACTTAGGTGCAACCATAACAACAGTCAAATCTTTACGGATTTGCATGCCTTCTTCAACAACGTTGAAACCGTGTGAATAGCCCAGAGCAGCGCCGTCTTTCATTAATGGCATTACCGTCTCAACAACGTTAGTGTGCTGCTTGTCTGGTGTCAGGTTTACGACTAGATCAGCTTGTGGAATAAGTGTTTCGTAGCTACCAACTTCAAAACCGTTATCTTTTGCGTTTTTGAATGACTGACGTTGTTCATCGATCGCAGCCTGGCGAAGCGCATAAGCGACATCTAAACCAGAATCACGCATGTTCAAACCTTGGTTAAGACCTTGAGCACCACAACCTACGATGACCACTTTTTTGCCTTTTAGGTAATCGGCTTCTGACGCGAATTCTTCACGGTCCATAAAGCGACAACGACCTAGTTGATCCAATTGCTCACGCAAATTTAGGGTATTGAAATAGTTAGCCATCTGGGCACTCCTTAACATTCTTCCATTGAGGTCGGCATTTGCTTTTCCGAATGAGTTCATACTAAAACAGACACCCTATTGCTGAAAGTGATATATTCACAATTACTTATTGCAATAAATGCAACATGGAAGTGTAATTTTAATGAACATCAAAAGCCTACAACTTTTCATTCACCTATGTGATAGTAAAGTTTTGCTAAAACAGCGGCAGCAATGCACATTAGCCCATCAGCGCTAAGCCGACAGATTCAAAAGTTGGAAGAGGAAACGCATCAACAATTGTTTTGCGTGATAATCGAAGTGTCGAACTTACCGTTCAAGCAAAAATTATTGCCAGTCGCACTTAAGATTTTAAGTGAATGGCAACAGTACCAAAGCTATATCAAAGGTACTGAAGATGATTTAAAAGGTGAGATCCGCCTATTTTGCTCAGTAACAGCGAGTTACAGTCACCTACCAGAGCTTATTTCTGAATTCCGCATACAACACCCTTTTATTGAATTCAAACTCTCTACTGGCGATCCAGCTCAAGCAATCGACAAAATACTAGCCGATGAGGCTGACATTGCTATCTCTGCAAAACCAGATCAACTTCCAGCCAAAGTCGCTTTCGAACCAATCAGTGAAATTCCGTTATCAGTTATCGCACCTGTCGGGGTAAGTAGCTTTGCGGAAGAACTACAAAAAGAAGAGCCCAACTGGTCGACTATCCCTTTTATTCTCCCAGAAGCGGGGACAGCAAGAGACAGAGCGAATATTTGGTTCAAGCAAATGAGGATCAAACCGAATATCTACGCGCAAGTAGCAGGGCATGAAGCCATTGTCAGCATGGTGGCATTAGGATGTGGTGTCGGCATAGCACCAGATGTTGTCATCAACAATAGCCCAGTCAAAGAAAAAATTTCTCGACTTAAGGTAATACCGATTAAACCTTTTGAACTCGGTGTTTGTTGCGTTAAAAGTCAGCTAGAAAACCCATTAGTTAAAGCTCTATGGGAAGTCGCTGAGAGTAAATATATCTCTTTATAAGAACGCTAGCGATAAGACCTGAGCATTTCTGCTGAGGTCTAGATAATATGATACCAATCTAAGTAAAAATATGATCTAATTGATGCGATTACTTTTCGTAAAACGGATGCTATGGACAGCCTCGATAACATTGACTTTAAAAAGCTTGCTAGCCAACAAAAATCTATCCAAATGAAGATGCGATTACTTGCGTTGGCCCACTTTAAAGATGGTCACTCTCGCACCCAAATTGCCAAGTTCCTTAAAGTCAGCAGAACTAGTGTCAACAAATGGGTACAAACGTTCCTTGAGGATGGCCTTGATGGGTTGCAAGAAAAACCAAGAACGGGTCGGCCTGCTTTCCTTAATCCTCAACAACGTGAGCAATTAAGCCTATACATAAAGAATCGAGCAGAGGATTCATCTGGGGGCAGGTTAACTGGCGCTGACATCCATACCTATATCGCCGAAGAGTTTGGTAAGTACTACCATCCAGATTCCATTTATTATTTGCTCAATCATATGGGCTTTTCTTGGATAACTTCCCGCCCAAGCACCCTAAACAATCCCAACAAATCCAAGACGATTTTAAAAATTCAAAATCGAAACGATCCTTAAGATCCCAGGCTATATGGGACTTGAGAGCGTTGATGTCTGGTTCAAGATGAAGCGAGATTTGGCCAGCAAAATACGACAACTCGACTTTGGGCTGAACGAGGTTCAAGGCCGAGAGCGGTAAAACAACAGCAATTTGAGTATGCTTATTTGTTTGGCTCAGTATGCCCCACTAGAGGGATCGGAGAAGCAATGGTTGTTCCTTGGGTTAACAAAGAGATTATGGTTGAGCACCTTAAGCAGATCTCCGCAGTCACCGAAAAAGGACGTCATGCCGTCGTCGTTATGGATGGCGCAGGATGGCACACCGAAGATATTGCCGATGAATTTCAGAACATCAGTGTCATCAAACTCCCACCCTATTCTCCAGAGCTAAACCCCATAGAACAAGTATGGAGTTGGTTGAGACAACACTATCTTGCCAATCAGTCTTTTCGGATTACGAAGATATCGTCTCTAAAGTGTGTAGTGCTTGGAATAGTTTTTGAGTGCTCCACCAGAGTCTCCAAGATGTGTTCGAGAAGATGGATAGACCTGACCAGTTAATTTTCCAGATTGGTATTAGTATCATCAAATTAAGTTTGCTTTGCCCCAAATGCAAAAAAGCCCATTCTTTCGAATGGGCTTTTCTAAAATTAAAGCCTGGCGATGTCCTACTCTCACATGGGGAAACCCCACACTACCATCGGCGCTATTTCGTTTCACTTCTGAGTTCGGAATGGAAATCAGGTGGGTCCAAAATGCTATGGTCGCCAAGCAAATTCTTTAATCTGGAAAGCTGTTTCTGTGTTCTCTACACAATCAAGTCTGTTCTTGCTTTGAGTCCATCAAAACCCTTTGGGTGTTGTATGGTTAAGCCTCACGGGCAATTAGTATCAGTTAGCTCAATGCCTCACAGCACTTACACACCTGACCTATCAACGTCGTAGTCTCCGACAACCCTTTAGGATACTTAAAGTATCAGGAGAACTCATCTCAAGGCTCGCTTCCCGCTTAGATGCTTTCAGCGGTTATCGATTCCGAACTTAGCTACCGGGCAATGCGTCTGGCGACACAACCCGAACACCAGAGGTTCGTCCACTCCGGTCCTCTCGTACTAGGAGCAGCCCCTTTCAATTCTCCAACGCCCACGGCAGATAGGGACCGAACTGTCTCACGACGTTCTAAACCCAGCTCGCGTACCACTTTAAATGGCGAACAGCCATACCCTTGGGACCGACTTCAGCCCCAGGATGTGATGAGCCGACATCGAGGTGCCAAACACCGCCGTCGATATGAACTCTTGGGCGGTATCAGCCTGTTATCCCCGGAGTACCTTTTATCCGTTGAGCGATGGCCCTTCCATTCAGAACCACCGGATCACTATGACCTGCTTTCGCACCTGCTCGAATTGTCATTCTCGCAGTCAAGCGGGCTTATGCCATTGCACTAACCTCACGATGTCCAACCGTGATTAGCCCACCTTCTGTGCTCCTCCGTTACTCTTTGGGAGGAGACCGCCCCAGTCAAACTACCCACCAGGCACTGTCCGCAACCCCGATAAGGGGTCAACGTTAGAACATCAACACTACAAGGGTGGTATTTCAAGGACGGCTCCACAGATACTAGCGTACCTGCTTCAAAGCCTCCCACCTATCCTACACATGTAGGGTCAATGTTCAGTGCCAAGCTGTAGTAAAGGTTCACGGGGTCTTTCCGTCTAGCCGCGGGTACACTGCATCTTCACAGCGATTTCAATTTCACTGAGTCTCGGGTGGAGACAGCGTGGCCATCATTACGCCATTCGTGCAGGTCGGAACTTACCCGACAAGGAATTTCGCTACCTTAGGACCGTTATAGTTACGGCCGCCGTTTACCGGGGCTTCGATCAAGAGCTTCGACCGAAGTCTAACCCCATCAATTAACCTTCCGGCACCGGGCAGGCGTCACACCGTATACGTCATCTTACGATTTTGCACAGTGCTGTGTTTTAATAAACAGTTGCAGCCACCTGGTATCTGCGACTCTCGTCAGCTCCATCCGCAAGGGACTTCACCATCAAGAGCGTACGCTTCTCCCGAAGTTACGGTACCATTTTGCCTAGTTCCTTCACCCGAGTTCTCTCAAGCGCCTTGGTATTCTCTACCCGACCACCTGTGTCGGTTTGGGGTACGATTCCTTACAATCTGAAGCTTAGAGGCTTTTCCTGGAAGCATGGCATCAATGACTTCACTACCGTAGTAGCTCGACGTCGTGTCTCAGCCTTAAAAGAGCCGGATTTACCTAACTCTTAAGCCTACGCACTTGAACCTGGACAACCGTCGCCAGGCCCACCTAGCCTTCTCCGTCCCCCATCGCAATTGTAAGAAGTACGGGAATATTAACCCGTTTCCCATCGACTACGCCTTTCGGCCTCGCCGGGTCGACTTACCCTGCCCCGATTAACGTTGGACAGGAACCCTTGGTCTTCCGGCGAGGAGGTTTTTCACCCCCTTTATCGTTACTCATGTCAGCATTCGCACTTCTGATACCTCCAGCATGCTTTACAACACACTTCAACGGCTTACAGAACGCTCCCTACCCAATGAAGTAAACTTCATTGCCGCAGCTTCGGTTTATTACTTAGCCCCGTTACATCTTCCGCGCAGGCCGACTCGACCAGTGAGCTATTACGCTTTCTTTAAATGATGGCTGCTTCTAAGCCAACATCCTGGCTGTCTGAGCCTCCACATCGTTTCCCACTTAGTAATAATTTGGGACCTTAGCTGGCGGTCTGGGTTGTTTCCTCTCCACGACGGACGTTAGCACCCGCCGTGTGTCTCCCGGATAGTACTTACTGGTATTCGGAGTTTGCAAGGGTTGGTAAGTCGGGATGACCCCTAGCCTTAACAGTGCTCTACCCCAGTAGTATTCGTCCGAGGCGCTACCTAAATAGCTTTCGGGGAGAACCAGCTATCTCCAGGTTTGATTGGCCTTTCACCCCTAGCCACAAGTCATCCGCTAATTTTTCAACATTAGTCGGTTCGGTCCTCCAATTGATGTTACTCAATCTTCAACCTGCCCATGGCTAGATCACCTGGTTCGGGTCTATATCCAGAGACTGAACGCCCAGTTAAGACTCGGTTTCCTACGGCTCCCCTAGATGGTTAACCTTGCCACTGAATATAAGTCGCTGACCCATTATACAAAAGGTACGCAGTCACAGGACGTAATGCCTGCTCCTACTGCTTGTACGTACACGGTTTCAGGTTCTATTTCACTCCCCTCACAGGGGTTCTTTTCGCCTTTCCCTCACGGTACTGGTTCACTATCGGTCAGTCAGTAGTATTTAGCCTTGGAGGATGGTCCCCCCATATTCAGACAGGATATCACGTGTCCCGCCCTACTCGATTTCACTGAATGTGCGTTGTCGACTACGGGGCTATCACCCTGTATCGCCGGACTTTCCAGACCGTTCGTCTAACGCATATAAAGCTTAAGGGCTAGTCCAATTTCGCTCGCCGCTACTTTCGGAATCTCGGTTGATTTCTTTTCCTCGGGTACTTAGATGTTTCAGTTCCCCGGTTCGCCTCATTAACCTATGAATTCAGTTAATGATACTAGCTTATGCTAGTGGGTTTCCCCATTCAGAAATCCCAGACTCAAATGGTTGTTACTACCTAATCTGGGCTTATCGCAAGTTACTACGTCTTTCATCGCCTCTGACTGCCAAGGCATCCACCGTGTACGCTTAGTCACTTAACCATACAACCCCAAAGAGTTTCAGAAGAAATCTTGAGTTTGTTGTTTAAACAACCAAAGTTGCTATCTCATTATTTGAATGAGCGAGATAGCTATCGATTTTGCCGGACTCAAATATGTTTTGCTTTCGCAAAACCCAAGAACACTTGAATGTGTTTTTGTGTATTCATCGAAATGAATACTTTGAGAACTTTACAAACAAACGCTTATCTATTTAAGACAAGATTTGTTTTGTCAGCTTTCCAAATTGTTAAAGAGCTATGTTTCTTCACAAGGAAGTACATTTTCTAAAGACTTTCAGAGTCGATAATTCCAACCACATCCGTTTTACTGAAGTGGTTTGGACGTTCCTATCCAAAATACTTAGAGAATGGTGGGCGATACCGGGCTCGAACCAGTGACCCCTGCTTGTAAGGCAGGTGCTCTCCCAACTGAGCTAATCGCCCACATAAGTTTCCTTGCCTCTACTTTTAAAAGTGAAAATAAAGAGCCATGCTTCGTGGAGAAGAATGGTGGGTCGTGCAGGATTCGAACCTGCGACCAATTGATTAAAAGTCAACTGCTCTACCAACTGAGCTAACGACCCAATGGTATCCCGTAGGGAGTCGAACCCTGTTACCGCCGTGAAAGGGCGGTGTCCTAGGCCTCTAGACGAACGGGACACTGGATTGAAGATATTGGGATATCTTCGTCTCTTTACTTTATAAACCGTATCAATCTGTGTGGACACTCATCGTGAGTAATCATCGTATAAGGAGGTGATCCAGCGCCAGGTTCCCTAGCGCTACCTTGTTACGACTTCACCCCAGTCATGAACCACAAAGTGGTAAGCGTCCTCCCGAAAGGTTAAACTACCTACTTCTTTGCAGCCCACTCCCATGGTGTGACGGGCGGTGTGTACAAGGCCGGGAACGTATTCACCGTGGCATTCTGATCCACGATTACTAGCGATTCCGACTTCATGGAGTCGAGTTGCAGACTCCAATCCGGACTACGACGCACTTTTTGGGATTCGCTCACTTTCGCAAGTTGGCTGCCCTCTGTATGCGCCATTGTAGCACGTGTGTAGCCCTACTCGTAAGGGCCATGATGACTTGACGTCGTCCCCACCTTCCTCCGGTTTATCACCGGCAGTCTCCCTGGAGTTCCCGACATTACTCGCTGGCAAACAAGGATAAGGGTTGCGCTCGTTGCGGGACTTAACCCAACATTTCACAACACGAGCTGACGACAGCCATGCAGCACCTGTCTCAGAGTTCCCGAAGCGCACACCTGTATCTCTACTGGCTTCTCTGGATGTCAAGAGTAGGTAAGGTTCTTCGCGTTGCATCGAATTAAACCACATGCTCCACCGCTTGTGCGGGCCCCCGTCAATTCATTTGAGTTTTAATCTTGCGACCGTACTCCCCAGGCGGTCTACTTAACGCGTTAGCTCCGAAAGCCACGGCTCAAGGCCACAACCTCCAAGTAGAC
Organism: Vibrio alfacsensis; assembly: GCF_003544875.1. Lineage (NCBI taxonomy): Bacteria > Pseudomonadati > Pseudomonadota > Gammaproteobacteria > Vibrionales > Vibrionaceae > Vibrio > Vibrio alfacsensis. Next base: position 3,089,100 of record NZ_CP032093.1, read on the forward strand.
ATCGTTTACGGCGTGGACTACCAGGGTATCTAATCCTGTTTGCTCCCACGCTTTCGCATCTGAGTGTCAGTATCTGTCCAGGGGCCGCGCTTCGCCACCGGTATTCCTTCAGATCTCTACGCATTTCACCGCTACACCTGAAATTCTACCCTCTACAGTACTCTAGTCTGCCAGTTTCAAATGCAATTCCGAGGTTGAGCCCGGGCTTCACATCTGACTTAACAAACCACCTGCATGCGCTTTACGCCCAGTAATTCCGATTAACGCTCGCACCCTCCGTATTACCGCGGCTGCTGGCACGGAGTTAGCCGGTGCTTCTTCTGTAGGTAACGTCAAATCCATACGCTATTAACGCATGAACCTTCCTCCCTACTGAAAGTGCTTTACAACCCGAAGGCCTTCTTCACACACGCGGCATGGCTGCATCAGGCTTGCGCCCATTGTGCAATATTCCCCACTGCTGCCTCCCGTAGGAGTCTGGACCGTGTCTCAGTTCCAGTGTGGCTGATCATCCTCTCAGACCAGCTAGGATCGTCGCCTTGGTGAGCCCTTACCTCACCAACTAGCTAATCCCACCTAGGCATATCCTGACGCGAGAGGCCCGAAGCGTCCCCTCTTTGGCCCGTAGGCATCATGCGGTATTAGCCATCGTTTCCAATGGTTATCCCCCACATCAGGGCAATTTCCTAGGCATTACTCACCCGTCCGCCGCTCGCCGCCCAACAAATCCTCCGAAGATTCAATGTTGTCGCTGCCGCTCGACTTGCATGTGTTAGGCCTGCCGCCAGCGTTCAATCTGAGCCATGATCAAACTCTTCAATTTAAGATTTTGTTCGGCTCAATGAATACTGACTTCAAAACTGCTCTTACTCGAAAGTAAGAAGTAATTTTAAAGCTATTATCGTTCCAACAGAACGATAATGAATTGACTGTGCCAAGTCTTTCGACTCGTTTGGTCACTCAGTTCATTGAAACCTAATTTGATACCGAGGTATCTAATTGGATTATCATCAACGAGTGCCCACACAGATTGATAGGTCTATATTGTTAAAGAGCTTTCCTATTGAGCTTCGCTCAAATCGGACGGCCATTTTAGCGAGATAAAGTTTAGTGTCAACCACTTTTTCAAACTTTCTTTCAAGCGTTTCCACTTGGCTAATTGGCTTGCTAACTTGGCTTACGTTCCTTTCGGAGCGTTGCCGTGTCAGCGAGGTGGCATTATAGAGATTGCGATCACATTGGCAAGCCCTTTTTACGTTTTTGATTTTTTATCGTTTGAATGTTTTTATTCTAAAGGTGCATTTTGCTACTCTTCTCATCAGATATTACCGTTATTAACGCTTTATAAGGAGTAAAGATGAGTTCAATTAGAAGCTATAAAGGTATACGTCCTCAGTTGGGCGAGCGTGTATATGTCGACTCAACCTCTGTTTTAGTCGGTGATATACAAATTGGTGATGATTCTAGTATCTGGCCATTAGTCGCAGCTCGTGGTGATGTAAATCACATCCATATCGGAAAGCGAACGAACATCCAAGATGGCAGTGTGCTTCATGTGACCCATAAGAATGCCGATAACCCAAACGGCTACCCGCTCATTATTGGCAATGACGTAACTATTGGACATAAGGTGATGCTTCACGGCTGCGAGATTCACGATCGCGTGTTAGTGGGTATGGGCGCGATAGTGTTGGATAATGTTATTGTAGAGTCAGAAGTAATGATTGGCGCTGGCAGTTTAGTTCCACCGGGAAAAATACTAGAGAGTGGTTATTTATATGTTGGTAGTCCAGTAAAACAAGCTCGCCCTTTATCAGAAAAAGAACGAGCCTTCTTACAAAAGTCTGCCAATAACTATGTACAGAACAAAATGATTATTTACATGAAGTCGAAGACATCAACGATCAACTAGGAGTCAACCGTTAATCGATGACGATACAGCCTTCGTCAAGCGCTTCATCTTCTATTAACTCTTCGGCTAATTCTTCCAGATCGAATCGGTATTCAACAAATACTTCAATAGCAACTTGCTCTGTTTCGATAGTTGAGCCAAATAGTTTTTCTAACTTTTGTTTTGTTACATAGCACTCGATCAACGCTCCTGATTGCTGTGCTGTAAAGTTTACTGACTGTAATGCTTCATCCCATGACTGCATGTCAGGGAATAGGATGGATTGGTTCATCGCTTATTAGCCTTCAAGGTTCTTTCTTAGTTCTCTGAGAATTTGTTTTGCACCAGGACGTAAGCCACGCCACAGCATAAAGCTTTCCGCGGCTTGACCCACTAACATACCGAGACCATCATACGCTTGAGCAGCACCATTTTCTTTTGCCCATAAGTTAAAGCTCGTCACCCCTTTGCCATAAATCATGTCATAGCTCGTACTATTAACAGCAAAGATAGAGGATGAAATAGCAGGCAGTTCACCACTAAGAGAAGTAGAAGTTGAGTTAATAATGACGTCATACTCATCATTAATACTATCCATCTTTTTAGCTACGATTGGCCCGTGAGAAACAAACAACTCCGCAAGCTCCTGTGCTTTACTGAAAGTACGGTTGGTAATAGTTAAAGAAGTCGGCTTTTGATCGAGAAGTGGTTTAATCACGCCTCGCGCTGCGCCACCAGCACCAATAATGAGGATTCGCACACCTTCCAATACAACATGGTGTTGAAGCAGATCTTGCACTAGACCTGCACCATCGGTGTTGTCACCAATGATTTCACCATCATCTAACTTCTTGAGAGTGTTCACTGCGCCCGCCAACTGAGCACGCTCAGTCAGACGGCTAGCAAATTGATAAGCATCTTCTTTAAATGGCATGGTGATGTTGCACCCTTTACCACCTTCAGCAAAAAACAGCTTCGCTGCGTCAATAAAACCATCAACAGGTGCACTTTCTGCGGTGTACACCAAAGACTGATTAGTTTGACGAGCAAACAAGGTGTGAATGAATGGCGACTTACTGTGTCCGATAGGGTTACCAAACACGGCATAGCGATCAATTTGCTGAGTCATTTCCTTACCTTTATTTATTCCTTACTTACTGTAGAAAAAACAGGGCCACCTGATTACAGATGACCCTATCACTATCTATCTATATAGAAAGAAGATTCAGTACCTACCACTCGGGCGTTAGGTATTGCTCGTAAAGCTCTGCCTCTGGAGAATCTGCTTGAGGTTCATAGCTGTATTCCCAACGCGCAAGTGGGGCATCGACATAAGAATTGACTCTGTACGACCGCCACTTTGCAGACCAAATAGAGTTCCACGGTCATACACAAGGTTGAACTCAACATAGCGACCACGGCGATACAGTTGGAACTCACGTTCGCGCTCACCGAACGCAATTTCTTTACGACGAGAGACGATCGGTAGGTACGCTTGGCAGTATCCCTCACCAACGGCTTTAATGTAGTCAAAGCACTTATCAAATTCCCACTGGTTTAGATCATCAAAGAATAGACCGCCGACACCGCGAGTTTCATTACGATGTGGTAGGAAGAAGTATTTGTCACACCATGCTTTGTGCTCTGGGTAAACGTCGTCACCAAATGGTGCACAAAGCTGTTTTGCTGTGTCGTGCCATGATTGGCAATCTTCTTCGAATGGATAGAAAGGTGTTAGATCAAAACCACCACCAAACCACCAAATTGGGTCTTCACCGTCTTTCTCTGCAATAAAGAAACGGACATTGGCATGTGAAGTCGGTACATAGGGGTTGTGAGGATGGATAACCAGAGAAACACCCATCGCTTCAAAACGACGACCAGCTAGCTCTGGGCGATGCGCCGTCGCAGACGCTGGCATTTCATTACCTTCTACATGAGAGAAGTTCACTCCTCCTTGTTCGAAGATATGACCATCACGCAATACGCGAGTGCGGCCTCCACCACCAAGGCGTTCTCCTTTTTCACGTTGCCATGCATCTTCGACAAAGACGGCCTTTCCATCTTCCTGCTCTAACTGCTGACAAATGGAATCCTGAAGTGACATCAAGAACTGCTTTACGGCGTGCTTATCGATTGCTGACATACGTGTAGTACCTATTGATTGCTGACTAGCAGGGTTAGCCCTGTCTTAATATTTGCGAGGTTTTAGCGTCACGGATTTCACTAGGCTTATCACGACCACTGGTTCACCACGTAAGATCGCCACAAGTCGGTCACCTAACTGTTCTTCGACTTTTTCGTCGTCATACAAGGAGGCAGACCAGTAAGATTCGCGCTGGTAGAGGTTAGCGGCTTTCCAAATGCATTACACATCTTTTGTACCAAAGGATGATCCGTCACACGTACGGCAATTGAATCAAATTGCCCCGATACCCAATGAGAGACTTTGTCACTCGCTGGCATGATCCAAGTGTATGGCCCTGGCCACGCATGGACTTTATCTAACTGATCTTGAGTCAACTGAGATTCATCAACATAAGGCAAAGCTGCTCATAGCTAGCCGCAATAAGAATGAGCCCTTTTCTACTGGGCGCTGCTTTAGCTCTAGCAACTTCTGAATCGCTTCTGGGTTATCCGGGTCGCAACCAACACCAAACACTCCTCTGTTGGGTAGGCGATCACTTCGCCGTTTTGTAGTGCTTCAAGCACCTGTTCAAAGTTCTCCACCGATACTTCCTGATAGTCTTGTCTGTTGTGTTTGCACTAAGTGTACAAATATTCATTCTCAGAGACTAAATCAATTTGTTTATAAAATGTATCAATACCATTTACAAACACACGCAAACGTTTGCTTGGGGTAAAAATCCCCGTATAATGCGCACAAATTTATCAGCTCACCTAATTTTGCAGCTTGAAGGAGTTTGAGATGAAAGTCGGTATCATCATGGGTTCTAAATCAGATTGGCCAACCATGAAACTAGCAGCGGAGATGCTGGATCAATTTGGCGTGTCTTACGAAACAAAGGTGGTGTCAGCTCACCGTACTCCTCAATTATTGGCAGATTACGCGAGCTGCGCGAAAGAACGTGGCATTAAAGTCATCATCGCAGGTGCGGGCGGTGCCGCTCACCTACCAGGCATGGCAGCAGCCTTTACCAGCGTACCTGTACTTGGCGTTCCAGTTCAGTCTCGCGCACTGAAAGGTATGGACTCACTACTTTCTATTGTACAGATGCCAAAAGGTATTGCGGTTGGTACATTGGCGATTGGCGAAGCAGGCGCAGCAAACGCTGGCATCCTAGCGGCTCAAATCCTTGGTACACATGATGAAGCGATCATGGCAAAAGTCGAAGCGTTCCGTAACGAACAAACGGAACCGTATTGGCGAACCCAAACCCTGCTGAGGATTAATCAGATGCATGTACTGGTTCTTGGTGCAGGTCAGTTAGCTCGTATGATGTCTCTGGCTGGTGCGCCACTGAATATTCAAATTTCAGCTTACGATGTGGGCAGCGGTAATATCGTTCATCCACTGACTCAGCACGTGATCGGCAACGGCTTAGAGAATGCGATTAAACAAGTTGACGTAATAACTGCTGAGTTCGAGCATATCCCACATGACGTGCTCGATGTTTGCGAAGCGAGTGGTAAGTTCTTACCAAGTACGCAAGCCATCAAAGCAGGTGGTGATCGCCGCATTGAAAAGGCATTACTTGATGATGCTGGCGTGCGTAACGCAAAATACTACGTCATCGAAACTCGTGAAGACTTTGACCGCGCAATTGAACACGTTGGTATGCCAATGGTTCTGAAAAGTGCATTGGGTGGTTACGATGGCAAAGGCCAGTGGCGCTTAAAAGAAACATCTCAAGTCGAAAGCATTTGGACAGAGATGGCAGAGTGCATCGCGGCAACCCCAACTCAAGCGATTGTTGCTGAGGAATTTGTCCCTTTCAACCGTGAAGTTTCACTGGTTGGCGCTCGTGGTAAAGATGGCAGCGTTGAAGTGTACCCTCTGGCAGAGAACGTTCACACCAATGGTGTATTGAGTCTTTCTACTGCGATTGATGCACGAGAGTTACAAAAGCAAGCGAAACAGATGTTCACGGCCGTTGCCAACAGTTTGAACTACGTTGGTGTGTTAGCTCTCGAGTTCTTCGACGTTGACGGCACGTTGCTGGTTAATGAAATCGCACCACGCGTACACAACTCTGGTCACTGGACCCAGCAAGGTGCAGAAACTTGTCAGTTTGAGAACCACCTACGCGCCGTGTGCGGTATGCCTTTAGGTAGCACGAAACTGGTTCGTGAAACCTCTATGATTAATATTCTTGGTGAAGATACTCTACCAGATGCATTGCTAGCAATGGATGGTTGCCACATTCATTGGTATGGCAAAGACAAGCGTGTCGGCCGCAAGATGGGCCACATCAACGTATGCGGTGACTACACTGGTGAGTTGAATCGTAGGTTGTGTGCATTAACAGACGTGCTTGATGAAGAAGCCTTCCCAGCAGTTCATGAATTTGCCAAACAGTGGCAAGCATAAAAAATATCTGAATAAATAGCAAAGGGTCGCATGGTGCGACCCTTTTAATTTTGACTGAGATTTATAGTGATTGTGTATGCTGGCACTTACGGCTCGCGCATTGCAACTTAACCCCGCTGGCGAGTTTCTTTTCTACCAACAAGGTAAACCCACATTCCTCGCAGCGACCTCTTACAGGTGGTAAGTTTACCGCAAACTTGCACTTCGGATAGTTATCACACGCGTAGAATGTCTTGCCAAATCGGGTCTTACGCTCAACCAAATGTCCTTTGCCACATTCAGGGCAAGCATGCTGCTCCTTCTCTTGCTGCTGAGGCTCTGGTTGGTTAATCGACTCAATATGATGACATGCGGGGTAATGGCTACAACCTACGAACATACCGTAGCGCCCTTGGCGGAGTACCAACTCATTGCCACACTCAGAGCAAGGCACCCAACTCTTTCACAATGTGACCGTCATTACTGTGTAGCGGCTTAATATAATCGCAACTTGGTATTGGCTACAACCTAAAAGGGCCGTGCTTGCCGTGCTTAAGCGAAACTTCCTCCGCATTTAGGACAAGGTTCGCGCTCAAGCGCATGCTCGTGTGCCGAGAAAAGGTTGTGATCGATTTTACTACTCATACTCACCGCTCAAGCAGAAGATATTAATGAAGAATACCTTGTTCCTTGGTGTACAGCAGCTCTTCCATCAGCGTGTAGGTTTTCGTTGCCCGGAACATTAAACAGCACCATAAGAATGATCCATTTAAGGTCCTCAAGTTCAAACTCACTCGTTTCTAGCCCCATTACACGGTCAATAACCATCTCACGTGTTTCTGTGGTCAAGACATTGATTTGCTCAAGGAACAATAAAACCTCGAGATTCAAGATCCAGACGCTGCATTTCCGCCGATGTGTAGATACGAGTCGATGCCGATGCGATACACGATGAAATAGCAGAATGTGCATCACTCTGTTGTAACGCAGCCAACTCTTCTAACCAGACAAGGGCTTTGTAGATATCTTTTGTTGAAAACCTGCACGAAGCAATTCATCTTCCAACTCGTCTTGATCGACCTGTAAATCTGCATCGCTATGGATGTAGGTTTCGAATAGATACATAAGTATATCCATCATCATAGCTAGCCCCTCCCCTTTCGAATATAGCCACCGGATACTGCAACAACATGCCCTGAAAGCTCAAGCTCTAAGAGCTGCATCATGACTTCTTGGACAGGTATATTGGTCCTGTTTGCAAGAATATCAACTGGTGTAGCCTCATTTCCTACGTTAGCGAACAGCTGAGGAAATGGCAATTCTTCTTCATTCATTGGTGCAGAAAACAAATCTACACTCTGACTAACAGACCAATTGAGTAAAGATTGTATTTCATTTAGCACTTCTTGGGTATTTTGTACAAGGCAAGCCCCACTACGAATCAACTGATTACCCCCCGTCGCATTCGGAGCATTGATCGATATCGGCAACGCAAACACTTCACGCCCTTGTTCTAGGGCATAACGTGCCGTTATCAAAGAGCCACTTTTATCTGCCGCTTCAACAACTAAAACACCTAAAGATAAGCCACTTATAATTCGATTTCGACGCGGAAAGTTTTCTGCTCTCGGTTTTGCCTCCGGGCGAAACTCCGACACTAACGCACCGCTTTCTATCACACGCTGCGCCAGACTACGATGCCTTGCTGGATACACTTGCTCTAATCCTGAGCCTAGCACTGCGATCGTTTTACCACCGGCTTGCAAAGCTCCATCATGCGCATGACCATCAATACCTAAAGCCAATCCACTCGTCACGATCAGATCATGCTGAACGAGTTCTGAAGCAAAACTGCGTGCATGTTGCAAACCATTCACACTGGCATTGCGACTACCAACCATGGCGATTTGTGGCAGGATAAACAGCTCGCATCACCTTTAACAAACAACAAAGGAGGTGGAGCGACCGTTTGCTTTAATAGCGGTGGATACCGGGAGTTAGCCAAGGTAAGAATTGAATGCTGGGAAGATGACGCTAACCAAGCTAAACAAGCATCCACTTCTTTATCAACCATAAACCACGCTTGTAGTTGCTTGTCGGTAAACCCTAAAATTGCAGCTCAGAGGTTGAATACTGGACGATATTGCTTGGCGAATCTTTACTCAACAACTTATTCAGCTTTACCGCGCCGATCCCCGGTAAACACGTTAGTTTTAACCAAGCAGCAAGGTCACTCTCATTTTGTATTTTCATTCGAATAAGAACTCTCAACTGAAAGGGGGGCCAAAAACACGTTTTTATCAATCGGCCTCGTGCTCTTGGTAATTAACGCGAAACTAAAATAGTCATACAGATCGACAACAACTAATTCTCCGACTTTGATACGAGGGAAAACAAACTGAGTATCAAATACACCGCTTTCTGTAACAAAGGAACGCTCACCGTCAAGCGCCGGACGCGCTGCCTCTTTAAGTTCAAATACGCTACCTAGGCGCAGGCCATCCTCTGCTCCTTTATCTACAACAACAATTTGGTTGGTCGAGCTAAAATGAGTGTTATCTAAGTTACCAAGTACATTAACAGAGAGGTTTACTGCTGATGGTGAAAGGGTGGATGTGGAATTACGGGACACATTATTTAATAAAGGCAACGCAACATCATTGCGCAGAATCTCTTGTTGTTGAGAAGTAATGTTTAACCCAGAAAAGGCACTTGAAGATTCAACCAACGTACCTGTTGCGATCAAACGTAGAGACGTAACATTTTGAGAAACATCTTGTCTATGATACGTCTCCAAACGACGAAAAATAGCCCACTGAACCGCCGAGTGTGCACCGCTGATGTAAACCGTATCATCCGCCGTTAGATACTTGTGGCCGGATTTATTTCCGATCACTTTTGCGGCAGCAGTCAAAGCATTATTATCAATCAACCTATTGTTCTGAAACTCAGACAACACCAGTGGTTCAAGGGGCGCGACTATCGGTTGCTTCTCAATAATGCGAATCTTAGGGCTAAGCTTTTTAATCGGTTTTACGCTCAAAACCGGTTGTTCGTTGACCCAATCCAACACAATGGTGTCACCAGGATAAATTAGATCTGGATTATTAATTTCAGGGTTTGCTTGCCACAAACGAGGCCAATGCCACGGACTAGCAAGATACAGAGACGAAATACTCCAGAGAGTATCACCTCTTGAAACGACATAGAATTTGGGAGCATTCGCTTTAAGACTCAAAGGTTGCGAGCCCTTACTTGCCAATGCATTGAAAGCCAAAAGTATCAGAAAAACTGCACATGAAGCATCATAAAGAATTCGATTCATGGCCCTCACCCTTGGTCTTTTTGTCCGTTAACTGAATGGAAATTGGTGCAAGGATGCTGTCATTTAGGCTATAAAATGTCTAGAATTGAGCCAACAAGGTTTGTGCTGTTACGGCACAGTTCAATATTTCGAGTGAATATGTCTGTATTACAAGTATTAACATTCCCAGATGATCGCCTGCGTACCGTTGCAAAGCCTGTAGAGGCGGTGACACCTGAGATTCAAAATTGTCGATGACATGATTGAAACCATGTACGACGAAGAAGCGTATTGGCCTGGCAGCAACGCAGGTAGATATCCACCAACGTATCGTAGTAATTGATATTTCAGAAAATCGTGATGAGCCAATGGTGCTCATCAACCCTGAGATTCTGGAAAAGCGTGGCGAAGATGGCATCGAAGAAGGCTGTCTATCAGTACCAGGTGCTCGTGCACTAGTGTCTCGCGCTGCTGAAGTTACCGTTAAAGCCCTAGATCGCGATGGCAAAGAGTACACTTTTGACGCTGACGATCTACTCGCTATTTGTGTTCAACACGAACTGGATCACCTACAAGGTAAATTGTTCGTTGATTACCTATCGCCACTAAAGCGTAAGCGTATCCAAGACAAACTAGCAAAAATCAAACGCTTTAACGAGAAGCAGCAAAGCGCTTAATCTCGATACAAACAAATAGAGGAAGCCTACCTTGAGTCAGTCTTTACGTATTGTCTTTGCAGGTACTCCGGATTTCGCCGCCCGTCACTTGGCGGCGTTGTTGTCTTCGGAGCACGAAGTAATCGCGGTTTATACTCAACCAGACCGCCCAGCAGGTCGTGGTAAAAGCTTACTGCAAGCCCAGTAAAACCATCGCTCTTGAGCATGATATTCCAGTTTATCAGCCAGAAAACTTCAAATCAGACGAAGCCAAGCAAGAGCTTGCCGATCTGAACGCCGACATCATGGTGGTTGTGGCTTATGGTCTATTGCTTCCACAAATCGTTCTAGACACACCTAAACTAGGCTGTATCAACGTACACGGTTCGATTCTTCCCGCTGGCGCGGCGCTGCTCCTATCCAACGTTCAATTTGGGCTGGTGATGCAGAAACGGGCGTCACCATCATGCAGATGGACATTGGTCTGGATACTGGCGACATGCTAAAAATCGCGACATTGCCGATTGAAGCAAGCGACACTAGCGCATCAATGTACGAGAAACTTGCTGGCTTGGGCCCTGATGCTCTGATTGATTGTTTAGCAGACATCGCTGCTGGTAAAGCAGAACCGGTGAAGCAAGACGATGAGCTTGCAAACTACGCGAAGAAGCTAAGCAAAGAAGAAGCGCGCATCGATTGGAACGACGACGCAGCACACATTGAGCGTTGCGTTCGTGCATTCAACCCATGGCCAATGAGTCACTTTGAAGTTGCTGAAAACAGCATCAAGGTATGGCAAAGCCGTGTTGCTGAGCAAACTAGCGAAAAGCCTGTGGGCACGATTGTACAAGCGGATAAAACCGGTATTTACGTTGCGACAGGCAACGGCGTACTGGCATTGGAACAGTTGCAAGTTCCGGGTAAAGCCATGTCAGTTCAGGATATCCTGAACTCACGTGCATCTTGGTTTGAAGTTGGTACTCAACTGGTTTAAAAACCAGACAACGGTGTCAAAACCAATAATACGAACTTTTAGAGGGCAGAGATGCCCTCCTTTACTTTAAGGTACTCATCATGAATGTTCGCGCTGCGGCTGCCAACGTCTTGTATCTTGTCGTTGACAAGGGCCACTCACTTTCAAGCGCCTTCCAGCGGCTCAACAAAACATACGACCTCGTGACCATGCTCTGCTGCAAGAGATCTGTTACGGTGCTCTACGTTACCTTCCTCGCTTAGAAACCATTGCAAACCAACTGATGGACAAGCCTCTCAAAGGCAAGCAACGTGTCTTCCATCACCTTATTTTGGTTGGTATTTACCAACTAAGCTTCATGCGTATTCCTGCGCACGCTGCCGTGGGTGAAACGGTTGAAGGGACTACGGATTTAAAAGGTCCGCGTTTGCGTGGCCTTATCAACGCGGTACTGCGTAACTACCAGCGCAATCAAGAAGAATTAGACCAAATTAGTGTGAGCAATAATGCGGGCAAATATGGTCATCCAGGATGGTTGTTAAAGCTATTACAAGACGCTTACCCACAACAATGGGAAAGCATTGTTGAAGCGAACAACCAGAAAGCGCCAATGTGGCTGCGTGTAAACCACCAGCACCACACTCGTGATGAGTACCTAGCGTTACTCAATAATGAGAACATTGATAGCACGCCTCACACTCAAGCAATGGATGCCTTAAAATTGGCGGCGCCATGCGATGTGATGAAACTGCCGGGCTTTGAAAAAGGTTGGGTATCGGTGCAAGATGCGGCAGCACAACTGTCGATTAACTACCTTGAACCAAAAGATGGTGAGCTGATCCTAGACTGCTGTGCAGCTCCTGGTGGTAAAACAGCGCACATTCTTGAGCGTACGTCTGGCAGCGAAGTGGTTGCCATCGACTGCGATGACACACGCCTTAAACGTGTGCACGAAAACCTGAAGCGCCTCAACCTTCAGGCAAAAGTGGTTTGCGGCGACGCCCGTCATCCTCAAGAATGGTGGCAAGGCGAACAATTTGATCGCATTTTGTTGGATGCACCGTGTTCTGCGACAGGTGTAATTCGTCGTCACCCAGACATCAAATGGCTACGTCGTGCTGATGATATTACCGCACTTGCAGAGCTACAGAGCGAAATTTTCGACGCAATGTGGACGCAACTGAAACCTGGCGGCACCCTAGTTTACGCAACTTGTTCAATCACACCACAAGAAAACGTGGAACAAGTAAAAGCGTTCTTAGCACGTACTGCGGACGCGCAATTAGTGGACTCCGATCCAAAGCAACCTGGTCGTCAGATTCTGCCAGGTGAGGAAGATATGGATGGTTTCTACTACGCTGTACTAACAAAAACACGCGTAACAGCATGCTAAATGGGGCGATTGAAGCAAATTCAATCGCCTTTTCAGATAACGAGTAAAGAGTATGAAGATCATTATTCTTGGTGCTGGTCAGGTTGGCGGCACACTGGCGGAAAACCTAGTTGGTGAGAACAACGACATCACCATCGTCGACAAAAATGGCGACCGACTGCGTGAGTTACAAGACAAATACGACCTACGTGTTGTCAATGGTCACGCAAGCCACCCAGATGTTCTGCACGAAGCGGGGGCACAAGATGCCGACATGCTCGTCGCGGTGACCAACACCGATGAGACCAACATGGCAGCCTGTCAGGTTGCATTCACTCTATTCAATACCCCAAACCGAGTTGCGCGTATTCGCTCTCCAGAGTATCTGGCAGAAAAAGAAGCCCTATTTAAGTCTGGTGCTATTCCTGTCGATCACCTTATTGCACCAGAAGAATTGGTAACCAGCTACATCGAGCGACTCATCCAATACCCTGGCGCACTGCAAGTGGTAAGCTTTGCCGAGCAGAAAGTCAGCCTAGTCGCCGTGAAAGCCTACTATGGTGGCCCATTGGTTGGTAACGCACTGTCTGCACTGCGTGAGCACATGCCGCACATTGATACCCGCGTAGCCGCGATATTCCGTCAGGGTCGTCCTATTCGTCCGCAAGGCACCACCATCATTGAAGCCGATGATGAAGTGTTCTTCGTCGCGGCAAGTAACCATATTCGCTCGGTCATGAGTGAGCTTCAGCGCCTCGAGAAACCTTACCGCCGCATCATGATTGTTGGTGGTGGTAACATCGGTGCGAGCTTAGCCAAACGCCTTGAGCAAACCTACAGCGTCAAGCTGATTGAGCGTAACTACCAGCGTGCAGAAAAACTGTCTGAGCAGCTTGAAAACACCATCGTCTTCTGTGGTGATGCGGCAGACCAAGAACTGCTAACAGAAGAAAACATCGACCAAGTAGATGTGTTCATCGCGTTAACCAACGAGGATGAAACCAACATCATGTCTGCGATGTTGGCAAAACGCATGGGCGCAAAGAAAGTGATGGTGCTGATCCAGCGCGGCGCTTATGTTGACCTAGTGCAAGGCGGTGTGATTGACGTGGCTATCTCACCACAGCAAGCGACGATTTCTGCCCTACTGACGCACGTTCGTCGTGCAGACATTGTTAACGTATCTTCTCTACGCCGCGGTGCTGCAGAAGCCATCGAGGCCGTTGCACACGGTGATGAAACCACCTCTAAAGTAGTTGGCCGTGCGATTGGCGATATCAAACTCCCACCAGGAACCACCATTGGTGCTATCGTTCGTGGCGAAGAAGTTCTTATCGCACACGACCGTACTGTCATCGAACAAGATGACCACGTAGTGATGTTCCTGGTCGACAAAAAATACGTACCAGACGTCGAAGCGCTGTTCCAGCCGAGTCCATTCTTCCTTTAGGATTTTCCTATGGTCAACTTACGTCCCGTACTGTTTGTTATCGGGCTGGTTTTATCCAAACTGGCCCTTTTATGTACGTGCCGACTTTGGTTGCGTTTTTCACGGGTACGGGCGGATTCCTTGATTTCGCCCAAGCCGTTGTTATAACTCACCTTGCCGCATTTATCTGTTTAACCATTGGCCGAACCGCCAATTTCAAACTCAGCGTACGCGATATGTTCCTCATCACCAGTTTGGTGTGGACCATCGCCAGTGCCTTTGCTGCACTCCCGTTTATTTTATTAACCACATCAGCTTTACCGATGCCTACTTCGAAACCATGTCAGGCTTAACGACAACGGGTTCTACGGTATTAAGTGGCCTAGATGATATGGCTCCAAGTATCTTACTATGGCGCTCTATCTTGCAATGGCTAGGGGGCATAGGCTTTATCGTTATGGCCGTCGCCATCCTGCCAATGCTCAATGTCGGCGGCATGAAACTGTTCCAAACTGAATCGTCTGACTGGTCAGATAAAAGTAGCCCAAGAGCGAAGACGGTCGCTAAAAACATCGTATTGGTGTACTTGATGCTGACAGGCTTATGCATTGTAGGTTACTTGCTGACGGGCATGAACCTGTTCGAAGCCATTAACCATGCGTTTACGACCTTATCAACCGGCGGTTACTCCACATCAGACAGTTCAATGAATAACTTCTCTCATGGAGCCCATTGGGTCGCAACCGTATTCATGTTCTTAGGTGGTTTACCTTTCCTGCTCTTCGTCGCCGCTTTACGCAAACGCAGCCTGGATGCTTTATTGAAAGATGCACAGGTTCGCGGGTTTGGTTATCTGTTCTTGTTTTCAAGCTTAGTGGTTGCCGCTTGGTTGGTCATTCATAACGGCTACACTGTTCTTGATGCACTGCGCGTCTCTATGTTCAACGTTGTGTCTGTCGTAACAACAACGGGGTTTGGTCTTGATGACTTTACCGCTTGGGGCGCATTACCTGCGACGCTATTTGCATTTTTGCTAATGGCTGGCGCGTGTTCTGGCTCCACATCTGGAGGTATTAAAATTTTCCGCTTCCAGATTGCAATGACCCTATTAAACAAGCAAATAATGAAGCTTATTCACCCATCAGGCATTTTTGTTCAACGCTACAACCAACGACCAGTGAATGATGACATCGTGCGTTCGGTCGTCGCATTCGGCTTAATGTTCTTTATCACTATCATCTTTATCGCAGGGTGTTTGAGTGCGCTTGGCCTAGACCCTGTGACCAGTATTTCTGGCTCCATTACCGCAGTAGCGAACGTCGGGCCGGGGATGGGCACTAGGATTGGCCCTACTGGAAACTTTGCTTCATTGCCAGACACCGCCAAGTGGCTACTCAGCTTTGGTATGTTGATGGGCCGTCTGGAAATTTTGACTATTCTTGTTCTGTTCTTCCCTGCATTTTGGCGCCGATAAGCAGGCTTAAATAAAAGGTATAACAATGAAAACATGGATCACTCTGGCGACTCTACTTGCCACTTCATCCGCTTACGCCGCAGAAGTGGTTAAATTAGAGGATGGTCGTGAAGTAAAATTGAACGATGACTTCACGTGGGAGTATGTTGTAAAGAAAGCAGCACCAGAAACCACATTAGAGAAAGCAGAAGCGGTTGAAGCAGCGGCGGTTGCTGCATCAACAACAGCCTTAGAAGCTGTAACGGCTCCAGAAATAGCGACTATTCCAGTCGTTAACAAGAAAGTGGGCACCACCGTTGTCGTGAACGCGAAAAAGCCAACCATGCAGTTGTCTGATTCTGGAGTGGATGTGCTGATTGGTTCCGCCAGCTATGACGATGGTGAGTTGATACTACCAACCTCAATCACCAACCAAAGCTCTCAATCGGTGATTCAGGTGGAAGTGGAAGTACAAGTGTTCGATATGTCTGGCAAGCTGTTGGTGAAAGATAACATCACCGTTTGGCAATCCATCAAACGCATGGCGGATACTTACCTACGCCCACAACAAGCAGAGCAAGGCAAAGCAATTAAACTCGCGGTGCCACAATCGCAGCAATACCAATTCTCTGCCGAAGTTCTAGAAGTGAAAACGCGCTAATAGTTCACCATTTCTTTGTCGAGTTTATCCATTTGATTTCATCGTTAGATAGGCTCGACAAAGTAGTAAATGGCGAAGAAGTGACACACACAACCCGCCAAGACAAAGCCATGCCAAATCGCGTGATTAAATGGAATCCGTTTAGCAACGTAGAAAATCACCCCAACCGAATACACCAATCCACCGACTGCCAATAGCGTCAAACCACCAATATCTAAATGAACAGCAAGTTGATAGATTACAATCAGCGACAACCACCCCATCACTAAATACGTCATCAGTGACAACTTCTTAAATCGATAGACAAACGCGACTTTCATAATGATGCCGATTAGCGCGATGGTCCAAATCACCATCATCAACCCAATGGCCAATGGGGTACGCAGACTCACCAATAAAAACGGCGTGTAACTGCCCGCAATCAAAAGATAAATGGCGCAATGGTCGAAAGTTTTTAGCCAACGTTTGGCCTGTGGATGAGGGATCGCATGATATAACGTAGAGGCCATAAACAGGACAATGATGCTAGAGCCATAAATTGCCATACTGGTCATAGTGAGAGTATCGGCTTGGTGATCGGCCGCTTTTATTAAAAGCAGTATCAAACCGACGATACCAAAGATCATCCCTATCCCGTGAGTGATCGAATTGGCCAGCTCTTCGCCCTGACTGTATTGAGCTTTCTGTGGTTCTGACATGAACACGCCTATACTAGAGTTTCGAATATTCACTCTAGTATGGCATATTAAGCGTACACGTGTAAGCCAAAATTAAGACTCTTGAACTGCTGTCGTTTGTTCAAGGTAATTCAACACTATTGGGCCGACGTTATCCAAATTAGTATTCACTGGAATGCTCAACTCTCGTTTGAGTTTTCCACTTCCTAATAAACTTGCCAACATGCCACTTACGCCACTTCGGGTACGATTAACTTCAAACCAGAGCTTTAGGTTTTGCTCATCACGGTGCGCGACAAATTCTAGTTCACGCCACACTCCATGATATGGTCCATCGATTGGTACCATCTCAAACTCTTGCACAAAAGGTAAGTCGAAGCCTTTACTTCTTCACATTCAACCTGACGAATACGTAACCCTGAGATTCTAAAGCCGACAAAATGGCATCCATAAGTGGGTCGGGTCTAACGGTAAGCGTGTCTTTGTCAGTCGGGTCAAGAGCCATGGCAACGTCCAAGCCGGTTTCTAACCACACTTTGGCATCACCGATAGTGACAGGGTATTCCACGGTACATCAAGTTTGACTTCAAACGTTCGGTCTTCCCGGGATGAATAGTAAACGCATAGGGAAGACTCCACTTCGCCAATACATACGTTTGTGGAATACGACGCATAGGGTTTGCTTCGCGAGCGCCCCGATCATCGGGAGCTTCTGCAATATAACGACAACACAGCTTGAGATCGATATTATCAATCGCTTGTTCTGTTGAGCCACCATACACGTGAATAGAAACGTCCATATTCTGACCGGGATAAAGCACGTCTTGGTTCAGGATAGAGTCCACCTTGGCACTGCCGATCCCAAAACTTGCAAGTGTCTTCTTCAAAATGACATATGCACCTCCTTTGTCGAGATCTCATACTACTACTGCTGATCATGGGATCAAAATAGATTTTTGCCTCAATTATCTCTATAAAACCACAAAATCCATACAATTCAACTGTTCAACTATCGACCAATTATTGGCGTAGTGCTAACCTATACTCGGTATGCATGCATATCATTATTCCTGATTCGTTATTTGGATTGGCGAAAGCCAGAAGAGCCACCCTTCCAAGCAGTTGAAGCTCAACTCATAATGTTTCAGGCCATTAAATTGGCAATGGAAATGCCTGACTGTTAGGTAAAAGAATGCGCCCAACAACCGTCAGGTTCGCACAAACAAATCGTAGTGCAATGCGCCGTCGCAGTGGTTTTACTTCTGCGTTTAAGGCGAAACAAGTTGCGCCAACAATGACTCTGGTTGAGAAGACAGCGATTGTGCCAAGTGTTCCAAACAAAGTTATTAAAGCAGCTTAATTAAAAAGCGCGGTCTATTGCCGCGCTTTTTTCTTTCCTCATGCTCTTTTCTTATTTGGTCTTCGCCGAGCAATTTGATACCTTTAATAACAAATAACACCTATAAAGATTGTGGAGAAAGAAATGAAGTGTCATCGAATTGAAGAGTTGCTTGAGCTAATTGAACCAGAGTGGCATAAAGACCAAGAAATGAACCTATTACAGTTCATTGTTAAACTGGCAAATGAAGCAGGTTACACAGGAAAACTGGAAGATCTTACGGACGATGTACTGATCTATCACCTGAAAATGCGCAACAGCGACAAAGATGAAATGATCCCTGGTCTGAAAAAAGACCAAGAAGATGACTTTAAAACCGCAATCTTACGTGCGCGCGGCATCATCGAATAATCGTATCAACAACGAACTTTTTTCTAAGCGACTCAATTGAGTCGCTTTTTTGTCACTCATCAATCAGTAACACCAATCACAATCAATAACTGTTCAGAATTCGCGCAGAAAAACGCTTGAGAATAAGGCTAACAGTTTCGAGAAGTCATTATTTTGCAATCAAAATTTTAAACAGCGTTAAGCAAGCAACAATAACCCGTTATTGTCGACAATTGGCATACGTTAACTTACCTAACTTTGTTGTTAAACGTTGACTGCGTTAAAGAAACGCAATTGTTATTGAATGTATAATCGCCGTTCATCAGTTATTGCTAAAATAATTCTGTTCACCTATCAAACTTATAGTCAAACATGAGTAGAAACATGAGCAGCACAGCAATGTTCTCGAGTGACATCACTAGAAATGTCACCGTACAGTATAAACGTGCCGAAAGAAGGATGTGTGCATGAGTCAGGATAAAATCGATATCAAAGATGTGACTCCCAAAACGTTTAACCCCAAGACCCACAAAGGAAAAGGGGATCGCTTTAACCCAAGCAATCAAATCTATGTGCGAGAAAGTAAAGGCACCTATCAAAAACTACGCCGTTATGGTGGCTGGTTTTACTGCTATTATTTGCTTTGGTTCCATGGATTCCATATGGCGAACGCCAAGCCATTTTGCTAGACATCGGTAACCAACAGTTCAATTTCTTTGGCACAACGCTATACCCACAAGACCTCACGCTACTTGCGCTGTTATTTGTAATAGCAGCATTTGGCTTATTCTTTATCACCACATTCTTAGGTCGAGTTTGGTGTGGCTATCTTTGTCCGCAAACAGTCTGGACTTTCATATACATCTGGTTTGAAGAAAAACTGGAAGGCAGTGCCAACAAGCGCCGCAAACAAGACTCCAACAAACTGACCGCCAATTTGGCGATGCGAAAGACCGTTAAACATATTGCTTGGTTTGCCATTGCGCTCGCCACTGGTTTTACCTTTGTTGGCTATTTTGTTCCTATGAAGCAATTAGTGATCGACTTTTTCACCTTTAATGCTGAGTTCTGGCCAGTCTTTTGGGTGATGTTCTTTGCTATATGTACTTACGGTAATGCTGGGTGGATGCGCTCGATCATGTGTATTCATATGTGCCCTTATGCGCGCTTCCAATCCGCAATGTTCGATAAGGACACGTTTATTGTTGGCTATGACACAAACCGCGGTGAGCAACGTGGTCCTCGTTCTCGCAAAGCCGATCCAAAGCAACTCGGCTTAGGAGACTGTATCGACTGTGATTTGTGTGTTCAGGTTTGCCCAACAGGCATCGATATCCGCGATGGTCTCCAGTATGAGTGTATCAACTGTGGTGCATGTATTGATGCGTGTGACAAAACCATGGAACGAATGGGGTATGAAAAGGCCTTATCAACTACACCACCGAGCATCGCCTATCCGGTAAAAGCACCAAGATCATGCGTCCAAAATTACTTGGCTATGGTGCGGTATTGCTGGTGATGATTGGTTTGTTCTTCTTACAAGTTGCTTCTGTTGACCCAGCTGGCATGAGCGTACTGCGAGATCGCAACCAACTGTTCAGAGTCAACAGCGCTGGAGAGGTAGAAAATACCTACACCCTCAAAGTGATCAACAAAACTCAGCAAGTACAAGAGTACACCCTGAATGTGGAAGGTTTGAATGATGTGAGTTGGTACGGAAAACAAACTATCTATGTAGAACCTGGTGAAGTTCTCAATTTACCAATGAGCCTTGGCGCCGATCCTGACAAGCTAAGCTCTGCGATCACAACAATTCAGTTTATACTCACGAATAAGAGCAATGAATTCACTATCGAAGTAGAGAGCCGTTTTATCAAACAGTTATAGATTCGACTTCGACAATCAATGGAAAAGGGCTCAGTAATGAGCCTTTTTATTTATATGTCCCAAGGTACCTTTAACTTCGACGCTCTGACTCCAGACTTCATGTGGTACGCGCTGGAAAGCATCGGCATTCGAGCAGAGTCAGGTTTTTTACCGCTCAATAGCTACGAGAACCGTGTTTATCAGTTTACCGATGAAGAGCGTCAACGCTATGTGGTCAAGTTCTACCGACCAGAGCGCTGGAGCAATGAGCAAATTCAAGAAGAGCACGATTTCACGCTTGAGTTGATCGAGAACGAAATTCCTGTTGCACCACCCGTTCGCATTAATGAGCAAACTCTGCATCACTATCAAGGTTACAGCTTTGCTTTGTTTGAGAGCGCTGGTGGTCGTCAGTTTGAAGTCGATAACCTAGACCAACTAGAGGGCGTAGGCCGCTTTCTTGGTCGTATTCATAAGGTCGGTAGCCGACAAGCATTCCAACATCGCCCAACGATTAGCTTGCAAGAGTACCTCTACCAACCAAAAGAGATTCTGCAAAACGCCAACATGATCCCAATGCATTTGGAAAACAGCTTCTTCAATGATTTAGATATGTTGATCAAATCCATTGAGAGTCATTGGCAAAGCAGCTTTGACACGATTCGGCTGCACGGCGACTGTCATCCAGGCAACATTTTATGGCGTGATGGTCCGATGTTTGTCGATTTAGATGACTCGCGTAACGGCGCTGCGGTACAAGATTTGTGGATGCTACTCAGTGGTGAGCGTCAAGATAAATTGATGCAACTCGATATCCTATTGGAGGGTATCAAGAGTTTTGCGATTTTAACTCAGCAGAGCTGAAACTAATTGAGCCTCTTCGCGGTCTACGAATGGTCCACTATATGGCATGGCTAACAAAACGTTGGCATGACCCGGCATTTCCGCTCGCTTTTCCATGGTTCAATGAGCCAAAATACTGGGAAGGTCAGGTCCTTGCATTTAAAGAACAGATTGCCAACTTAGAAGAAGCACCCTTGTCTTTAATGCCTCAATGGTAAGTCAGACCGAACATTTCAAAATGGAGATAATTAAATGAAAAGCTGTTCGCACTGTTTTCTATGCTAATGCTGAGCCTATCGGCACATGCAGCGCAATTCAAAGAAGCGTGAACATTACAAAGTATTGGATTTAGAGGCATCGAAAAGCCGCTAGTCACCGAGTTCTCTTTCTACTGCCCACACTGCCATACCTTTGAACCTATCATTCAACAGTTAAAGCAGCAACTACCTGAGGGCGTGAAGCTACAAAAAAACCATGTGTCGTTTATGGGTGGCAACATGGGGCCATCAATGAGCAAAGCTTACGCCACTATGGTTGCTCTTAAGATTGAAGACAAGATGGTGCCAGTAATGTTTAACCGCATTCAAAACATGCGTAAAGCACCACGTGACGATGCAGAGCTTCGCCAAATCTTCATAGACGAAGGTGTGGATGAGAAGAAATTTGATGCTGCATTTAAAGGCTTTGCGGTAGATTCAATGGTTCGCCGCATGGACAAGCAATTTGAAAGCAGCGGTCTAACAGGCGTTCCAGCCGTCATCGTTAACAACAAATACCTTGTTCAAGCACAGGGCATCAAGTCGATGGACGAATACTTCGCACTAGTAAACTACTTACTCACACTGAAGTAACTTAGACAAACATAAAATGGGGAGCATAGTGCTCCCCATTTTTATTTGTGAATGTCTTGAAGTAATTGATCTTTCTCTTGCCACACGTCCCCAACCACTTCTGAAACTGACGCTTATATGACTTGTCATTAAAGTAATCGCCCAATACGCGTTCATCGACAGGTAACACATTAACGCGCACAACGATTTTCGTCATGCGGCCCATCAATACATCCTTAAATGGCTTACCCTATTCTCTGGATAGGCCAATGTCACATCAATGATGCTCTCAAACTGATCCCCATCGCGGCCAATGTATAAGCGATCCCACCCGATTTTGGCGCCAATAAATGTTGATAGCTAGCACGGCTTCGATTCTGTTTTTCTACCGTGAAACGCGTGCCCTCGACGTAATTTACAACCGTAGTTGGAGTATGCTTGAACTTGGCACATGAGCGACGTGTCGTTTGCAAATCCTGCCCACGCTTGCCAGGGTTACGAAGCAAATACTCACGAGAATAACGACGCATAAATGGCATATCGAGCGCCCAGCAAGCTAAACCAATAAACGGCACATACAATAATTGCTGCTTGAGGAAAAACTTTGGCATCGGAATGCGATCTTTAAACACGCAACACAGTACAACAATATCAGTCCAACTAAGATGATTACTGATCAACAAATACCAACCATCTTTTTTTAAATGCTCTCCGCCTTGAACATCCCATTCAATCCGATTAGAGAGTGAAAGAATGCCGGCATTAATGGTTGCCCATACCCACATAACTTTGTTGGCTAACTCTGTTCCTTTGGCTTTAAGCTTCGGTGTAGGTAGCAAAAGCTTAAAATGGCAAGGATACAAATTGTGATAGAACAAACCGCAGAATTAATAATCACAAAAGAAACGTTAAAAATAAGTAACAAATATGCCAACATGGTACCCAATCAGTAATTCGCGCGCATGGACAATAAAACAGCGTGTAATTATACGAATCCGCTGACACATTGGAATATGTGTAAGAATGGTCAGATTTGTTTTCATGATAAAAAAGTGAACTCATGCTCAAAAAGCTCTTCATTCGACATACAAGGAGAACGCGAATGAAATCAAGGTTAGCCATAATCCCATTGGCTTTCATCGTCAGCTCAGTGCAGGCTCAACTTGCAGAAACTGCTGGTTTTAGTGGTGAAGTTTCCTTAAATGCAGGTTTTATCTCATCAAAATCTCATTTTAATACTGACAACAGCAGCACCATTAACTCACTCAACGATAGCGCCGAAAGTGACGGTTCTTTTATCGCAGCTCCTCTTGGCAACGCCGCGTATACTTGGGGCTCCAAACTGAACCAACAAGTCTATGTCGGTACCACCCGTTCAGACATCGCCATTGGTACATTAGCATTCCAACTTGGCTACAAATATCAGCTCAGCTCAGGTACCGTTCTCGACTTTTCTTACTTACCCACTATCTTAGATGGGGAAACTTGGCAAAACCCTTACCTCACGAATCAGACAAGAAAGACCACTGATGAGGGTGGTAATGCATTTCGTTTCCAAATCAACCGCTTCTTACATGACAACTTTAACCTTGATTTGGCGTATGCAGATAAAGATGTAAAAAAGGATACGGTGATAGACCCATCACTGGCGCGTGACGCCAAGATTTACCACATTAAAGGCGATTACCGAATTCCACTCAGTCGTACATCAATGCTTCAACCTGCATTTACCTACGTTCATCATGATGCCGATGGCGATGCAGAATCTTTTGACTCATATGGGTTCGATTTAAGCTTATTCCAGTTCATCAATCGACACAGTATTGCTTTGACAGCAGGCTACAAGATCAAAGATTTTGAATCTGCTAGCAGCACTTTTGGTAAAACTCGTGATGACGATCAATTGAGTTTGTTTGCTGCCTACGAATTTAAAGACGTATTTGATTGGCAAGATTGGTCTTTTATTTCACTCGCGGGCTTCAGTAGCACCAACTCCAATATCACGTTCTATGATGAGGAGCAGTACCTCCTATCTTTGGGCTTGAACTACACTTTCTAACTTATCTTTGCAGCGAGTTTGACAGGGCTCGCTGCATCTTCAATCCCCCATTTATACGGCTTGTGCCGTCAGCTGTTTAAGCAATCGGTCCATCGCACGGTAACCTAACGCTTCAGCTAAATGAGAACGTTCAATTTGCTCTGAACTTTCAAGATCCGCGATCGTTCGAGCCACTTTAATAATGCGGTGATAAGCACGAATCGAGAGTCCAAGTCGATGAAGTGCATTCTCTAAAAACTCTGCATCGTTTTTTTGCAAAGGGCAAAAAGCTTCTATCTCGCGGCTTCCTAGCAACGCATTCACCTTACCACTGCGATTAAGCATACACTCCCTAGCTTGATTCACTCGCTCTTTAACAACTGCCGTTGGTTCACCTCTATCCCCACCCTCTGCAAGCGTCCCTTTAGGAAGAGACGGTATTTCTAAAGACATATCAAAACGATCAAGCAGCGGCCCAGATAAACGACTAAGATAACGCAAAATAGCCTGAGGATTGGTCCGTGCTTGATTACCCTCGTAATACCCTGTGGGGCTTGGATTGAGTGCCCCAATCAATTGAAAACGAGCAGGAAAACGTGTCTTACCTTGCGCTCGAGAAATAATGATTTCGCCTGACTCTAACGGTTCTCGCAAAGAGTCGAGCACCTTGCGATCAAATTCGGGCATTTCATCTAAGAACAGTAATCCGTTGTGTGCCAAAGAAATCTCTCCAGGTCGAGGGACAGATCCTCCACCAACCAACGCAGCCATTGAACTTGAATGATGAGGACTACGCAGCGGCCGTGTTTTCCAATTGTGCTCGTTGATTTCACTTTGAGTCAGTGAAGCTACGGACGCGGTCTCCATCGCTTCTTCGTCAGTCATTTCGGGCAATAAATCACACAGTCGCGAAGCCAGCATGGTTTTACCTGTACCAGGTGGGCCAAGAAAAAGCAGGTTATGGTTTCCCGCTGCCGCAATTTCTAATGCCCGCTTTCCCTGTTGTTGACCAATGATATCTTGCAGGTCTCGGCCATGACATTCCACGATATGACGCTTAGACGTTTGATGCAATTCAAGACGGTGTTGACCGCAAAGTTCCGCGCAAACTTCAAGTAACGACTGGGCCGATTTGTGTTGTTCTTTCCCAACTAAAGCCGCTTGATCGCCGTTGTCATGAGGTACCACTAAATGACGCTGACTTTTATTTGCGGCAAGAGCCGCCGGAAGAACGCCTTTTACTGGTCTCAAGCCACCAGAAAGCGCAAGTTCACCAACAAATTCGTAGTTTTTGAGGGTATTTGTCGCAATTTGCTCTGAAGCAGCCAAAATACCCAAGGCGATAGGTAAGTCAAACCTCCCTCCCTCTTTAGGCAAGTCAGCAGGCGCTAGATTGACCGTAATTCTCTTAGCAGGAAACTGAAAGTTCGAGTTAATAATAGCGCTACGGACCCTATCTTTAGATTCCTTAACGGTTGTCTCAGGCAACCCGACTAGCGTAAATCCGGGCATTCCATTACTAATGTGAACCTCCACGCTTACTGAAGGCGCTTGCACTCCCACACTTGCCCGACTATGAATGATCGCCAGCCCCATAATTCCCTCATTTCCCTGTACGTTATACAACCAGATGTTTTTATATAGATATGTTATATACCGTGCCAAGATGGTGACGAAATGTGAAAAAAGAATGACTTTTTGCTTGTCATGCAGCAGATTTGTGTGTTACCACTAGTGACGCAAACAATTTCGTAGAACATTACACAATAAAATTTAACGAAAGAACGACAGACAGATGAACTCATTCGCTCACACCAACTCACTGCTAGCCCTGATTATCGTGGTCATTATTGGCACCGCGCGGGGTATTGTGGGCGAAAGATAACCACACAATAAAAAAAACCCCCGCACTGAAAAGTCCGGGGGTTTTTTTACAACTCGGTTTTTTACAACCACAGGTTGTCATCTGTCTAACCATCGGACAGCTTAACGGGAAGAATGGGAGTGCACATGAAGTGCGAAACACATGGCGATAGCTACGAGCCACAACGTAGCAAAGGAGGTTTACGATGACAGGAGCACAACTTGTCGTAGCCGCTTTAAGACAGCAAGGCATCAAGACGGTATTTGGCTATCCTGGTGGAGCCATCATGCCAATATACGATGCATTGTATGACGGTGGTGTAGAACACATCTTATGCCGTCATGAGCAAGGAGCTGCAATGGCCGCCATCGGAATGGCTCGTTCGACACAAGATGTTGCCGTTTGTATGGCCACTTCCGGACCAGGGGCCACCAACCTTGTTACTGGCCTTGCCGATGCCTTCCTCGATTCCGTTCCTCTCGTCGCCATTACTGGCCAGGTTGCAAGTTCTCATATTGGTACTGATGCTTTCCAAGAAATGGATGTGATCGGAATGTCTCTAGCCTGCACCAAACACAGTTATCTAGTGACCGAGATTGAAGACCTTGCCCCAACGCTAGCCGAAGCGTTTGAAGTAGCCAAAACGGGTCGTCCTGGTCCAGTGATTGTCGATATCGCCAAAGACGTTCAGCTCGCCCAAGCACCAACCGAATTACTGCCTCCTTTTGTTCCACCAGCCGCTCCATTAGCGAGTGACGCCGATATTCAGCGCGCTCAAGAAGTACTATCCGCCTCAACTCGTCCAGTTTTATACGTCGGTGGTGGTGTACAAATTGCCAAAGCGACAGACTCAGTACGCGAGTTTCTACGCTTAAACCCAATGCCTGCGGTAAGCACACTAAAAGGTTTGGGTACCATTGAACGACATGATCCACACTATCTTGGCATGTTGGGTATGCACGGCACCAAAGCTGCCAACCTAGTGGTTCAAGAGTGTGACCTTTTAATCGTGGTTGGGGCACGTTTTGATGACCGAGTGACGGGTAAGCTCGACACGTTTGCACCAAATGCCAAAGTCATCCATATCGATATCGATGCGGCTGAAATTCATAAGCTACGCCATGCCAATGCACCACTTCGTGGTGAGATCAGCAAGATTATTCCTCTATTAGAGCTAACTCAAGACATCACCCCTTGGGTACATCATAGTGAAAGCCTACGAAGCGGGTTCAAATGGCGTTATGACCACCCAGGTGAATTGATCTACGCGCCACTGCTTCTTAAACAGTTGTCTGACATGATGCCAGATAGCTCAATTGTTTCGACCGACGTAGGTCAACATCAGATGTGGGCAGCACAACACATCCAACCACGCGATCCGCAAAACTTCATCACTTCTGCTGGCCTTGGCACCATGGGCTTTGGCTTACCAGCGGCGATGGGCGCTGCAGTCGCACGTCCTGATGATCAGTCTATCCTTATTACAGGTGACGGTTCATTTATGATGAACGTGCAGGAATTGGGCACGCTGAAGCGTCGTCAGATCCCAGTGAAGATTGTCCTTCTTAATAACCAACGTCTTGGCATGGTTCGCCAATGGCAGTCGCTGTTCTTTGATGGCCGCCACAGCGAAACCATTCTTGATGACAACCCAGACTTCGTGATGCTTGCCAAAGCGTTCGATATCCCGGGCAAAACCATCACCAAGAAAGAAGAAGTCGAACCGGCTCTCAAAGAGATGCTAGAAAGTAAGACTTCTTACATGCTTCACGTTTTAATCGACGAAGAAGAGAACGTGTGGCCACTTGTACCACCTGGTGCATCAAACAGTGATATGTTGGAAAACACTTAGGAGACAATCGCATGGACAGATATTTACTCGACATCAAAGCCGATGATAAACCGGTATTGTTGGAGCGCGTTCTTCGTGTGATTCGTCACCGAGGCTTTGTGATCAAACAAGTCGCTGCTACCCAAAACCACGAAAGCAAAGTAGCCAGCGTAGAGATCATCGTCGACAGCGATCGACCTATCTCGTTTTTGGTCAATCAAATTGAGAAGTTGTGGGACATTCGCACCGTTGAAGTACTTAAGATCCGCAACGATGAACTCCCAAATCACAACTTACAACAACACGTGAGTGCATAAGGAAGGCAATAAATGGCAACGAAAACTGCAGATTTCATTTGGTTTAATGGTGAGATGGTTCCGTGGGCAGAGGCGAACGTTCACGTTCTGACTCACGCAATGCACTACGGCACCTCTGTATTTGAAGGCGTACGCTGCTACAACACGCCAAAAGGACCAATTGTTTTCCGTCACCGTGAGCATGCACAACGTTTAAAAGACTCTGCCAAGATTTACCGCTTCCCGATCCCATTCTCTGTAGAAGAAATCATGGAAGCAACACGCGAAACCCTTCGCCAGAACAAACTCGACAGTGCTTACATTCGTCCATTGGGTTTTGTCGGTAATGTTGGCTTAGGCGTATGTCCTCCAGTTGGCACAGAGATGGACCTGATCATTGCGGCTTTCCCTTGGGGATCTTACTTGGGTGAAGAAGCGCTAGAAGCTGGCGTTGATGCCATGATCTCTAGCTGGAATCGCGCAGCTCCTAACACCATCCCTACTGCGGCTAAAGCAGGCGGTAACTACCTGTCTTCACTGTTGGTTGGCGGTGAAGCACGTCGCCATGGTTACGACGAGGGTATCGCTCTGAGCGTCGATGGTTATCTATCGGAAGGGGCGGGTGAAAACATCTTTGTTATCAAAAACGGCGTGATCACCACACCACCAGCAACCAGTGCAATTTTGCCGGGCATCACTCGTGATTCAATCATGACCATCGCACGCGATAAAGGTTATGAAGTGCGCGAAGCGAACATTGCGCGTGAAGCACTTTACCTTGCCGATGAAGTCTTTATGACAGGTACCGCAGCCGAAGTTGTGCCAGTAGCAACCATCGACAAAATTGAAGTGGGCACCGGTAAACGCGGCCCAATCACTAAAGAACTGCAAGCGGCCTACTTTGGCCTATTTAACGGCACCATAGAAGATAAGTGGGGCTGGTTAGACTATGTGTACCCAGAACAGAAGTAAGAAGGATTAGGAAATGCCAAAATATAGATCAGCTACCACCACACATGGTCGTAACATGGCGGGGGCTCGCGCACTGTGGCGTGCAACAGGCGTAAAAGATGAAGACTTCGGTAAGCCAATCATCGCTGTCGTCAACTCGTTTACTCAATTTGTTCCGGGTCACGTACACCTAAAAGACATGGGTCAGCTTGTCGCACGTGAAATCGAAAAAGCCGGCGGCATCGCTAAAGAATTCAATACCATCGCGGTTGATGATGGTATCGCAATGGGTCACGGCGGTATGCTGTACTCACTGCCATCTCGTGAACTGATCGCTGACTCTGTGGAGTACATGGTGAACGCACACTGTGCTGATGCGATGGTGTGTATCTCTAACTGTGACAAAATCACTCCGGGAATGTTGATGGCATCTATGCGTCTTAACATCCCTGTTATCTTTGTCTCTGGTGGCCCGATGGAAGCGGGTAAAACCAAACTTTCTGATCAGATCATCAAGCTAGACCTTGTTGATGCAATGATCCAAGGCGCGGATCCAAAAGTGTCTGATGAGCAAAGCGAGCAGATCGAGCGCAGTGCATGTCCAACTTGTGGATCGTGTTCAGGCATGTTTACCGCAAACTCGATGAACTGCCTAACGGAAGCACTAGGTCTTTCTCAACCTGGCAACGGCTCTATGCTGGCAACGCACGCAGACCGTGAACAACTGTTCCTTAATGCAGGTCGTCGTATCGTTGAACTGACTCGTCGTTACTACGAACAAGATGACGAATCCGCACTGCCACGCAACATCGCTACGTTTGATGCCTTCGAAAACGCCATGGCACTGGACATCGCAATGGGCGGCTCGACCAACACCATTCTGCACCTACTGGCAGCGGCGCAAGAAGGCGAAGTGGATTTCGATATGGAAGATATCGATCGCCTATCTCGCCAAGTACCACACCTATGTAAAGTGGCACCATCTACTCAGAAGTATCACATGGAAGACGTGCACCGCGCTGGTGGCGTAATGGCGATTCTTGGTGAGTTAGACCGTGCGGGTCTACTGCACAACCAAGCTCGTACCGTACTTGGCCTTTCGATGAAAGAGCAGTTGGCGAAATACGACATCATTCAAACCGAAGACGAAGACGTACTTAAGTTCTTCCGAGCTGGCCCTGCTGGCATTCGTACCACCCAAGCCTTCTCACAAGACTGCCGCTGGGATCGTCTTGATGACGACCGTGCAGAAGGTTGTATTCGCACCAAAGAAAACGCCTTTAGCCAAGAAGGTGGCCTAGCCGTTCTATCAGGCAACATCGCACTGGATGGCTGTATCGTTAAAACAGCAGGCGTTGATGAGAGCATTCATAAGTTCACAGGCCCAGCCGTAGTATTTGAAAGCCAAGAAGACGCCGTTGAGGGTATCTTGGGTGGCAAAGTAAAAGCATGCGATGTGGTTGTTATCCGCTACGAAGGCCCTAAAGGTGGTCCGGGCATGCAAGAAATGCTTTACCCAACCACTTACCTAAAATCAATGGGCCTTGGCAAAGAGTGTGCACTTCTGACTGACGGCCGTTTCTCAGGTGGCACATCAGGTCTGTCTATTGGCCACGCTTCTCCTGAAGCAGCAAACGGCGGTGCGATTGGTTTGGTGAAGCAAGGCGACATTATTGCGATTGATATTCCAAACCGTTCAATTTCACTCCAAGTGTCTGAACAAGAACTTGCTGAGCGCCGTGCAAAACAAGACGAGTTAGGCTGGAAGCCTGTTGACCGTCAACGTGAAGTATCATTTGCACTTAAAGCGTATGCAAGCATGGCAACCAGTGCTGACAAAGGTGCAGTACGAGACAAATCTAAGCTCGAGGGCTAGCTTTATGAGTCAACCCTTTCCCTTAAAACAAGAAAGCCAATCTGGTGCAGATTATCTGCGCCAGATCTTGCGTGCTCCTGTATATGAAGTCGCGACTGTCACACCTTTGCAAGAGATGCCTCGCCTTGCTGCTCGTATTGGCAACCATGTGCAAATCAAACGTGAAGATCGCCAACCCGTGCACTCGTTCAAATTGCGCGGTGCATATAACATGGTGGCAAGTCTGTCTGAAGAGCAAAAAGCCGCAGGTGTCATCGCAGCATCTGCAGGTAACCACGCTCAAGGCATGGCACTTTCTGGTACTAAGCTAGGCATCAAGACCACTATCGTGATGCCAAAAACCACACCAGACATCAAAGTTGATGCGGTACGTGGCTTTGGTGGCAACGTGGTGCTGCACGGCAGTAACTTTGATGAGGCCAAAGCCGAGGCAGAGCGTCTATCTGAATTAAACGGGTACACCTTTGTCCCTCCCTTCGATCATCCACTGGTGATTGCAGGTCAAGGTACCATCGGCATGGAAATGCTGCAGCAAAATGGTCACCTTGATTACATCTTCGTTCCCGTCGGTGGTGGCGGTTTGGCTGCGGGTGTTGCGGTACTTGTGAAGCAGCTCATGCCAGAAATCAAAGTGATTGCGGTCGAGCCAGAAGATTCTTCATGCCTTAAAGCCGCTTTAGATGCGGGTGAGCCAGTGGTACTAGACCAAGTCAGCATGTTTGCCGATGGTGTCGCTGTAAAACGCATTGGCGAAGAAACTTTCCGCCTGTGCCAGAAGTACATTGATGGTCATATCGCAGTATCCAGTGACGAAATCTGCGCCGCAGTAAAAGACATCTTTGAAGACACTCGCGCCATTGCTGAGCCGTCTGGCGCATTGGCTCTGGCGGGTTTGAAGAAGTTTGCTGAACAGCACAAGTTGAAAGGTAAAAACCTAGGTACAGTACTGTCTGGCGCCAACACCAACTTCCATGGTCTGCGTTATGTTTCTGAGCGCTGTGAACTGGGTGAGAAACGTGAGGGGCTACTTGCCGTCACCATTCCTGAGCGTCAAGGTGCATTCTTTGAGTTCTGTAACTTGATTGGCGGTCGTGCAGTGACCGAGTTTAACTACCGCTACAACGATGATGCACTGGCGAATATCTTTGTCGGTGTGCGTTTGCAAGGCGGTCAGGAAGAGCTCGAAAACATCATTCACGACCTACGTGATGGTGGCTACCCTGTCGTTGACCTGTCTGATGACGAAATGGCGAAACTGCACGTACGCTATATGATCGGCGGAAAGCCATCGAAACCGCTCAAAGAACGCCTCTACAGCTTTGAATTTCCCGAATATCCGGGAGCACTACTTAAGTTCTTGAGCACACTAGGTACCCATTGGAATATCAGCTTATTCAACTATCGTAACCATGGTGCCGATTACGGCCGTGTTTTGTGTGGTTTTGAGCTAGATGAGAGCGACTTAGCTCAGTTTTCTACGCATTTACGCGAACTTGGCTACCAATGCAAAGACGAAACAGATAACCCATCGTACAAATTCTTTTTGTCTTAATTTCTATTTGTCTTAATAATATTGAAGCAGTCATCTTCTGTTGAAGATGGCTGTTTTATTAATACTGTAGCCAATCTTGATGCAACTGATTTGGTGCACCTAAATAGTCCACCATCCACTGTATTAGCTTATGGTTATCGTCCTTTCGCCATACTAAGCAACACTGACTAATAGGCTTATCGTCCGGCAATACTTTTTCCACCAGCACTCCATCATTGATCAATGGCATGGCAATATGGCGTGGCATGTACCCGACCCCAACACCATTCTTTAAACATTCAATCGCACTATACCAGTTGGGTAGTAACAAACGACGTTGTTTAGGGTAATGTCCTGTGTGACGTTTTGGCAGCACGTTTGAGGTGTCATCTAGGCATATCGCCGGAAATTGGCTTACAAACTCTTCCGTTAAGACTTGTTGACGCACACAGGGATGCGCGGGCGCCATAACAAATGCCCAATCCAACACGCCCATGTCTTTCACTTCAAAATCCCCACCAACTGGAATCGCAGAGGTGGCTCCGACGACAATATCGGCACGTCCCTGAGCTATCGCCTCCCAAGATCCATTGAACACTTCCATATTGATTTGCAGCTCTGCGAACTCGAATTCTCGATAGAAATCTTCAACTAAAGGCTTTAGCTTCTCAAGCTTAACCACATTATCGAGTGAGCTTAAGCGTTGACTGCCAACCTTGAGCTGCGCGGCGAGTTTGTGCTTTAACTTCAGCCATTTGTCTCAGCAATAACCGAGCCTCTTCAATGAATAGCTCACCAGCGGGAGTCAGTTCTACTTTTCTTGGTAAGCGCCTAAATAATACGACATCCAGCTCTTGCTCCACTTGGCGCACACCATAACTGATTGCCGATGGCACCTTATGCAATACCTCAGCAGCGGCAGTAAAACTGCCTAAACGAGCAACGGTATCGAGCATTTCCAATGAAGATTTAGAGAACATGAACATCAAGCGCTTCAAAATTTTGATTGATAACTAACAATTTTAGCGTTTTATTTTCTTAAAATCGAAAAATAGAATGGCGAGGTAAATATATCGGGGTGAGTGACAACTCATACTGAACAAAAATGATTAAATAATTTGATTGGTTGAATCATGAAAATATCAAAACTCCAGCTTATCTACCTTGCTGCCCTATCCATGCTCGGCTTTATTGCGACCGACATGTACTTACCTGCATTCAAAGCGATGGAAGTCGACTTTGCGACAGGACCAGAACAAATCGCACTATCATTGACCGTATTTCTTATTGGTATGGCTTTTGGTCAGTTGATGTGGGGTTTAGCTTCAGACAAGTTTGGACACCGTAATACACTGGCAGCAGGCTTAGTGGTCTTTACCATTGCATCATTTGGTTTAGCATTTAGCGATCAAGTATGGCAACTATTGGCATTGCGCTTTGTTCAAGCGATCGGCGTATGTGCTCCTGCAGTGATCTGGCAAGCTATGGTGATAAAGCGTCACTCAAGTAATAGTCAGCAAATTTTTGCGACCATTATGCCATTAGTGGCTTTATCACCAGCGTTGGCCCCTCAACTCGGCGTCTTGCTGGCAGATAATTTTGGCTGGCACAGTATCTTCGTCGCACTGACTTTCATGGGTGTTTTGCTAGTGACAGCAACCATGCTACAAAAAAATGAAGCCGTAGAAGTAAAACAAACCAGTATGTCTGCTGATATCAAGGCACTGCTCAGCTCTAAAACATACTTAGGTAACGTGTTCATGTTTGCGACCGCTTCTGCAGCATTCTTTGCTTACCTAACAGGCATGCCAGAAATCATGTCACAACTCGGTTACGAAGCGAAAGACATTGGGTTGAGCTTTATTCCACAAACTATCGCTTTCATGGCTGGTGGCTACTTCGGTAAAGTTGGTGTACGCAAGTTTGGGGATGAGAAAGTACTGCGTCAGTTAATTGGTCTATTCAGCGTCGCTGCGTTACTGATTTTCATTGCATCACAGTGGGAATTAACGTCCATCTGGCCAATCCTAGCGCCATTTTGCTTAATCGCTGTGGCAAACGGGGCGATGTACCCAATCGTAGTAAACCGCGCGTTAGCAAGCGCACAGCAAAGCCCAGCAACAGCCGCTGGTCTGCAAAATAGCCTTCAAATTACCGTGAGCAGCCTATCTAGCGCATTGGTTGCTTCAATGGCAAGCCAAGCTCAAATGGTGACAGGTGTTGCTATTGTAATCTGTATGGGAGGGATGTGGATGGGTTACATCCTGTCGAATCGCGACCTGTCTAAGCATTTTACGACTCCAAACAACGCACGAGTGGTTAGAGAAGAAGAACTCTGATCAACAACAACTGTATTAGATACAACAAAGCCGCTCACAATGAGCGGCTTTGGCTTTTACGGTTTAAAGAAAGTAACTCAGGCTTACTTTTGTTTTACTGGGCGTTGCCAACCCGCAATTTTTCGCTCTTTCACGCGAGTAATCACGAGTTCATTTTCAGCCACATCTTTAGTCAACGTGGTACCTGCACCAATCGTTGCTCCATCAGCAATCGTCACTGGCGCAACAAGCTGACTATCTGAACCAACAAAAACGTCGTTACCAATAACGGTCTTAAATTTGTTCGCACCATCGTAGTTGCAAGTGATGGTGCCTGCACCAATGTTAGTACGTTGACCAATCTCAGCATCACCTAGGTAAGTCAGGTGGTTCGCTTTAGAGCCTTCACCAATACGTGCGTTTTTCACTTCTACGAAGTTACCCACGTGAGAATCGTTACGCATCTCCGCACCAGGACGAAGACGAGTAAATGGTCCAATCGTACATTCTTCACCAACAGTGGCACCTTCAATCACACTGTACGGACGAACAATGGTGTTATCGTCGATTTCACAGTCTTTAAGAACACAGCCAGTACCGATCACAACATTATCACCCAGTGATACACTGCCCTCGATGATCACGTTCACATCGATCTCACAGTCCATGCCACATTGAAGTTCACCGCGGAGATCAAAACGTGCAGGATCACGGAGCATCACGCCCTGCTCTAACAGTTTCTGGGCTTGCATTGACTGGAATGCACGCTCAAGACGAGCCAGTTGAGCACGGTCGTTTACACCCTCAACTTCAATCGCATTCACAGGATGTACCGCTTCAACGGCACGACCTTCGTCGTGCGCAGCCGCAATCACGTCGGTTAAGTAGTATTCGCCTTGTGCGTTTTGGTTGTTTAAGCCAGACAACCAACGCTTCAGATCACCACCAGTCGCCACCATAACGCCAGTGTTGATCTCTTTAATCATTTTTTGTTCTTCGGTCGCATCTTTTTGTTCTACGATCGCAACCACAGGGCCATTTTTACGAACAATACGGCCATAGCCGGTTGGGTTATCAAGCACAACCGTAAGCAATGCAATACCGCCCGTAGGCTGAGCATCAAGCAAGCTTTCAATGGTTTCTTCTGAAATCAGCGGAACATCACCATAAAGAACGAGGATTTTCTCATCATCTTCAAAATGAGGCGATGCTTGATCAACCGCGTGACCAGTTCCTAGCTGCTCCGCTTGCAGAATCCAATTCACTGGCTCTTTCGCTAGCGTCGTCTGCATTTGGTCGCCACCATGCCCATAGACCAAATGAATATTCTGAGCACCTAAACCACTGCAAGTGTCGATAACGTGTTTCGCCATCGGCTTGCCAGCCAAGGTATGAAGTACCTTTGGCTTATTAGAGTACATGCGAGTCCCTTTGCCCGCAGCGAGGATAACCGCGCTAAATTTCATAATTTACCTATAGACGTTGTACCAAAATTGGTTGCCATTTTAGACACTAATCGACAATTAGTTAATTGCTGAAAAAATTTACGTCGAAAAGCAAAAAGGCGGTCGAATGACCGCCTTTATCACTATTAAAACAACACTGCTATTAACGGCGCTGTTTCGTCAGCTCGATAACTCGTAGCTGAGCAATGGCTTTAGCCAGTTCGCTGGCCACTTGTGCGAAGTCCATATCACCGTGCTGATTCTGGATTTGCTCCTCAGCGCGACGTTTAGCTTCTTCAGCCTTAGCTGCGTCTAGATCTTCACCACGAATCGCTGTATCAGCCAGTACTGTAGCAGTACCCGGCTGAACTTCGACCATACCACCAGAGACATAAATGAACTCTTCGTGGCCGTGCTGTTTCACAATACGCACCATACCAGGCTTAATAGCGGACAGCAGCGGAGTGTGGCCATGGAAAATACCAAGCTCACCCTCACTACCGGTCACCTGAAACGTCTCAACACGACCTGAGAAAATTTGCTTCTCTGCGCTTACCACGTCTAGGTGAAAGGTTATTGGTGCCATATCGCCTCCTAGTTAGCCTTATAGCTTCTTAGCATTCTCAATCGCATCGTCGATCGTACCGCAGTACATGAACGCTTGCTCTGGAATGTCATCGTATTCACCAGCTAGTAGACCTTTAAAGCCACGTAGAGTCTCTTTAAGAGGTACGTAAACGCCTGGGTCACCTGTAAATACTTCCGCTACGTGGTAAGGCTGAGTTAGGAAACGCTCAATCTTACGTGCACGAGATACAACTTGCTTATCGTCTTCGGATAGCTCGTCCATACCTAGAATCGCGATGATGTCTTTTAGCTCTTTGTAACGCTGAAGCGTTTGTTGAACGCCACGCGCAACATCATAGTGCTCTTGACCAACAACCAATGGATCTAGCATACGAGATGTAGAATCTAGTGGGTCGATTGCTGGGTATAGACCCATTGCAGCGATGTTACGGTTAAGTACAACCGTTGCATCCAAGTGCGCAAACGTGGTTGCTGGAGACGGGTCAGTCAAGTCATCCGCAGGTACGTATACCGCCTGTACAGACGTGATAGAACCATGCTTAGTTGACGTGATACGTTCCTGAAGTACACCCATCTCTTCTGCAAGTGTTGGCTGGTAACCTACCGCAGATGGCATACGACCTAGAAGTGCTGATACTTCTGTACCTGCTAGTGTGTAACGGTAGATGTTATCTACGAATAGCAGTACGTCACGACCTTCGTCACGGAACTTCTCTGCCATTGTTAGACCCGTCAGTGCAACACGTAGACGGTTACCTGGTGGCTCGTTCATCTGACCGTAAACCATCGCTACTTTTGATTCTTCAGGCTTCTCAACGTTTACAACGCCCGCTTCCTGCATCTCAAAGTAGAAATCGTTACCTTCACGAGTACGCTCACCAACACCCGCAAATACGGATAGACCAGAGTGTTGTAGTGCGATGTTGTTGATAAGTTCCATCATGTTAACGGTCTTACCTACACCTGCACCACCGAATAGACCGATTTTACCACCCTTAGCGAATGGACAAACCAAGTCGATTACCTTAACACCTGTTTCTAGAAGTGCCGTTTCGTTTGATTGCTCTTCGTAGCTTGGCGCTTGACGGTGGATAGAGTATGTCTCTTCCGCACCGATCTCACCACACTCATCAATCGCGTCACCTAGGACGTTCATGATACGACCTAGTGTTTTAGTACCTACTGGTACTGAAATTGGAGCGCCAGTGTTAACCACTTCAACTCCACGACGTAAACCATCAGAGCTACCCATTACGATACAACGAACTACGCCACCGCCTAGCTGTTGTTGAACTTCAAGAACTAGACGCTCTTTTGAGTCCGTTACGTTTAGAGCGTCGTATACACTTGGTACATCGCTCTGTGGGAACTCTACGTCGACTACCGCACCGATGATCTGTACGATCTTACCTGTAGCCATCGTTAATCCTCTAAACTAATTCGTTTTACCTAAGCTTAAACCGCAGATGCACCACCAACGATTTCTGACAGTTCTTGTGTGATCGCAGCCTGACGAGCTTTGTTGTACACAAGTTCTAAATCTTCAATCAAGTTGGTTGCGTTGTCCGTTGCAGCCTTCATCGCAATCATTCGAGCCGCTTGCTCACAAGCAAGATTCTCTACCACACCTTGGTATACCTGAGACTCTACATAACGCACAAGTAGCGTATCTAATAGAGGTTTTGGCTCAGGTTCGTAGATGTAGTCCCATGAATGCTCACGCTGCATCTCTTCGCTGTCCGATTTAGGCAAAGGAAGCAATTGATCGATCGTTGGTTGCTGAACCATAGTATTCACAAATTTGTTGA
Source organism: Vibrio alfacsensis (assembly GCF_003544875.1). NCBI lineage: Bacteria > Pseudomonadati > Pseudomonadota > Gammaproteobacteria > Vibrionales > Vibrionaceae > Vibrio > Vibrio alfacsensis. The sequence goes on from NZ_CP032093.1 coordinate 3,127,861, forward strand.
ACACTACGTATAAACGGTCCAGTTCACCTTCATCGTATTTCTTAAGCATTACGCCAACAGAACCGATAAGGTCTTCAAGAGTTGGGTTATCACCCAAACCTGAAACCTGTGCCGCAACTTTTGCGCCACCATGTCTAAAGAAACCCGTTGCTTTTGAGCCAATCACAGCTAGCTCAACTTCAGCGCCTTTCTCTTTCCATGCTTGCATGTCTGAAACGGCTTTCTTGAACACGTTAATGTTCAAACCGCCACACAGACCACGGTCTGTTGAAACGATGATGTAACCAACACGTTTAGCTTCACGCTCTTCTAGGTACGGATGACGGTACTCTAGATTTGCGTTAGCCAAATGACCGATCACTTTACGCATTGTTTCAGCGTATGGACGAGAAGCTTGCATTGCGTCTTGAGAACGACGCATCTTTGAAGCTGCTACCATTTCCATCGCTTTCGTAATTTTCTGCGTGCTTTTAACACTACCGATTTTATTACGTATCTCTTTTGCGCCGGCCATCGTTACTCTCCGTTAGTTGGTGGCAGAAACTGCCACCGACCTAATTACCAAGTTTGGGTTGCTACAAAATCGTCGGTCAGCGTTTTAAACTGAGCTTCGATTTCATCGTTGTATGCACCCGTCTTGTCGATCTCAGACGCTAGTTCAGCGTATTGAGCGCGAGCGAACGATAGTAGAGCCGCTTCGAAATCTAGCAGTTTGCTTAGTTCAACATCTGCTAAGTAGCCGCGCTCTGCCGCGAAGATCACTAGTGCTTGGTCAAATACAGACATTGGAGCGTACTGCTTCTGCTTCATTAGCTCTGTCACTTTTTGACCATGGTTTAGCTGTTTCTTCGTTGCTTCATCAAGGTCAGATGCGAACTGTGCGAATGCCGCTAGTTCACGGTACTGAGCTAGTGCAGTACGGATACCGCCTGATAGCTTCTTGATGATTTTCGTCTGAGCTGAACCACCTACACGAGATACTGAGATACCTGGGTCAACCGCTGGACGTACACCTGCGTTGAATAGCTCAGTTTGTAGGAAGATCTGACCATCGGTAATCGAGATTACGTTAGTCGGTACGAATGCTGAAACGTCACCGGCTTGAGTTTCGATGATAGGAAGCGCAGTTAGAGAACCTGTCTTACCTTTCACTTCGCCGTTAGTGAAACGCTCTACGTACTCTTCGTTTACACGAGCTGCACGCTCTAGTAGACGCGAGTGTAGGTAGAATACGTCACCTGGGAATGCCTCACGGCCTGGTGGACGTTTTAGTAGTAGAGAGATCTGACGGTAAGCTACCGCTTGTTTAGATAGATCATCATAAACAATCAGTGCGTCTTCACCGCGATCGCGGAAGTATTCACCCATTGCACAACCAGCGTATGGCGCTAGGTATTGCAGTGCAGCAGACTCAGAAGCTGATGCCACAACAACGATAGTGTTCGCTAGTGCGCCATGCTCTTCTAGTTTGCGTACTACGTTAGCGATGGTCGAAGCTTTCTGACCAATTGCTACGTAGATTGAGAAAATACCTGAGTTTTTCTGGTTGATGATTGCATCGATCGCCATTGCTGTTTTACCAATCTGGCGGTCACCGATGATAAGTTCACGCTGACCACGACCGATTGGGATCATTGAGTCAACAGACTTATAACCAGTTTGCACAGGTTGATCTACCGATTTACGGTCGATTACGCCTGGTGCAATCACTTCTACAGGTGAAGTCAGTTTCGCTTCGATTGGACCTTTACCATCGATAGGCTCACCTAGCGTGTTTACTACGCGGCCTAGTAGTTCTGGACCAACTGGCACTTCAAGAATGCGGCCAGTACCTGTAACTTTCATGCCTTCCTTAAGGTCAGCATATGGGCCCATTACTACCGCACCAACCGAGTCACGCTCAAGGTTAAGTGCTAGTGCATAACGGCCACCCGGTAATTCAATCATTTCACCTTGCATCACGTCCGCTAGGCCGTGGATGCGGATGATACCATCGCTTACCGATACGATAGTACCCTCATTACGAGCTTCACTAACAACTTCGAAAGATTCGATACGTTGTTTGATCAGATCGCTAATTTCCGTGGAATTAAGTTGCATGCTCCAATCCCCATTAAGACTGCAATGCATCGCTCAGGCGGTTCAAACGACCACGCGCTGAGTTATCGATGACTAGGTCTCCGGCTCGAATAATAACCCCACCAAGTAGGGTCTCATCTACACTGCAATTCAGCTTCACTTTGCGTTCAAGACGCGCTTCAAGTTTGGTGCTGATGTTTGCTTGTTGTTCATCAGAAAGCTCTGACGCTGAAATAACTTCAACATCGATTTCTTTCTCATGCTCTTGTTTCAGAACAAAAAATTGTTCACAAACATCAGGAAGAGCCTTTAAACGGCCATTCTCAGCCATCACCTTAATCAGGTTTTGGCCATGTGCATCAACTTGTTCACCGCAAACCGCAACAAAGATATCTGCCATTTTTTCAGCAGAAACAGAACCGGTTAAAAGCTCTTTCATTTGTTCGTTTTTGGCAACTTCTGAAGCGAAAGACAACATTTGGCCCCATTGGTCCAATTGGTCTTTATCTACAGCAAAGTCGAAAGCTGCTTTAGCATAGGGGCGTGCGATTGTAGTCAAATCAGACATATGCGCCCCCAAACTTAAAGTTTTGCAGTAATGTTGTCGAGAATATCTTTTTGAGCGTCTTTATCGATCGCACGCTCAAGGATTTTCTCAGCACCAGCTACAGCCAGAGTAGCAACTTGTTTGCGCAGGTCATCACGTGCACGATTACGTTCTGCTTCAAGTTCTGCTTCCGCTTGCGCTAGGATTTTCTGGCGTTCTGCCTGAGCTTCCTCACGTGCTTCATCAATAATTTGAGCTTTACGTTTATTCGCTTGATCGATGATCTCTGTTGCTGTGCGCTTCGCTTCTTTCAACTGATCAGAAGCGTTGGCTTGTGCTAGATCCAAGTCTTTTGCAGCGCGTTCAGCTGCATGAAGACCATCAGCAATTTTCTTCTGACGCTCTTCGATCGCTTGCATAATTGGCGGCCATACATACTTCATGCAGAACCACACAAATAGTGCGAACGAGATTGCTTGACCTAGCAGAGTTGCGTTTATATTCACAACAGCTACTCCCTTTAAGAATCAACTACAAAAATACAATTAACAGAGTTGTTAATTAGCCTGCTAGTTGACCCACAAATGGGTTTGCGAATGTGAATAGTAGCGCGATTACGATACCGATCATTGGAACCGCATCAAGTAGACCAGCGATGATGAACATCTTAACTTGTAGCATAGGAGCCATTTCTGGTTGACGTGCTGCACCTTCTAGGAATTTACCACCTAGCAGTGCGAAACCAATCGCTGTACCAAGAGAAGCAAGACCGACGATAATACCTACGGCGATTGCAGAAAAGCTCAGTAAAGTTTCCATTACTATCTCCAATTTATAGTTGTTGGCTTAGTGCCCAAATAAAAGCTTAAAAATTAATGATCAGAATCTTCGTGTGCCATTGACAGGTAAACAATTGTCAACATCATGAATACGAAGGCTTGAATCGTAATAACCAAGATATGGAAGATTGCCCACGGTAGTGAACCCATCCATTGCAAGTACCATGGTAGCATTGCCGCACAAAGAATGAATACAACCTCACCCGCAAACATGTTACCGAATAGACGCATACCAAGTGAAAGAGGTTTCGCAAGTAGCGATACCACTTCGATCAGTAGGTTAAACGGGATCATTAGTGGGTGATTGAATGGATGTAGTGCAAGTTCTTTTGCGAATCCACCTAGACCTTTTACTTTGATGCTGTAGTAAATCATCAATGCAAAAACGCCTAGAGCCATAGCCATGGTGATATTCACATCAGCAGACGGTACAACCTTAAGATAAGGGATACCTAGCCAATGCTCTGCTGGGTAAGGCAAGAAGTCGATCGGGACTAAGTCCATCACGTTCATCAAGAATACCCAACAAAAGATAGTCAGTGCTAAAGGCGCGATCAGTGGGTTGCGTCCATGGAACGTGTCTTTGACGTTTTCCGCGACAAATTCAACGATCATTTCTACAGCACACTGAAGCTTACCCGGTACACCTGCTGTTGTTTTCTTCGCTACTTTGTAAAAATTCCTAAGAAAATTAAACCCGTAAACCAAGAAAAAAACAGGCTATCGATATGTACGTTCCAGAAACTTGCTTCATCCGCTACCAAGCCTAACTTAGCTAAAGAAAGGTTTGATAAGTGGTGGGCAATGTATCCGGACGATGTTAGCGCTTCACCTGGCGCAGCCATAACTCATCCTATTTTTTGTTGTTAATGAATAGCACTGGTGCACAGATATTAATACCTAGTACCAGCAAATAGGTTAGTTTGAGGGGAACAAGTTCCACCTGCATATACATGTAGGCTACGTAGAACAACACAACCGTGATGAGGATTTTCAGAACTTCACCCGCATAGAAAGACGCCGCGACACGCTTGGCAGCGCGAGCCCCACTAAACATAAAAGCACATAACGCAAAGACGGCATTGGCAACAACAAAAATGCCACCGCCCACTAGCGCTGAAAGTCCCCATTCAGGATTTACGGCTATCGCCATTCCTGCAGCCACAAAAATAACCGCGCCAGACTGGATCATTAACAATTGCTTTGCGAGCTCTCGTCCTGGTCTAGCTAACGCAGCTACCATGTATTCGTACCTCTAATAATATCCACTTCGCACTAAACTCACTGTGCTGGGAAATTGGCAAAATTATACGGTGAGTCCGCTTGAATGCAATTATATTGCATCAAAACTTACATTTTGTTTACAAACCGACAACTTTTGCACAAAATTCGATTATTTTAATTAATTGACCTAAATCAATTATCTCACTTAGGCCTCTAGCTTGGCAATTAGTTGCTCCAATTTGTGAGGCTCATCAAGACTTATCGTTAGCTTCGCTTTGCCACTTGCAGCGCGAACAACGGAAACCTTAGCATCAAGCAGCAGACTCAATTTATGCGACATTTGCTCTGCTTCGATATCTTCTTGTTGCGCTTTTTGCTCATTTTGTGGGGCTAAGCACTTTTTTACTAACTGTTCGGTTTGGCGAACGGTCATTTGTTTCTTGGCAACAAGCTGTGCAATCTCGACTTGTTGCTCGCCATCTAACGCCAATAGCGCTCTAGCATGACCCATTTCTAATTTTTTGTTGGCAACCAGACCTTTTACGTCATTCTCTAATTGATTTAGACGTAATAGGTTACTTACCGTCGTTCTTGATTTGCCAATCACATCGGCAACTTGTTGATGCGTAAGCGTGAATTCGTCTTGTAAGCGTTCAAGTGCTTGCGCTTCTTCAATAACGTTTAAGTCTTCGCGCTGAATATTTTCAATCAACGCCATCGCAATCGCCGCGCGATCTTCGACTTTCTTGACCAAACAAGGTACACGCTTCAAGCCCGCCTGTTTCGCTGCGCGCCATCGACGCTCACCCGCAATGATTTCAAACTGACCGCTCGGCACTTGGCGAACCACAATAGGCTGAATGATACCTTGCGACTGAATCGAAGCCGCCAGCTCTTCTAGCGCTTCTGGTGCCATATCTTTACGCGGTTGGTACACACCTGGCTGCAATTGGCTAATCGCTAAATCCACGAGCTCACCGTCAGCCGACAACGCTTGACTGTGCGATGCTATATGCTGTTTTTCACGCGCTAATGAACTGGTCGAAAGCAGCGCGTCCAGTCCTTTTCCAAGACCACGCTTAGACATAGGATGAATTCCTTAGGTTAGAGTTAAACTGGGATTTCTTCGCGGCGGAGCATTTCGCCCGCTAGAGCAAGATACGCTTTGGCGCCAGCAGAGTACTTGTCATAGTACATTGCAGGTTTACCGTGGCTCGGCGCTTCGGCCAAACGCACATTACGTGGGATCACAGTACGGTAAACTTTACTACCAAAGTGTTTTTTAAGTTGGTCGGATACTTCATTAGACAGGCGGTTACGAGGATCGTACATAGTACGCAGTAAACCCTCGATTTTGAGGTTTTCATTGACCACGGCCGCTAACTTGCTGATTGTATCCATAAGAGCAGTTAAACCTTCTAACGCAAAGTATTCACATTGCATCGGCACCAGCACAGAATCCGCTGCGGCCATAGCATTGATTGTAAGAAGGTTTAGAGAAGGGGGACAATCGATAAAGATGAAATCATAGTTATCGCGAACTGACGCAAGTGCGTTTTTTAAACGCACTTCTCGAGCGAACACTTCCATCAACTTGATTTCAGCAGCGGTAACATCGCCATTCGCGGCAATCAGATCATATTTTCCAGATGTTTCGGTGCATACGACCTGATCAAACGGGGCATCTTCAACCAGAAGATCATACGCCGTCGCATCGACCATGTATTTATCGATGCCACTGGCCATCGTAGCATTCCCTTGGGGGTCGAGATCGATCACCAAAACCTTGCGCTTTGTTGCTGCCATCGAAGCGGCTAAGTTAATGCACGTTGTTGTTTTGCCGACCCCACCTTTCTGGTTGGCGATTGCTACGATTTTACCCACGATTACCTCGCTAATTTTCCTTGCGCGATAAGATTACTAGATGACGATCACCTTCCAACTCAGGAACAGCTAAAGATATGATCTCGGTCACACAGCACCATTCAGGAAGCAGATCTATTTCATCTTTAGGGTGTTGTCCCTTCAATGCGAGAAACACCCCAGAATCTTGTTTAGGCAGATGATGACACCATTCCACCATATCCGTCATTGAAGCAAAAGCTCGACTCAAAACGCCATCAAATTTTTCTTCTGGCTGGAACTCTTCCACACGACTTTGAATTGGCGTCACATTTTGAAGCCCCAACGTATGGATGACTTGCTTGATAAAACGAATACGTTTACCAAGGCTATCAAGCAAAAAGAACGTCTTGCCAGGATTCATAATGGCAAGCGGGATACCTGGCAGCCCAGGACCGGTGCCCACATCGATAAAACGCTCACCCGGTAAGTGAGTACTAACGACGATGCTATCAAGAATATGTTTCACTAACATATCAAGTGGATCGCGCACTGACGTTAAGTTGTATGCCTTGTTCCACTTATCGAGCAGTTCGACGTAACCGACTAACTGCTCGCGTTGTTTTTCAGATACTTCTAAATCCGTTTGTGCGATCAGAGCATCCAATTTGGTGCGTAAAGCGCTCATTACTCTTCCTCACCTTTTTTCAACAAACCATGCTTTTTCAAATGCACAAGCAGAATAGAGATTGCCGCTGGCGTAATGCCAGAAATGCGAGATGCAATACCAATACTTTCTGGTTTTGCATCGCTTAATTTAGCAACCACTTCATTCGACAGACCTTTTACGTTTTTGTAATCCAAGTCTGTTGGCAGTTTAGTGTTCTCATGGCGCAGTGATTTTTCGATCTCATCTTGCTGACGCTTAATGTAACCATCGTACTTCACTTGAATTTCAACCTGCTCAGCCGCTTGTTGATCTTCCAGAGCCGGTGCGAATGCATCGAGCTGAGTGAGCTGTGAGTATGTGATCTCTGGGCGACGCAAAAGATCTTCACCGCTTGCTTCACGTGCCATTGGAGTCTTCAATAACTTGTTCAGCTCATCGATACCGACAGAATTCGGGTTCATCCACGTCGATTTTAGACGTTGACGCTCAGTTTCCATGTTATCGATTTTTTCATTAAAACGTGCCCAACGAGCATCATCAATCAAACCAAGTTCACGCGCTTTTTCTGTCAAACGCAGATCAGCATTGTCTTCACGCAGTAACAAACGGTACTCCGCGCGAGACGTAAACATACGGTAAGGCTCTTTGGTACCCATTGTTGACAAGTCATCAATCAATACGCCGACGTAGGCTTGGTCACGACGTGGACTCCAGCCATCTTTGTCTTGGCTGTACAAACTCGCGTTCAGACCCGCCATTAGACCTTGCGCGGCCGCTTCTTCGTAACCCGTCGTGCCGTTGATTTGGCCCGCAAAGAACAAACCACTGATGAATTTGGTTTCGTAGGTTTGCTTCAAATCACGTGGGTCGAAGAAATCGTACTCAATTGCGTAACCTGGACGAACGATGTGCGCATTTTCAAACCCTTTCATTGAGCGAACGATTTGAACTTGCACGTCAAATGGCAAACTCGTGGAGATACCATTCGGGTAAAGTTCGTGTGTCGTGAGACCTTCTGGCTCAATGAAAATTTGGTGGCTGTTTTTATCTGCAAAGCGCATCACTTTGTCTTCGATAGAAGGACAGTAACGCGGACCAATACCCTCGATCACGCCAGCATACATTGGGCTACGATCTAGGTTGTTGCGGATCACCTCATGAGTTTGCTCATTGGTGTGAGTAATAAAACATGGGATTTGACGCGGATGATGTTCACGTTTGCCCATGAATGAAAATACAGGTGTAGGATTGTCACCATGTTGGGCTTCAAGCACCGAGAAATCAACGCTGCGAGCATCAATACGCGGTGGTGTACCCGTTTTCAAACGATCCACTCGGAATGGCAGTTCACGTAGTCGATCCGCTAATGCGATCGATGGAGGATCCCCTGCTCGGCCACCCGCTGAACTTTCAAGACCAATATGGATCTTACCACCCAAGAAAGTACCGACCGTTAATACTACCGCTTTTGCACGGAACTTAAGACCCATTTGAGTCACAACACCAATGACACGATCTTGTTCCACAATCAAATCATCAACCGATTGTTGGAATAGCGTTAAGTTTGGTGCGTTTTCTAACGCATCGCGTACATACGCTTTGTACAATGCGCGGTCTGCTTGAGCGCGAGTTGCACGAACCGCTGGGCCTTTTGAGGCATTAAGTGTTCGGAATTGAATACCTGCATGGTCAATGGCTTGTGCCATTAGACCGCCCATAGCATCCACTTCTTTTACTAAGTGACCTTTACCGATACCACCAATCGCTGGGTTACAAGACATTTGGCCTAATGTATCGATGTTATGGGTGAGAAGGAGCGTTTTTTGTCCTGTGCGTGCAGATGCGAGCGCGGCTTCCGTTCCTGCGTGTCCGCCACCGACAACAATGACGTCAAAGTTTTCGTGATAAAGCAT